>CAYPKG010000005.1:68861-92455 GCA_964411275.1 uncultured Oscillospiraceae bacterium | reverse complement strand
TCGGCATGGGCAACAACCCCATGGTGGGCGCCACCGTGGCGGTGGCGGTTGCCATTGAGGAAGCAGTGAAATAAAGATACTCCCAAAAGGACTTTTTCGACAGTCCAAGGCCCTGGCTGCAATGTGCGGCCAGGGCCTTTTAATATTGTCTTTTTCTTGAGTAATATAATCTGTTCAGTTGTCCAGATACTCAAATACGGTAGCGACCATGGCGGTAACCCCGTTCTCCAACGCCTCCTCCTGGAAGGTGCAGCGATTGTCATGCAGCGAATAGAGCTCCTGACCCAGAGGTGCGGTGTACAGTGGCAGCATAGCGCAGGGCGTGCCGGTGGCGTTGCCGAAGTAGCTAAAATCCTCGCTAAAGGACATGGGCTCGGGGAGGTAGAAGTAGCCGTCCTCCCCCAATTCTTTCTGAATGGCCCTTTTAGCGCAGTCGACCAGGCCGGGATCATTTTTGATAGAACCGTATCCCTCAACATGCTTGATTTCGAACTTGCACTCGGAAATCTCCTCAATGCCCTTGGCGATCTTGTAAACCTGCTCCTTCGTAATCCGGCGGGCCTCATCGTCATAGGTGCGGGTGCACATTTCAAGCTTTGCGCTCCCGGGAATGATGTTAACGGCAGAGCCGCCGCTGATCAGGCCAATGGATACAATCGCGGTTTTGAGTGGGTTGATGCGCCGGGCCACGATCTGCTGGGCGGTGACCACAAACTGGCTGGCCGCCAGAATAGCGTCGTGGGCCGTGTGGGGCTGAGAGCCGTGCCCGGACTGGCCTGTAATCGAAATATCATACAGGTCGAAGCTGGTGGTAAGCACACCCTTATACAAGCCAATGGCCCCGGAATTGGTCAGGCTCGGGCTGATGTGGGTGGTAATGATGGCGTCTACATGGGGATTTTCCATCGCACCCGCCTCTACCATGGGCTTGGCACCACCAAGGGGCGCTACTTCTTCGGCTGGCTGAAATATAAACTTTACGCTGCCCGGGATTTCATCCCGCATGCCAGCAAGGGCTTTTGCCGCGCACAGCAACATTGCCACATGGGTATCATGGCCGCAGGCATGCATCACACCGGGGGTTTCAGACGCAAAGGGGAGGCCTGTCGCCTCTTGCACAGGAAGCGCGTCCATATCCGCGCGAATGGCAATGCATTTGCCGGGTTTTACACCCACAAGCAGGCCGACCACACCGGTTCCGTAGATATTCTCAACCTTGTCAAGGCCAAATTCCTTAAGCTTTTCCATTACGATGCCGCTGGTTCTAAATTCCTTGTTGGACAGCTCCGGATGGGCATGAAAATCCCGGCGCCAGGCAATCATTTCATCATATATTTCATGTATTTTGGCTTTAATATCGCGCATATTGCTTCTCCTTTATATCCAAATGGGGAACCTCACCCGCTCCCCATTTGGATTATTCAATTCTGTCCTTCAGCAGGAAATTCCATTACAGCCAGGCTGCCATGGCTCCTGCGAAAATAACGGAGGCCACGGACACGGTCACCATACCGGCGATGAGCATCTTGGGCAGAATGCTGTCTAGCATGATCTTCTTTTCCGCCTCATTCTCCGCCAGGGAACCCACCACCTCATGGGTGACGATGAAGGTTCCCGGGAACCCGAACAGGCAGGTGCTGCCGATGGCGGTGCTCATCTGCCAGCTGAACTTGAAGAGCTTGCCCACGATGATGGAAATTCCGGCAAAGCAAATTACGCCGATCACGATGACCACCAGCAGGGGGCCTACCATGCTCATCACCATTTCAGGGGTGGCGCTGGCCAGGTTTGTGAAGATAGCCAATGTCACCACGGACAGGACGATACCGAAGGAATTCGCCTTGTTGAACGCGTTTTCGTCCACAAAGCCAATTTCCTTGCACAGCACGCCCAGTATCAGGCACACAACCAACTTATTAACGGCACCGCCGGTCAACTGGGACAGCCAGGTGGCGATGAAGCCCACGATGGCCAGTTTCGCGATGATCATGTTGGGTCCATTGTATTTAGCGGGGATCTGGGGAAGCAGGCGCTTTTTGGGCTGCAGGGCAGCAGAAGCCGCCGCGCCCTCAGCAGCAGTAAGCTTGCCTTCCTTGACCAGCTTCTGAATGCGCTTTGCTTCAGAGCGCAGGCACAAGGATGCAACGGGGTAGCCAACAAAGCCCTGGGCTACCATGACCAGCGTGGCGAACACCGCCAGATCCGTACGGCCAGCGGCAGTTGCGGCCTCCTGCATGGTCAACGTCGCTACAACGCCGCCGGACAGGATGGGAGCGCCTACCAGCGCATAGCCGCGATCTATCACAAGCCCGCCGATGAAGTAAACACTCAGACAAATGCCCGCGCAAGCCAGCGCCGACACGACCACGGTTTTCCACTGGTCAATAAAATCGCGGATTGTGATATTGCTGCCCATGTGCACCAGCAGCATTGTGACCATGATGCCACCCACGCTCAAAAGCGTAGAATCTGCAAACATCGTCGAGGGAAGGAACGTCCAGAACACGACAAGAAAGATGACTGACGCGATAAATAACATAGATATGATAGCTCTTGTTTTGGTTGCAACCACGTCACCCAAGGCAAAAATAATGAAGATAATTGCCACTGCCAGAATTGGTTCCATAAATACCTCCGATGGATAAATTTTTTTCTACGATATATAATAAGTTCGCATATATCATATATAGTTCACAACTATAATTCACATTGGACACAATGTCAATGGGTTTGTGGAAAAAATTCTCTAGTATAGAATTTTCTTATTTAATTAGGAAAAGTAATAAATATACCTAATATATAAAGTCAAAAGGGCATCATTCAACATATATAAAATGGAAAGCTGTCGTTTTAGCGCGCATTTCCCAGTACCGGCCTCCCGGCTTGAGAAGATCGCCTTACTTTCTTAGGCAATAATTGAATTTTTCCTTTCGTTATGCGGTTCAACCGGCGTCAGTTCCTTTGTTAACTTATTTTCAATCACAGAACAAAAATGTAATAATATACATAAAGAACGTATTCAAAAATCAGGACTTTTGCTGATACCCGTTCACAAAGACCCCTCTCCCTCCCCTAAAAAGAGAGGGCCTCCCTTTACCCCGTTCCGCCGAGCGGGGTTTTTTCGTGCTTTTTTTCGTCAAATTCTTCCTTTTTTCCCCCATAGATTGCCGTTCATCCCAGATTGCTTCCCGCCAATGCCGATGATATAATATCCCATATTGTATGTGTTGTAAAAAGGGGACGAAATGTTGTCGCCGTCGAGAATAAGGACCTGCAAAGGGTAGAACTTCTGTAGCCCTGGAGGATAAGCGAATGCGAATGGATCTCAAGTACATGCAATTGGCCCTGGAAGAAGCCTTTGAGGCCTATCGGCTGGACGAGGTGCCGGTGGGCGCGGTGTTGGTGCAAGGCGGAAAAGTCATTGCCCGCACCCACAACCTATGCGAAGCCGCAAACGACCCAACCGCACACGCGGAACTGCTGGCCATCAGGGAGGGCTGCCGCCAATGCGACGGCAGGCTCACAGGCGCCACCCTGTATGTGACGCTGGAACCCTGCGCCATGTGCACAGGCGCCGCCATCCTTTCCCGGGTGTCCCGGATCGTGTTCGGCGCGTTTGACGAGCGGGCCGGCTGCTGCGGCTCCGTGGTGGACATCACCGACGGCTGGTTCAATCACTCCATCGAGGTGATCGGCGGGGTGATGGAGGAGGAATGCGCCGGCATCCTTACGGATTTCTTTCATGAAAAACGATAGCAAAAGCAGTGCCGCGGGAAAGAGCACGGCATATTTTTACATTTTATTGTTTCAATCCCAATTTAATATGGTATCAATATGCTAACAAGACCAAACAACAGGAGGACATAAAAGTATGAAAAAATTCCGTTGCACCGTTTGCGGCTATATCCACGAAGGCCAAGAGGCCCCCGAATTTTGCCCCCAGTGTAAAGTCCCCAGAGAGAAGTTTGTGGAGATCAAAGACGAAGAGATGAATTGGGCAGCTGAGCATGTCGTTGGCATCGCCAAGGATGTGGATCCCGAAATCATCGAGGGCCTCAGAGCGAATTTCATGGGCGAATGCACCGAAGTGGGCATGTATCTGGCCATGGGGCGCGTGGCGCATCGGGAAGGCTATCCTGAGATCGGCCTTTATTGGGAAAGGGCCGCTTTGGAGGAAGCAGAGCACGCGGCGAAATTTGCAGAGCTTCTGGGCGAAGTCGTCACCTCCTCCACGAAAAAGAATTTAGAAATGCGGGTCGAGGCCGAGCTTGGCGCAACCGCGGGCAAGGTTGAGCTTGCCACGCTGGCGAAAAAGCTGAACCTCGACGCCATTCACGATACCGTCCATGAAATGGCCCGGGATGAAGCCCGTCACGGCAAGGCATTCAAGGGCCTGCTGGAGCGGTATTTCAGCTAGTACTTTAAGCTTCGCGTTTACGCAACAGCGGTTATAGAAAAGCGAACCTCCCCCTCTCTTTTCATGCAAAATGCCCGGGTTTTCCCGGGCATTTTGTGTGTCAAAAAACCGCCGCTGCTGCGCAGCTTGCGCTTTTTTGAAGGTGCACGTTTTGATTGTTCGACAATGTCTTAAGGTGAATTGCCGCAAAGCGGCAAGAGAGTATCCCCTGGGGGACACGGTCATCAAAACGTGCAAAGTACCCAATTTTCTAATGAAAATTGGTTCCGAATTCGCCGCGCACAAGGTGAATTGCCGCAAGGCGGCAAGAGAGGGCACCCTGGGGTGTGTCGCTGATTTTGACGGATTTTACTCTAGCCACATTTTATTTCCCGTCCTTTGGGGTACGGCGCACGCGGATCACGAGCTCCAGCCCATCCTCCGTCTCCGTCTGACTGCTTTCCACCTGCGCGCCGGTGTCCATAAGCTGCTTGACCGCCGCGTTGACGGAATTCAAAAACAGGCGGTAATCCCGGATATAGCGTATGATTTTAGGCCGGGGAGCCACCCCCTCCTGCTTTTCATCATAAAGCTTGTTGAGTGTTTTATCCACCAGCTTTTCCGTATCCTTCACCGACATCCCCTTTTGCTTGACCTTATCGATAATGGTAAGCTGTGTTGACTCGTCCCGGATGCGCAACAGCGCCCGGGCATGCCGCTCCGTCATCCGCGCCTCCGTCATGGCTTTTTTCACCGCAGGAGACAGCCGCAATACCCTGAGCTTGTTGGCAATGGAGCTTTGGCTGCGGCCAAGCCTCTGCGCCAGCTCCTCCTGGGTCAGGTTGTAATTGGAGATCAGCGCCGCATAGCATTCCGCCTCCTCCAGATAATGCAGGTTTTCCCGCTGCAAGTTTTCGATGAGGGCCATCATGGCGCTGTCCTCCTCGTACACATCCTGTTGTACCAGGCAGGGGATGTTTTTAAGCCCCAGCATTTTGCAGGCGCGCAGCCGCCGTTCCCCAGCCACCAGCTCGTAAAATCCGTCCATGCGCCGCACCACCAGGGGCTGTATCAAGCCCACCTGCCGGATGCTGTCGGCCAATTCCTCCAGCCCGTCGTCATTGAATGTTTTTCGCGGCTGGTTGGGATTGGGTTTGATGGCCTCCGCCGGGATTTCCATTAACCTCCTGCGCTCGTCCACAGTCCCCGTGGTCTCCGGCGTCCCGGCATTCTCACCCTTATCCTTGTTGAAAAAATCAAAAACCGCCATCCTATATTCCCCCCATGCTTTTCGGGTATGTTTGTCATTTCTTCGAACATTCCCGCAATTCCTGCCCCAGTGTCAAAACCACCGCTGTTTCGTGAAAACTCGTAGTCTTTCGCATTAGCCCAATGGCTTTCGCCCCGGCTCTCCCGCCTTTCGCGGGTATTTTTCAGGAACCGGCCCGACCTTTTTCGCAATGGCCAAATACCGCTCCCCATAATCGGCCTCCACGGGTTTCACCTCAACTGTGCAGCCCAACAGCTTGCAGGCTACGCCACATTGCGCCGCTTCCGCCTGCGCCGCCGGGCCTTTGTAGGCGATGGCCACCCCATGAGGCCTTAAAAACGGCACCGTCAGCTCCAACAGAACGTTGAGCGGCGCAACCGCCCGGGACAATGCCACCTCATAGCGCCCGCGATGCTGGGGTTGCCTTGCCACGTCCTCCGCCCGGCCATGGACGCATTGGGCGTTGATGCCAAGTTCCAGGCATACCGTCTCTAAAAACGAAATCCGCTTTTTGAGGCTGTCCAGCAGCGTCATTTTGATGTCCGGCCGCGCCACCAGAAGCACAATCCCCGGAAAACCCGCACCGGTGCCCACATCGATACACCTCCCGCCTGAAGGCAGCAATTCTACCGCTGCAAGGCTATCTAGGAAATGCTTATTCACCACATCCTGAGGCTCTGTAATCGCCGTGAGGTTCATCCGCCCGTTCCAGTCGATCAACAGCTCGTAATAGCGTTTTAGTTGATCCCGCTGCGCCAGGCTCAATTGGGGCATGGCAGTTTCCAGCATTTGTTCAACCTGCATTCGCGCCCTCCTGTTCCAGGCGGCTTTTGCGCCACACCAGCAGCACTGCCACATCCGCCGGGGAAACCCCCGGGATGCGGGACACCTGGCCGATGCTTGCTGGCCGCTTCATGTTGAGCTTTTGCCGCGCCTCTATACGCAGGCCCTCCACCGTCATATAATCCACATTCTGGGGCAGCGCCGCGTCCTCCAGCGCCTGCATTCTTCTGACCTGTTCCTTTTGTTTTTCAATGTAGCCGTCATACCGGGCATGCACATCGATCTGCTCCTCCACCTGGTCTTCCAGGGGGGAAAGCAGTTCCCCATACAGCGAAAGAAGCGCCGTATATTTTACCTCCGGCCGCCGCATCAGCTCCAGAAACCGCGCGCCGGGTTTCAGCGGAGCCTGGCCCTTAGCCTCCAAAAATGCCGCCTGCCGCTGGTCCTGGGGTACCATTTGGTTCAGCTGCGCCATAGCCGCCTGAATTCCCTCCTGCTTCACGCAAAGGGCGTCATAGCGGGCATCCGAAATCAGGCCCGTGCGCCGGGCCATCTCGGTGAGCCTCAGGTCCGCGTTATCCTGCCTGAGCAGCAGCCGGTATTCCGCCCGGGAGGTCATCATGCGGTAGGGTTCATCCACGCCTTTCGTGGTGAGATCGTCCACCAGCACTCCGATATACGCGTCCGCCCTGCTAAGAAGAAATGCCGGCTGATCTTTTAGCCACAACCCCGCATTCACCCCGGCGTACAATCCCTGGGCCGCAGCCTCTTCATAACCGGAGCTGCCGTTGACCTGCCCGGCCAGCCATAGCCCAGGCACTCCCCTTACGGCCAGCGTAGAGGTGAGGGAAGTGGGATCGATGCAGTCGTATTCGATGGCGTACCCGGGCCGCATGACCTCACAGCGCTGAAATCCCGGCAGGGTTCTTAGCATCTTCACCTGCACGTCCTCAGGTAGGCTTGAGCTCATGCCCTGGACATACTTCTCCCTGGTGGAGCGGCCTTCCGGCTCGACGAATATCTGATGCCGGTCTTTGTCGGCAAACCTGTGCACCTTGTCCTCTATGGAAGGGCAGTATCGCGCCCCAGTCCCGTGGATGAGCCCGCTGAACATGGCGGAGCGATGGAGATTTTCCCGGATGATGTCATGGGTCTCTTCGTTGGTATATGTCAGATAGCAAGGGGTCTGCAAAAACTCCGGCCCCCGTTTCATGGTCAAAAACGAAAACGCCGGGACTGGAACATCCCCCTGCTGCAATTCCATTTGAGAATAGTCCAGGCTGTTGCCGTTCACACGGGCGGGCGTACCCGTCTTAAACCGCCTTAGGGGGAACCCCAATTCCACCAACGCCCCCGACAGCCCTTCCGACCGGCCAAGGCCCGCAGGACCGATTTCCTTCGCCCATTCACCGATGAGGACGCGGCTATTCATGTACACGCCGGCGCACACCACCACAGCGCGGCAGGCATACTCCCCGCCGCTGTCGGTGACGATGCCGGATACCCGGCCGCCTGCCGTCAGGATTTGTACACATTCCCCCTGGCCCATTGTGAGGTGTTCCTGGCTTTCCAGGGCGGCTTTCATCCTTTCGTGATAGCGGCGCTTGTCCATTTGCGCCCTAAGAGAATGCACCGCCGGGCCTTTTCCGGTGTTAAGCATGCGCATCTGGATGAGCGTTTCGTCCGCAGCAAGGCCCATTTCCCCGCCCAGGGCGTCCACCTCCCGCACCAAATGCCCCTTACTGGTGCCGCCGATGGCGGGATTGCAGGGCATCAGGCCGATGCTGTCCATGTTCAATGTCAGCAATAATGTCCGCTGCCCCATGCGGGAAAGCGCAAGCGCAGCCTCGCAGCCGGCATGGCCAGCTCCGATTACCACCGCGTCATATGTTTGGGCAAAATAGCGCATTCTTTTTCCACCTAAAAATAGTTTCCAATTTTAAAGTATACCATAAAATCGGAAATTGGGATAGGGTAGAGGTGCGTGGGAAGGCTTTGTTTTGTAGGACTACAATGCAAAACGCCCTACGATTCTCCCCCAATTGAGCAGATCACCTGTCTGTGATATACTGTGGCCATCCGGTTTAATCCGGCTTTAATCTCATTAGGGTAGCCTAAGCAATATAATCCGAACCCGCCGAAAATGGCACCATTTGGCGTATTGCTTTGTCTTCATCAGTCGGCATAGCGCCGCTATGCACTCCTTCTTCATCCTTGCACTCCATCCAAATGGAGGCATTTTCGGTCTACGAGTTTCCGGTGGCCAATTACTGGTCGATGCAAGGAAGGGGGCCGCAGGCGTAGCGGGGCTACGGCAAGGGCCGCTGACACAGTAGCGGCCTGTAATCCGCCGCCGCAAACCGGGTTCGGATTATATTGCTTAGGCTAAGGTAAGGAGGCGCACAATGCGCATATTGCTTGCTGAGGACGAGCGGGACTTAAACCGCGTCATCGTCAAAAAGCTCACGGCGGAGGGCTATGGCGTGGATGCCTGCTTTGACGGACAGGACGCCCTCGACTGCATCGCCATGGCGGAATACGACGCCGTTATACTTGACATCATGATGCCGAAGCTTGACGGGCTGTCAGTTTTGCGACGGATGCGCGAAAGCGGGGACAAAACCCCGGTGCTGTTTTTAACCGCACGGGACGCGGTGCCAGACCGGGTGGCCGGGCTGGATGCCGGAGCCAACGACTATCTCGTCAAGCCCTTTTCCCTGGACGAGCTTTTGGCCCGTATCCGGGTTTTAACAAGGGAGAAGGCCGGTGAAACCACCAATGTGTTTACCGCAGGGGATCTGGTGGTGGACAGCGCTAAGCATACCGTCCGGCGGGGGGAGCGGGAAATCGTCCTGTCCGCGAAGGAGTTCGCGGTGCTGGAGTATCTCATCCGCAACAAAGGGATCGTGCTGTCACGGGAGAAAATTGAAAACCATATCTGGAATTTCGATTACGAGGGCGGCTCCAACGTGGTGGATGTATACATCCGGTATCTTCGCAAAAAGATTGACGACGATTTTGCGCATAAGCTCATCCAAACCGTCCGGGGCAGCGGATACGTGCTAAGGGAGGATCCATGAAAATACGCTCCATCAAACTGCGGGTCACGCTGTGGTATTCCCTGTTGATGCTGCTGCTATGCGGGCTGGTGCTGGGCTTTATGGTGTTCGCCAGCGGGAAAATCGCGCAAAGCGGCGCTAAAGACGCGCTGATAGCGGTTGTAGACGACAACCTTTCAGAAATCGAATACGACGACGGTGAGTTGGATATCGACGACGATTTTGCCTACCAGAAAAACGGCGTGACCTCGGTGATCTACTCAGAAAACGGGCAATTGCTGGACGGCTACCTTCCCGGCGGCTTTGATGTGGAGGAGCCGCTCCTTGAGGGCGAGGTTCGCACGGTCATAATAAACGGACAACCCTACAGCGTATACGACAAGCAGCTTTCGGATAAGGCGGGCGGGCTGTGGGTGCGGGGGATCATACTCGCGGACGGCACAGGCGGCGTGCTGCAAACGGTGCTAAAAGCAGCCTTTATACTCCTTCCATTTATCGTATTGGCGGCGGCGGCGGTGGGATACAGGATCGCGAAAAGCGCGTTCGCGCCCATCGAAAGGATCGCGTCCACCGCCAACGCCATCGAAGCGGGGGACGATTTGTCCCGGCGGATCGGCCTTGACGGGGGGCAGGATGAAATTTATCGCCTCGCCGCTACGTTTGATCGGATGTTCGACAGGCTGGAGGCCTCGTTTGAGGAAGAAAAGCAGTTCACATCGGATGTTTCCCACGAGCTGCGCACGCCCACGTCTGTGATCCTGGCCCAATGCGAATACGCCCTTGCCCACGACGCCACGGAAGCCGACTACCGGGACTCGCTTTTGACCGTACAGCGGCAGGCCACCAGGATGTCGCATTTGATTGCGGAGCTTCTTTCCTTTACGCGGCTCACGCAGGGGCAGGAGCCGGCGGCATTTGAGGACACGGACATCAGCGAGCTTGTGACGATAGTCTGCGAGGAGCAGGCAAAAATCGGGGAAAACGGCATCACCCTCTACAAGGAAATCCCACCCGATATCCACGCGATGGTGGACCGGACGCTGTTTACAAGGCTATTGTTCAACCTGATTGGGAACGCCTATCAGTATGGAAGGGAGAACGGCCGGATTTCTGTGCGGCTTGACCGGCAGGGTGATAACATCCGGCTTAGCGTGGCTGACGACGGCATCGGCATTTCCTCTGAGCATTTGGATCATATCTGGCGGCGGTTTTATCAGGCCGATCCCGCCCGCACCGCCAGGGAAAGCGGCAGCATGGGGCTTGGGCTTTCCATGGTGGATAAGATCGCCAATATTCACGGCGGGGATGTGAGCGTGGAAAGCGTAGTTGGAAAGGGCAGCAAGTTCACTGTTACAATTCCCGCAAAAAAAGAAAGGCTTTAATCGGGTTTTAATCTTTGCCCTGTATCATTTCATCATCACAACAAGAAAGCAGGTGTTTTATGATGAAAGGGAAAAAGCGGTTTCTGGCTCTGATCGCGGCATGCCTATTGTGCGCGGGGTTGTCCACAAGCGCGCTGGCCGCTTCTCAAAAAATTGGCGTGGACGCGGCGAAAGCGGCGGCTCTGAAATATGCGGGCGCGCCAGCGGAGGAAACGGAATTTTCAAGGGCAGCTCTGGATAAGGATGACGGAAGATACGAGTACGAGCTCAAATTTACGTGGAACGGCGTCCGCTATGAATGCGACATCGACGCGGAGGATGGAACGGTTCTCAGTTATTCCGAAAAAATGAAGAGCGAAGGCAAAGCCGCCAAATCCAAAGCCGGATATATCGGCGTAAAAAAGGCGAAGATCATCGCTCTGGATCACGCCGGAGTTGCGGCAAGCGACGCGGATTTTAGAAAGGCGAAGCTGGACCGGGACGACGGCAGGGCAGAATACGAGATCGAATTTAGGTTTGACGGGGCGGAGTATGAGTTTGAAATCGACGCCTCTACCGGCAATATACTGGATTATGAATATGAAGTAAAGAGACGCTGAAAGCTGTCGCCCCATGGACACAGCCCTGCCATAAAAATGACAGGGCTGTTTGATACAAATTGGTTATTTTGACAGGGACTCGTGGATGGCCTTTGCGGCATTCTTCCCGGCGCCCATGGCGAGGATGACGGTGGCAGCGCCGGTGACGGCATCGCCGCCTGCGTACACGCCCTCCTTGCTGGTCTTTCCTGTTTCCTCATCCGCGATGATGCCGCCCCAGCGCTGTGTTTCAAGGCCTGGGGTGGTGTTTTTGATGAGCGGGTTGGGGGAATTGCCGATGGCCACCACCACCGTTTCCACTTGAAGCACGAACTCCGACCCGGCCTTGGGTACCGGGCGGCGGCGGCCGGAGGCGTCCGGCTCGCCCAGCTCCATCTCAATGCATTCCATGCTTTTGACATACCCGTTTTCGTCGCCGTCAATGCGGGTGGGGTTGTTGAGTATCTTGAATATGATGCCCTCCTCCTTGGCGTGGTGGACTTCCTCCACACGGGCGGGCATTTCCTTTTCGCTGCGGCGGTATACGATGTATACGTTCTCCGCCCCCAGCCGCTTTGCGCAGCGGGCCGCGTCCATGGCCACGTTGCCGCCGCCGATGACCGCCACGTTTTTGCCGACCTTTACGGGGGTGTCGCTGGCGGGGAAGGCATAGGCCTTCATGAGGTTGATGCGGGTGAGAAACTCGTTGGCGGAATACACGCCGTTGAGGTTTTCCCCAGGAATCTTCTGGAAATTGGGCAGCCCCGCACCGGAGCCTACGAACACCGCGTCAAACCCCTCTTCCTCCATGAGCTCGTCAAGGCTGGTGCTGCGGCCAATGACCATGTTGGTCTCGATCTTAACCCCCAGCTTTTCCACCGTGGCGATCTCCTCGCGAACCAGCCCCTTGGGCAAACGGAACTCCGGAATACCGTACACCAGCACCCCGCCGGGGGTGTGCAGGGCTTCGAAAATCGTCACGTCATATCCAAGCTTGGCCAAATCCCCCGCGCAGGTCAGGCCTGCGGGACCGGAGCCTACCACCGCTACCCTTTTTCCGTTTTGCACCGGCGGCTCAGCGGGCTTTTCCCCCTCTGCCCGGGCTTTTTCCATGGCATAATCCGCAGCGAACCGCTCCAGCCTGCCAATGCCAACAGGCTCCCCCTTGATGCCGCGGACGCATTTCGCCTCGCACTGGCTCTCCTGGGGGCAAACCCGGCCGCAGATGGCGGGCAGGTTGTTTGTGGTTTTGATGATATCATAGGCCAAATCAAAATTCCCAGCCGCGATCTCGCCGATAAACTCAGGAATACGCACGTTGACAGGGCAGCCAGCCACACAGGGCTTGTTTTTGCAGCCCAGGCACCGGGTGGCTTCCTCCATGGCCATGGCCACGTCATACCCCTGGCTGACCTCGTTGAAATTTTTGTTGCGGATTGCGGGATCCTGTTCCCTGCTGGGCATTTTTTTCGGGTTCATATTGGCCATCAGCGCGTACCTCCCGTCAGGCGGCATGTATGCTGTTCCATGCTGGCCGTCTCCTCCGCCTTGTACATGCGGCTTCTCTGGATGGCCTCGTCAAAATCCACCAGATGCCCGTCGAAATCCGGGCCGTCCACACAGGCGAACTTGGTTTCGCCGCCCACACTCAGGCGGCAGCCGCCGCACATGCCGGTTCCATCGATCATGATGGGGTTCATGGACACGACTGTGGGGATGTTGTAGTCCTTGGTCATATTGCACACCGCGCGCATCATGGGCAGGGGGCCGATGGCGATGACCTCGTCGTATTGCACGCCCGCCTTGATCTGCTCCTCCAGGGCGGTGGTGGTAAATCCCTTGTGGCCGTTGGAGCCGTCGTCGGTCATGATATACAGGTTTGTGCAGGCGGCGCCCAGCTCGTCTACCAGTATAAAAAGGCTGGTGTTTCGAAAGCCAACGATGATGTCCACATCCGCGCCCGCCTCATGCAGGGCTTTTGCCTGGGGATACGCGATGGCAATGCCCAGCCCGCCGCCGATGACGGCCACCTTCTTGCCCTTTTTGTCGTCAAGCTTGCTGGCCTTACCCAGAGGCCCCACGAAGTCCAGCAGGAAATCCCCCTCGTTGAGGGTATCCAGCCGGTTTGTGGTGGCGCCGACTTTCTGGAATATGATTGTCACCGTGCCCTTTTCCCGGTCATATCCCGCAATCGTCAGCGGGATGCGCTCCCCCACTTCGTCAATGCGCAAGATGATAAACTGCCCGGGCTTTGCCTTTTTCGCCACTGCGGGCGCCTTGATTTCCATCAGGGTTACCGTGTCGTGCAGGGGCCGCCTCGTTACGATCTCGTACATGGTTTGCCTTCCTCCCATTCCCTAAAAATTATCCGCCTTCATCATTCTAACAGCGAATCTCTACATGTCAAATATTTAACAAGACTGATGGCATATATTTTATAATATATCCCCTTCCTATGCATTTGGCAAGCGGTACCTTTTAAGCGATACTGAAAAAAACCTGAAGAAACGCATCCCAAATGTGGTATAGTAAACAAATAAAAGCGAGAGGAGCATGGGCATGGAATTGACGATTGAGGGCAAACCGGTGAAGGCATCCCCCGGAGAAAGCCTGCTCAGCATCATACAAAAAGCGGGGCTGGACGCGCCTGCGCTAGAAGAGCGGCCCCTGGCGGCGCAGATCGGCGGCAATATTTACTCGCTGCATATCGACCCCATTCACGAAAATGAGAACGGGAGCGGCCCGCGAAGCGCGGTGCGGCAGGCGAAGGGCAAGATCAAGCTGCTGCGCTATAACGACGATCTCGGGCGGCGGGTATACGAACGCACTTTGCAATACGTGCTGCTGATGGCGGTGCGCAGCCTCTGGCCGCAATCCCGGGTGTTTGTGCGGTATTCCCTGGGCCCCGGGGTGTATGTGACAATCGACAAGTCCCCCCGGCTTTGTCAGGCGGATGTGGACGCGCTGACACAAAAATGTCAGGAAATCATCGAGGAGAACCTACCCCTCAGGCGGGAGCGGCTGGACATCAACGAGGCCATCACATTTTACAAAAACGAGGGGCAGCTGGATAAAGTCCGGCTGCTGCAGTGGCGGAAGTTCGATTTTTACGATTGCTACCGGCAGGGGGATTTTCTCGAGTATTTTTACGGGGAAATGGCGCCCTCCACAGGATATGTCAGCGTGTTCGCTCTGCAGTTTTTAAGCCCGGGCCTCATCATGCTCATGCCGGACGAAAACGACCCCTCTCGCCCCGGCGTACACCAGCCCAGCCCTAAGCTAGCCAGCGTGTTTGCCCAAAGCGACGAATGGGGGCGGCTGCTACAGTGCGCAACCGTGGCGGACTTAAACGACATGGTGGAAGACGGCTCCATCCGGGAGCTGGTACGGGTGAGCGAAGCCCTCCACGAAAAAAGCTATGCGGCAATCGCCGACAGCATCGTAACCCGTGGGGCGCGGGCGGTGATGGTGGCGGGGCCATCCTCTTCGGGCAAAACCACCTCAGCCAACCGGCTGTACACCCATTTGCGGGTGCTGGGCAAGTGCCCTGTGTTGCTGTCCCTGGACAATTATTACATCGACCGGGATAAAATCATCCCGGATGAAAACGGGCAAATCGATCTGGAGCATATCAACACATTGGACGTGGAGCGGTTTAACCAGGATCTGGAGCTTTTGATCGCCGGGGAGCCGGTAGAGGTGCCGGTGTTCGACTTTTTGTGCGGCCGCCGCGCGCCCCAAGGCATAGAAATTCAGGTGGGCAAGGACGAGCCGCTGATTATTGAAGGCATCCACGGGCTAAACCAGCGGATGCTCAGCCCTGCCATCCCAAAGGACAGCGTGTTCCGGGTATTCGTCAGCGCGCTGACCACCCTGAACCTGGACGACCACAACCGCATCCGCACCACGGACATCCGCCTTTTAAGGCGCATGGTGCGGGATTTTGAAACCAGGGGCGCCAGCGTGGAGCGGACCATGTCCATGTGGGACAGCGTCCAGAAGGGCGAACGCACCTGGATATTCCCCTTTCAGGAGCAGGCGGACGTGTTTTTCAATACCGCCCTGGCATACGAGCCGGCGGTGTTGAAAAAGCATATATTCCCGCTGCTGCTCTGTGTGGGGGAGGAAAGCCCCTATTACGCCGCAGCCCGGAGCATCGTCAAGTTTTTGAACTATTTTCAGGAGGCTGATGTGGAAACGGAAATCCCGCCCACATCCATCTTAAGGGAGTTTATCGGCGGAAACACATTTTACCTATAGGGTTATCAAAAAATCGCCACATCCATTCCATAGTATGTATGTGCATTTGAAAGCGTAAAAAAGCGCCCGCCGCCAATGAACCGCGGCGGGCGCTTGCATAAGCTTTATGCTCTTATAATCACTCCATTTTTGTAGCAGGCCACGCAGTCCGTTTTATCCTCATCAAAGCAGAAGACGAGATCCTCGTCAAACCCCAGTTTTTTAAGCCTGGCGTAATGGAATGTATCCGAAAGATCCACCTTCTTGTTTTTCCAGTCAAAATACAGCAGGCAGCAGATGCGGGCCAGGTCGTCGTATGCGGCCCCCTCTACAAGCCCGGACAGGGACTGGACAATAGCCCCAGCGCAACAAATATCGTCTGCGGAAAACATCCCCTCCGTACCCGCGCACAGGAGTATGATGTCGTTGCCCTTTTCCACCGCCTTTTTTGCCACGGCAGCCCGGTTTCGCATGCAGCCGATCAAAAGCGCGGAGGCGTTTCTCGCCGCGAGGATGGCCCTTGTCCCGTTGGTGGTGGCGATGATCACCGTCTGATCCTCCACCGCTTCCCGGGTAAACTCAAGGGGCGAATTTCCCAGGTGGAAATCCGGAAGCTTCAGCCCGCCCCGCTCTCCTGCCAAAATGTTGCCATCCCGGCCCAGCCGCCCGAAAAACGCCATGGCCTCCCCCGGATCCTCCGCCGGAATGACCTGGTTCGCGCCGTTTTCGATGGCGGTGGTGATTGTGGTCGTCGCCCGCAAAACGTCTATTACGATTACGGTCCTGTTGTGCATCTGTGCCTCCGTGATCGAGCGCGGGTCCGCATATACTGAAATCTGCATAGTTCCCCCCAACAAACCATCATTGGTTCCATTTTTCGTTCAATTCCATCAGCCAGTATACCATATAAATGAAAAGCTGCAAAATACTACAAGGGGATGCCGGCAAACCAAGACAAATTACGCGGTTAATAGAGCTTTCCCGCACTATACCGGGCGGCGATTGTGTCGTCCGGGCAAAGGTACAGCAGCCGCTCCAACCGCTCTTCCATGGACAGCGGCCGGGAATGGGGCAGCGTTTCGTCTAAAAGCACCAGCGCGTGGAGGCTGTTGCCAGGAGCAAACCCCGCTTGCTCCCCAAAAAACCGCTGTCCGGCGGAAGTGATGAGATAAAACGCCTCCGCCGCGGACAAAAACGCCTCCTGCCCCTCGCTTATAAGCCACCGGGATTTGGATGCGCGCACGGCAGCGGTGGCCACCGCCCGCATGGACAGCTCGGACCCCCCTGCGATGTCGGAGCCCAGGGCCACGTTCACCCCGTCGCACAAAAGCGAGCGCACAGGGGCGATGCCGGTGACGATGTTGTTGTTGCTCACCGGGCAATGGACGGCCCATACCCCGTGCTCCGCCATGGCCGCCCGCTCGCGCGCATCGGAGTACACGCAGTGGGCCATAGCTGTGCCGGAGGAAAACAGGCCCATGGTAGCATAGCTTTCCCAATACTGCTCGCAGTCCGGGCGCAGGGACTTCACCCAGGCGATCTCGTCCAGGTTTTCCGACAGGTGGGACTGGGTGCGCAGGCCGAACTCCTCCGCCAGCTCTCCAAGCCCCGCCATCAGCTCGTCGGAACACGAGGGCGTGAACCTGGGGGTGATGATGGGGGCGATATTTTGATACAGCCCCTCGCCTTCCTCAATCCAACGCCGGGTCTCCCGCAATGAGAAATCCGTATCCTCCCGGTAATAATCCGGGCAGTTGCGGTCCATATTCACCTTCCCTACATACCCGCATACCCCGGCCCGGCTGAGCTCCTCCATGAGTATGTGGGTGGCCTCCCGGTGCAAAGAAGAAAACATGCAGACCCGGGTGGTGCCTTTCTTGATCAGCTCCCCCGCCAATTGCCTATATGCCGCCTGGGCAAATTCCGGGTCCTGATACCGGGCCTCGTTCTTAAATGTATAGGTATCCAGCCATTCCAGCAGCTGCAAGTCCATCCCCAGCCCCAGCATGGAGTATTGCGGCGCATGCAGATGCAGATCGGAAAAACCCGGAACGATGAGCCCGTCTCCCCAATTAGTCACGGGCAGGCCGCTCAACGCCTCCGGCAGCACCGGATAAATCCCCTTTATTATGCCGTCTTCCGCCACGAGATACTGGTTTTTTAGCACCCTGAGCTTGCCCATAATCGGCGCGTCCACAAAATGTCCTTTTATAATGAGAGTGTTCATCCGTCTTCCTCCGTGAAGTCTTCCATTGCGTCAATGTCCTTAAGCTCCCGCTTCGCACCTGCCTGCACCAGCAAAAGCGCCTCCGGATGCCCACTAATCACCGCGCTTCCTCCCCGATCCCCTGTAAGGCATAAAAGCTCTTTATAATATCTTCTTGGAAATATCACCGGGTTGCCCCTGCGTCCGTCAAACCCCAGGGCCACAATGCGTTCTGGCTGTGCCTGCCACGCGAGAATAAGCCGCTCCACGCTGTCCTTGGTAAGATACGGCTGATCCCCCACTGAAAACAGCGCGCCTGGAATGTCCGGGGATTGTGCAAGCAGTTTTTCTAGCCCCAGCGCAACGCTTAGGCCCACACCACGCTCCGGCGTTAAATTCTCCACCGTCACAAACCCCGCCGCCTGCGCCAAGGCTGCCACTTCCTCATGCTGCACCACCGCCACCCGGCGGCGCAACAGCGGCGTGTCAAGGGCGAACAGCGTCCTTTGCATCAGCGGCTTCCCGTCCATAAGATACATGAGTTTCCCGCCGCCAAACCGGGTGGCGTTGCCCGCAAGCAGCAGCACCGCCCCAGGAAGCGCCGTCACAGGCTCCCGGACGCGGCCCGGTGGACATACCGTCCCGCGCCGGTTTTAACGAGCGCGCCCTGTTTTACGATACATTCTCCCCGCATCAGCACGTCCCGGGCCCGGCCTTCCACAGCGATGCCCTCAAAGGGGGTGTTGTCGCAGTTGTGGGAAAGTGTTTTCCAGGAAAGCGTTTCCCGATAATCGGGGTCCCAGATGACGATATCCGCATCCGCGCCGGGGGCGATGACGCCCTTTTTCCCGGCCATGCCGAACAGCTTCGCGGCGTTTTCGCTTAAAACCGCCGCCATCTGCGGGAGGCTAATGCGCCCCGCCTGTACGCCGTATGTGTATAATATCTGCGCCCTGGCCTGCACGCCCGCGCCGCCATTGGGGATTTTCCCAAAATCCCCCTCGCCCAGCGCTTTTTGCTTCATGGTAAACGAGCAATGATCCGTGCCGATTGTCTCGATTTCTCCCTCTTGAAGCCCGCGCCACAGCGCCTCCTGATCAACTTTATTCCTGAGCGGCGGCGACATAACGAATTTGGCCCCGTCGGGCGCGTCGTACATGCTTTCGTCCAATACAAGGTATTGGGGACAGGTTTCCAGGTACACCCTTTGGCCCCGCTCCCGGGCGCGAAGGGCTTCGCTTAGCCCCTCCGCGGTGGACAGGTGCACAATATACGCAGGCGCCTTAGCAAGCTGTGCGATGCGAAGATACCGCCCTACGGCCTCCGCCTCTACCTCCGCTGGCCGGGACCAGGCGTGCGCCCTAAGCCTTGCCCCGTTGCCCATGGCCTTTTGCTCTTCCACCATGGACAGCAGCAGCTCCCAGTTTTCGCAGTGCATGCCCAACAGGCCGCCGGCATCCCGGATACGCTGGGATGCTCTATATATTTCCCCATCGTCCACCTTGAGCGCGTCATACACCATGTACATCTTATAGGAGGTAATGCCCCGCTCCGCCATCAAATCGATTTCCTTAGACACGCCCGCGTCCCACCTTGCGATTGCCATGTGGAACCCATAGTCGCACGAGCTTCCCTCCGCCTTTTTTTGCCAGGTATCGAACGCGTCCATGAGGCTTGTGTCCCGCTCCTGTGTGGCAAAATCCAGTATTGTGGTGGTGCCCCCGAGAACCGCCGCCGCCGTGCCGGACGGAAAATCGTCGGCTGTCACCACGCCGTTGCCCAGCGTCAGGTCAAAATGGGTATGGGTGTCGATAAACCCGGGAAACAGCAGACAGCCCGCCGCGTCCAACAGAATTGAGCCGCCCGGGTCTTGTATCTGCGGGGCCACCTGGCGTATGGTTGCGCCCTCCACAAGCACATCCGCCTTCCTCACCACGCTGCCGTTTACCACGGTCCCGTTTTGAATAAGCAGTCGCATCTGTGCATCCCTCCTTACTTGATTTGCAAAAAATAAGGTGCCCCAGGCGGGCCGCAAGCGGCAATGCCAGGGGCCCTCATAGCGGGACATTGGCTATCCCGTAGAAACATTTGCGCCATCATGCAAATTTATATGAGTGCCTAAAAAATATTTTTATCCGTACATTTTTTTTTGCAGGCTCAAAAACATTCATTGTTTGAGCTAAGTTTATCATTTTTCATCGCCCATGACAAGAGCCCACCCCGAATTTTCCCGGACAAACGTCCCGAAAACGTGGTTGCGCCGGAGTTTGGCCCCCCTTGTGAAAACTCTCTAATCTGCTATACTGACTAAAAAGACGCGATATACAGAAACTGCCATCAAGGGGCTTCCCTTCGGGGAACTGTGCGGGAAAGAGAGGATGTATGGATCAACACAAACTCAAGGCCCTCATTGACAGCGCCCGAAACAAGGACGCAACCTTTGTCATCAAAAACGCCCGGGTGGTGAACGTGTTTACCAGGGAAGTCATGCATAACGACGTGGCCATGTACGAAGACACTATCATCGGCGTGGGACAGTACAGCGCGAAGCATGAACTGGACGCCAAAGGCGCCTACCTGTGCCCGGGGTTGATGGACGCCCATGTACACATCGAAAGCACGATGGCCTATCCCCTTAGCTTTGCAAGAACGCTTCTTAAAAAAGGCACCACCACCGTCATCGCAGATCCTCACGAAATGGCCAATGTTTCAGGCGCCCCCGGCATTCAATATCTTTTGGACCAGACAGAAGGGCTCCCCCTCACGGTATATATGATGGTTCCCTCCTGCGTGCCCTGCACCCCTTTTGAAAACAGTGGCGCGGTATTGAAAGCCGATGATTTGGTGCCATTTCTTTCTCACCCCCGGGTGCTGGGCCTGGGCGAGGTCATGGACTATGTGTCCGTCACCACCGGAGCCCCGGATATGCTCGACAAGCTCGCGGCGTTTTCCGGCTATCCCATGGACGGCCACGCGCCTTTGGTGACGGGGGATAAGTTAAACGCTTATTGTTGTGCCGGGCCGGCCACGGATCATGAATGCTCCGATTATGACGAGGTGTTGGAGAAGCTTCGCGCTGGCATGCGGGTCATGCTGCGCATGGGCTCCGCCGCCCACGGGATCGACGCCATTTTCCGCCGGATCGCCTGGGAGGAGCTGCCTACCGACAATCTCTTGCTGTGTACCGACGACCGGCATCTGGAGGACACCAGGCGGGACGGGCACATCAATTTCATCCTGCGCAGGGCAGTCGCCTGCGGCATTAATCCCATCGACGCGGTGTGCATGGCCACAATCAATACTGCCCGGGCATTCGGGTTGAACAGGCAAGGGGGCATTGCCCCCGGGTACAAGGCGGATCTCGTGTTGTTTGAGGATCTTCGGGAGTTTAAGCCCCTAGGGGTGATCACAGGGGGCAGGCTCTATGACGACAGCCTTCTCGCCACCTCTGCCCCACCCATGGCGGCGGCGGAAAACAGCGTGCACCTAAAGCCCCGGACTCCAGGCTGCCTGGATCTTATTGTAACGAAAAGCGTCCCCGTGATCGAGCTGGTTCCAAAACAACTGGTCACGAAACTTTCCTGGCGGGAGGTGCCGGTGGACGCGCAAGGACGGTTTCAACCGGGCTGGGGGCTGTTAAAGCTGGCGGTGCTGGAACGGCATCACGCCACAGGGTCCATCGGCCTTGGGGTGTTAAGCGGGCTTGGCATACAAAACGGAGCCATCGCCTCCACAGTGGGGCATGACTCCCATAACCTCATCGTGGCCGGGGACAACGACAGGGATATGCTTCTTGCCATCGACGCGCTGGAGGACTGCGGCGGCGGGTATGTGGTGGCAGGCGGCGGGGAAATCAAAGCGCTGATGCCGCTGCCCATCGCGGGGCTGATGACGGACCGGCCTTTGGAGGAAATACTCTCCTCCCAGCGGGCGCTGTCAGAGGCGGCGGCAGCGCTGGGCGCGTCCCAGGAGTCCGATCCCTTTATATTGCTCTCGTTTCTGGCGTTGCCGGTGATCCCCCATGTGCGTCTGACAAACCTTGGGGTGTTCGACGTGGCCAATGCGACTTTTATTTTATAAATCACAGGTACGGGGCCGCACAGCCGGCCACCGGTAGAGGGGAGGACTCTATGGGAGTAGTAGGAAAAAGCGTACCCCGGGTGGACGCCTATGACAAGGTCACCGGAAGGGCGCGGTATACCGACGATTATTTCGAGCGGGATGTGCTGATCGGGAAGGTTCTGCACAGCGCCATCGCGAATGGCCGGGTAATCTCCATGGACATAAGCGAGGCGGCAAAGGAACCTGGGGTGGTGAAGATCATCACCTGTTTCGATGTGCCTGAAATCGATTTTCCTACCGCCGGGCACCCATGGAACACCGATCCCCACCATCAGGATGTAGCGGACAGAAGGTTGTTAAACACCAGGGTCCGGTATTACGGCGACGATATCGCCGCCGTCATCGCTGAGAACGAGGTGGCGGCAAGCCGGGCGCTGAGAAAAATTAAGGTGGAGTATGAAGAATATCCCCCCTTGTTGAGCGTGGAGGCTGCTTTGTCCCCCGGGGCCACCACCATACACGAGGCGTTTCCCGACAATATACTCGGCCACAACGCGTTTGAGGACGGGGATTATGAGGCCGTCACGAAGGAGCCGGGCCTCCTGCGCTTTGAGGGCTGGTACCAGACGCCGCTGGTGCAGCACTGCCATATCGAGCCCCCGGTGTCCTACGCGTACATGGAGGCAGGCCGGGTGGTGGTGGTTTCTTCCACCCAGATCCCCCACATCGTCCGCCGCATCGTAGGCCAGGCCCTGGGCATCCCCTGGGGCAAGGTGCGGATCATCAAGCCCTATATCGGCGGCGGCTTCGGCAACAAGCAGGACGCGCTGTACGAGCCGTTAAACGCGTATCTCACCACCCAGGTGGGGGGGCGGCTGGTGAAGCTGGAGCTGACCCGGGAGGAGACGTTTTCCAGCACCCGGGTGCGCCACGCCATCAAAACCCGCCTGGTGTCCTATGTCCGCCCCGACGGCAAGCTGGTAGCCCGGAAGATGGAAGCGTGGAGCAATCAGGGGGCGTACGCCTCCCACGGCCACGGCATCGCGGCGAAGGGCACCACGGGCTTTAAGCAGCTATACCCCTATGCAGACGCCATCAAAGCCAACGCATGGACGGTGTTTACCAACATGCCCGCAGCGGGGGCTATGCGCGCCTACGGCATTCCCCAGGCCATGTTCGCGGTGGAAAGCCACACCGAGGACATCGCCAGGGGCCTAAACATGGACCCTGTGGAATTTCGGGAAATGAACATGATGCGAAAGGGATACAAAGACCCCTTTGCCAAGAACGAGGCATATGCGGACAGCCTCGCCCAATGCATTGAAAAGGGCAAGGAATACATCCGCTGGGACGAAAAACGCAAGCAGTACGCTGATGAAACCGGACCTGTACGCCGGGGCGTGGGCATGTCCATATTCTGGTACAACACCGCCGTCTGGCCCATTTCACTGGAGGCGAGCACCTGCCGCATGATGATGAACCAGGATGGCTCCGTGCAGCTGCAGCTTCCGGAAACGGAGATCGGCCAGGGCGCGGACACGGTTTTCGCCCAGATGACCGCTGAGGTGTTGGGCATCCCCTTTGAGGATGTCCATGTGATGTCCACCCAGGATTCGGAC
>CAYPKG010000005.1:0-68851 GCA_964411275.1 uncultured Oscillospiraceae bacterium | reverse complement strand
GCCAGACGTATGTGGCAGGCATGGCCATCAAGGAAACAGGGGAGCTTCTAAAAAAGAAGACCCTTTCCTACGCCCATAAGATGCTCCGCATTCCAGAAGCCAATCTGGACATCCGGGGCGGCAACATCGTCAACATCGTAAACGGCCGGGTGGAATGCAGCGTGGGCGACGTGGCGACAGAGGCCCTTTACAGCCTTGACCAGGCGGAGCATCTCATCGCGGAATGCACCACCCAATGCAAATCAAACGCGCTGTCGCTGGGCTGCTGTTTTGCCGAGGTCGAAGTGGACATCCCGCTTGGCAAGGTTAAGGTGCTGGACATCATAAACGTCCACGACTGCGGCAAGCTCATCAATCCCCAGCTGGCGGAGGCCCAGGTTCATGGCGGCATGAGCATGTCACTGGGCATCAGCCTGTCGGAGCAGCTGCTCTTCGATCAAAAAACCGGCAGGCCCCTCAACGGCAACCTCTTGGACTACAAGCTTCCCACCATCATGGACCAGCCGGACTTTGTGGCCCGGTTTGTGGAAAACCCGGAGCCCACAAGCCCCTTTGGCACAAAGGCCCTGGGCGAGCCCCCGGCGGTGCCCGGAGGGCCCGCCGTCCGCAACGCCATCCTACAGGCTACAGGCGTGGCGTTCAATGAAATGCCCATGGACCCCCAGCGGCTGGTCGCCGGGTTTCGGGAAGCGGGGCTGCTGGAAGCAATTAAGCGTGAGCAGCTTGGTTTAGATGGCAATGCCGAACAAAGGAGGTAGCTATGTACGATATTCAGGCGCTTTATGAAGCGGCTAGTGTTTCAAACGCGATCGAGCTCTTGTGCGCCCATCCGAAAGCGCACATCATCGCGGGGGGCAGCGATGTGCTCATCAAGCTGCGGGAGGGCAAGCTGGCGGGCTGCGAGCTTGTCAGCATCTATAAGCTCGACGAACTGCGCGGCGTGGAGCTGGAGGCGGACGGTACACTCAAGATACTGCCCCTGACCAGTTTTAGCCATATTACAAAACATCCGCTTATTCAACAATACATCCCGGTGCTGGGAGAAGCGGTGGATCAGGTGGGCGGCCCCCAGATCCGCAACATCGGCACAATCGGCGGCAACATCAGCAACGGCGTGACGAGCGCGGACTCCGCCTCCACCCTGTTTGCTCTGGACGCGGAGGTGGAAATCACCGGCCCCGAAGGGGTAAGGCGAATACCCATCCCTGCATTCTATCTGGGGCCAGGGCGGGTGGATCTCAAAACCGGGGAGCTTGTGACAGCCATCCGGGTTTCCAAGGACAGCTATGAAAATTGCTTTGGCTATTATATCAAGTACGCCATGCGAAACGCCATGGACATCGCCACCACAGGCTGCTCCTGTAACGTGGTTTTGAGCGCTGACCGATCCCGTATCGCCCGGCTGCGGCTGGCGTTTGGCGTAGCGGGGCCTGTGCCCATGCGCTGCCCGCAAGCGGAAGTGGCCGCCAAGGATCAGCCAATTACAATGGCCACGCTGCAGATGATCGCGGACACGGCGCTCGGCGAAGTAAACCCCAGAACCAGCTGGCGGGCCAGCAAGGAGTTCCGGCTGCAGCTGGTGGAGGAATTGACCAAGCGCGCGGCAAAAGCCGCGATTGAACGGGCGGGAGGTGCGCTATAATGGAACAAAAACTGGTGCGCTGTACCATCAATGGAAAGCAACACGCACAGTATGTGGACGTGCGGGCGTCCCTTTGGGACATGCTGCACAACGATTTTCGCCTGACCAGCGTGAAAAAGGGCTGCGAGGTGGGGGAATGCGGCGCATGCACGGTGCTCATCGACGGGGAAACATTCAACGCCTGCATCTATTTGGCGGTTTGGTCGGACGGGAAAAACATCCGCACTACGGAAGGCCTCGCGCCGGACGGGGAGCTTGCGCCCATCCAGAAAGCGTTTATCGGGGAAGCGGCGGTGCAATGCGGCTTCTGCACCCCGGGATTTCTGATGTCCGCCACGGAGGTTTTGGAAAGCGGGGAAACATACACCCGGGATGAATTGCGAAAGCAGCTTTCGGGACATCTGTGCCGCTGTACGGGCTATGAAAACATACTCAATGCGGTGGAGAAAACCATGAATGGGGAATACAACTGATTTGTGGGGGGTTCACAGGGGAGCGGGGGCCGTAGCGGTAACAAGCTACGGCCCCCGTATTCTGTCCATGCAGCTGTCTATTCCAGCGCCCTCACGGCCTCAACCGCCGCCGCCACTTCCTCCGGCGTGTTTGTATATCCAAAGCTAAAGCGCACCGTGCCCTGGGGGTATGTGCCAAGCGTCTTATGGGCATTGGGCGCGCAATGCATGCCGGACCGGACGAGGATTTTATGCCGTTCCTCCAGGGCGCTGGCAACCTCCGCGTTGTCCCTTCTTAAAAAATCCAGGGACACCACGCCTACCTGCTCCTTCGCGTCCGCCGGCCCCACCGTCCGCACATGCGCCAGCCCCGAAACCCCCATCAGAAATGATTTTGTCAGCGCCATTTCATGGGCATACAGCGTTTCTGGCCCTGCCTCCTCAAGAAACCGCAGCGCCGCCTCCAGGCCGTAAATCCCCGGCAGATTGGGCGTGCCCGGTTCAAACCGGTCAGGAAGAAAGGGCGGAACCTCCTCGCTGTCCGACAGGCTGCCCGTTCCCCCGGAAACGATGGGGGAAAGCGCCCCGGCAAACGCCTCCGACAGCAATAGCCCGCCGATCCCCTGGGGCCCCAATAGTCCCTTATGCCCAGGCAGGCACAGAGCGTCAATGCCCATTTGCTCCATGTGGATGGGCACACGCCCCGCCGTCTGCGCCGCATCCACCAGCAGGAATACGCCCCGTTTCCGGCAGATGCCGGCAATCTCTTCCATGGGTTGCAGGGTGCCGCTGACGTTGGAGGCGTGAGAAACCGCCACCAGCCGGGTTGACGGCTTCAAGGCATTCTCGAAAGCCCCAATATCAAGCCTCCCCGCCCTGTCCGCAGGGATGCGGGTAACCGTCACCCCCAGGAAAGCAAGCTGCCCCAAGGGGCGCATGACGGCGTTGTGGGCAAGGCTTCCCACCACACAATGATCCCCTGCCCTTAGAGCGCCTTTCAGCGCCATATTCAGGCTCCATGTCAGCCCAGGGGTGAAAATCGCCCGCCTGGGGTCAGAAAGCCCAAACAGGCGGCACAGCCGCTGCCGCGCCTCCAAGGTAACCGCCCCCGCCGCCTGTGCCGGCGCATAGCTGCCCCGGTTGACGGTGGCCCCCACTTGGCTTATATAGGCCGTCATTGCCTCCAAAACCCCTGGTGCTTTGGGAAACGCCGTGGCCGCATGATCAAAATATAACATCCGTTAACCTCGCTTGAAAATAACGCTTTTTCTTGTTATACTATCATATAACACCAATTTACGCTATATGAAAAGGGGAAATCAATTTGAAGAACAAGTGGAAAGAATATCTGCCCATCGGTTTGACCGGCGTTGCCTTCGGCGCGCTGGCAATCATGTTAACCGCCATGGGCAATCCAGCCAACATGGGCTTTTGTATCGCCTGCTTTGTGCGGGATATTGCGGGGGCGCTGGGGCTGCATCAGGCAGCGGCGGTCCAGTATCTGCGCCCGGAGATATTCGGCATCGTGCTGGGGGCGCTCTTGATGTCGCTTTTCAAAAAAGAATTCCGCGCCCGGGGGGGCTCCTCCCCAGCCACGAGGTTTTTCATCGGCATGTTTGTGATGATCGGGGCGCTGATGTTTTTAGGCTGCCCCCTGCGGATGGTGCTGCGCCTGGGCGGAGGCGACCTGAACGCCCTCGTGGGGCTGGTGGGTTTTGCCGCGGGGATATTGCTGGGAATTTTTGCGCTGAAAAAGGGCTTTACCCTGCAGCGGGCATACCCGCAAAACAAGCCGGAGGGGTTTGCCTTTCCCGTTTTTATGGTGGCGGTATTCGCCATCGGATTGCTGTTTCCCACGCTGCTACAGGCAAGCGCGGACGGCCCTGGGTCTAAGCACGCGCCCATCCTCATTGCGCTTTTCGCGGGCCTTGTGGCAGGAGCTCTCGCCCAACGCAGCCGCATGTGCTTTGTCGGTGGTATCCGCGACGCTGTCATGTTTCAGGATTATAAGCTTCTCACGGGCTTTGGCGGGATACTCGTTACGATACTGCTGTATCATGCCATCACGGGCACTCTGCGCTTTGGGTTTCTCGACCAGCCCGTAGCGCATACGGACGGGCTGTGGAATTTCCTCGGCATGCTGCTGGTGGGCTGGGGAAGCGTCCTTGTGGGCGGCTGCCCCCTGCGGCAACTGATACTGGCCGGAGAGGGCAACAGCGACAGTGCCGTGACGGTACTGGGGCTGCTGTTTGGCGGCGCGATCGCACATACTTTGGGACTGGCGTCCTCAGCGGCGGGCCCCACGGCAAACGGACAAGCGGCGGTCATTTTGGGGCTGTTGGCGATGGCACTCCTCAGCATTGGCAACCGGAAAAAGATATGACAAAAAAGGAGAGATTGGTATGATCGACGCGAGAGGCCTATCGTGTCCACAGCCGGTGGTCATGGTGCAAAAAGCGGTAACAGCGGAGCCAAAGGGCGTTTCCATCCAGGTGGATGACCGTTGCGCGGTGGAAAACATCACCCGTTTTGGAAAAAATAACGGCTACACGGTACGCGTAAGCGAGGAGAACGGCGCGTGGGTACTGACGCTGTCACTTTGATATATGTGGCCACATTTCACACCCATTTCAGCGCTCTCGTCAGCTACAATGCGCTCAAAGCTGCAGGGGTACAGGCGGCGCTTAAGCCGGTACCCCGTGCGCTGAGCTCGGGCTGTGGAACCTGTGTGGTATATAACGCCGAAAGCCCGTATCTGGAGCTTCTGGACAGGGATATGGAACAGGTGGCCGTGAAAACCCAGGACGGATACCGGATTATTCACCAAGCCACATAGTCCATCGACAAAGCCCTTCGGGGATTATCAAGGGGTCGTAACCCCTTAGGGTGGTCAAAGTCGAAGACTTTGACATAGAACCTTACTGAAATCCCCGAAATCCAATGATTTCGGGGGGATGTTCAGCCGAATTCGGCGACACACCCCAGGGTGCCCTCTCTTGCCGCCTTGCGGCAATTCACCTTGTGTGCGGCGAATTCGGAACCAATTTTCATTAGAAAATTGGGTACTTTGCACGTTTTGATGACCGTGTCCCCCAGGGGATACTCTCTTGCCGCTTTGCGGCAATTCACCTTAAGACATTGTCGAACAATCAAAACGTGATCCCTCAAAAAAGCGCAAGCTGCGCAGCAGCGGCGGTTTTTTGACTGAGTTTTACGCATACAAAATTCTGCAAATTACCACGGATGCCACCACGCTAACAAAGGTGGCCAGCAGCGCCACCGGCAGCGTAAACCTTGTCTTTTTCACGCCCACCGCGCCAAAGTACATGGCGATGGTATAGAATATGGTTTCAGAAGAGCCCATCATGGCGCTGGCGGTGAGTCCGATGAGGCTGTCCGGCCCGTAAACCTTAAAAAGGTCCGCCACGATTGCCATGGCGGCGCTTCCGGAAAACGGCCTTAATAGCGCTAGGGGCAGCAGCTCCGGCGGCATCCCCAATTTGGACAGCAGCGGGTTTAGAAGCCCTGTCAATCCCTCCATCAGCCCGCTGGCCCGCAAAAGCTCAATGGCCACAAGCATGGCCCCCATGGCCGGCAGCACCTTATACAGCACCGGCAACCCTTCCTTTGCCCCCGCGAGAAAGGCCTCGTATACATCCACCCCCCGGTACAGCGCGAAGAGAACCACCCCCGCGCACAACAAGGGGATTATGGCGGCGATCATTTGCGCCGCATGCACCATTTGCATCCGGCAACGGCGGCAAGGGTAGCCAGGAGCGAGGAAAGAAAGGACGGCAAAATCACCACCCCGGGCTGCATGGAACCCGCCGCCTGCCTTAGGGAGATCAGCGTGGTGGGAATGAGCTGCAATGCTGAGGCGTTCACCGCGAGAAACGCGCACATGGCGGTTGTTGCCACTGTAGGGGTTTTGTTGGTTTGCTGCATCAGCCGCATCGCCTCAAGGCCGAAGGGGGTCGCCGCATTGCCCATACCCAGCATGTTCGCCGCGATGTTGAGGGTAATGGCGCCGGTGGCGTTGCCCGCTCCCGGGAAAAGCCAGGATACGGGCCGCCGGATTTTTTTTGACAGCGCGTCGATCAGCCCGGATTTTTTTGCGATCCCCAATAGTCCCATCCAAAGCAGATACGCCCCCGCCAAGGAAATACAGATGGTCACCGATTGCTGCGCGCCGTCCAGCATTGCCTTGACAGCCGCATCGCCTCCGGCGTTGATCGTCAGTGTGACAACACCGACACAAAATAAAATTCCCCATATCCAACCCATCATGGCAAACCGCTCCATTCCGAACTGGTATCTATTTCCAATATTATTAACACTTTATAATATTATTGACTTGTTCTATCATTTATGTATATTATTGAGAAGTCAGGCTGCTAAATCACAACCGATCATGTTATTTGCCAACTAGATATAGGAAGGTATAGGGAAATGAAATCTACAGGTATTGTGCGCAAAATGGACGCGTTGGGGCGGGTGGTCATCCCCATAGAGCTGCGCCGGACAATGGGCATTGATGTTAAGGATTCGATTGAAATATTTGTGGACGAAGATACCATCATTTTGAAAAAGTACCACCCAGCATGTATGTTCTGTGACAATGCCATAAACGTTGTCCACTATAATGGTAAGAACATTTGCCATGAATGTCTGGAGAAAATCAACAAAGCATCAAAGTAAAATTCTCGCAGTTTGACAGGAGCAAACAAAGGGGCTGTAGCGCCAAGTGCATGCAAAGCATATTGGAATGCACTTAGCGCTGCAGCCCCGATTGTTTCTTTAGAATATTAGGTCATTCCATCCGCATGGGAATGCCCCGCATCGCACAATGTTTTTTCACCTCGTCTATTGTCAGTTCTCCAAAGTGAAACAGCGACGCCGCAAGGGCGGCGCTTGCCCCGCATTCGGGGGACAAAACATCAGCAAAATGCTCCAAAGCCCCTGCCCCGCCGGAAGCGATAACCGGAATATGAACCGCCTCCGATATGATATGGGTGATGTCCAAATCATATCCGTTTTTTGTGCCGTCCGCGTCCATACTGGTCAACAGTATCTCCCCTGCGCCCCTGCGCTCCACCTCCAGCGCCCACTTAAGCGCATCCCTCTTTGTGTCGATGCGGCCGCCGTTTTTGTAAACGGTGTATCCGCCATCAAGCCGCCGCTTGCAGTCGATGGCCACCACGATGCACTGGCTGCCAAAGCGGTCCGCCGCCTCGTCCACAAAATCGGGGCGGTTTAGCGCGGGAGAGTTGAGGCTGACCTTGTCCGCGCCGGAGCGCAGCAGCTGTTTGATCCAATCAAGCTCTGTAATCCCGCCGCCCACGGTAAATGGGATCGACACCTGTTCCGCCACCCGCTCCACCATATTGATCACGGTGGAACGGCCCTCGTGGCTGGCGTTGATGTCAAGAAACACCAGCTCGTCCGCCTTTTGCCCGTCATACCGCTTCGCCACCTCCACAGGGTCGCCCGCGTCGCGGATATTTATGAAATTCACGCCCTTTACCACCCGGCCGTCCCGGATGTCCAGGCAGGGGATAATGCGTTTTTTCAGCATGTTTTCAGTCTGCATCCTCACTCCTCTTTCAACACCTGTTCCGCCCGTTGCTCGAGTATCTGTGGGTTTTTCAACAGATGCTCCATCTGCCGAAAGCAGCGTGCGTAATAATCTCCGGGGCAGATCCGCTCATCCGTGACGATGGCAAGAGGATACAGCTTCTTTTCTACAACCTCGCCGCCCACAAGCGCCAGGGTTTTTACGTGCTGGCCCAATGTCACGAATTCGCTGGTGGTGCCAAAGTTGTACAGGTGATGGTAAATATAATTCGTGCGGATGCTGGCCAGATTGGAAATAAACAGGCTTGTGTGGAACGGAGAGGCGTCTATGATAGACCGGGGCAACAGCCCCAGCCTGTCCATTCCCTTGATGATGGACACGATCAGCGATGGGATGAGAGGAATGCGCATAATCCCCCCCAGCAGCCTGTCCACATCGTTTTCATTGGCCTTGTTCCGGTTTTCCTCCACCGCCTCCGTGACCTTTTTCGCCACCTCGAACACATTGTCCGCAAGGTCCAAATGCACCTTCACAACCGTCTCCTCCCCAGCGGAGGATTGCCCTTTTAACAGAACAAAGCTCGCCACGAAATGGTTGCGGGCATAAATCTTTTTGCCCACCACAAACCGGTTTAAGGCCGGATTTTGGCTGACCAGGCGCACATATGCCGCCAGTATCAGCGACATCCTGGTGATTTGCACGCCCTCCTTGCGCCAGCGGTTGATAAACGCGTCGATTGGCGCCGCGTCTATGTCAGCCCGAAAAAAATTCTGGCTGTCATGGCGCGCGCTCATAATATATGGGAAAATCCGGCCGAATGCCGGCATTTTTTTGATGACCTGGCCGTCTGCGCGCATATCGATACTCCCCTCCGTTGGTAAAAAATCATTCGCTTTGTTTCACCAACAGGTATTTGAATTTATTATAATCGTTGCCACCCGTTCGCACAAGTGGTGAGCCGCCGCTCATAATAAAACGCAAAAGGCCGCCTATTTCAGCAGCCCTTTGCGCTCATGATACTGTTTTCGTCCAAGCCTACTTAACGCGATAGGAACCGCAGAGGCTTTCGTTGGAAGCTTCACCGTCGTGAACGCCATGGCAGGGCATGACCTCGATACGGGAGAGTTCGCATTCGTTGCCCTGTCTGTTATACCGGCAACTGGTCACTTCGCAGCCGATGGCCTGCTTTCCGTATTTGCTTTCCATCTTTACAGTACCTCCTTCTATAATCGCTCTCTTATCAAGAACAGGTATAGTTTGGCGGCAGAAGCGCCCCTTTATGCCATTTGAAAATAGCCATCGGCGCCGTGAAGCTATCATCCTTTGTGAAAACCCATACGCCCTTTTAATTTTTCCCGTCTCATGGCAGCGGCTTCCGTGGCGCTATCCCGGGTGTTTTTCCAATCCTGAAAGGATTTGTGCTGCCAGGGCGCGCCGGTATACATCTCCCAAAGCCCTTTGACGCGCCTGCTGCTGCGCAGGTTGGAAAGCGCCGCCGGGTCGCGTTCGGCCTCCTCCAAAGTGACGCCGGATTGGGAAAGCGCCTCTCCCACAGCGCTATTGGCTTCCCGCTCCAGTATTTGCTCCAGCGGATCACTGCCGGGGGCGGGCACCGGCTCCTTCAGCTCGCAAAAAAGAACCTCGCCTTTCCGGTTGGGCAGCGTCGCACTCAGCGCCTTTCGCATTTTAATCCAGGCCAGGGCGGCAAAGCTCCCCCGCTCCGGCTGCCAGTCGTAGGCCGCCTCGATCAGCCCCATCGTGGCCGTCTGCAAGAGATCCTCCCAACTCACCGCCGGGTCCCAATGAGCCGAAAACACATACCGCCCCGCAAGTTTTTTAATCAGCGGCATGTTTTTATCCACAAGCAATCCCAGCATTTCTTCCTCCCCCTGCCGCCAACGCAGGATACATTCGTGATTGTCCATATTCTCCTCCAAATTATCGCTATAGCGAATTCCTACCCCTATTATAATCCTTTATTGAGAATTGTAAATAGCAAAAGAGTATCATCTTTCCTTGTAGCCCATGAAGAATTAAGGCGGGCGGATTTGCGGGAGCATTTTGCATGAATTCATCAGCGGTTGCCATGTGCCGGAAGCATTGACAACCCGCCTCCCCGTGCGCTATGATAGCAGCAACCGCAAGGGTTGAGAAATATTCCCCGTGAAACGGGGCGACTGCGGATGCTTGCGGCCTTCATCCCAAGTTGGATGCGGGGCTGCTTTTTGTAGTCAGAAGCTAAGGAGGCAAGCATGACCAAATTCGATTATGAAATCGTGGGCAAAATCGGCTCCATGGCGCTGATCCGCCCGGCGGACAACGATATTGATTACAATATTTTTAGCCGGCTGGGGGCGGAACTAAGGCCTGGGATCATCTGGGTGAGCTCCGGCGCTGTGGAAATCGGAAGGCTGGATTACATCAAGCGCAACGGGCGGGAGCTGATCGGCGACAAAGAGGACATCAAGACGGACTACGCCGCCCAGGGGCAGGCAATATTGATGAACCAGTACCGGCAGTTTATCCCCGGGCAGTACAGCGTAAGGCAGCTGCTGGTGGAGCACACCCATTTCAACGATCCGGAAAAGCGGGAGCACATCCGCCGTTTTCTCCTGCGCTGCGCGACCCAGGGCGCGGTGCCCATCATCAACTATAACGATCCAGTATCCATGGAGGAAAACAGGCGCTGGGAAATCATCAATCTTCGGCAGCATGGCGCGCCCGTTGTGGAATGCATCGACAACGACGAGACCGCAAGCGTAATCACCACATTGGTACACGCGAAGTATCTCGTGATATTTACCTCAGTAGATGGGATTTACCGGGACCCCCACGATCCTTCCACGCTGGTGGAAGCGGTGGAGGGCAAAAATCCAGAGGAAGTTGTCGCCGCCATTGAGGAGCTGCAAAAATGCTGCGAGGGGGCGAGCCGGGCGGGGGCCAGCGGCGCGAAGGCTAAGCTGGACTTTATCAAAGAGCCGGTGCTCCAGGGAACCACCGTCATCATCGCAAACGGACGCTGCCGCCTGTCCAATACCATTGCCGGGACATGCAAGCGAACGATCTTTCGGGTTAGATAGTTTAATAAATTTATATAGAAAGTGGAGGCAACTATGGTTTTTGACAGTGTCCTGTCCACAATCGGAAATACGCCCCTCATCGAAGCGCGGCGCATGGAAGAAGCTTACCGCCTGAAGGCGAGGCTGTATTGCAAAACCGAGGGGCGAAATCCCCTTGGCAGTTCCAAAGACCGGGCGGCGCTGTATATGCTGCGCGACGCGGCCAACAGGGGCATTTTGCAGCCTGGCGGCATCGTCATCGAGCCCACCAGCGGCAACACCGGCGTTGGCCTGGCGTATCAATGCGGCGTATTGGGATACCGGCTGATACTGACAATGCCCGAGAGCATGAGCGAGGAGCGCAAGTCCCTCCTGCGTGCGCTTGGGGCAACCCTCGTGCTGACCCCGGGAGAGGGCGGCATGGGCGCCGCGGTAGCACAATCGGAGCAACTGCGGGAGCAAACACCCGGTGCGGTTATACTGGGGCAGTTTGAAAACCCGGCCAACGCATTGGCCCATTATGAAACCACCGGCCCGGAAATCTGGCGGAACACACAGGGCAAAGTGGATGTGTTTGTGGCCTGCGTGGGAACCGGCGGCACCATCACAGGCACCGCCCGGTATTTGAAGGAGCAAAATCCGAATATACTCTGTGTGGCGGTAGAGCCTGCGGAAAGCCCGTTGCTGTCCGAAGGGAAAGTTGGCCCCCATAAGATACAGGGGATTGGCCCAAACTTCGTGCCAAAGCTCCTGGACCGGTCATGCGTGGACCGCATCATTGCCATTTCCGGCGAGGACGCTTATGAAGGGGCCCGGCGGCTTGTCCGGGAAGAGGGGCTGTTCTGTGGCATCAGCAGCGGCGCGGCGCTGATGGCGGCGCTGGCGATGTGTCAGGAGGCCGAATTTATGGGCAAGACAGTCGTAGCGCTATTGCCGGACAGCGGCGAACGGTATTTGAGCACCGGAGTATTTGAAGGCTGAATTGAGGAGAGGTAAAATGAAAGAGATTGGATATTATAACGGAAAATTCTGTACCCGGGACGAGGCGGTAATCCCGATCAACGACCGGGGTTATTACTTTGGCGACGGGGTATACGAGGCGGTTTTCGCCCGCAACCAGATCCCCTTCGCGGCGGAGGAGCACCTCGACCGGCTGGAAAACAGCCTGTCATTTATGCGCATCCCCATGCCCATGCCCCGCGAGGAACTGAGCGCGTTAATTGCGGAGGCCGCAAAGCGGGTGGACGCCAAGGAAATGATCATTTACTTTCAGGTCACCCGGGGCATCTCCCCCAGGGTGCACGCATTCCCCGAGGGGGATGTTAAGCCCAGCCTCATGCTGTTTGCGGCAGAGCATTACAGGCGGGACGTGTTCGTCAAATACCCGCTGATGATAATGCCTGATACCCGTTGGCTACATTGCAACATCAAGTCACTGAACCTGATCCCCGGCGTGATGGCCGCCCAATATGCCAAAGAAAACGGCTGTATGGAAACAGTGCTGCATCGGGACGGCGTGGTAACCGAGTGCTCCAGCTCCAATCTGTTTATCATTGAACAGGGCGTGCTGCGCACTGCGCCGCTAAGCAACCTCCTGCTGCCCGGCATCACCCGCAAGCACATGCTGGAGCTTGCGAAGGGCCTTGGCATCCCCACCAGGGAGGAAGCGTTTACCATTGAGGAGATGATGGCCGCAGACGAGATCATGGTGACCAGCTCCTCCGACCATGGCGCCTGCGCCTGCACAGTGGATGGAACGCCGGTGGGCGGACGGGGCATGGACGTGGCCCGGGCGCTGCAAAACGCATACATCAAAAAGGTCGAAGAAGCTACCGACCGGTAAATTGAGAAAGACACAGGTGGCAAAATGCCGAAGCATTTTGCCACCTATTTTTTTGATGATCTAAAGCGCGGTATTTGCCACTTCAAAAATGCAATGGGCAGAATAAAATCTGTCAAAATCAGCGACACACCCCAGGGTGCCCTCTCCGCTTCGCGGCAATTCACCTTGTGTGCGGTGATTTTGACACCTTGCATGGAGCAAGGCCGACAGACGATGCAATCGTCCGAGGTCGTGGAAAACCCACCGCAGTGACCCCATCGACAAAGCCTTGGCTTTGTCGATGGCATTAGATTTAGTGTTTCGGCTCGATCACGACCCGGCGGTTGGGCTCCTCGCCCTCGCTGTGGGTGGTGACATAGGGGTTGGTCTGCAACGTCGCGTGCAGCACCCGGCGCTCATAGGGATTCATGGGCTCCAGCGCAACGCTTCGGCCGGAGGCTTTGACACGGCTGGCCTGCTTGCGGGCCAAGCGGCGCAGGGTTTCCTCCCGCTTGTTGCGGTAATCCTCGGTATCCAGCGTCACCCGCAGATACCCCTCCTGCTTCCGGTTGCGATTGACTACCAAAGAGGTGATATACTGCATCGCATCCAATGTCTCCCCCCGGCGGCCGATCAGGATACCCATCGAACTGCTGTCGATCCGAAGCCGCAGGCCGTCCTCCGTGATGCAGGCAAGCACCTGCGCCTGTACGCCCATTTTCTCCAGCAACTCCTGTAAGAATTCTGCGGCAGGCAGATCCTTTGCCGCCTCCAGCGTGTAATCATACTGGGGCAATTCCTCTCTTGGCTGCCTCTCTTCACGCTGATATTCCTCCCGCTCCCGCGGTCTGCGCTCCAGGCGGTCGCCGCGGTCGCCGCGGCTGCGGCGTTCCCCCTGCTCCCGGCGGGGGCGTTCCACCCGTTGATTGGGCTCGGGGCGAAAACTCTCTGTTTCTGGGAGGGTCTCCTCCTCCATCTTTTCCGTCAGGCGCACCCGCGCCATTTTCGAACCGATGCCGAACAGTCCCTTAAATTCCATCTGCAGCGTTTCAATTTCCACCTGATCGATGGAGACCCCCATTTCCTGCAATCCGTGGAATACGGCCTCGTCGACGGACCGTCCGGTAAACTCCATTGATCTCATTTTTCCTGTACCTCCGTGGACACTTCTTTAGGCATGAGCGCCTTGTTGACAAAGTAATTTGATATTGAGGACACAACGTTGCTGATGGTCCAGTAAACGGCAAATGCCGCGTTGGACGTCAGGCAGAAAAACACCGACATGGCAGGCATGAGATACGTCATGGTCTTGTTCATGCTCTGGGCAGTGTCTGCGGCGCCCTGGGCGGGTTTGGGCTGTCCCTTTTGCATAATCTTGCTGGACAAGAACGTGGTGCCGCCGGCCAGGATGGGCAGGATAAACCAGCCGTTGCTATATCCCTGATACTGTGCCGCAATTGGCGCGATCAGGCGGTTGTAGGTATCGATGGCGGACTGTGGGATATTCTTGGGGTCGCTGACAAGAAGCCCGAGGTTTTTGAACGTTTCAAACGCCGCCGGGTTCTCCTGAAAATACAAAAGCTTAGATAACTCCGGTATTTTCAAAAATTGCGTCGCCTCCATCACAACAGGCAGCGTGCCGTTGTCCGCCTGCCAAATGTTGTTCACCCACAGGAACTTAAAGCTGCTGAACAGCTCAGAAGAACCGGTCTCATTCAGCTCCAGCAGCGCGCGGACCATCTGCTCATATCCCCAGAACCGGAAGGCCGCGATAAAGCAGAATATCAGGGGCATCATAATGAGCATCGGGAGGCAGCCGCCGAACATGGAAACCCCCCGGTCTTTCATGAGCTTTCTCTGGGCCATCTGCATTTTTTGCGGGTTGTCCTTGTACTTTTTTTGCAGACGCTGTATTTCCGGCTGAATGGCCTGCATCTTCATGTTGGATTTGCGGGACTTGATATCCCCAAACAGGGAAATCAAGCGCACCAGAATGGTTGAAATGATGATGGTGAGCACAATGTGCCCGCCGGTCACATTGGCGTTTAGCCAGCGCATGCCCTGCAATACCCATGTTGTCAAAAAGAAATCGCCTTGCAAAGTATAGCTCCTCCTTGCCCGGAATGGGAATTCCGGAGTTTTCTGTGGTGTTTCTTACCTAGGTCCGTCAGGGAACCGGATCGTAGCCGCCCCGGCTAAATGGATTGCAGCGCAGGATACGCCACAACGCCAGCGCCCCGCCCTTGAGCAGGCCATGTTTTTCGATGGCCTCAAACGCGTACTGGGAGCAGGTCGGCAAATACTTGCAGCAGCCGGGCAGTCCAGGGGAAATATGCTTTTGATACAATCGGATGAGTTTGAGGAACAGCTTGCGGATCATGCTCATTCCTCCGTCTGGGCCTTTTGTGGAAGATCTGCGGTCAAAAGGTCCGCTTTGCGCAGCAGATAGCGCATGGTCTTTTGAATGTTCTGGAAGCTATCCTGAAGGATGGGCTCCCTGGGGATGAATATCAGATTGTACCCGGGCCTGATATTGGGGATAAAGGGCGTGAATGCCTCCCGAAGCCGCCGCTTTACACGGTTTCTTTGTACGCTGTTTCCCAGTTTTTTACTCACCGAAAATCCCGCGCGCACCGTTGGGCGCGGCGCCGCCGCTGTTACCTGCCGCTTCGGCTTTCGCCGATCGTGTACGTAGATCAGCGTACAGGCCTTCGTGCCAACGGATTTACCCACCCGGTAAGTAAAATAAAAATCCTTGTTCTTTTTCAGGGAATAACAGCGCTTCAATGTTTTATGCGGCCTCCCAAAAGCAATAGGCGGGTTGGTACCCCGCCCAGGTCAATGCGCCGCCCGGCAAGGCGCCCGCCAGCCCGCGTCAAAGCGCGTTACGCGCTCAGGCGCTTTCTGCCCTTCAAGCGCCTGCGCTTGAGTACGTTGCGGCCATCGGTGGTTTTCATGCGCTTGCGGAAACCATGCATCTTGCTGCGCTTGCGTTTTTTCGGCTGGAATGTCATTTTCATTTTCCCTGCACCTCTTTCCTTTTGCATAGTCAGCCACGTTGAACAAAGGAGGTTCGAAGGAACGCGGCGTGCTTTTCGTAAACATGCGGGCCCCGCGTAGCGAAGTCCGCCAATAAGTTAGTATAGTGGAAGATCGCCCGGCCTGTCAAGGCTTTTCGCAATTTACCCCCTGGAAAATCGCGGTCGCAGCTGCATGGAAAACCCACCGCTATGACCCCATCGACTAAGCCTTGGCTTTGTCGATAGCCAAACGGCCCGCACATTTGTGTACAGGCCGTGTTCTTTTACTCCCTGCTGATTGATCACCGGGGCCGCTTGTTGGTTTCCCGTATCATATTCAAATAGTATTCCTTCGATTTTCTGTCCAGCTTCTGTATTTCAGTAAACAGCTCATTATCCAGCCCTGGAGACTCGCTGGTGTAATCGAAAAAATCAGCAAACGGCGGTTGAGTAACCCGCCGTTTTTTATAGAGAAAATATGGCATAATCCTGGCATGGTCATTCGAATTGGATATTTGACCTTGAACCACATCATGACCGCAAAAGCCAGTCTAACACAAAAGAACCGTTTGCTTATGCTCCCGCAAAGCAATATACGATCATCATTAATTTATTATTGCCTTACGTACATTATGGGCTATAATATTAAGTAAGAAAGGAGGTCGTCAGGATGAACAACACCATTCTACGCATTAAGAAGGTCAGCATGTGGGTGTTTATCGGCTTGGGTCTTGTAACCATACTCATGTTCTATGCGCTCATCGTGGGGATCGTGAGATTTATAGAGCAGAGCTGGGAAGTGCCTATTTACGATGCTGCCAGCTTGTTTACCAATCTGATCCTTATGCTGGCTGTTATGTTGATGGCAGTATACATATTTTACCACATCAGGAAGGCAGGAACGCCGTTTTTGAACGTGGTTGTGAAGAACATGAAAAGGACGGCGCTGCTGGTAGCCCTTATGATTAGAGCGCCGCATTGGGTACACGATATTGTAAGATACGACGGAGGCTTCACAATATTAGAACCAAATACATTTTTTGCCGTGCTCTGTGGCGGCATCGTGTTCTGCTTCGCGCTTGTATTTGAATATGGCTGTGTGCTGCAGACAGAAAATGATGAAACATTATAGGTGATAGGAATGGCAATCATATTAAGGCTTGACCGTGTAATGGCAGACAGGAAAATGTCCCTCAAAGAGCTTTCCGAAAAGGTGGGCGTAGCCAACGTAAACCTTTCCAAGATCAAAACAGGTAAAATCAGCGCGATCCGTTTTTCCACGCTCAATGCGATCTGCGATGTGCTTGATTGTCAGCCGGGCGATATACTTGAGTTCAGCCGAGAGCAGGTTAAAGCTGAAGAAACACGAGAAGGCGCAAAATAAAGACAGGGGGACTTTTGTGTCTTGCTTCAAATCCCTTCGACAGACACGCGCCTGACGGCGCCCTATTTTAGTTATGTAAATTATTGTGATTTTAATGCAGTATTTAAGAGAACGGGCAGAGCACAAGCGAATTCTAAATCGCTTGTACTTCCCCGGCGTATCGGCTATAATAAGCCCACAAAAACATGAATGGGATTGGGAAAAAACATGCGATTTATGAAGAAGATAGCATCCATATTGGTTCTCCTAACGCTGATGATCGCGCTATCGGCGTGCGCGAATAACACCGATAGCGATCAATCGCATGACATTGAACCGTCTCCCGACGCAACTGCGGTATATGCGCCTGTACTTGAAGGCTGGAAAACAGCCGTACAAGAAAACTTTGGGTACAGCAACGAGACACAGGACATAAAAACTTATCCCTTTGTATGCCAAAACTTACCGGATGAGTATGCGCAAGTACACTATGCCTATTATGACATTGACGGGAACACAATCCCCGAGCTGTTGATCGCTTCCTTTTCCGATGCCGGATATGCTTACATTTGCGATGCTTATACCATCCATAATGCTCAGCCTGTTCGCCTGTTTGAGGGCGTTGAGGATAGGGGATTTTGGTCACGCAACCGCCTTGATTTATCCAAGGATGGGAAATCGCTGATCGTGTCGGGCTCCGATGGGGCTGCGTATGCGAATACGGACTTTTATAGCGTTGCTAAGAACGGGTATCAAGTTGAGTGGATTGAGGGACTCACAACCTATAACCCGGACGATCGCGACGATTTGACACCATATCATCATCTGCCCGATGGCACCTATGAAATCGCGGATGATCTCGATCAGGTGATGGAACAATACAAAACAGCCCCGGATGGCGGCGCAAATTCCGATTACTTTTCTGCGTTTTATAATAAGATCGATTGGCAACCCGTCGTCCGTAGCGAATGATTCCGGGTATAAAACAAGGCGCCTAAATATGGCATGAACGCCCTATTTATCGAAAGTTTGAGGTTTGCCAATCCGTCCGTAAGTGATGAATAAATCCGTCATTTACTGCATCGATGCAGTAATGATGCAGTGAAATAATCCGGTAAAACAAACCCACATGAAGAAGTTTCTCTCCTGTGGGCATGTGATGTATATCGAGGCGGATCACATGGCCGCCAGATATTCCCGCAACTCATCTAACCACGCGGGCCGGTAGTCCCCGATGGGGAGCAAGGCGCCGTTGCGATACTCAGCCACCGCCACAAAGCCGTTCTCGTTGTCGTAAAGTACTGCCTCGTCGCAATAGTCCAGTATATTAGACAGCGCCTCAAAACGGCTCTTAAAGCGTCTGAGAACATCCTCTTGTGGAATATCGTGCCCGCCCTTGCGGACGCGGTTTTCAATGCGCTGGATGGCTTCCTGTGCAGTGCCGATCCCCACATAAAACAGCCGGACGAAGTACCCTGCTTCTTTTGCTTCTTTGACCATGCGCAGGGGCCGCTGGCCGGCTAGCGTGGTTTCCTGCGTGAAGGAGATACCCGCCTTGATAAACTCCGCTTGCATTCTGATGGCGGCCTTACCACCATCTACATTGCCGCCGCATTGAATAGCCAGCTTGTCAACATCGATGATCCTCCCTAAATCGCTTCGCTCCGCTTTGAGTACGCCCGTTAAGCTGGACTTACCCGCGCCATTTACGCCGCCAATAATGGTATAGATTTTCATAGATTAGCCTCCTGATAGGTCAGTTTAACAAAGATGCCGGGTAGTTCCCAAATAGAAAATCCCCAAACCAGAGACGGTTCGGGGATTGTTCCTGGCGCGCCCTGAGGGATTCGAACCCCCGACCTTCTGGTCCGTAGCCAAACGCTCTATCCAGCTGAGCCAAGGGCGCACACACTGTTTCCAGCGCAACATTTATTATATCAAATCAATTCTGAAAGTCAAGAAAAACGTCGTTCAATATCCTCCATTATTTTCCCCATTGGCCGCAAACATCGCGGGGATGCCAAGCGCTTAGCGTTCCTCCTCCAGCACCTGCAGCGTTTCGTCCAAGTCCTCCGCCAGGCCCATTTCCTGCATTTGGGAGCCCTGGGGTATTGAAACGGGCTTCGCTCCCGGACGGGCGGGCCAAAGATAGACATTCACCAGCGTGGCGATCACTGCGCCCACAGCCGTGTCTATAATCCGCCCCAGTGTATACCAAATCCGGTCCTGAGGCACGATTGTCTGCACGTTTGTCACCACGAGAATTGTGGCCGCGGACAGCACAACTGCGTCCCGGACATTCAGTGCATTGCACACGTATATATCCAGCATAATTGCAATGCTCACCAATAGGATATTCCAGCCGTAGTAATAATTGGGCACCAATAAGCCAATCTCGATGACAATCAGGCCGATGACCCCGCCAATAAACGTGGCAAGCAGGCGCAGCTTGAGCGTCTTCAAGGAATCCTCTTGGGTGGTTTTCATGGCAATCACAGCGCAAAGCGGGGCAATCACCGTGCCGCGCTGGGCCAGCACCATATAGACCATGGCCAGCAGCGTGGCAATTGTGGTTTTAACCGTCCGTTTTCCGATACGGTAACTGGGATGCACGTCCATAAAACAAGATCCTCCCAGCGTAGCTTCGCCTAACCTATGTAGGCTAAGCTATGTTACTCGTCTTACTGCTCCAGGCGCTTTCGTTCCTGCCATTATAGGGGGCTTTCACTTTTATTTCATTCTCCCGCTGCTATAATCGCTGTCCACGGTAATCACGCACCGGTAGCGGGGGTCCACTTCCCCCATCGCCCCCCGGATGCGGCGCTTGATATTACCGATCCAGTCCCGGCTTACGCCATAGGGCACCACAAGGTCGAATATCAGATTGATCTGCTCCTCCCCAGGCACCATGCGAAAATCATGGGTGCTCAGCCTTTCGTCGATTGCGGCGACAGTCTCGGCCACCCTCTGCCTAATTCGGTTGGTCTCCTCGTCGTCTACTGCCAGCGGGTCCATATGGATGGTCAAATGAAGATTCATGGCCCCGCCAATCTCCCGCTCCGCCTTATCGATCATCTCGTGGGTTTCCAGTATATCCGCCGTGGCGGACACCTCGGCGTGTACCGTGGCCAAAACGCTTCCCGGGCCATAATCATGGAGCATCAGGTCATGAATGCCGATGATGCCATCATAGGACAAAAGCCGTTTTGTCAGCTCGTCCACCATCTCCGGCCGGGGCGCTTCCCCCATCAGCGGGCTTAGGGTATCCTTGACGATGCCGACGCCGGAATACAGCACAAACAAAGCCGCCAGCAGACCCATATATCCGTCCAGCTCCACATGAAGCAGATGAGAGGCTACAAGGGAAATAAGCACCAGCGATGTGGCTACCACGTCGTTTCGGCTGTCGGTGGTGGCGGCGGCCATTGTCTTAGACTCAATCCGCTTGCCAAGGGCCGCGGTAAAATAGCCCATCCACAGCTTCACCAATATGGACAGCAGCAGGACCACCACTGAAATATAGCTGAACGTCACGGGAACCGGGGCAAGTATTTTTGCAAACGCCTCCCGCCCCAGATCCACCCCGACCAGCAGGATCAAAAACGCAACCACAAGCCCAGCCACGTACTCCACGCGGCCATGGCCATAGGGATGCTCCGCGTCGGCTGGCCTGCGGGCCATGACAAAGCCAATGAGCATCACCACAGAGGAGCCCACGTCCGACAGGTTGTTCACCGCGTCCGCCTGGATGGCGATGCTCCCCGTCAGCGTACCGATCAAAAACTTTCCGGCGCACAGCAAGAGATTGAGCACGATCCCCACAACCCCCGCCAGCACGCCGTAGGCCGCGCGCACCAATGGGGTGTGCACGGCCTCGGGATTTTTAATAAACAGCCTGATGAATAGCGAAGTCAAAACTATACCTCGTCTTTTGCGGAAGCAGCAGTCTCCGCTTCCTCAGCCCCCCGCTTTGCGGCAACCTCGGCAGCGGCCTTGTCCTGCTCCTCCTTGAGTTTTGCGCGAAGCTGCGCTTCGATTTTCTGGCACATCTCCGGGTTGTCCTTTAGGAACAGCCGTGCATTGTCCCGGCCCTGCGCCATGCGGATTTCGTTGTAGGAATACCATGCGCCTGTCTTCATGATGACCTTTTGCGCCACCCCGAGATCCAGGATGGAGCCCTCCTTGGAAATCCCCTCACCGTATATGATGTCGAACTCCGCCAGCTTAAACGGAGGAGCCACCTTGTTTTTCACGACTTTTACCCTGGTGCGGTTGCCGACAAACTCGTTGCCGTTTTTCAGCGTCTCGATTTTGCGCACATCAAGGCGGACGGACGCGCCGTATTTCAGCGCCCTGCCGCCGGTGGTGATTTCCGGGCTTCCGAACATGACCCCCACCTTTTCCCTAAGCTGGTTGATGAAGACCACCACCGTATTGGTTTTCGACGCGGTGCCCGTGAGCTTTCGAAGGGCCCGGGCCATCAGCCGCGCCTGGGTACCCACATGGGAGTCACCCATGTCCCCCTCGATTTCCGCTTTGGGCACCAGCGCCGCCACGGAGTCCACCACCAGCACGTCGATGGCGCCGGAGCGCACCAGCGCTTCCGTAATATCCAGCGCCTGCTCGCCAGTATCCGGTTGGGATACATACAATTCTTCTGTGTTCACCCCGAGGTTTTTCGCGTAGAGGGGATCGAGAGCGTGCTCCGCATCCACAAATGCGGCGGTGCCGCCGGCCTTTTGCGCCTCCGCGATTATATGGAGGGCCACCGTGGTTTTACCGGAAGCCTCCGGCCCGTAGATCTCCACGATACGCCCCCTGGGCAGGCCGCCCACGCCCAGCGCGAAGTCCAGCTCCAGGCACCCTGTGGGGATCACGGAGACGGCGATGCTCGCCTTGTCCCCCAGCTTCATAACCGCGCCCTTGCCGAATTGTTTTTCGATTTGTCCCAGGGCTTCCTTTAATGCTTTTGATTTCTCCACTGACATGGCCGTTCTTACCCATCCTTTTCTGAATTACTAACATTAGTATACCATGACTTGCCTCCAAAGGGAAGCAAAAGTTTCTTATACGGAAACAAGTTCCCTGCGAAGCATGTCCAGCGCGTGGAGCAATGCGCTATGCCGGATGCGGCCCCGGTCGCCATTGAGTCTAAGCTCCTTCACCGTAACGCCGTGTTCCGTGGCCAGCGCCACATACACAAGACCCACAGGCTTTCGTTTCGTCCCGCCGCCTGGGCCAGCGATCCCTGTGGTGGCCAGCGCGTAATCCGTCCCGGCCGTCCGCCGCATGCCCATAGCCATCTCCTTGACGCATTCGCTGCTGACCGCCCCATGTTTGCGCAGCGTCGCCCCACTCACCCCAAGGCGGCGGAATTTCGCGGCATCGGAATAGGTAACACACCCTTCGAGCAGCACCTGGGAGCAGCCAGGCACGTCCACCAATGTGGAGGTGAGCATACCGCCGGTGCAGCTTTCGGCCACCGCAAGGGTTTTGCCTTGCGCCTCCAGCAGCCCGATGCATACGGCGGGCATTTTGATCCCGTCCACCGAATATACCACGTCCCCCAGGCGGTCAACGATCTCGTCTATGACAACCTGTACCATCGCCTTCCCCTCGGCCACGTCCTGGCAGCGGGCGGTGACGCGCAATGTCACCTCGTTCATCTCAGCGTAGGGCGCGATTGTGGGGTTGTCCTGCGCGGCAATGAGATCCCGCAGCTCATATTCCACCGTAGACTCGCCCTTGCCGAAAATCCTCAGCTCCCTTGAAAACAGCTTTTGTTCAGTGCGCTTTTCCAGATACGGCATGACGCTTTGTGTAAACATGGGCATCAGCTCCCTGGGCGGCCCGGGCAGCAGGATGGCGGCTTTGCCGTCCTCCCGTTCCACGATGCAGCCTGGGGCCGTGCCGTTCGGGTTGGGCAATATGATGGAGCCCTCCGGGAACACGGCCTGCTTGAGATTGTTGGGGGTCATTTCCCGGTTCTGCCTGTCAAACCGCTCATGAAGCGTAAAAAGCGCCTGCTCGTCATTGACCATTTTCCGGCCAAAGCAGCGGGCCACCGTCTCTTTTGTCAAATCATCCCCCGTAGGCCCCAGGCCGCCGGACAAAATCGCCACGTCCGCCCGCTTGAGCGCCGTTTCCAGGACATCTAAGAGCCGGCCCGCATTGTCGCCAACCGTCACCTGATGGTATACATTCACCCCCAGGGGCACAAGCGCCCGGGCCATAAACTGCGCGTCGGTGTTGAGCACCTGCCCCATGAGCAATTCCGTGCCAACACAAATCAATTCAGCGATCATGAACCTTCTCCTTAAAACATTACGTCGTCATCAGTTTGCCCACAATACCATTTTTATTTGGACAAATCCACGCTTTTGCTGTTCTTTACCACGTAATCCACGCCGGACCAAATGGTAAACAACACGGATATCCAGATGACGGCCTGGGCAAGAACCATGATCCAGTTCCCTATCCCCAGACAGGTGGTGGCGTACTGGGCGATCAGTATCAGCAGCGCGCCCAGAAACTGAGAAACGGTTTTTGTTTTTCCAAGCCAGCTTGCGGCGATGACGATGCCACTGCCCGCCGCGACCAGCCGAAAGCCGCTGATGGCCAGCTCCCGGGCCACTACCACGATTGTCACAATCGGGCTGATGAGGCCAAAGCTGTTGAGCATGACGAAGGACGCGGCTGTGAGCACCTTGTCGGCAATGGGGTCCATCAGCTTGCCGAAGTCCGTGACGATATTATGCTTTCTCGCGTACTGCCCGTCGATCACGTCCGTCACATACGCGCCCACAAATACGATGAGGGCGATCAGCGCCCAGTGCTTTGTGGGCAGATAAAAGCATGCCACAAACACAGGGGTAAGCGCCATGCGCAAAAGCGTCAACTTATTGGGCAAATTCATTCGAGTACCTCTCCCATCATGTCATAATCCCCCGCCCGTATTAGCCGCGCCATCACATAGTCCCCAATTTGGCGCGCCCTGGTGCTTGTTAAAATAATCTGGCCGTCCACCTCCGGCGCTTCCGCGTAGGAGCGTCCGATGAATGTATCCCCCTGCCTGCCGGTAATGAGCACCTTGGTTTTTGTGCCCACCCTGGCTTCGTTTCGCTCGCGGGATATTTTAGCCTGCTGGGCCATCAGCGCGTGGAGCCGCGCTTGCTTGACCTCTTCTGGAACCTGCCCCGGCATATCGAACGCAGCCGTCCCCTCCTCCGCGGAAAAGGCAAACGCGCCGACCCGGTCGAAGGGATATTCCCGAAGAAACGCCAGGAGTTCCTGGAACATCTCCTCCGTCTCCCCAGGGAAGCCCACCATCATGGTGGTGCGCAGCATAAAGTCCGGGGCGTTTGCTCTAATCCAGTCCAACACCGCCCTGATGTGTTCCGGCGTGCCCCGCCGGTTCATGCTTTTGAGAATGCCGGCATTGATATGCTGTAAGGGGATGTCCAGGTAATTGCAGATCTTCCCGTTGCGGCAGATCCCCTCCACCAGTTGTGTGGTCACCGTGTCCGGATAGGTATAGAGAACCCTTACCCACTGGAGCTTCGGGATGTCCGCGATGCGCTCCATCAGCGGCAGCAGCATGGGTTTCCCGTATAAATCCCGCCCATAGCCAGAGGTATCCTGGGCGATGAGCGTCAGCTCCGTCACGCCAATGTCCGAAAGTCTCTCTGCTTCCGCGACGAGGGACTCAAACGTGGCGCTGCACAGCGGCCCGCGGATAAGGGGGATGGCGCAATAGGCGCAGCGGTTGTCGCACCCGTCTCCCACCCGAAGATATGCTGTGTAGGGCGGCGTGGTCAGCATCCGGGGCGCGCCGCAAAACGCCTGATCCGGCCCATCCTCCTGAAAAAATGCCGCAAGGCGTCCGGGCAGCATTTCATACTCCCGCACGCCAAGAAACAAATCCGCCTCCGGCAGCTCCGGCGGTAATTCCTGCCGGTACCGCTCGCTTAAGCAGCCGGTGACAACCAGCGCGCGGCAGCGGCCCTTCTTCTTATATTCGGCCATTTCTAAAATGGCGTCTATGCTTTCCTGCTTCGCGGGCTCTATAAACCCGCAGGTATTCACGATCAACACCTCGGCCAATCCCGGGCTTTTCACAAACTCATACCCGCCGGCAGCCTTGAGGATGCCCAACATCCTCTCGGTGTCCACCTGGTTTTTTGAGCAGCCCAGCGAAATGACCCCCACGGTGCGCGCTTTACTCCTCATCAAAGGGAACCTCCTCCCAGGGCGGCGGCTCGCCGGGCTTGCGCGCCCATGGCGCGTCCGGATCGTCATCATCATAATCGGTAAAAGTCTTTTGCGGTGGGGGCGGAGCCTGGTTTCTGGGTTTCGCCACGGCAGCCGTCCCGCGCAGCGTACCCGCCGGCGGGGTTTCCTCCGGCGCTTCCCTCCTGGGGGTGTTCCCGCCGCCGCCGCCGCCAAATGTCTGCTCGTACTGAGCCCGGGAAATCAGCACCTTTCTTGGCTTGCTGCCATCAAATCCGCTGACATACCCGTGCTGCTCCATAATATCCACCAGCCGCGCGGCACGGGCATAGCCCACCCTAAGCCGCCGCTGGATCATGGATATGCTGGCCTGCCCGCTGTCCAGCACCACCCGCACGGCCTCGCTCAAGAGTTCGTCCTCCTGCTTGCCGTTGCCCTGGGCGGGACTGGACAGGCCCGTTTCAATATCCTCAATCATCGTTTCATCAAAATTGGGAGTCATCTGCTGGTTTTCGAAGTGGCGCACCACCCGCTCCACCTCTTCGTCCGACACGAACGCGCCCTGACAGCGCTGGGGTTTTCCCGCACCGTTGGGATGGAACAGCATGTCCCCCCGGCCCAGCAGCTTTTCAGCACCTGCCACGTCCAATATAATCCGGCTGTCCACCGCCGAGGATACCGCAAAGGCAATTCGCGAGGGTATGTTCGCCTTGATAAGCCCCGTGATGATATCCGCGCTGGGCCGCTGGGTTGCCACGATCAGATGGATGCCGCAGGCGCGGCCCAGCTGCGCGATGCGGCAGATGCTGTCCTCCACCGTGTCCGGGGCTACCATCATAAGGTCCGCCAGCTCGTCGATGATGATCACCAGTTTGGGCAGGCGCTCCCTGGGATTTTCCTGCAACTCATTATAGCGCGCGAGGTCCCTTGCCCCCAGCGCCGCAAACTTGCGGTACCGGTCTGTCATTTCCTTGACCGCACCGCACAGGGCCCCTGCCGCCTTTTTCGGGTCCGTTACCACAGGCAGCCGTAAATGGGGTAGATTGCCGAAGACGCTGAGCTCCACCACCTTGGGGTCCACCAGTATCAGCTGGAGCTCCTCCGGAGAGGATTTATAGATCAGGGAAATGATGATGTCGTTGATACACACCGATTTGCCGGAGCCCGTAGCCCCCGCAATCAAAAGGTGCGGCATTTTCCCAAGGTCCGCCACCACGATATTCCCCGCAATGTCCTTGCCCAGCGCCATTGTAATGGGGGATTTGGCGGCGGAAAACTCCCGGCTTTCCACGATATCCCGCAGCACCACCGTAGCGATGTCCTTGTTGGGCACCTCGATGCCCACCGCCGCCTTTCCAGGGATAGGAGCCTCAATGCGCACCCGGGGGGCCGCCAGCGCCAGGGCGATATCGTCGCTTAACGCGGTGATTTTATTCACCCGCACGCCGGGGGCGGGCTGCAGCTCGAACCGGGTGATCACCGGGCCTACGCTGATGTTGACCAGTTTCGCTAAAACATTGAAATTCTGCAGCGTTTCAACCAGCAGCTGCCCGACCACCTCCGGGGACTCCCCGGTGCTCCGGGCATAGCTTACCCGGGAGGCGTTTAACAGGCTGAAGGACGGCGGCACGTAGGGGAGCGGCTCGCCCGGATCCCAGTCCGGCAGCTCCTCCACAGGCTCAACCGCAAGGCCCGGGGCCGCTTCGACCGCCCCGGCACGGGCAGCGCGGGGGGCAAAGGCCGGGGATTGCTCCTGCTGCGGCAGAAAGGGTTTGGGTCTGCGGAGGTTTCCCGGCGGCTCCAGCATGGGTTCCATGACGGGCTCCACAGGATCATAGCCGAGGACGTCCATAAAGGCGGGCTCCTCCACAAGCGGCTCATAGCCGAAATCGGATTCCATTAAGGCCTCGCCCACCGGCTCTTTTTTTAGGGAACGCGGCTTACGCTTTTCGATGGCGCCTGACTGGGGAATGAACTCCACATCCGGCCTGTCGGGGCGCATGATGGGCGTTTTGCCCCGCTCCTTTTTCACCCTGGCGGCGGGCCGGGGAGCGGGCCTGTTGAGAACCGCCTGCTCCTCCAGGCTTTCGGTATACAGTTCCTGTTTCCTAGCAGCATGCCGCTCGGAAGCGTACTGGATCTGTGTTTTGACCTTCTGCGCGGCCTGTGCGGCCTGCTGGCCAGTTTTGCGCAGCGACAGGCTTGTCACCAGCAATATGATGATGAGCAGCCCGGCGATGAGGAATATATACGCGCCTGCCTCGCCGGTTAAGAGCAGCAGCGGATAGCACAAAATAGCGCCCAGGGCGCCACCGCCGTTGTGATCCACACGCCCGTTGATGAAAGCGCCTTGAATATAAGGAAGATACTCCGCTGTGCCAAGAAGGGGCTTCGCGATGACCTGCAACAGCGTCAACGCCAGGACGACCCCGAGCAATATCAGCGCCGTGCGGCCCCTTCTGGGGGTTCTTGCGGCGCAGGCGATGAGCAGGATGCCTGCAGCGCACAGCGCCACAGGCGCGGCATACGCAAACAAGCCCGTAAGCCCGAACAATACGCCGGTAACAGCCTCTCCCACCAGGCCCACCGCGCCGGAGTACAGGCATACCCCTAAAAATATTCCCAGCGCCAGCAGCCCCACGCCGCCGATTTCCCGGTGGGTCTGTTGGGCCTGCGCCCGCTTCTTTGCCGCATTTGACCTTGTTGCCAATATTTGCACCTCGCATAATAATTCAATTTATTATACCCCTATTGGCTCTCACAAAGCAAGTCCGGGGCCCAGGGGCAGCGCCCTCTGAGATATCGACATCTTATCCATAAATTCAAAAAAGTACTTGCCAAGCCTTTGTTCATTCGCTATAATGTGAGTGTTGTGCTGGACGTGCTGGTGTAGCTCAGTTGGTAGAGCGCGTCATTGGTAATGACGAGGTTCATGGGTCCGACTCCCATCACCAGCTCCAAAGCAAAAAAACCACCCCAAAGGGTGGCTTTTTTGCTTTGGCCTAATGGTGGGAGTCGGAGCCGCGTCCGAACGTATGTGAGGCAAAACCGCTCCAGCGTCCTTAATATGTCGCCGTCAGGCGACATAAGTTGTGCCCTGGGGGTATGGAGCGGTTTTAGCGGCCGGCTTCGGCGAACAGGCGAATTGCGCAGGGCGATGCCCAAGCAAGTATGCCGATGTGAGACGAAGGACTCCCATCATCGATCCAACTTTGTCAAACAATTTAGAAGTAGAAAAAAATCCAGATATATTTCGACGTCCTGCTCCGCCGCCCCATAGGGTTTATATTACAATGACAAGGCGAAACGGAATTGCCGCAATAGGGCGGTTGGTGGTAGATTCATGGAAATCTACCACGAGCTCTAATCTTTGATCCGAAAGACCCTAAGCGGCCTTCCGCCGCCAGGGTACGTCCGCTTGCCCACAATTTCTATCACGCGCTTGTCCTCCAGCACCAGCAGGATACGGTTCGCGTTTCGATGGGAGATGCCCAACAGCTTAGCGCAATCGTGAGAGGTAAACTCGCCGTTCTTTTTGATGTATTTAATTTGCAGCAACCGCTCTATGGTGTTGGTCGGAAGCCCGGTTCTTTGGGCGATCTGAGACGCCAACCCGTCCTGGTAGGAATTCGTCCGCTGGCTTTCCCAGGATACGGTTGCCGACCGCAGAGGGCCGTGGCAATTTCCGTCATAATCGCAAAAGAACGCGGCGCTGCCCTCGGCGTACCGGGCGGCTCCCAGCGCCTTCAGGGCATGCTGGCGGCAGATGTTGAGATTGGAATGGTAGCTCAAACCGATATTGATGCCCACGTTTCTTTGGGAGGCGTACCGCAGCAACTGCGGCAGCCGGTCGTAAAGCAGTTCGTCCTTGTCCCGCTTGGGGTGGGCCGGATGCTGAATAAGCAAACAGAACTTATCTCCGCCCAGCTCGATGAAGGCACCCTGAAGTCGATTGCTCAGGGCGAGCAGCTCATCCGTCAGCTCCAACTTCCCGCGCAGCGCAGCACGCTGCCGGTATGTCCCGCCAAACTCTTCACCGGGCTCATAAAGCTCTATCATCGCTATGCCGATTTCCGTCTGATCCAGCGTAAGCTGTAAATGCTTCAACCGGAATTCCGTGATCGCTGTTTCGATATCGATTTCATCAAAACGTATTCGTAGCGCCGGGATGCCCCTTCGCTGCAATTCCTCATACACCGGGGAAACGCTGGTGAGGCAAAAATTCACGGTCCCCGCTTCGTACAGCCTGCTGTGCTCTTCGAGTAACGTCACAAATGGGTCTTTGTCGGCGGGGCGATGGTCTACGTAGTATATATGTACATTGTGTATCTTCATGCCGATGCGCTTGTACACGCGTTCCATGATATCGGGCTCGAAAGGCGCGAGAGAAAAGGCGTCCACGCTCACCTTTTGGATGTCGTAACGTCTCGTGGCGGAGGCCTCAAGCAGCGCGCTAAGAAGCTGCCTCTCCCGGCGCAGGACCACAACCCAGGGGATATGCGGTGTCATTCGCGAAAGCATGATATCGTAGGACGTCCTTCCCGAGAACAGGACTCCGTCGAACTCCTTGTCCGCCTGCTGAAGCAACGCTTGCATCTTATCCAGCCGGGAAACCTGAAAGGAATCGATCTCGCATACGATGTCGGGATGGTTTTTCAGTATAAAGCGATGTATGGGCTCGGACGTATAGGCATGCCCCAGTATAAATAAGCGCACAGCCATTCCTCCCTGTCAATTACGGACGAATTAAAGACCGTATTCGGCGCGATTATTATACCATATAATGATGCAAATGTATTGATCTGTTTCGGTTTTACACAATTCACAAGGTCTGATCAATGAGAAAAGCAGGAGGATAATCATGCAAAAAAGCAGCGAGTTTCTTGGCAAAGTGGAGTTGATGTCCGCAAAGGAAGTAACGGCGTCCCTTCCCACCACCGTGGCCATACGCTACACGGCAGGCGAATATGGCATCGATGAAAACGGAGGCATACGCATTGCCTGGCGTACCGTAAGCGATTGGGAACAGCCACAGTTCCAAAACCCCAGGGATTTCGGCTATACCACCATTACCACCAGCGCCAAGGCAGTGATCGAGTTCTCCCGTTCCGCACACCAGCGGCCCTTCCACAACTGCATCCTGCTCCGGGTACGCGATGGCAACCTGGGTCCAGGGGATACGATCGATGTGGTAATGGGCAATACGTCCATGGGCAGTCCCGGGATCCGCGCCCAAAGCTTTGCGGAAACGGCCCATGAGTTCAAGGTGTTGGTGGATCCCTTCAACATCACCAAATTTCAGGAATTACCCCAAGCGATCAAGGTGCGGGTTAAGAACGGTCCCCCAAACGAGCTGAATATGGTAGTGCCCTCCAACGTGGAGCCTGGGAAGCCCTTCCAGTATACCCTTCGCGTGTTGGACGAATGGGGGAATCCCTGCAACGACTTCGCCGGGCGTATTCGCGTGACCGCGCCCGACGGAGCGGAGCTTGTACAAAAAGCCGCTTTTACCCCCGAGGACGGCGGCTGCCTTAAGATCTCGGGCAACACGGTCCATCAGCCGGGAGAATACAGCTTCCATGCCGAATGCACCGATGCTGGCCTCAGTTGCATATCCAACCCCCTCGTGTGCCGCGAGAGCGACGGGGAATACAAGATATTCTGGGGCGATATGCACGGCCAGACGGACCTCACGGTAGGGACGGGTTCCCTCGATGAGTATTATAGCTTTGCCAAAGGGCCAGGCGCGCTTGACTTTACCGGCTGGCAGGGCAACGATTTTGAGTTCGGTATGGATAAATGGGATATCGTCCGGGCCAAAACAAAGGAGTACAACAAGGAAAACGAATTTCTCGTATATCTGGGGTATGAATGGTCGGGCAATTATCGGGGCGGCGGCGACCACAACGTATGGTTCCTGGGGGATTCAGAGCGCTTTTATCCCTCCTCGCACTGGACGGTAGACGAGCTGTTCAGCGAGGATCAGCGCTGCGACAGATATCCCCTGAACAAGGTCTTCGATACGTACCGCAATCGCAAGGACGTGATGATCATCCCGCATATCGGGGGCAGGCCGGCGAATTTGGATTACTATGATCCGGATTTCATCCGCAATATCGAGATCCATTCGCATCACGGTACCTTTGAGTGGTTTGCCATGGATGCCATGAAGCGTGGGCTTAAAGTGGGTTTCGTAGCCTCCGGGGACGATCATACCTGCCGCCCCGGATTGTCCTATCCCCTGCAGAATACCGGCCAGGAGGCCAATAACTTCGATACCAAGAGCGGTTTGGTCGCCGTGTTCGCAAAGGAGCTGACAAAGGAGGCTATCTGGGAGGCGCTGAACGCCCGGCGCTGCTACGCGGTCACGTTCAACCGCATGATACTGGACGTCCGGGTAAACGGGGCAATGATGGGCGAGGAGATCGTAAGCGCCGTCATGCCGCGGGTGGACGTGTCGGTCATCGGGCAGACCCCCATTGACCATGTTGAGATCTATCGGGGCGCTCAACTGGTACATACGCACTACAATTATCTGCCCACGACTCCGGAAGTTACGAAACGGGTGAAGATACTCTGGTCTGGCGTGCGTTCCATCGGCCGCAAAAAGCTTACCGTGTGGGACGGGCATGTGTTCCTTGACAAGGGCAGGATCCTCAATGTGGAGGAGGTGGCCTTCGACACATTCCAGCAGGGCATAACCTATCGCTCCAACCAGCAGGTATCTTTCAAGTCCTCTACCTCCGGGGATTACGACGGGTTGATTTTGGAACTGGATTGCCCGGACGACGCGGTGCTGCAATTCTACTGCGAACAGAAGAACCTGTCAATTCCGCTCAGGGGTCTCACGGTCGTTCCCGAGGTATATCCCGCCGGCGGCGTGAACCTGAAGGTGGAGGCGTCCCTAGCCGGCCAACACCCCGAAAGCGCCGTGCCGAATAAGCTCACAATTTCCTGGGAGGAAGAGGATGCAGGCATTACCGAGGGCGCGTATTGGATCAAAGCGGTGCAGGATAATGGGCAGATGGCCTTTTCCTCGCCGGTATTCGTCTCTATACAAAAGTAACGGGACGCGGCGGCATTCCGGGCACGCAGGGCGGCAGGACGGGACGCGGACGTTCTGCCGCCCACGCCAAACAGCAGCAATTTAAACAAAAGAAATGGGAGGAATTATTATGCTATCGGTCATTATTCCCGTTGTATTTCTGATCCTTGTGGGTACTGTGAAGAAGATCCCCCTTATTGGCGGCAAGCTTACGGTCGCGTTTGTGGGCTCCGCCCTTCTGGCGTTTCTCCTCGGCGGCGTTTACTCCCCACTGACGTGGCTCACTAGTTGGCTGGAGGGGCTGGATAAGCTGGGAATGGTGATGCTGATCGTCATATTTGGGTCGCTGTTTTCCGGTTTGCAGATCAGAACCGGCGCCATGAGCACGGTGCTGGATATCCTAAGGGCGTTGCTGGGCAAAAGCGCGCAGGGCCTTGTCCTTGCTGCGCTGATCGCCATGTACGTTGGCGGCGCTTTGATGGAAACGGTGGCGGCCGTGGCGGTGGTGGTGGGCGTGCTGGTCGTTCCCATCCTGGACGATATGGGCATGAGCCCGGAGCTCATCTGCGCCCTATTGGTGACGGGGGGTTCCATGGGCGCTATCATGCCGCCGATCTCCAACGCGCTTATTATTTCCACGGGCATCATCGGCATTGACATTGCGGAGCCCCTTTCCATCGGGTACATAACGATAGGCATTGGCCTTGTGTTTTGCAGCCTGTTTTTCTGCAAGGTATATGTCGGGAAAAAATATTCAATTCCACCGGAAATGATCCCCACTGAAAAGGCCCGCGTCATCTTCGTGCGCAACTGGAAAAAGCTCGTTCCCATTTTCTGTTTATTGACAATGGTGCTGCTCAACAGCATTCCCCAAATTAAATACGACCTTCCCGGCAACCTGCTCCGGGCCATCCCCATCGGAGAAGGAAATGTGTATACTGCGTTGAAGGCCATTCCTGTGCTGGGCCATTTTACAAACAATATCGTGCTCTCCATCATATTCGCGTGCGTGGTATCCTTGCTTATGAACCTGAAGGACGGTAAGGCGCTGTGTAAAGAAGGAGTCAGCAGTCTAAAGAGTACCCGCACTACATTGCTTATTCAGGTCATGGCGGGTCTTTTCCTGGGCGCGTTTGCCGCCTCTGGACAAACCCAACTGATTACGCAATGGGCCAGCGGCTTAAACGGACATGTACTGAAACTGGGCGGCGGCTTCGCCATCGTTCTTGCCGGCATGCTCCTTGGCGCTCAGAGCACGGCCCAGAGTTTGCTCACTCCGCTTCTGGCGCCAGCGTGGTTCAGCGCGGGCGTTACAAAGGTAAACGCAGCGGTGGCCAGCGCGCATCTGGCCGCGGCGGGCCAGGGCCTGCCCCCAGCGTCTCTTAATACCTTTGTCGTGGCAGGTCTTGTGGGTTCCATTATCAAGAAGCCTGTGGATCCGCTCAAATCCATGTTCTATGCCTCGTTCCACAGCTTCTACCTTGGGGTCGTAGGGCTCATATTCCTGTATATTTAAGGCGTTTCGCGAGGGCAGTTTTTAATAGGCGTGGGCAATCAGTGACAATTTGAAACGGGGGAACGCATATGCTTAATACGACACAGTATGAACGGGCATTCGAGAAAATGATATTACGGGACCACCTGGCGCTGGATCGCACAATTCTGGCCAACCGGAGGACATTGCTGGCCTATGTCCGCACCTTTATCGGGATGCTGTCCGCTGGGGTCGGCATGATCCATTTCGGCGACCAAGGCGTTTATGTGGTTCTGGGAGGGGCGCTTATTCTTATGGGATGCCCGGTACTATGGCTTGGCGTACGGCAATACACGAAAGTCCAACGATGCCTTGCGCGAATAAAGCCCCAATCGCCGATTTCCCCGACACCATGCCCTAACCATACCCCCCGCGAAGCTTAACAAGAATGACAAAAGAAAAGGCCATCCTTTGTGGGTGGTCTTTTCTTGTGAGCACACTGCCAACCGCCACGTCAACTAAAAACTTTGGGTCTAAGCAGCTCATTTATCTAAATGGCTTCCTATAATATACCTGCTTTCAGCTCTGAACGCTCCCTGATAGCGATTGCTTTAAAGGGCTACAATTTATCAGGCCTATAATTGGTAATAGTTTCCATTGGTAATACTTGCCAATGAATACAATGGGGATTTATGGTATTCTTAATCAAATTTGTTAGCTATGTTATACACAAGCTGTCATGAGGAGGGGCTAAAGTGTAAGCATAGAAATGTTCCGGCAAGGGAGCATTAGAGAGGTCGAAGATGAAAGAAAATTATTTAAACCAAATGGAAGAATACATGGCGTATTTGGAGCAGGAGGAAAGGAGCGTTTCAACCCGGCAGCAGTATGAAAGGGATATTAAAAAATTTCTGCTGTATTTGGGAGACACGCAGCTTACAAAGGAAGTGGTGATCAAGTATAAGGAGCGGCTGCAAGCCACACTGCGGCCCTCTAGCGTCAATACTAAAATTGCGGCTTTGAACGGCTTTTTTTCTTTTATTGGAAAGGCAAATCTGCGTGTAAAGCAGCTTAGAATTCAAAGAAAAACCTACTCAACCAAGGAAAAGGAGCTTACAAAGGCTGAGTATCTGCGGTTAATCGAGACGGCGGAACAGAAGAAAAATCAAAGGCTTTCACTGCTTATTCAAACAATTTGCAGCACAGGAATAAGGGTATCAGAGCTGACCTACATAACAGCAGAAGCGGTGCATGCAGGCGAGGCAATGATACAATTAAAAGGAAAATCGCGTTCAATATTAATTTCGGGAAAGCTAAGAAAGGCTCTCAAGGAGTACATGCGCCGCAACAAAATATTGTCGTGCCCGATATTTATAAGCAGAAATGGAAACCCGATTGACCGCAGCAACATATGGCGCATGATGAAGGCCCTGTGCAAGAGCGCCAAAGTAGATAGCGGCAAGGTGTTTCCACACAGCTTGCGCCATCTTTTTGCACGCTGCTTTTACGCTAAGGAAAAGGATATAGCAAAGCTTGCTGATATACTGGGGCATAGCAGCATTAATACGACGCGCATCTATATTATATCCTCCGGCACTGAACACCGCCGGAAAATGGATGCTTTGGGGCTAGTCGTCGCAGTATAAAAAACCACGTAATTTCCATTACGTGATACATATAGCGGGTGAAATTGACATAGAAACCAAATTTACCTATATATTAAGCCATAAATTTACATTTGTCAACACTTTTTTCAAAAAAGGCAGCATGAACCTTTCTTGCCGCTGCTTATTTTGCGGAAAGCCTTATTTGTGTACAAATTTATATGAATCCTCTCCTACTGTGTAATATCAGGAGAGGTTTTTATTTTAAAAAGCTTCACCAATATCACGTAATGGAAATTATGTAGTAACGGTGATAATTTTTTTAACAGGATTGAATTCCAACCAAGAAGGGAATTGGAGTACAAAGCCCTGAAAGGAATATAGTATGCAAATGAAGATCACAACCGACTATGCTATCCGTGTACTACTTGTTCTATCGACTACCCCCGGCTATGTCACGATGTCCGAGCTTTCGGAAGCCGTGGGGGCAAAGCCAGCTTATTTGGTTAAGGTGATGAAACAGCTTCGTGACAAGGGATGGGTCTCTTCGCGCAGCAGCGAAACGGGCGGCTACCGCTTCATAGGAAATTCGGGGGAAATTAGTCTGCTCGATGTGATGAATGTTACAGAGGAAACGATGCGGATTAACCGCTGCCTTGAGGACGACGGCTTTTGCAGCAGGCATGCAACAGGCTTTTGCCCTGTACATAAGGTCTACATCGACTACCAGCTTCAAACGGAAAAATACTTTGACGGAATTACTATTCTCAGCCTTGTTTCTTAATTGGTAAACGTACACCCTTAAGGAGAGAGTAACATGCAGTTTTTTGGAAATAAATCTAAAAGAAAAAAATTATATTTCAACAACCTTGTTGTAGCGCTGATTGTAGTGGTGATGCTAATCGGTATATTTCCCATAGAAGTTACCGCAGCCTTTACGCAAGGCGGTGAAACAGCGGACATGAATGAAAGCTATCAGGAAGGCCAATATGAATGTGAACCGCTTGCCATCGACAATCCGGATACCGGCTTACCGCCAACACAAACGGAAGAAAATCCGGGTATTGACCTGCCGCCAACACAAACCCATGGCCCTTCGGATACCGGTTTGCCGATAATTGACATTGGCGGCCCGAATGACCAGCTGCCGGCTGCAACCCCTGATCCTCTGGAAACCCCGGACCCCCTGGAAACCCCCGATCCCCTGGAAACCCAGGAGCCCCTGGAAACCCAGGAGCCCGTGGAAACCCCGGACCCCCTGGAAACTCTGGAGCCCGTGGAAATTCCGCACCCCCTGGAAACCCCTGCTATTCCCATGCCGCTTGACGGGGATTTTGCATTTGTAAGCATGATTGAGATCATTGACATTACTACGGGTACAAGCCCTGCAAACGCCCAGGACGTATCCGCAATTATTGGACAAGCCAGCGACGCCGTCCAAAGCGACGCTGTCCAAAGCATAGATACCATAAGCTATCGGCTTACGACCCACTTAAGCGCTTATGATGACACCAGCTTCTACAGTGAAGCCAGGGTTAAAATGGAATTTGTGCTGCCTGTAACAAGCGGGCAGGCGGAATTTGATATTTCCACAATGGGATGGATGGACACTACAGATATCTACATGTGGAAAATTACAGAGGAGCTTCGTTTAATCAATGGGGTAGAGACGGAATGTCAGGTGCTTACCTGCTATAAGCACCTTGTCCCCATCGATGCTCAAGAATATGTAATCCCCGGCAGCTTCACAGAGACCGTAAACATTACTATCAAAACCCTGTTGAGCGACTGCACCATCGCGCCGGTTTTCAGCGCAGCGCTGGAGCATAACACATGGAACGCAACCTGTGTGGAGCATGGCGAGGAAAAGAAAAGCGTTGCCGCCGAGCCTGTAACGGTAACCGCGGCGCTGAATGATTCTATGCTTGCTGAGGCAAATTCCGTTCCTCTGTCTCTTGATGGGGATTACGCCTACATAAATCAGCTTAAGATTGAAGAAATTGAGGACGGAACGGCATACTGGGACACGGTTGACGACACGGAAGAGGACTACGGACACGACACGGGTCCGGACAACAAGATTGTTCGAACCTTTGATACGATAAGCTACAAATTTAGAGCTGCCTTCAATGCATACGATGAAAGGACCAGTTACAATGAAGCCAGGGTCAAGCTTGAGTTTGTGTTGCCTGCCACGAAAGAGCAGGCGGAGTTTGATGCATCCGCAATGGGGTGGATGGAAAATCCGTCGGAAACAGTGGAAAACAGAACCATCGATGGGGTAGAGACCGAGTGCCAGGTGCTTACCTGCTATAAGCACCTTCTCCCCATGGAAGGTTCGATATATGTGATCCCCGGCGACTTCGCAGAGCACCTGATTATTAAGGTCAAGGCCATGGCCAACGGCAAAACAATCGCGCCGGTTATTAGCGCGGCGCTTGAGCATAACACTTGGGATGGCGAATGCGAGGAACATAACGTAGAGGAAAAGAAAAGCGTGACCGCTGAAACCGTTACGGTAACCGCAGCGCCCAAGTATAACGTGCTTCTTTACTACGCCCATCCACCATGGACCATGTGGAAAGGTAAAAATGACTACAACACTGGCAATGATAACCTTCAAGCTTATCCGGCAGCAAACCATGGCATTGGGGAGGTATTTGGCAGAACCTTTAGCTATGGCGTAACAATTATGCTTTATAACGACAGTGAAGAAAAAGGGCTCAAGGGAATAGAATTGCCGGAAGGCGATATTACGTTTGATTTAAAAGTTGCTTCATATTATACCGGCGACCTTGGATCGGGTTCCACAACACAGGAGTATACGCCGCTTTTATGGGCGTATGATGCAAATAAAAACAACGTAATGACTGTGGACGGAAGAACCATCTATAGCCCCAGCCATCCCTTTGCGTCCAATGCGGCCCCTTATGCCACATATGACCCTGATTTATCAACGCATACGTGCTATGACAGCGGGAATTGGCATGCAACGCAGAACGGGGATACGATATCCATTACGGTTTCGGACTATGAAATCGATACGGACAAATTTCCAACCAATGTTGCGGCACAGGGAACGCCAGACCCCATATATAGTAAAGCCAATGTAGGGATGTTCTCCGCCGGAAAGATTTATATTCAGCAGCCTTTTAATAAACGGGACAACTACGCGAAAGAAAGTGATTTTGATATTGCACAAACTCATGGGCAAGGCTATTTTGATATAACTGTTAATGCTATCAACATGAAAGCCAAATCGGTCAGCGATCAGCCGCAGTCTGATACGCCAGGCTCCAACGACAGCCAAACAAGGCAAGATGATGATATGCGTTCAATTAGGTGTCATTTGGTCGAGTCAATCATGATGAACAGCATAATTTATTATACGGACGAAGAAAATACGCATATTGCTATTAGAGGTGTAGATAAAACCGCTGATCAAGCGCACGACGGTACGGACAGCGCCAGCAGAGGGCAAGATATCGCACTGGTAGGGGCATTTTACTATGTTTCAAATGGTGAAGAGGAAAACCGTATGGAATATGGCACCACTCTGCTGAAGTTTGACGGCTCCGCACTAGAACCCAACGGGGAAAAGTATTACCTCCAAAAAAATCCCAACTTCATGGATATTGAAAAAACAATATATTATGCAACCAAACCAGGTGGAGCCAACTGGAATAACGACTCGGAGATGGAAAATGCTGATGAAGATGATCTTATATTTTATGAAGCTCTGGAAGGGCCCAATGGCATTCCCGAGGGACATATATGCGTGGCGGCTTTCATCGTGCATAAAGGTCCGGTTAATCAGCTTGCAGAGTTTCAGCCTTTTGCAGGAATTGGCCTTAGAGTGAAAGATACTGCCATAGTAGGAAATGTATATATGGCAACGGTTGTGAGCCGCAGCTGGTCAAAAGCCCAGCTTGCAGGCCATCCTGGTTTTAAGAATACAAACTGGGTAACTGCTAAACCCGCGGTCAGCACTTTCCCTGCTCATAAGTCCGTCGCTCCGAAGTATACAGATAAAAAAGAAGAATACAGCTTATCCGGAGGAAGAGTCAAGCCTGCCGGGAATCATCAACAAGGGGTACATAACTACTATTATGGCGACTCGCTCCTTATTACAGGCTACAACACAGCTATCAAAAAAGAATTGGAGCAAAAAAAAGAGGGCACCGTTAAGGACACCTACGATGTTGACTATGATGAGCGCACAGTGGATTTCGTTTTGAAGCCCTCCACCATAGGCACTCAGGCTTCAGGCTCTTCAGACTATACAACGACTGTGACCATTGTGGATACTCTGCCAGTTCACTTGACCTATAAGGCAGGCAGCAGCTATTTTGGCGGTACATATGCGCAGCAAACCGATGGTAAGCGGGGAACCGTTATAGGCGGCGTGCTTCGTGAGCCTGTAATTACTACCACAGGGGAAGGCCAGCAGGTGCTTACATGGGTTATAAACGATGTGGTCATAGGCGCGCCTATGGAGCCTATTCACTACGCTGCAACCATAGGCACAAAAGGCAATGAAGATACCGATATACCCAAAGCAACCACATCGCTTGTAAATACCGTGCGTATTTACGGCACAAATGATGTTCGACACATTGTCGAAAAAAATGAAAATATAGCCACGGTTGCTCTTCGTGTCCATCGCGGCGAGGGCTCAGGCTTTTCTAAAACCACCACAACGCCCTTGGTCGACTTTGACGGAACCGCCAGCTACACCATCCGCTATAACAACACCAGCGCTACTGACATTACTCTAAAGCTGCTGGACACCATGCCATACAATGGCGATAGCGGCAGCAGCTTTTCAGGTAATTATACTGTGTCTAGCTGGTCCCTTGATTTGGACAGGGCGGGCGAAGGCATTGAGCTGTACTATACCACGGACACAAGTTACAGAAATAAAATTGCCAGTGATATACCAGATCATGAAATAGCTGGCTGGACGCAGGGGGTAATCGATCCAGAAAGCGGCGAGTGTTCTACCATGAACGGTAAAATGCCCGTAGCCTGGGCTCTTTTGGGAAAGCTGAGACCAAGCCATTCTATTCTTGTTAACCTGAGCATAAAGCTCAACCCCACAGACCCTCAGCCCAACGATAAATACGTCAACACCGTTTCGCAGGAACTGAGCCTCACAACTGCTGAAGTTTCCACGGTGTCGCGCAGCGTGGAGGGGCTAACATGGATTGACGCTAACTCTAACGGCATACAGGACGATGAGGAAACGAGAATTTCCGGTGTAAAGGCCACTCTCCTGAAGCTTAGGGAGCTCGGCGACCCCGCAACGATTGCGGACTATACAATAGAGGTAGCCAGTGTCGAAACAGGCAAGCAAAAGGATGTTGGCATCAACGACACAACTGGTCCGGAAAGCGCCTATGAGCCCGGGCGCTATAAGTTTACCAGAGTGCCCGCCGGAACCTACGCCGTAAGGTTTGAGAGCGCAAGCACATCGATAGAAGAGTATACCCCTTCCCCAACAGGCCAAGGGAGCAATCCGCAGCTTGATTCTGACGCCGCACAGATACCCGGCAGCAGCCCGCTTAAAACAATTATTACCAATATCGTGCTGCCCGGGGCAATGAGCATGGATGTGGCCCTGTTTGAATCCCGATACAATGACGCCGGATTTGATAGAGCAGGGCAGTATTTTTCCTTTACCAAGGTGGATGATGATAAAAACCCTCTTGGGGGCGCTCAGTTCAGGCTTTATAAGCTTACCTGCAAGGAAGCAACGCATGACCATAGCCGCAAGACTTCGCAATTGATAGAAGCTGGATGCTACAGCGGCATGCAGGAGGGCGGAGCGGATCAGGTTTGGACAAGCTCTGCAAGCGGACATGTAAACTTTGGCCATATCGAAATTGGGACCTATATTCTTATGGAAACCAAGACGCTGGAAGGCTATAAGCTACCTAACGGCCAGTGGAAAATCGAGATCACCGGCTCGGAAGCCGGGCAGCTTTCCATCTCCGCAATTGGCAAGCCCCCTGCGCTGTATCAGGAAGGCGGCGAATATTTCCTGCCGAACTATAAAAGAGCGGTTATGCCCGTTTCAGGCGGAATGGGAACGCGTGTGATTTCGACAGGGGGGCTCATTCTCGTTAACGTGGCGACTCTAATTTTTGTGATGTCTGGCATAAAGAAAAGAAGAGCGTACGGGCGAGGATAAAAATCCTTAGTAACTGCGGGAGCAGAAGCCGCAGATATGCATAAAGCCGGAAAAAAAGAAAACCAAAAGTGTAAATTTGAAAGGAGCAAATACCCATGAGAAAGCACTTAAGAAAATTGGGGGCCATGCTGATTGCAGTACTGATGCTCTGCATGTTCTCCGCCGCAGCCTTTGCGGATAATACCGACTTGACGGCGGACGAATCAAAAGAACGAATACTGAACATCTACAAATTTTCATCAGATGATGATACGCCGCCATTAGAACAGCCGGCTGACGGAACCGAGAATACCAATGTTGCCACAGGCAGAACTCCGCTGGAAAACGTAGAGTTTGGAATCTACAAGGTTCCGGAACGCCAAGGCACCTCAGCAATTCCCACTGAAGACGAAATCAGCGCTATTAAATTGGCTGGTGCCGCTGTGGTTACTGTCAAAACAGGCAGTGGTGGCCTTGCAACGCATAGCTTTGGCACAGGCTCGGCAAATGATGGTGCATACTTAATTATTGAAAAAGCAAATGCCGCTGTAACAACACCGGCTGCACCCTTCTATGTAAACATGCCAATGACCGAGTCCGATGGAACCGGCTTCCTCTATGAGGTCTATGTCTATCCCAAAAACGTATTGCAGGAAGCCCCCAAGGTTTCCAAAGTGGTAGAGGGTGCCACAGGGAATGGCTCAGTTGGTTATAATGTAGGGGATACGTTCAGCTACACCATTAGCGGCACTGTTCCTGCGGACCTGTACTTCCTGGATGCGGGGAATAACCCCGTGTACGCGCAATACTACAAATTTACCGATAATCTGGACTACCGCCTCACTTACGAAGATGGCCTTAAGGTAGAGCTGTTTGTTAAGGAAGGCGAAGTAGTTACGCTTTTATCAGGAACTGACTACGAAGCCGTCCACACCCCCGCTTCTGATCCTCTCAGCGGTACGCTCGTTGTTTCGCTAAAAGAGGCCGGTATGCTGAAAATTATGGAAGAGGTCGGCACTGACATAGCAACAGCGAAAATCAATGTCACTTTCGATGTAAGCATAAACGATAAGGTAAGCGTGGATGGCAAGCCTATTAAAAACAGCGCAATATTGGATTATAAAGGCTCTACCGGTAAAGAGTATCCCCCTGTTGAACCTGATCCGGACGATCCCGATCCCGATGTGCACACGGGCGGCCTGGTGATTGATAAGGTAACGAATTACGGGGACAAGCTCGCAGGTGCTACCTTCCAAATTGCCCGTGCAGCTACAGCTGATGAAATAGCTGCCCCGGGTGATGCAGTAAAAACCATTTGGCCCAATGGCGCAGGAACCCCGGGAATACAGGTTGTATTCGTAGATTTTTACAATACCGCAACCTTTGAAGGTGTAGCAAAAGTAAAAGAGGTTACTACCAATAACCTAGGAGAAGCGCTATTTTACGGGCTGGCTGACGGCACTTATTACATCGTGGAAACCAAGGCCCCAGCCGGCTACAACGTGCTTACCGCTCCGTTCGTAGCGGAAGTAACCATTGACAGCCACAATAGTATAATTGAGGTGATAAACAGCGCCAAGTTTACGCTGCCTGCAACCGGCGGCGCGGGCACGGTGTTCTTTACCATGGGAGGCATACTGCTCCTGGGCGCCGCAGCAGTGCTGATAATTGTTTCCAGAAAGAAAAAGCCCACTGGGAAATAAACTATTCTGATTTAGCAGCGGACGGGGATGGAGTTCAATCCGTCCCCGCCCTGCTATAAGGAGCTGCTAATGAAACGAGCGGTTATCATTCTACTTTTTTTGGTTGCGGGGATCGGCCTGCTCTCCTATCCTTATGTAAGCAACTACCTCACCGAAGTGAATGGCTCCAAGGCGATACAGGAGCTGCGGGCACAAATCGAGCAGGAGGACGATGGATCGCTGGCGCGCGAGCGCGCTCTTGCCGAGGAATATAACGCCAGCCTTACCGGGCAGGAGATCAAGGACCCTTTTGTGCCGGGCAGCGGCATTGTTCTGCCTGAAAACTATGGGGATATTTTAGATTATGCCAACAATACCATGGGCTATATTGAGATACCCAAGATTAAAGTGAAGCTTCCCATCTACCATGGCGTGAGCGACGATGTGCTCGTCAAGGGCGTGGGGCATATGAGCGAGACCGCCTTTCCCATAGGTGGCGAGGGCAACCACAGCGTTCTTACAGGGCATACCGCGCTGCCTTCGGCCAAGCTCTTTTCTGACCTGATCGAGCTTACACAAGGGGATACCTTCTACATCGATATATTAAATGAAATACTTGCCTACCAGGTGGAAAATATCAGAGTTGTGGAACCGGATAACACAATCCATTTAGCGCCTGTGGAGGGTAAAGACTATATAACGCTGCTTACCTGCACACCCTATGCCATAAACACCCACCGCCTGCTGGTGCAGGGCACGCGTATTCCCTATACGCCCGAGCAGTACGAGCAGGAGGTACAAAACCGTACTATTACATCAGGCGGCAGCGTAGTTGATACCAACATGGTGATTATAGGGGCGATTGCAGGCCTAATTATAATTATCTTAATTGCTATCGTCTATCAGTTCAGGAGGCGCAAGGGATGAAATCTAAGCTTGTGCGCTTGCTAACGGCAATTCTGATCGTTGCGGGAATAGGCGTGATCGCCTATCCCTATACTCTGCAACACAAATATACCCAGCAGGCCACTCAGGATTACAAAAGCTTTGTAAAAAAAATATCCCAAGCGCCAATCGTTCACGCCGGGCAGGAGCAAAAGCAAGAGCAGGATGAATTGTACCTGCAGATGCTGCAATATAACAACAGGCTTTATGAAAACGGCCAGTCTGAGCTGACCGATCCCTGGGCCTATGAGCAGGCGAGCTTTAACCTGACTGAGTACGGCTTTGACGAAAACGTGATAGGCTTTATTGAAATACCTAAAATTGAGGTTGTATTGCCCATTTACTTGGGCGCAAGCACTGAAAACATGAAAAAGGGCGCTGTGCATTTGAGCCAGACATCACTGCCGATTGGAGGCGCAAACACAAACTCCGTAATTGCCGGACACCGCGGGTATTACGGCGCGGTGTTTTTTAAGTATCTGGTTGAGCTCAAAGAGGGCGACGAGGTTATCGTCACAAACCTTTGGGAGTCATTGAAATATGAGGTTACTCAGACAACCACAATCCTTGATACAGAGGCCGATAAGCTGAAAATTAAGCAGGGCGCAGACATGCTGTCGCTGTTTACATGCATCAACCAGTTTGGCCGCAAGGACCGCTTCGTCGCCTATTGCCAACGGCAAAGCTAAATAAGCAAAAGCACAATTTTTACGTCCTCAAACCTCCACCAGAATTTGCTTATTTTTCCTGCTCTGTAAAAATCGCTGGAGATCCGCCACCCGCATAACCACGCTGGCGGTGTTGACTAAAGGGTGCACGATACAGTTTTCTTCCGACAGGATATCCCGGTCGAAAAGCACCGTGACCCGCCCCAGGGGATCGTTAATAAGCGCCAGCGGCGTCACCGCCCCTGGGGTAATTCCCAGAACTTTATGAAGATTATCAGCGTTGCCAAAAGAAAGCCGGGAAGAACCGATTTGCCTGCTAATTTCCCTGGTGACAAAGGCTTTCCCTTCCATCAGGCACAATAGATAAAACTCGGTTTGCTGCCGGTTGCACAAAAACAGGTTTTTGAAATGCACCGCGCCCCTCCCGGCGTCCACGCGGTTGCAGTCGTCCATTGTCATAACAGGCAGATGCTCAAAGCGGGTATAGGGAATATCCAAATCGGCCAAAGCCGCATAAACCGGTTCTTCTCTTGGGTCAACCATGGGTTTCTCCTTATTATATGTTCACTATTTATGATATGGCTCGTTGTGGATGATTTTAAAGGCGCGATACACCTGTTCCAGGAGCATAATCCGAAATATCTGATGGGAAAATGTCATGTCCGAAAACGACAGCATCAATTCGGCGCGCTTGCTCACCGCCGGGCTTAGCCCCAGGGAGCCGCCGATGACAAAGCTGATGCGCCCGCGGCCCGTATTCATCCAGTCGGAAAACTGTCCGGCAAGCGCCTTGGAGCAAAGTTTTTTTCCGTCGATGCACAGGGCAACCACCGTGTCCGCCTCCCCAATCCTCGACAGCAGTCGTTCGCCTTCCTTTTCAAGGACCATAGCCCGCTGGGCAGGCGACAACCGTTCCGGGGCCTTTTCGTCCGCCACCTCCACCACCTCCACGGCGGCAAAGCGGGATAGCCGCTTTTGATATTCCCTGGCGGCGTCCCGAAAAAACCCTTCTTTCAATTTGCCAACACAAATGATGCGAATAACCATATTTCTCCTTATCCGGGTCCCATCAAAGAAGAAGCCAGCACCATGACGTTGATAAACACCAAAAGTGAGTATAAAACCGCCATCGGCAGCCGGCTTGCCCGCTCCATTCCGGGCCGGTAATGGGGCACTTCCGCTTCCTCCTCCACCACAACCGGGGCGGGCGGCGGGCTTTTCTTCGTTTGCCGCCGAATAGACCTGATTGCCAGCAGGCATAGCAATACACCTAAAACAAGCGCCAGCACACAAAGCGGCGCTCCGCCAAAAGTAAATTCTACACCGGGCAGGGTAGCCACATACGCAAGGCCCATGCTCAACACATTATACACCACATGGGCGGCAATAGCGGCATAACAGCTGTCTGCGGCCAAGGCGGCTTCGCAAAGCACCCAGGAGATCAGCAAAAGCGACGGCAAAAAATGGGGCTGGCAATGGCAAAGGGCAAACAGTATGCTCACCCGGATCACAGCTTTGGTTTTGCCAAGGGGAAGCCAGGCTTTTAGCAGCACCCCGCGAAACAGGCTTTCCTCCGCAAACGCGGGCACGAGGCCGATCAACAGTATGGAGGCCCCAATCCGCCAGCCTCCCTCCATGGGCAGCAGCGCGCCCCCGATGTCCGCGCCCAGCCACTGCCAAACGAAAACCATCAGCCCGTCCGTGCCAAGGGCCAGAACGTACAGGCCCACCCCCAGCAGCGCACCCAACAGCATAGGCGAGGCAGGAAGTATCCGTTGCATGGCCGCGTCCTGCCCGCCCAGGGCCCTTGTGAGCATCCGCGAGGTCAGATACAAGCAGCCGAGTTCCGCGATCAGCATGCTCCAGGCATAGTAGCGCAGCAGATCGTCGGTACCCACGAGATCCGGCAGAATAAGCGTGCAAAGCAGCATCCCGCTGATGGCGAGACAGGCGGTAGAATTGGCCCGCAGTACGTTTATTTTCTCTCTGTCCGTCAAAAAACCGCCTCCTGTTATTCGATGACAAACACGCCCAAAGGCCGGTCCCTATGGGCCATGGCGATATGCATGCCGTCGAATATATCCTCCGCCACGAGACAGCTTTGTACCGTCTGCATCGCGATGGCTTCCGTATTGTTATGGGCGCTCAAATGCCCCAATATCACATTGCGCACACCCCTGCTATATAGCTTTGTCAGCGCCCGGCCCGCGTCCGCGTTGGACAAATGCCCTTTTGAAGACAGAATGCGCTTTTTAAGGGGATAGGGATAGGCCCCGTTTTTGAGCATTTCCACATCGTGGTTCGCCTCCAGCAGCAGAAGATCCGCATCCTGCGCCGCATCCAGCAGGCTTTCGCTCATATACCCGATGTCGGTCATGGTGCACAGCTTGCGCCCCTGATGGAAAAACGCGTAGCCCACAGGTTCTACGCTGTCGTGGGGGGTGGCGAAGGGGGTGATGTTCAGGCCCTTCAGGTAAAAATCCTGCCCAGTCTCAAACACCCGCATGCGCGCCGGGCGTATTTCTCCGAGCTGGGGCAGCATGGCCTCCCAGCAGGCTAGGTTTGCGTACACAGGCAGATCGTATTTGCGCGAGAGTATCCCAACGCCTTTGATGTGGTCGCTGTGCTCATGGGTAACCAGTATGGCGCTGAGGGTATCGGGGGATACGCCGATGGAATGAAGCGCCCTCTCAATTGTGATCCCGGAAAGCCCCGCGTCCACCAGCAGCCGGACGCCTCCGGCTTCTAAAAACAGCGCGTTGCCCGAAGAGCCGCTGTATAAAGGACAAAACTGCATTGGCTTTGTTCCCTTTCGTTTCAATTCATAATTACACCATTATAACAAAGATACACAAGCCCTGCACGATAAAACAAATAAATGCCGTTTCTTTACAATTGGTTGCTCCTCCTTGCGCCGCACTATGTTTTTTTGTGTGTGGGGTTTGTATGCAAGCGAAGTCGGCAATACTCAACACATCACTAGGAGGTGACTTCTTTATGGAAAACAAAAACGAACGGTACTTAACATTTAAGAAAAACGCCGGCGAGTTTTTGCGCCGCAATGGTTTCAACCTGGTCCTGGCCCTTTGCGTGATGATCATCGGCATCGCGGCGGTGGCGACGCTGATGCCTGGGCAGCCGCCGGAAGCGGCCTCGACCCCCACCCCCGCCGCCACCCCGCCGGTACAGGCCGCGTCCATGAGCGGGGATGAACGGCTTCCTAATACGGCATCCACCCCCACACCCATGGTGACGCCCGAAAGCACGCCTAACGCCACGCCCGCCCCCGCACAGACCGCAAAGCCCGCCATGGCCCAGGCGCCCAAGGCCGAAGCGCCGCTCACAGGGGATATCATCTGGGGATATGCCGCGGATGAGCTCATATATTCCGTAACACTGGAGCAATGGACCACCCATCCCGGCGTGGATATCGCGGCCAAGCCCGGGGCGGAGGTCCGCTGCGTGCTGGGCGGCGAAGTGGCAAAGGTATACGAGGACGACGCGCTGGGCATGACGGTGCTGGTAGAGCATTCCGGCGACCGGTCCTCCCTGTATGCAAATCTCAACACTGACGTACCCGTCAAAAAGGGGCAAAAGGTCGAGGCGGCACATGTTATCGGCACTGTGGGAGACACGTCGGTGAGCGAATGCATGCTGGAAAGCCACCTGCATTTCGGTTTCTTTGTAAAGGGCAATCCCGTGAACCCGAAGGAATATGTGCTGCTGGGCAAATAGCGACAAAAGCATTAGAAAAGTACTACAGGAAAGTAAAGATTGTATGAACAATCGCCCATTTTGTTTGCTTGTGGCGGTTTCAACGGTATAATTACATTAGAGCTGCACATAGTAGGGATGTCAGGCTAAATCTGGTGAATTCAAAGGAGGGAAGTATATGAAACAAAACCGCAAGTTCTTGGCTCTCGGAATGGCCCTGGTGTTTCTGCTGGTATTGGCCGCTCCCGCTCTGGCGGCAAGCAATCAATATTATGCAACCACAGGACTAAACGTCCGTTCCGGCCCGAGCACCAGGTATTCCATCGTTGGCGGGCTGAATAAAAATCAGGTCGTCACAGTACTGAGTCAATCCGGAAATTGGTACCGCATCAGCTACGGCGGCGGCACCGGGTACGCTTCCGCGAGTTATCTCAGACCCTATAGCGGAGGCTCCACGGGCGGTGGAACTGTGGCTACAGGCACCGTGTACGCGGTCTCTTCAGTCAACGTGCGCTCCGGCCCCGGCACCGGCTATACCATCGTGGGTGAGCTTGCCAGGGGGCAGGCAGTCACGAAGGTCGGCACTTATGGCAACTGGACCATGATCAACTACGGCAGCGGCGTCTGCTATGTCTCAAGCTCTTACCTTAGCTCCACGAACCCCTCTGGAGGTTCATCCTCCGGCGGGACGGCGGACGGTTACGCGTTGATGGCGGCCACCGCCAACGTGAACGTACGTTACGGCCCCGGCACGAATTACTCCATTGTCGGAAATCTTTATGCCGGCCAGACCATTTATCGCACAGGCGCGTACTCCGGTAATTGGACGCAGGTCATCTACAACAATCAATACGCCTATGTATCCAGCTCTTATTTGCGGCTCTCAAGCGGCGGCAGCAGTGGCGGCGGCTATGACCCGGTGATCACCACCATGTACACGCTCCACGATACGACGGTTCGCGGGAGTGCAAGCTCCAGCGGTACAGTCTGGGGGTATCTCACCGCTGGGCAAAGGGTCAACGTCCTCGGCTCCAGAGGCAGCTATTACCTCATTGAGTACGGCTCCCGTCAGGGTTATGTATTGCAAAGCCACCTTTCCGGCAGCAAGCCGTCTACCGCTTCCGGCACGATCTACGCAGTGGTCACGACCCAGGTGCGCACCGGCCCTGGCAACGGGTATGCTTCCCTGGGGTACATGCGTCAAGGCGACAGCGCCGTCCGGATTGGCACCTATGGCAACTGGACCCAAATCCGCTTTAATGGCAATGTCGGTTACGTCCTGACGTCGGATATGTCCACCGGCTATTACCCCTCCGGCGGATTTACCTCAACGAGCCGGACCATGTATTCCAACCAGAATTATAACTACGCCTATTCCTCCCCCTCTACCTCCAGCACTGTAATGGGCTACTTCAGAAAAGGGGAAAGAGTATACGTCACGGGTTATAGTTCCTCTTGGGCGCAGGTATACGAGAGTGGCAAAACCATGTATATGCCGCTGAGCACGCTAAGCTACAGCTCCTACGATTATGATGCAGAATGGAGCCGCACCGTTATCGTGACCAACCGCCGCGGTGCTGACGCTTACACCAGTTTCAGCGGATATACCTCTGCGGGTAACATCCCTTACGGCACCATTTTGACCCAGGTAGGAACCGACCGCAACAGAGCGCAGGTCGTATGGTACAACAAACAAAGCTCCAGCAAAACCGTTTTTATCAGCGAGTCTGATATCAGGGTTTATGATTAGACGATATAAAAAACGGCACGTTAAAAGGGGGCTTTCCAGCACGGAAAGCCCCCTTCTTGTCTAGTAACGGGCGTGTGCATTATGGTACAATATAACCGTATCTATAGAATTGGCGCGATAAAAAGAAAAGGAAGTGAAATCATGCGGCTTTCTCGCATCATACGGGGGATATTGCCCCTTGTTCTCTCCCTCACAGTGCTGTCGGCAGGCTGTGCGCCCGTTGCGCCCGAGGCTACGCCAACCCCGGCGCCGCCAGGGTTAACATCACAGGAGGATCGAATGACAATCGCAGCAGAATGGCTTACCCAGCTTCTGTCCGGCGAGTACGATGAGTGCGCGTCGCGGCTGGATGAGACGATGGCGAAGGCAATGGAGGCCCAGGGCGGGCTTGCCGCTGTTGTGGACTCCATCACCATCAGTGCGGGCGCAGTAAAAAGCTATGGGACGGCAACGGCGGCAACGTCCGGGGGCTATCTTGTGGTCACAATCCCGGTAACGTTTGAAAACGCCGTACTGAACGCGGAAATCGCCCTCAATGACGGCGACCTGGTTTTAGGCTTGTTTTTCAGGCCCGGCCAGGCGGCGGATGCGGAAAAAACCGATCGCCGGGTCACGTTGGCCCTTGATTGGCTGAAAGCCTTTCTTTCAGGCGAGTACGAGGAGACGGGTGCCATGCTAAGCGACGAGATGACAAGTGCCCTTGCAGCACAAGGCGGGCTACAGGAGTTTGGCGAAACCCTGGCCCAGCAGATGGGCGCTGTCAAGGAATATGGGGAGGCTTCGGCATCCGTGGCCGATGCCTTTGTGACAATCACGCTGCCCGTTACATTCGACGCGGCCACGCTGGACGTGGCAATCAGCGTTGACGCCAAGGACAAAATCGCGGGATTTGCGTTCCAGCCCCAGATCGAGGTTGCTGATATCGTAATCCCGGAAAACGTTTTGGAAGAAGAAATCGCCCTGGATGCGGGCACGGGATATCCCCTTGGCGGAACGCTCAGTTTACCCAAAGACGCACAACAGCCGCTGCCTGCCGTATTGCTGGTGAGCGGTTCCGGGGCAAACCCCCGGGATGAGATCGTGGGCGCGAACCGGGTTTTCGCCCAGCTTGCCCATGGATTAAGCAGCCGGGGGCTCATCACGCTTCGGTTTGACAAGCGGACCTTCACGTATCCCGATCTATGGAATGAAGAAGGGTTTAGCGTAAAGCATGAATATGTGGAGGATGTGCTGGCGGCTGTCAATCTGCTCAAGGCGGATCCCCGGGTGGACCCCCAGCGGGTGTATATCGCCGGACACAGCCAGGGCGGCATGCTTGCGCCACGGTTTGTGGAGGAAGGCGCGGATGTGGCGGGCCTCGTTCTGCTGGCCGGAACGCCGCGCAGCCTCTCCGACCTTCTCTATGACCAGCAGCGCCTCACAGCCGAACAATCCGGCGTCCCAAATGCCTATATGGAAACATGGAAGCAGGACGCGGCGGCGCTGTACGCCATGACGCCTGAGCAAGCGCTTAAGGCTGAACCGCTGTATGCCGGGACGTTCCCAGCGTATTATCTCTACGAGATGCACGGGCACGACGCCCTCAAATTGCTGCAAGCGCAAAAAACGCCCGTGCTGGTGATGCAGGGCGGGAAGGACGTGCAGGTTTACGCGGATGTGGATTACAAGCTGTATCAGGAAGCATTGGAGGGCGCGGCTTACGCGCGCTTTCACCTGTATCCCGATCTAAGCCATATTTTCATGCCTTCAAGCGCCACCACCATGAACGCCGCGCTTGTGGAATACAATACGCCGTCGTCCATCCCGGATGAAGTGTTTGAGGACATTGTGGACTTTATTTCGAATACGCCCGGCAAATAAGGCACAGGCAATTTCATAGAAATCTTAGGGGGTCTGTAGCGAACGCCACAGACCCCCTGCAATACGGTCAGCATATCACGCGGCAGGCCGTTCTACCCCTGCTTCGTATAATCCAGCACCAGCAACCGGTCCTCCCCAAGGCTTTCCTTCGTCAGGATACAATCGCTTTGATTAAGCCGGTGCACGGCGCAGTTCTGGGCCTCAGTGAGCAGCTGCTGCACACCCACGATGTCCAGGTTAACGGCGTTTGTCTTATAGTGCATGGGGATCAGCACGCTGGCATTGAGCGCGTTTGCGATCTTTCTTGTAATGACATGATCGATGGTATAGGTTCCCCCCACGGGCGCCAGCAACACATCCAGCTTGCCGATTTTAGCCAGGGTTTCTTCATCCAGCATATGCCCAAGGTCGCCCAGATGACACACGCGCATGCCGTCAATTTCAAATATGAACACGATGTTCCGCCCGCGCAGTTTACCCTCCTGGTCGTCATGCCAGGTGGGGATACCGGTAATGCGCACGTCTCCCACCGTGTATTCGCCCGGGGCGTCAATCCGGATCGGGTTGCCGGCCGCCGCCGCGAAATAATTATGGTCGTGATGGTCGTGGCTGGAGGTCACCACATCCGCTTCGATGTTTGAAAGCTCATACCCGGTGCTTTTGTCACATGGGTCGATGAGAATGCGAACCCCGTTGGCGCCGGTCAGCAAAAAACAGGAATGCCCATACCATTTTACGTTCACAATGCTACCCCCTAAAAATCATGTTGCTAAAGTCGATATTCCCAGCCGCAGCAGCCGGGCGCACCCATCTCCCACCAAGCCGCACTGGTTGATGAGCGCCTGCCGCTGGCCAGGCGCCGTTTTGCGGGTCATGGCAATCAACGCCCGGGCCGCGTCCAGAAGGCGAAGGCGCAACAGCCGCGGGTTTTCTAACCGCTCCACGATGCCCAACGCCAGGAATACCGCCTTCTCCACGTCCGGGTCATGTGGGCAGCCCCGGCCCGGCTGGCGGGACAGCATCCGCATCCGCCAATACGCGTACAGCGCGGGTTCCGGCCCTACGAAGATGGGTTTTTCCCAAGGATATAAACGGACCGCCTGCTCGAGTGCCGCGATATAAAACGCCGTGGTAAACCGAAACAGCAAATGCCCGCCGGCAGCCTCTACCGCGCTGATAAGCGGTACTCCAAAAAGCTCTCCGCAGCCATCCGTCCTGCTTTGCAGGATAGCCGCCCATTCTCCTGCATCCGCGTGACATTTTAGCGGCGCCGCGCTGCGGGCGGGATATGCATCTGCAGGAGTAGAAATCCAATCCGGCATTGCCGGAATTTGAAACGTGGACTGTAGAACTTCGGACAGCTTAATGCGAACAGGCTCCCAAAATGGATCTTGGACATGGCTCATGAACGGGCCGCCTTTATCAATAGTACATACTAGGATATAACACTGATTATGATTTGTCAATTTCTCTTTTGCAATTCGACAGCAAATGTCCTGCATTCGTTTTCCATTTCTCAACACTGGAATAATACGATAAAATACGCTATTATAATATGCAGAAACGAGGTGGGGGTGCACTTGATGGATAATCGTATTATTATTGGCGAATGTCTGGATCCCTGGTACAATCTGGCGCTGGAGGAGCTGCTGTTTGAGCAGCAGGAGAACCGCCCAGGCGTGGCGTTTTATCTGTGGCAAAATCAAAACACCGTGGTGATCGGCAAAAATCAAAACGCCTGGCAGGAATGCCGGATATCCCTTCTGGAAGGGGAAGACGGCAAGCTGGCCCGCCGCTCCTCGGGAGGCGGCGCGGTGTTTCACGATTTAGGAAATTTGAACTTCACATTTGTGGTGAGCCGGGAACGCTATGACGTCCGGCGGCAGCTAAGCGTCATTTCCCGGGCGGTACAGGGGTTTGGCGTGACAGCGGAGTTTTCCGGCCGCAACGACCTTGTGGCGAAGGAAAACGGCGCGAAATTCTCCGGTAACGCCTATCGGTTTTCCAGCAAGGTGGCGCTGCATCACGGCACGCTGCTGGTAAACGCCAACATGGAAAAGCTTTCAAGATACTTAGCCCCCGCGCCGGACAAGCTCCACGCCAAAGGCATCAAAAGCGTGCGCGCCCGGGTGTGCAATCTTTCAGAGCTTGCCCCGGATATGACCGTTGAAAGGCTGAAAAAGGCCCTTTGCAACGCGTTTATCGCCGAGTACGGCCCCGCCCTATTGCAGCGGGAGGACGCGTTTACAGGCGAGCGCCTCTCTACCCTCGCGGCAAAGCACGCCTCCTGGGACTGGCGGCTGGGAAAAACCCCGCAGTTTGACGTGGCGCTGGAGCAGCGCTTTGGCTGGGGCGGCGTGACGCTGCACCTGACCCTATCCTCAGGCCGCATTCAATTAATAGACGCGTATTCCGACGCCATGGACGAGGCGTTCATCAGTTTGATCCCTCCTGCCCTGCAGGATTGCCCCTTCAACTCCCGGGAAATGGCTGCCCGGTTCGTGTCTCTTGCCCGTCCAGAGGCCATAGAATTGGCTGACTGGATTTTAGAAAAAGGTTTTTGATATGAGAAAGCGCGAACGGGGGCATATGCGGTACTTTTGAGCGTAATATCTCCTGTCTTAAGGGCAATATTGCCCTTGACTTTTTCATCTTTCACTACTAATATAAATGATATATCCGGCCATATTGTGTTGTGTCTCAGATTAAAACCACAATATATTGTGGTTTTAATGCAGTTATTTGGGGGTATCATATATACACAGGCACGCCGTTAATTTGCTTGAGGAGAGTTAAGTACATGACAAATAAGCCCGCACAAATTCGCAAACGCGACGGGTCCACCGTTGCATTTCGTCAGGAAAAGATCCAGGACGCCATCCGCAAGGCCAACGATACTGTAGAAGCGGAGGTCATGAGCGAAGCTGCTCTCAGGGATCTCACCCAATACGTGGTATCCACCATCCCCGCAGGCGACATCTCCAGCGTGGAGCAGGTACAAGACCTGGTGGAGGCCGCTTTGATGCGCGCGGGCTACATGCATACCGCCAAGGCGTATATTCTTTACCGGGCGGAGCATACCAAAATCCGCGAAAGCGCGGACAGCCTTATGAGGATTTACCAGGAGCTGACATTTGCCTATGCGAAGGACGTGGATTTGAAGCGGGAAAACGCCAACATCGACGCGGACAGCGCCATGGGTACCATGCTCAAATATGGCTCCGAAGGCTCCAAATATTTCGTGGACAACTATATCCTGTCCAAGGATGTTTCCGCCGCGCATATCAACGGCGACATCCACATCCACGACAAGGATTTTTACATGCTGACACAAACCTGCTGTCAGATCGACCTGATCAAGCTCTTTGAAAACGGATTTTCTACCGGCCACGGTTATCTGCGCACCCCCAACAGCATCCAGAGCTATTCGGCGCTGGCATGCATCGCCATCCAGGCGAACCAAAACGAGATGCACGGCGGCCAGTCGGTGCCCAATTTCGATTACGCGATGGCCCATGGCGTTGCCAAGACATACCGCAAGGAATACGAAAAGGCAGTGGCCCAATATCTCGCCACCATCGCTAAGCTTCCCTATGGGGATGCCAGGGACGGGGCAAAGGCCATTTGCGCGCCTATAAAGAATGATATCAGCATGCAGAAAAAGGAGCTCCCCGAGGGGCTCAAAGCGTCTGTCGACGCCTGGACAACCTCCGTCAAGGGAGCCTGCCTGGACGCCAACGCCCTGCACGCACACTGCAAGGAGGTGGCATTTGCGGAAACCGACCGGGCCACGTTCCAGGCGATGGAGGCAATGGTTCACAACCTCAATACCATGAATTCCAGGGCAGGGGCCCAGGTGCCCTTTTCCTCCATCAATTATGGCACGGACACCTCGCCTGAGGGGCGCATGGTCATCAAAAACCTGCTGCTGGCCACCGACAATGGCCTGGGCAATGGGGAGACGCCCATATTTCCAGTACAGATTTTCAAGGTGAAGGAGGGGCTCAATTACAACGCCGGAGACCCCAACTACGACCTGTTTACCCAGGCCATAAAAACCAGCGCAAAGCGGCTGTTTCCCAACTTCAGCTTCCTGGACGCGCCCTTCAACCTCCCGTATTACAAGCCCGGCGATTACAACACGGAAGTGGCCTACATGGGCTGTCGTACCAGGGTCATAGGCAATATCCATGACAGAAGCCGGGAAATCACCTGCGGGCGGGGCAACCTGAGCTTCACATCCATTAACCTCCCCCGGATCGGCATCGAGGCCAGGGGAGACATGAAGCGGTTTTATAAAATACTGGACGCGCGGTTGGAGCTTTGCTCCCGGCAGCTGCTGCACCGGCTGAAAATCCAATCCGCCCGCAAATGCCGCAACTACCCCTTCCTGATGGGACAGGGGGTGTGGCTGGACTCTGAAACATTATCGGTAGACGACTCCATCGCGGAGATATTGAAGCACGGCACGTTGAGCGTGGGCTTTATCGGCCTTGCGGAAACGCTGGTGGCGCTCACCGGCAAGCATCACGGCGAAAGCGAGGACAGCCAGAAGCTGGGTTTGGAGATCATTTCCCATATGCGGGAATGGCTGGATCAACAGTCCCTTTTGACCCACCTGAATTTTACCCTGCTGGCCACCCCGGCAGAGGGGCTGTCCGGACGGTTTGTGCGGATTGACAAGCAGATTTACGGCGAATTGCCCGGCATCACCGACAGGGATTATTATACAAACTCCTTCCATGTGCCGGTGTACTATCCCATCAACGCCTTTCAAAAAATCCGCACCGAAGCGCCCTACCACGCACTGACCAACGCGGGGCACATCAGCTACGTGGAGATGGACGGCGACACGACGAAAAACTACCCCGCCTTCGAGGCGGTAATCCGCTGCATGAAGGAAGCGGGCGTGGGCTACGGCTCTGTCAACCATCCGGTGGACAGGGACCCCATCTGCGGCTATACCGGCATCATCGACGAGGTCTGTCCCCGGTGCGGCCGCAGGGACGGCGAAGAGCTGCCTGTGGAAAAGCTCAGGGAGCTTCGCAGGCAATTCCCCAACATGCCACATATTTGCGGCTGTGAATAAACCATACTAAAGTTATGAAGGAGTATACAACCATGAAGAACGAGAAGTTTGAAGTAAAAACCGTGGGCAAAGACGTAAAGTTCGAGCGCATTCGCCGCATTACCGGGTATCTTGTCGGCACCACCGACCGGTTTAATAACGCGAAGCAGGCCGAGGAACGCGAACGTGTCAAGCACGGCTTCTAAGTTGCGCATCAGCGGCATTGAGCCGGAGTCCATCGTGGATGGCCCCGGCTTTCGCTATACCATTTTTGTCCAGGGCTGTCCCCACGGCTGCCACGGCTGCCACAACCCGGACACCCACCCCTTTGACGGCGGGCGGTTGGTGGCGCTGCCGGAGTTATTAAAAAGCTTTGATGAAAACCCGCTGCTTGCCGGCATGACGTTTTCCGGGGGAGAGCCCTTTTGCCAGCCCGGGCCGTTGGCGGACCTGGCGGACGAGGTGCATGCAAGGGGCAAGGATGTGGTGATTTACAGCGGGTATACGCTGGAGGAGCTTCGTGCCCTTGCCGTGAAGGATCCCGCGGTGAAGCGGTTGCTTTTATGCTGTGATCTGCTCATCGACGGGCCGTATGTGGAGGCCCAGCGGAATCTGACGCTGCTGTTTCGGGGGAGCGCCAATCAGAGGATGATCAGCCGGGAAGAGATCAATCAACAATAACATCAAAAACCGCCAGCTGTACAGCTTGCGGTATGCGACTGATTTAATATGTCTTAATGTTTTCAACATGCAAGCGGAACCACAAATGCGAAAGCAAAGAATGAAAACTTGTTACTTTTCCTTTGTGATTTTAGGGAGAGTCAGACGCCACAATCAATTATTTTAATCGACTTTCCTTTTTTCGAATAATAAGATAGAGTATTATGAACCCCGGAAAGGAAATGCACAGAAACGTCCAAAGTATTGCTCTCATATTGCGTGAACGCGCGTCATAGTATACCCATCGTGCAAGTAGCGCAATTGCCACAAATAAAAGCATGACGAAAACTATTACTATAATCGTATTACTGTTCATATTGGCCTCCTTATATATAATATATCATAATCAACGATTGAAATTCTAGTAAAAATGGTAATTTAGCATTTTATTAAAATATAAAAGGGACTGTTACGTTTTCATCTGAAACAGTCCCTTCGTTCATTTTCTGGCTTCCGCCTTGCTCCGCTTTCTGGCGTTTGCATACCCCAGCAGCGCAATCACAAGCGCACCGATGGCATCCACGATGATGTCCTTCATGGTGTCTGCAAGGGCCTCGCGCCCATTGAGCGGTGTTCCGTCCTCCATGGCGTATTTCTGCATGTTCAGCCCCAGCAGCCCGTCAAATGTAAACTCGTATATTTCCCATACAGCGCCGCAGGCAAGGGCAAAGCAAAACGCAAAAAATGCAACGAAGAACGGGCTTAAATGGATGGGCACCCGATCCGCCCGGTTGAGTATATCCACGAGCGCAAACCCCAATGCGCCCAGCATAGCCCCGGAAAACGCGTGGAGGATCGTGTCCCAATGAGGCACCTCATAATAGAAATTGCGCACCTCTCCCAAATAGATGGCGCAATAGAGAAACACGAAATACAGCACGAATATATAGCTTGGGATGCCCAGCTTCAGCCGCTTTTCCATCATCCCCGGCAAAAACATCACCACAACGCCCATGCAGCACTGTAGCAGCATCAGCGTGTAATCGCTTTTCACCTTCCGGTACGGGTCTTCCGGCAGGGGTTTTATGGGCGCTAATATCATGCTGACGATAATAAACACAATGGACAGCGCCAGGGAAATGAAAAGTATCATCCCAAAAATCTTCGGCCAGTCCCGCTTTTTTAGCACTTTCTTCCGTTTTTCCCCCATAGCTTCTTCGTCAATCTTTTTTATGTTTTTCCCTTAGCCGGGCCACATAACCAAACTTATTTACCTGCCGCGCCCGGGCAACCGCCAGGCAATCGTCGGGCACATCCTCTGTGATGACGGAGCCCGCTGCGGTATACGCCCCGTCCCCCACGCGCACAGGTGCTACAAGGCTGGTGTTGCAGCCGATAAACACATCGTCGCCAATTGTGGTGCGGTGCTTTTGATAGCCGTCGTAATTGACGAACACCGTGCCGCAGCCGAGATTGACCCTGCTGCCCACGTCCCCGTCCCCCACATAGGACAGGTGAGGAAGCTTGCTTCCCTCGCCCACCACGGAGTTCTTCACCTCCACAAAATTCCCCACCTTGCAGCGGTTGCCAATGCGGGTGCCGGGCCGCAGGTTGACAAACGGCCCAATCGTCACATCATCCCCCACCACCGCGTCCCGGGCTATCACCGCCTGCAGCGCGCAGTTGGAGCCGATATGGGTGTCGATCAGCCGGCAACCGGGATACAGGATCGTGCCGGCCTCCACAAGGGTATTTCCCTCCAGCACAACGCCGGGGTAAACCACGCAGTCCTCGCCCAGCTGCACCGCCGCGCCGATATACGCCTGGTTGGGATCAATAAGCGTCACGCCCCGGTCCATGTGCCGGGCGTTGATCCTCGCCTGCAGCATCCTGGTGCAGTCCGCCAGCTGCCGCCTGTCGTTGACGCCCATGCCCTTGTAGGCGGGCACATTAAGCGCCATGACCGGCAGGCCCATGGCGCGAATGAGCGCCACGCAGTCCGTGAGGTAATATTCCCCCTGCTTGTTTTCGCAGGTCATCTTGTGCAGGGCCATTGACAGCGCCGGGATATCGAAGCAGTACGCCGAGATATTCACCTCGTTCACCGCCTTCTCCGCCTCGCTGGCGTCCCGGTGCTCCACGATCCGTTCCACCCTTCCTCCCCGGCCCCGGATGATCCGGCCATAGCCTGCGGGGTCCGTCAGCCGCGCGCTTAAAATCGCGGCCCCGGCCTTGGCGTCCAAAAGCGTTTCCAGCGCCTCCCGGTCCAACAGCGGCATATCCGCCGCCAGCACCAAGAGTTTCCCCTGCCTGCCTTCAAAATGCTGCCGTGCGCACAACAGCGCGTGTCCCGTGCCCCGCTGCTGCTCCTGCAGGACATACCGGGCGCGGCCACCCACGTGGGCCTCCACTTCCTCCGCCCCGTGGCCTACCACCACAACGGGCGGCTCCTGCAAAAGCCCCTCCACCGCGTCCAGCGACCATTCTATGAGGCTTTTCCCGCAAATGGTATGCAGCACCTTGGGGCGCGCCGAATGCATGCGCTTGCCTTCCCCGGCGGCCAGCAAAATGGCGGTAATCGGTTTTTCCATTCTGGTATCCTCCCAAATCATCTTCTTCATACTATCCTATTCCGAACAATCGCCGCACAGGCCCGCATAAATGCAAAGACCCGAAAATGCAGACATGTCCTTTGGCCCCGGCCAGGGCGACCGCCTGCTCTACCCCGGCTTCCAGTGTCTTTTCAGGGCTTGCCGGAATGCACAAGGCCGACGCGATCTTAGAAAGCTCCTCTGGCGTATGGGCCCTCTCTTCCTCCATGGGCACCGCTAAAAAAGCTTTTGCAAGGGGTTTTATGGCTCCAATGGAGGCTACGCAATCCTTGTCTTTCATCATGCCTGCCACGAACACCCATTCCTTCGCCTCAGGATATCCGCTCTTGAGGCTATCCAACAGGGCCTGTACTCCCTGTGGGTTGTGCGCCCCATCCAATATCACCAGAGGGCTTTCAAAAAGCCGCTCAAACCGCCCCGGCCAGCGGGCCAAAGCAAAGCCATCCCGGATAGCGGAAAACGGAATATCCATGCCGCCTGCTCGCAACCGCAAAAGTGCGGTATACGCAAGCAGCGCGTTTTGCGCCTGGTATTCCCCCAATAGCCCCACGGTTAGCTCCCCCTCCGGCGTTTCCAATATGGCCTGCGCACCGCGAAGCCGGTATTGTGCCTCCGGCGAAACCGTCAGCGCCGCCCCCCGCTCCACGCAGGCAGCGGCGATTACCCCCTGTACCGCGTCAGACTGCCGCAACAGCACGACCTCGCCCCCGGGCTTGATGATCCCCGCCTTTTCCCAGGCGATCTGTTCGATGCTGTCCCCCAGTATCGCCGTGTGGTCCAGGCCGATTTGCCCAATCACCGCAATTTCCGGACAGGGGATGGCGTTTGTCGGGTCCAGCCGCCCTCCCAGTCCTGTTTCCAGCACCACAATCTCACAGCCCCGGTTGTGAAAATACCATAGCCCGATGGCTGTAATGATTTCAAAGAATGTGGCAAAAAGCTTTTTCGCTTCCGGCCAAACAGCTTCCATCCCAAGGCAAAGGGCCTCGTCCGAAATAGGCGCGCCATCGATGGCGATGCGCTCGTTGAAGGCGTTGACATAGGGCGAGGTGAACAGCCCCGTCCGGTAACCGGCACTTGTCAGAGCGGCGCTCATGAGCTTCGCCGCGGAGCCTTTCCCGTTGGTGCCCGCGATATGCGCGAATTTCAACCCGTTTTCAGGATTTCCCATGGCGCTCAATAGCTGCGGCATGACCCCTGCGCCCTTTTTATGAAACAACGCCGCCTGCTGTAAAATGGCGTTCACTTCCGCTATGTTCATAGCAGTTTCTCCAATACCACGAACAGCCGGTCCTTCTTAGACCGGCCGCCCACCGCCTTCACCGTGGCCCGGCCCATGCCCCGCACGCTGATCACGTCGCCTTCCCCCACCTGTTTTTCCCGTTTCAGGCAGGCCACGTAGTTGAGCGAAACCAGCCCCTGGTCAATGGCCTCCCCCATCCGGGAACGGGACAGGTTGAATGCCGCGGCTGCCACACAGTCCAGCCGAAGCTGGGGCACCGTGCAGCGGATGGTTTTCACTTCCTGCACGGGAACCTCCAGTTTACTTATGTCGGCCGACTGGGTTTTGACGGCGTATCGGCCCACTTGATTGCACTCTTCACACAAAAAGGGCAGCAGCGGTTTTAGGGCGATCACGTCCGCGTAATTCTGGTGCACCAGGATATCTCCTACCCGGTCCCGCTCCACCCCCAGGCCCAGCAGCGCCCCCAGATAATCCCTGTGGTTCAGCCCCTCGGAAAACGGGGCGCTGATCCGCACCGCGCCCATGACCTCGGTCTCCGGCGCCTCCATCCAGCTTGGCGCGAGGACAAGCGCCTGCCGCTGCGCGCCATCATACCCGCCAAAGAACCGCGCCTGGGGCCTGCGCTTCAAAATATGCGCCGCCGCGGCCTGCTCCGCCGGGGTTAAAAAACCCGTATGATACAGCATTTCATGCCTTTCAAACCTGTCGCACAGCTCCTCAATGCGCTTATTCCAATTCAATTCCATAGGATTATGATAGCATTTTCCCATAATTCATACAAGTTTTCGTTCCATTTGTGAGGTTGCCGTAGTAAAATTATACATGCACTCATTTTAACAAGGAGGCAATGCGATGTGCGGAATAGTTGGGTATACCGGACCCAAGCAGGCGGCTCCCATTCTGCTGGAAGGGCTTGCGAAGCTCGAGTACAGGGGCTATGATTCCGCCGGGCTCGCGCTTAGTGACAATCGCGGGATCACGGTAAAAAAGGCCCGGGGGCGGCTGCGGGTATTAAACGACATAATCAATGGCGGCAAGGACGCTTTGGGGACGACCGGCATCGGCCACACCCGCTGGGCAACCCACGGGGAGCCCTCCGACATCAACGCCCACCCTCACCTGTCCCACAGCGGGCGGGTGGCAGTGGTGCACAATGGGATCGTTGAAAACTACATGGAATTAAAGGTATTTTTGTCCAATCACGGCTATACATTCGTTTCGGACACCGACACGGAGGTGGTGTCCCAGCTGATGGATTACTGTTATCATGGGGACCCTGTCGCCGCCGCCCAGGAGGCGGTGGGCATGCTGGAGGGGGCGTTTGCCCTGGGCATATTGTTTTCGGATTACCCCTCCACCATCATCGCAGTGCGCAAGGACAGCCCGCTGATCGTGGGCCTGGGGGAAGGGGAAAACTTCATCGCCTCCGACGTGCCCGCCATATTAAAGCACACCCGCCAGATACTGCGCCTCAAAGAGCGGGAGCTGGCGGTGCTGACCCCGGACGGCGTCACCTTGTTTGACCGGCAGGGCGAACGGATTTTCCGGGAGCCTGAGCGCATCACCTGGGACGTGGCCTCCGCCGAAAAGGACGGGTATGAGCATTTCATGATCAAGGAGATCATGGAGCAGCCCAAGGCCGTCCGGGATACCCTCAGCGGCCGGATCAAGGATGGGGACGTCCATCTCGAGCTCAAGCGCCTCACGGACGCCGACATTGTGGGCATCGAAAAAATCCACATTGTCGCCTGCGGTTCCGCCTGGCACGCCGGATGCGTGGGGCGTGTGCTGCTGCAAGGCCTGCTGCGCATCCCGGTGGAATGCGAGCTGGCAAGTGAATTCCGCTATAACGCGCCGCTGGTGAACGGCAAAACCCTTTGTATCATCATCAGCCAGAGCGGCGAAACAATCGACACGCTGTTTGCCCTGCGGGAGGCAAAGCGCCTGGGCGCCCGGGTGCTTTCCATAGTCAACGTGGTGGGCAGCGCCATCGCCAACGAAAGCGACGACGTGCTGTATACCTTAGCCGGCCCGGAAATCGCGGTGGCCACGACAAAGGCCTACAGCACCCAGCTGGCCACCCTGTATCTCATCACCCTGTATCTCGCGAAGGTTCGGGGCAAACTGACTAAGGCGGAATTGGCCTCCCATACGAAAAAACTTCTCGCGCTGCCCGGACAGATCGAGGCCATCCTTCAGGACCGCTCCCACGTGCAGCATCTGGCGAGCCTGTTTTTCAATCTAAAGGATATGTTCTTTATCGGGCGTCATCTGGATTATTCCCTTGCCCTGGAGGGATCGCTAAAGCTGAAGGAAATCTCCTATATCCATTCCGAGGCGTATGCTGCCGGGGAGTTGAAGCATGGCACCATCTCCCTCATCGAGCCGGGGACGCTGGTGATCGCGCTTTGCACCCAGGACAGGCTGCTGGAAAAGATGATCAGCAACATCCGGGAGGTCAAGGCCCGGGGCGCCCAGGTCATCGCCGTATGCCAGTCCAACGAGCCCCGCATCCGGGAAACGGCGGATTATGTCATCGAGCTGCCGGAGGGTGCGGACGAGTTTACGCTGTCCTCCCTGTCGGTAATACCCCTGCAGCTGTTTGCGTATTATGTGGCGTCCCTGAAGGGCTGTGACATCGACAAGCCCAGAAACCTGGCCAAATCCGTGACGGTGGAATAAGGAAAAGAACGCCAAAGGGCTTTGCGCCGAACGTAGCGCAAAGCCCTTTTCCATTAAACCTCAATTAAACACTATTATTTTTTAACGATGGCACGGCGCATCAGCAGCCAGCTAAATAGCGCTAGCAGCGCGGTGCCCACAGCAAATATCAGCGCCGCGTACCAGGGATGGACAAGCATGGGCTGAAATATAGCGTACATCACCCTCTGGATAGCCCTGGAGATTTGGTTATGGGTGACAAAGGTGTCAAATACAGGCAGTACGATCATGAAAAACACCGGAACCCCCGCGCCCACAGCCACCTTCCCCAGCTTGTTGAGCCGGTAGAACAGGATTGTGAGGAAATAGCCCGCCATGAGCGCAAGCATGTTGAGCAATATGCTGTACAGCAGGGACATAGCCGTTATGCCCGTTATATTATATATCTGGTTAAACACGCTCGACACGGTAATCCCCACCTCAAGAGAGGCGGTGTATGCCAGAACGAGGCTAACCAGCCGGTCGATCACCGCCATCCCGGCAGCGGTGGCGGCGAAGGCAAGAAGCCTGCTGACGAACAGCGTCTTTCGGGAGATGCCGTTTTGTGTCAGGAAGAAATAAAGCTCCTTAAACGAATTGAGGCCCACCACAAACAGAAAGATCGCAGTAGCAAAGTCAATGCCTCCGAAGCTGACGACCCCATTGCCCCTGGAGCCAAACCAATGCACCGCCATGATGACAATGGAAATGATAATTAGCGAGGCAAGTGTCAAGTAATATGCGATGATGCTTTTTTTGCAGTCGTTGAGCTGATAAATAAATGCTGGCTTCAGTTTCATTTTCGGCTTCCCCCGTTGTCGTTTGTCAGCTGAATAAACAGCTTTTGCAGATCCATCCGGGACACCTCCACGGTTTCCGGCACGTCTGTGGCGGTTCCCAGCAGGTAGGCCGTTTTAAGCCCGCCCAGAGACTCGCTTCCGATGACGCTCTTCCCCTCGATATACGCGTCCACCGCTTTTGCCATACCGCTTACGGCATACCCCCGGCTTAATAATTCCTCGCTTGGCTCCTCATACAGCACCCCGCCGTCCTTTAATATGATCACCTGCTCGATGATTTTGGAAATCTCCTCCACCAGATGGGTGGACAGCACGATTGTGCAGGGTTTTTCACCATACTTTTGGAGAAGCGTCCGGTATAACAGATCCCGGTGATTGGCGTCCAGTCCCAACACCGGTTCGTCCAGCAGCAGGTAGGGCGCGTTTGTGGACAGGGCCACAATCAGCTTATAGATGGTACTATAGCCGGTGGACAGGGCGCTGATGGGCTTGTTGGGGTTCAGCTGAAACTTATTTGCCAGCTGATAAGCGTAGTCGGCGTCAAAGCTTGGATAAAACGGCGCTGTAAAGCGAATGGCGTCCTTGAGCTTCATCTTCTCAGGAAACAGCACCTGCTCGCTCATCATGTATATCTAGCCAAGCAAATGGTCATTCCCGGCAATGGGCGCGCCGTTTAGCGTGATTTCCCCTTCTTCAGGGAATATGCGGTCGGTAATGGCGCTTAACAATGTGGTTTTGCCCGCGCCGTTTCGGCCCAGCAATCCGTATATTTTATTGTCGGAAAGCTTTAGGTTGACATCATCAAGGGCCGTGGTCTGCCCATACCGCTTTGTCAGGTTTTTGATTTCTATCATTGCTCGTATCCTCTTTTTAATAAATCAATGAGTTCCGGGAGCGTAATGGAGAGCCGCTTGGCCTCCACAATCAGGCCCGTCACGAATTCATTGGCAAACGCTTCTTTTCTCTTTTCCAACAGCTTCGCCGCCGCTCCTTGCGCTACAAACATTCCGATCCCCCTTTTTTTATACAGAATTCCCTCGTCCACCAGAACGTTAATCCCCCTAAGCGCCGTCGCCGGGTTGATCTTGTATTGTACCGAAAAATCGCTGACAGACGGAATTTGCTCCTCCTCAGGGAATGCCCCTGATAGAATTGCGTCCGCTATTCCATCGGCGATTTGCATGAAAATCGGCCGCTCTACATCAAAATCCAATAGCATGCCGTCATTTCGCCTCCTTGCTTACCCATACGGTGTATTAGTCAACTAACATACCGGCATTGTAATGGAGGGCTTCGCCTTTGTCAATACCCTTTTGAAAATATTTTTATTATTCCCTAAAAACAGCAAAACCCCGGCACAAGCCGGGGCGATGATTGAAGCACTCGTATTAAACGAACAGATTTTCCTCTGTTTTTACATCGAACAGATGCATGAGGTTGTTGGGGAACGAGAAGCAGATGAAGTTTTCCTTGCCCGGCTCGAATGTATAGCTTTGATCGAGATCCGTGGTCTGCACCCGGATGACCGCGTCACGGCCGTCCAAATTAACATGCAGGTATACCTCGCTGCCCATCAGCTCCGACACGTCCACCTTGGCGCGAATGCTGTTGGGCGCACCGGCGGGGACCACAGCGATATGCTCCGGACGCACACCCAGAATGACCTCCTGGGGCATGATCTTCTTGAGCTCCAGCATTTTCTGCTTGTCGCTGGGCAGGGGAATTTCCGCCCCATACAGGCGCACCACGTAATGGTTGCCGGAAACGTCCAGCTGCGCAGGGAAGAAGTTCATCTGGGGCGTGCCGATAAATCCGGCGATGAACAGGTTCGCAGGAGAGCCAAACACGTCCTGGGGCGTGCCGATCTGCTGGATAAACCCGTCGCGCATGATGACAACCCGGTCCCCCAATGTCATGGCCTCGGTCTGGTCATGGGTGACGTATATGAACGTGGTATCAATACGCTGCCTGAGCTTGATCAGCTCCGCGCGCATCTGGTTTCTAAGCTTCGCGTCCAGGTTGGACAGCGGTTCGTCCATGAGGAACACCTGAGGCTCGCGCACGATAGCCCGGCCGATGGCGACACGCTGGCGCTGGCCGCCGGACAAGGCCTTGGGCTTACGCTGGAGATAATCCGTAATCCCCAGTATATCCGCCGCTTCCTTTACCTTTTTGTCGATGACATCCTTGGGAAGCTTGCGAAGTTTCAGCGCGAACGCCATGTTTTCATACACGGTCATATGCGGATACAGGGCGTAATTCTGGAACACCATGGCGATATCCCTGTCCTTGGGCGCCACGTCGTTGATCAGTTTATCGCCGATGTACAGCTCGCCGGAGGTGATTTCCTCCAGGCCCGCAACCATGCGCAGCGTGGTGGATTTTCCGCAACCGGAGGGGCCTACCAGCACGATGAACTCTTTGTCCTTGATTTCAAGGTTAAAGTCGTCCACGGCCACCACGCCCTGATCCACTCGCTTGCGGTTATCCTGCCGCTCTTCGCCTTCGGCCTTCTTGGGCCTCTTCTTCTTTTCCTCATTGGAAATAGGATAGATCTTCTGGATGTGTTTTAGGGTTACATTTGCCATTCGTTCCGGCTTTAATGGGCACAGGGCTCGCCTACCTGCCCACCTCGCCGATACCCGCAAAGTGGTACCGGCATTACGGCAGGTCTCCACACTGCCGCACCGCAAGCCAAGCGGGGTTGATGTGCCTACTTTTTTATAGCGCTTCCATGTCCAAGGTAGTGGAGTGGGCATGGACCGCATTTTTCATTGGTGCTTTTGCCCCAAATCAAATGCATCGTTTCCGTCTCAAAAGACGGTTACAATATAGTATAACAAATTTTCCGCAGATGAAAAGACTTTATTTTTTTCCAAACAGCCGCGAGAGCGGCTCTACCACGGCGGCAAAGTCGGAAATCGCCTCATTCAGCTCCTCTATATTCAGGGATTGTACCGCGTCAAATGTACCCGTCATCGTCTCTGTGGCAGCTGCCATTGCCTGATCCCCCTGCTTAACCAATTGGTTTACCTCGTTGATCAGCGCCGGAAGATCCGCCGCCTGCACCTCGGTTGCGATGGTGGTCAGGGTGGTAGCCGCCTGCTCCGCCTCAAGGAGGACATTGGTAATCGTGGGGCCGAGGCTAAGGATCACAAACGCCACCGCAAGAAAAACGCCCAGACAGGCCACGGTCCTGATCAGGGACAGGATGAGTGAAATACGCTCATACTTGCCGGCGGGTTCCTTTTGCGCCTTTGGGGCCTCAACAGGGGTTTCAACGCTTGTTAATATCATGGCAGCCTCCTTGAAAACATCAAAATTTAGTTGGATTATAGGATTGTATCCATCATACATGAAATGCCAGCCAATGCCTACATAAAACCGCCGAAATACTTGACAAAAGCCCCGGTGGGCATTAAAATAGATACGCTTAGCGAAACGCGGCAGTCTATTGTTTTGCTTCAAGCACGCTCCGCGAGGTGTGCGGGTGTAGCTCAATGGCAGAGCTCCAGCTTCCCAAGCTGGCCACGTGGGTTCGATTCCCATCACCCGCTCCAATGTGGAAACCATTCTGCCCGACGCCGTTGCAAATATGAAGCGCGCGGGTAACATAAAAGAGGAGGAGTATTTGTAATGGCAAAGGCAAAATTCGAGCGGACGAAACCGCACGTAAACGTAGGAACGAT
>CAYPKG010000004.1:86491-108827 GCA_964411275.1 uncultured Oscillospiraceae bacterium | reverse complement strand
TTTTTTCAGTCATCCGCTTTCATTTTTTTCTTGACTTTTCATAGTTGGTCTCCTTGGTGGTAATAAATTTATCATATAAGATAAAGCGGAGGGAAGGCAAGGGGAAAATTAAATACAAAAGCCGCACCTGATGAAAACCATAGTTGACAAATGCCCCAGTAATGGATAAAATAAACGATGGTTGACTTTGGAGGGATTGTATGCAATTACAGGTTGTACAAGCGCTCAGATTGCCCGGTGAAGTATTTCATACGGCGCAATCGGAACAATTCCCTGTGGAAACCTTTGGGGGACGACAGGTTGTGTTCGAGGGGCCGGTAGAGCTTGATGCGGACTATTCCTTCGACGGCAAGGCCTTTACGGTAACGGGGAACATCAAAGCCGTACTCGCTACAGCGTGCGCACGGTGCGAAAAGCCCTTTTCCGAGCCCCTTTCGATCGCGTTTGAAAACCGGTTTGTAAAGGGAAGCCCCGGGGATGAGGAGTGCTACGCTTTTGAAGGCGGAACGCTTATGCTCACCACAATGGTGCTCGACGAGATATTTCTGCATCAGCCAATCGCAAGCCTGTGCAGCGAGGATTGTCGGGGACTTTGCCCTAATTGCGGATGCAATTTGAATACGACGCAGTGTGCGTGCGGCACGGAAACACCGGAGGATCATCCGTTTTCCGCCCTCAGGCAGCTGCTAGACAATGGTAAGGAGGTGTAATCATGGCGGTTCCGAAGAGAAAAACTTCCAAGGCCAGGCGGGATTCCCGCAGGTCCAGCCACTGGAAGCTGTCAATGCCCGGCATCGTGGAATGTCCGCAGTGCCACCAGCCGAAGCTGGCGCACAGGGTTTGCAAAAAGTGCGGATATTACGATGGCAAACAGATCATCAACGTCGATGCAAAGGAAAAGACGGCTAACGCCTAATTGCCATGATGGCCCGGGCGCTGCCCGGGTGATCAAAACGAAAAGAAGGCAGAGTGTCCGTCAGGGCGCTCTGTTTTTTATTGAGAATGAAAGGGGGAGAACCGTATGTGGGTTTCGGTAGACGTATTTGGCGGCGACAATGCACCGGAGGCGGCGCTGGAGGGATCGATGCTGGCGCTTAGCTCAGACCCGTCGCTTTCCCTGATATTGTGCGGCGATGAAGGTAAAATCAACGGCTTTTTAAAGACCCAGGACTATTCAGTTGACCGGGTGCGGGTGCTACACGCCCCGGAAATCATTTCCTGCGAAGAGCAGCCCACAATGGCGATCAAGCGAAAAAAGGAAAGCTCGCTGGTGCGCGCACTCAACTGCGTGGCGGATGGCGAGGCATCCTGTATGGTATCCGCAGGGTCCACAGGCGCGGTGCTGGCGGGGGCGACTTTGCTGGTGCGCAGGCTAAAGGGGGTCAAACGGCCCGCTCTCGCGCCGATACTGCCCACGAAAGACGGTTGCGTGCTGCTGATCGACTGCGGCGCGAATGTGGACTGCAAGCCATCCTATTTACAACAGTTTGCGGTAATGGGCTCTGCGTATATGCAGCATGTGATGGGGGTATCCTCCCCCCGGGTGGGCCTCATCAACAACGGCGCAGAAGCGGAAAAGGGCAACGACCTGACAAAGGCCGCCTATCCTCTGCTCCAAAATACGCCGGTGAATTTCGCAGGCAACTGCGAAGCAAGGGATATTTTGTCGGGACAATACGATGTTTTGGTTTGTGATGGGTTCGCGGGCAATATCGTGTTAAAGTATACGGAAGGCGTGGCGGCTGTATTGATCGACATGCTCAAGGAAGAGCTGACGGCGGATCTGCCCTCTAAACTGGGAGCGGCCATCGCCAAGCCGGCGTTTCGCCGGTTCAAAAAACGGATGGATTATACGGAGTATGGCGGCGCGCCCCTTCTGGGCATTAACGGCGGTATCATCAAGGCCCACGGCAGCTCCAACGCCAAGGCCTTTTCGGCTGCGCTGCGGCAGGCGAAGCAATATATAGACGGCTGTGTAACTGAGGCGATCGGCAATGCAATCGCCACATTGCCGGATGGCGAATGATCCCGTTTTTCTTGACATACGGGCTTTTGTAGCCTAAACTGGTTTGTGAACTGTTATTTCTATATTTTGAACAGAAATGGCGAGAGGAGCAAATACAACGATGAAATTCGAAAAGGTCCGCGAGATCATCGCGAAGCAGCTGGACGCCGATCCGGCCAGTATTGAAATGGAAAGCCGCCTGGTCGAAGACCTGAAGGCCGATTCCCTGGATGTCGTGGAGTTGATCATGGATTTGGAGCAGGAGTTCGACATCGAGATTCCAGACGAAGAGCTTCCCAAAGTTCGTACAGTGGCGGACATCGTCAATTACGTTGAAAAGCGCTAGGATGTATTTCTAAAGTCTGCCCGCATCACAAGTGGTGCGGGCATTCTATTGTGGGGAGGGCCACATGGAGGAAAACAGGGAGCGGGAGCTGATTGAAATCGAAAAGCACCTGCAATATCAATTTCATGACAGGGAGCTTTTGAACACCGCGCTTACCCACACCTCGTTCGTAAAAGGGGACGGCAAAAAGGCCACCCATAACGAGCGTCTGGAGTACCTGGGTGATGCGGTGCTGGAGCTTTGCGTCAGCGACTATTTATTTAGAAATTATGCGAAGCTGAACGAGGGGCGCATGACCCGTGCCCGGGCCATGACCGTGTGCGAGGAGGCGCTCTACGACGCGGCTGTCAAAATCGGCCTTAGCACCGCCATACGGCTGGGCCATGGCGAGGCCAACTCCGGCGGGCGGGAAAAGCCCTCCATCGTTTCCGATGCTTTGGAAGCGGTCATCGGCGCCATCTACATCGACGGTGGGCTGGAAAAAGCGAGAGAATTCGTCCTATCCTTTGCACAAGCGCCCATGGCGGCGGCGGTTTCGGGCCGGCAAAAGGATTGGAAAACGCTGCTGCAGGAATATGTGCAGCAAAAGCATCTGGGAGCGGTGCAATATAAGCTTATCAGCGCCGTAGGCCCGGACCATAAAAAAGAATTTCACATGCAGGTTCTGCTAAACGGCGACCCCATCGGCACTGGTGTGGGCGGCTCAAAGCAGGAGGCCGGGCAGCACGCCGCGCAGGCGGGGTTGATGCGCCTGGGTGCAATGTAGATCATGTTCCGGTTGGGTCCGGGAAAGGAAGTGAAAAAGACTTGCGGTTGACGAAACTGGAGATCAACGGCTTTAAGTCCTTTGCCCGTAAAACTGAGCTCTATATAGACCCAGGCGTGACGGCTGTCATCGGCCCCAACGGCAGCGGGAAAAGCAATATTGCGGATGCGGTGCGCTGGGTGCTGGGGGAGCAGAGCGCCAAGGCGCTGCGCGGGTCGAGAATGGAGGACGTCATATTCAACGGCACCGAGGAGCGCAAGCCCCAGGCTTATTGCGAGGTGGCGCTGACGTTTGATAATTCGGACGGCGCGCTGCCCGTGGATTTCCTGGAGGTCATGGTGCAGCGGCGGGTGTATCGCTCAGGTGAAAGCGAATACATGATCAACCGCAATACTTGCAGGCTTAAGGACATTCACGAGCTGTTTCGGGATACCGGAATAGGCAAGGAGGGATACTCCATCATCGGCCAGGGTAAGGTGGAGGAGATACTCTCCAACAAATCCGGCGACCGCCGGGCGGCGTTTGAGGAGGCGGCGGGGGTCATGCGCTATCGCGTAAGAAAAGAAGAGGCGGAGCGCAAACTGGAGCATACCCGAAAAAACCTGGTGCGGCTTGAGGATATTCTTTCAGAGCTTTCCATGCAGATCACGCCGTTGCAGCAGCAAAGCGAGGACGCGGAACGCTTCTTAAAGCTGAGGGATGAATTAAAGGATCTGGAGCTGAACGTCTTTTTGGCCCAGTACGATAGAAATACCCAGCGGATCGCTGGATATGCCAGTACCATTTCCCAGCTTGCGGAGGAAGAAACCGTGCTTGGCGCTACAGAGCGTGAGCTTGCTGCCGCCTGCGCGCAAAAGGAAAACGAGCTTTATGAACTTGACCGGTCTGTTAACGCCCTGCAAAATGAGCTGTTGACATTGATGTCCGGTGCAGAGGCCCATGTTGGCGAATATAACGTCCTAAGAGAGCGCATGGAAAACCTGAACCGGGATCAGATCCGGCTCACGCGGGCGATGGAGGAGGAGCAGGCCCGGGAGCGTGAGCTCACAGCCGCCCTTTTCAGCATGGCTAACAGTGAAGGCGCTGGCCGGGAGCTGCTCACTGCCCTTGATGGGCGCATCAGCGCCGCACAGTCGGAGCTTTTAGAATTGGAGCAAAAGACTACTGCCCAGGAAACGCTGCTGGAGCAGCAAAAAAACAGCATCATGGAGTCGATGAACCGCCTATCGGACGCGAAAAGCAATTTGTCACGCCTGGACGCGATGGCGGCGGCATTCAACCAGCGGCTGTTGGCCATTGCCAACACAAACGCGGAATATGAAACGGCCGCTATGGATTTATCCAGGGAAAAAGAGGAAGCTGTGGCGCAGCTTGAGGCGCTGAACATTAAAAAAGAAGCCTTGAGCAAAGAGAAATCGGCGCTTGCCGGCCGGCAGGCCAAGGCGGCTGCCCGGAGCAACGAGGCCCAGGCCCGGCTGCAGCAGTTGCAGCAGCGGCTGGATACGGAAATATCACGGCGCAACGTGCTGGAGGAAATGTCAAAAGCACACGAAGGGTATTATTCAAGCGTGCGAAATATCCTCCGGGATAGCAAGAAAAACAGCGGTCTCACGGGCTGTGTGCTGGGGGTTGTGGCGGAACTGATCGGCGTGCCGAAGCAATATGAGACTGCCCTGGAAATGTCGTTGGGTTCTTCTTTGCAAAACATCGTGACGCCTACGCCGGAGGATGCGAAGGTCGTGATCGGCCATCTGAGAAAGTGCCAGTATGGCCGGGCGACGCTGCTTCCGGTTTCTGCAATGCGCTCCCGGCTGCTAAATAAACAAGAGCGCGCATGCCTTTCGATGCCGGGCTGTATCGGCGTCGCCAGCGAGCTTGTGACGTTTGATGAGAGGTATCGTGGGGTGGTGGAAAATCTCTTGGGCCGCACGGTAGTGGTGGAAACCCTTGACGCTGGCATCGCGCTCAACAAGCGGGCCAACGCGGCGTTCCGCATCGCCACAGTACAGGGCGATATCATCCACCCGGGCGGGAGCATGACCGGCGGCAGCGTGCAAAAGCGGGAGTTCAGCCTTTTGGGGCGGGAACGGGAAATCAGGGAGTTGCAGGATCGGCTGGAAAATACCAAGCTGGCCATTGCCGAGGCGCGGCAGATAAGCGAGGGCATGCAGCAGGAAATTGATGCTGCGGGCGCGGAAATTGCTCAGTTGGGCGACGCGATCCATGCTAACGAGTTGATCATCACGCGGCATATGGAAAAAATCGACATGATTGACCGGGATGTGGATAAGAATAAAGAGGATCAGCGCCGCTGCGCGCTGGAGCGGGAACAGATTGAGGACAACCTTAAGGACATCGCTGAGGACCGGGCGAACATCGAGCGGTTGCAAAGCGGCATCGAAGAGGGCAGCGCCGCCTCCCAGGAGGACGTGCAAAAAAGCCAGGAGGCGTTGACCCTCCTAAGGCAGGCACATGAAGAAAAATATGCCGCCCTGTCCGACGACAGGGTACAGCGCATGGCGCTGCAAAAGGAAGAGGACGCGGCGAAAAACGAAGCCGAGCGCCTGACCCGGGAATGCGACCGGGCGAAACGAAGCTTCGTGCAAAATAAGGAAAGCCTTGAAAAATGCCGGATGGAGCAGCGGTCATTACTGGAAAAGCAAGCGGTCATGGAGCAGTCCATCGGCGTGGATCAGAGGGACGTGCAGGCCAGAAAAGATCAGCAGCACGCCCTGGAAGAGGAACGCGCGGTTGTCAGCGCCGCATTGTCTGAAATGCGCGCCCGCAAGGACGATATCGGAACCAGCATCCGGGAACTGTCCGACCGCAAGCACCGGCAGGAGCTAAATAAAAACAAGGCCGAGATGGAATTGGCGGCCATGCAGGACCGGGTTTGGGAGGAGTATGAATTAACATACGACAACATACTGCCCCTTAGGCGGCCCGTCCAGCTGACCAGCGCACACCTGAGGATTGACGAGCTGAAAGCCGCCATACGTGAGCTTGGCAGCATTAACGTCAATGCCATCGAGGACTATAAATCGGTATTCTCCCGGCACGAGGATTTAAGCGCCCAGTGCGCCGATCTCAATCAGGCGGAGCAGGATTTGCAATCGCTTATTCAAGAGCTGACCGAGTCCATGGAGCGGGAGTTTTTGACCCAGTTCCAGCGCATTCAGGAGAACTTCGGGGAAGTATTCCGGGAGCTGTTCGGAGGCGGGTACGCGGAATTGAGGTTGTCGGATAAAAACGATGTACTCAATTGCGAGATCGACATCATCGCCCAGCCTCCAGGGAAGAAACTGCAGCTGCTGTCGCTGCTGTCCGGTGGCGAGCGGGCGCTGACGGCCATCGCACTGCTGTTCGCGGTGCTTAAGCTGAAGCCCACAGCATTTTGCGTGCTGGACGAGATTGAGTCCTCCCTGGACGAGGTGAACGTAGCGCGGTTTGCAAATTACGTGAAGGCATATTCCGAAAACACGCAGTTTATTATCATCACCCACCGCAAGGGGAGCATGGAGGTCTGCAATGCCCTCTATGGCGTGGCGATGGAGGAAAAGGGCGTATCCAAGGTGGTGTCCGCCCGGTTCCACGATCATGTACAGGATAACGCATCATAAGGAGTTGCAAATGGAAAAGCAGGGGATGTTTCATAAATTAAAATCCGGTCTTTCCAAAACCCGGGAAAGCTGGCTTTCCAGCGTGTTTTCGGGAAAGGACCGCATAGACGAGGATTTGTACGAGGAGCTTGAGGAGGCCATGATCATGGCCGACATGGGGATGGAGCTGGCGGATAAACTGCTGCAACAGCTCAGGTCGACGGTAAAAGAACAGAAAATTACCGGCGCCCAGGAGGCCAAGGCGGCGCTTGCTACGCTATTGACGGCGGCGATGGAGCCGGACACGGCCTTTCTGGCCGACGGGGCGGAGCCTTGCGCGATCCTCGTCGTGGGCGTCAACGGCGTTGGAAAAACCACGTCCATCGGCAAAATGGCCGCCTACTATCAGCAAAATGACAGGAAAACAATGCTGGCTGCGGCGGACACGTTTCGCGCGGCTGCGGCAGAGCAGCTTGGAGTTTGGGCGGAGCGGGCGGGCGTGCCCATGGTGCGCCATAGCGAAGGGGCCGATCCTGCCGCCGTTGTGTTTGACGCCATCGCCTCCTACAAGGCGAAGGGTTGCGATCTTTTGATCTGTGACACCGCAGGGCGGCTGCACAATAAAAAAAATCTGATGAACGAGCTTTCAAAAATCCGCAGGGTCATCGACCGGGAGCTGCCGGGGGTGGCGGTGGAGGCGCTGCTGGTGCTGGACGCTACCACCGGCCAAAACGCCATCGCTCAGGCGCACGCGTTTTCCGAGTCGACAGGGCTTACGGGAGTCATCCTCACAAAGCTGGACGGCACCGCCAAGGGCGGCGTGGCTGTGGCGGTAAAGCAGAAGCTTGGCCTGCCTGTACGGTTTGTAGGCGTTGGCGAGGGCATTGACGACCTACAACCCTTTGACGCGGAAGCGTTTGCAAAAGCGCTTTTGGGATAGCTGCTGATGCATTTGACAAATTCCTCATCTCATCATCGGTTATCATGGAGGTATTGCAATGGAGTTTCAGGGATTATCAGAGGAAACCTATAAGTTTTTCTGGGAAATCGCGTTTCACAATAATGTGGAGTTTTTTGAGGAGAACCGCGCCCGATATAAGGCCGTGGTACAGCAGCCCATGCTGGCGCTGGCGGAAGCATTGGGGCCGGTTGCTGGGGATATTGACCCGAATTTTAACCTTCGCCCGTCTTCGGTGGTTTCCCGTATTCGCAGGGACACCAGGTTCACAAAGGATAAATCCCCGTACCGGGATCATATGTGGCTGGCGTTTAAGTACCAGGACAAGCGGCTTAGCGAAGGGTTTGTCCTGTATACCCAGTTTGAGAGGGAGGGGTACAGCTATGGCATGGGCATGTATTCCCCCATGCCGGAACTGATGAGTAAGTTTCGCGCTCGTATCCTGGCCCGCCCAAGCCTTTTTCTCGCCCTTTTGGGCGACATTGAGAAGGCCGGGCTAAGTATTTCAGGGGAAGAGTACAAGCGCAGGCGGTTTCCGGACGCGCCGGAAGCATTGCAGCCTTTCATCAACAAAAAGAGCATTTCTTTTAACCATTTTGACCCGGACGTCAAAAAGACATTCTCGCCGGACGTGACAGAGGAAATCAAAGCCGGATTTCTCGCGATGAAGCCAATGTACCGGTTTTTGATGGGATTGGAATAACTACCATTTGGAGGGTTCAGCTATGTCCCTTGGCGATGTAATACTCAATAACCTAATGGGGTTTGACGCGATTGTGTTTCTCGCGGCGGTTCTCAATGGGTTTATCTATTGGAAAACCCGGAAGCTTGCCGGTGAATTGAGTGGCATCATGCATTTGCACGTGTATGTGCCGGGGCAGGAAGCCTCCGCAAAGGCCGCGGTGGAGCGGATGCGCGCCCTTCGTGAAGAGGATGTGGTGGCGCTGCGAAAGCGGGCGGAGGGGGTATATACCATGTTTGCCACAATCACAAGCATATTTCCGCTGCTTGGCATACTGGGGACGGTTGTGTCCCTGTTACCCCTCGTGGCGGACATGTCCCATGTGGAGATGAACTTCTTTGGCGCGCTGACTTCCACGTTCTGGGGGCTTGTGTTTGCCATTCTCTTTAAGGTGCTTGACGGTCTGATCGCACCGCTGATGGAAGAGAATGAAAAGACGGTGGCCCTGTACCTTTCGCGCAATAGGAGGCATGAGGAATGCGAAGAAGCATCATCATCGAACTAACATCCCTTTTGGACGTGATACTGATTCTGTTTTTTCTGGTGCTGGTCAGCGGCACGAAAAAGGCAGAGGCCATGGAAACCTCGGCGGCTGCGGTACAGGAAAGCCTCACAAAAAGCCTTGTGGCAGTGGAGGAGGAGCGCGAACAGCTTGAGATAGCGCTGCAGGGGGTGTCCGTGCTGACGGAAAACTGCCGGTTAATCACAGTCACCGTTTCCGACAACGGGGAGGAAAGGCTGATATTTGTTCGCGCCGGTGACGCACAGCCTGAAAGGATCAGGCTCGCCTGGGGTGAGGAACAGTATGCGAAAAATGCGCTGAACGCGGCGCTCAGAAAAGCGGCTGTTTTGGACGCGGGGGAGCAGATGGCTCTCATTGCTTTCCAGTACGACCGAAGAAAATTATATCAGTCTGATTACGAGTTGATTGTCCGGTCACTTCGGGACGCGGCGGGAAAAAATGTGTATCTGGCGGAATATGATGTTACCATGGCATTGCATAAATAACGAACGAGGGGGAGCTTTCTTGAAACACGGGATGGAAAACGGGGAAAAGAAAAAACGAAAGCGTCCTGGGGGGAAGACATTGATGGGCGCGGCACTGGCGCTTGTGCTGTTGGGCGGGGCAGGCTGGGGTTTGGGCAGCGGCGGCAATGGGCTAAGGTCGGGCCTTCCGGCCATGGCGCAGCCTACGGCGGAAGAGACGAAACCTACTTCCGCGCCTGAAATTACGGTAAGCCCCGCTTTAGAACGGGAGTTGCCGATAATTATCGTAAGGGAAAACGACATACTGTACGGGGACGAGATTGTGACAGGCGACATGCTTAAAGAGCGGGTGCTTGCGGATTATCAGGAGGATGGCCGCTGGCTCGTCAAGAACGACCGCGCGAAAAAGGCCGCGTATGACGCGGCCAAAGGGGTGTTGGATGATCTCGATATGCCGTATGTGCTGGAGTAGTTCCTAAAACTGCCAAAACGCCTGGGCTCCGTTTATTTCCACGGTTTGCAGCACCGGCGCCGGACAGTCCATCATTTTCAAATCCACCGGCAAACGCGGATAAAAGGCATACGCTTTGGGCAGAAACGCTCCGCCTGAGATTTCGCCCAGGGCACAATAGGCAAGAGACCCCGCGTCCTCCTGGGGGGATGCGTATTCGGCAATTGAAACACAACACTGATCGCCGGAACGGGACAGGGCTGCCACAGGCATGCCCTCCGCTTCCGGCGGGTTTTCGTATGTGAGGGTAAACGGATGATCCTGATCCAACAAGGACATGGCGCTGCCTTCCTCTAAAAGCCGTTTTCTAATGACGTGCATGGCGATGGGGGAGCAGTCACACAGCAAAAACCGTCGTCCGGTACCCGCGGCGACGGCGGCTGTGGTGCCGGAGCCCGCGAACAGATCCGCTACGATATCCCCGGGCCTGGAGGAAGCTAGGATGATGCGCTTTAACAGCGCCTTTGGCTTTTGTGTGGCATAGCCTACGCGCTCCGGGTCCTTTTGATGCAGATGCTCGATATCCGTCCAAACATCCGTAGGAAATACGGGCGTATCCTCATAATAGGTATAGGTTTTTCCGGCGGAGCGGATTGTAAAACACACGCGGCCCTGTTCGTCCACGCTGCGCTTCATATGGTTGCGCCGTTCAGGCCCCCGGGGCACGCCTACGGCGTCGATATTAAAATATACATAACTGCTTTTTCTATAAAACAGGATCGTATCGTGCTTTCTTGAGAAATGCCTGCGGCTTCTGCCGCCGGATTTGTAGGCCCACACGATCTCGTTCATGAAATTCTTTTCGCCAAATATCTCGTCAAGCATCAGCCGCAATCTGGCGCTCATGCGAAAATCCACGTGCAGATACAGGCTTCCTGAGGGGGAAAGCAGCCTGTGGCAAAGGGTTAACACATCGCGAAACATGGCGCAGTACGCATCTGCCGCCAGATCGTCGCTATATGCCACAAGTCTGACGTTTTTCTCCGGGTCAAGCTTTACCTGAAACACATCCCCTGTGCCAAAGGGCGGATCGATGTAGATCAGCTGCACCTGCCCCTCATACTCCTTCAGGCGGTCTGCCAGGGTTTGCGCCTGACCCAACACGAAAAGACCGGGGCCGCCGGTCTCATGGCGTTCCATGTCGCATCCTATAAAGCGGCGCATGGGGTCAACTCCTTATCATTTTTTAGATAATATATAAAAAATTATTGGGTTTCGGGATAATGGGTGACCCCGCGCACGTGCTTTTCCATACAGGCCTGGGCCCGGGTGGCGTCGTTGGCGCAAAGGGCGTCATAAATCTCCCTGTGTTCCTCCAGTGACTTTGGCTTTCTGCTGGGTGACATCAGGGAGCTTTCCCTGGCACGGTGGATATTTTGATGCAGGGAGCCCAGAATATGCTTTAGCGTACGGCTGTTGCTGGCGGTAAATATGACTTCATGATATTCGGTATCCAGCCGGGCGAGGTTGGCGCTGTCATTCCGGCGGGTATAAAGCTCCATCAGTTCTAAAAGCTCTGCCAGCTGATCCAGCTGATCCGGCCTGATGCGGGTGGCTGCCCAGTAAGCGGCTTGCCCTTCCAGCAAAAGCCTGATTGTAAATATATCGTCCACGTCTTCCGGCGAAAGCCCCTTGACCACAACGCCCCGGTTTGGGATTGCTTCCACAAGATCATCAAGCTCTAATTGCTTGAGCGCTTCACGGATGGGTGTGCGGCTTACGCCAAGCTCCTCCGCCAGCTTGGTTTCCACCAGATATTCGCCGGATTTATACCGTCCATCGGTAATTCCGTCGCGTATATATCGAAATACCTTCGAAGTCAAGGACTGCTTTTCCTTATTTGTGAAATAATTACTCATAACAATCACTTCCTCAGCATCAGTGTACTTCAAACGACAAAAAAACACAAGGTAAACATGTATACAATGGGAGTTTTCTCTTTGTGTTATGAAATCAGAAATCCATACATACACTGATTGCAAAGGGGCGCTTTTCGTACCACCCCTGGGAAACAAAAGAAAAGGGAGGAAAAACTTAAATGAATGGGGGATGGAAAGCAGATATTTTGCCGCTTTGCCCACCGCGTATACAAAAGCTTTTGACGCCCATTGGCGAGGGCGCGCCGCTTGAAGAAATCCGCCTTCGGGTGGGACAGCCTGTGGAACTGGTGTATGACGGGTACTCACGGCTGATCAGCCCCTGTACGGGCAGGGCCGCCGTGTCAAAAGCGGATTGCGCCGGAATTGCTGAGCGGATCTGTGGGCATTCGGCATATGCCTGGGAGGAGGAGCTTCGCGAGGGCTTTGTGACGTTGCCGGGAGGGTACCGGGTGGGGCTAAGCGGCAAGGTGTCCACGCGTGATGGGCGGCTGACCAGCGTTACCGACATCGGCTCGCTGAACATCCGCATCGCGAGGGCCTGTGTGGGCGCGGCGGACGGGGTGATCCCTTTTATCCGGGGCTCGGACGGGTATGTTTTGCCAACGCTGGTGTATAGCGCGCCTGGTTGTGGAAAAACAACGCTGCTTCGCGATCTCGCGCGGCAGGTTTCCGGTGGCGAAGGCGGGCTTCGCGGAAGCCGCGTTCTGGTGGTGGACGAGCGCATGGAGATTACCGGCTGTGTAGGCGGTATCCCCCTGCACGATATTGGCCCGCGCACCGATGTGTTATCCGGTTGTAAAAAGCCCCAGGCGTTTCAATTGGCAATCCGGGGACTCTCCCCAGAGGTGATCATCACAGACGAGTTGGGGGGGCTGGCGGATGCCGATGCGGTAGAGGATGCGGCGTTTTGTGGTGTGATCGTGGTGGCAAGCGCTCACGGGGGAACATTGAAGGATATGAAACGGCGTCCGGCGCTTTCAAGACTATTGCGGCAAGGGGTATTCGCGCGGCTGGTGCAGCTTGGCCGCAGCCGTGGCGTTGGCACGGTAGAATGCGTGTTTGACGGCGAGGGCCGCCCGATCCTCAGCAAGGAGGGTTTCCCATGCTGCGCGTTATAGGAATTCTATTTTTATTTGCGGCTTGCGCGCTGACGGGCATCAACGCCTCGCAAAAGCTATACGACAGGCAGGCGGCTCTTGACGCGCTGTCCTCGTACACAAAAAGGCTTTCCATGCTGATGGAATACGCGCCAAAGCCACTCAGCGAGCTTTGCGCCCGGCTGGATACCGGCCCTGTGGCGGAGCTTTGGCTCGGGTTCGCACGGCATCTCTCAGATGCGCCAAATACGCTTTATGCCTGGCAAAAGGCCATGGAAGAGGCAAATGGCCCTGTGCGGGCGCTGACGGCGGAGGATCGGGCCATATTGGAGGATTATGTCCGGGGGCTGGGAAGCGGCAACCGGGAGACCCAGCGGGCAAACGCCCAGCTGCTGGAGGAGCGGCTGAAAGCCGCCCGGATCGAGGCTCGTGAAGTGTACTCAAAAAAAGGACGCGTTTACCGGTCCATGGGCATTTTGTGCGGAGTCGGGTTGGCGATACTGGTATGGTAAAACGGAGGAAAGACGGAGGAGTTATGAACGTTGATCTGCTTTTCAAAATTGCCGGGGTGGGCATTCTGGTGGCGGTGATTACCCAGCTGCTCAAGCAAAGCGGCCGGGAAGATATGGCCACAATTGCGGCGATTGTGGGGCTAGTGATTGGATTATTGATGATGCTGGACATGATTGGCGGACTGTTTGACAGCGTGCGCCGGGTGTTTGACCTGTATTAAAGGGGGAGCGTCCTACATGGATGTGTTCAAGCTGGCCGCATTTGGTATACTCGCCGCCGCGCTGGTGGCGCTTATCCGGGCACACAAGCCGGAAATGGCCCTGCCGGTTGCGGTGACGGCGGGGGTGATCCTCTTGGTGTTTGTCGTATCGGAATTGACCGGGGTTGTGGATGGCGTGCGGGGCATGGCAACAAGTTTTGGCATCGACCTAACCTATATTGAGGTGCTGATCAAAATCATCGGCATCGCGTATGTAGCCCAGTTTGGCGCTGAGATCTGTCGGGACGCGGGTGACGGGGCAATGGCCTCAAAGGTGGAACTTGGCGGCCGGGTCATGATACTGGCGGCAGCGCTTCCGGCAGCGGTGGCGCTATTAAAGCTGGTAGCGGGGCTGATACCGGGGCTGCAGCAGTGAAACGGGGAATTGTGACATTGCTCGTGGCGCTGTTGCTGTCGCTACCCGGCGTGGCATTGGCACAGCCGCCCCAGGAGATCCAGGACGGCGTGCGGTCCGCCGTGGAGGGCGCGGGGCTTCGCGACTGGCAATCGGTGCTTGAAGGGCTTCCTGAGGGCGTACAGGCGATCTGGGGCGACAAAGACATCGGTGCGCTGGTGGAGGAATATGCCGTGGGCGAGGGCACGTACCTGGGGCAGGTGGTCATGGATGGAATAGGCGCGCTGCTGCAAGGGGCGCTGCCACAAACACTAAGGCTGATGCTAAGCCTTATGGCAGTGGCGCTGATTTCCGGGTTTGTCCGGGCGTTGGGGGACGCAAGCGTTGCGGGCCTCAACGATGTGACGGGATTTGTGTGCCATTGCTTCGGCGTTGTGATTGCCCTGACGGGGTTTATGACCCTTGCGGGCGTGGCCAGGGAGGCCATCCTGTCCACGGCCCGGTTTATAGAGCTTGCGTTTCCCACGCTGTTAACGCTGTTGACCGCAGCCAGGGGGATCGCCTCCGCCGGGATATTTCAGCCTGCCATGACGCTTTTATGCGGGGGCATTGCTGTGGTGCTACGGGATGTGGTGCTTCCGGTCATATTATTTGGCGCAGTGATGGCGGTGCTCAATAATATGACGGGCAGGGTGCAGTTGGGGCAGTTGTTTAAGCTTAGCAAAACCACGGCAAAATGGATCATCGGCTTTGTATTTACGCTGTATTTTGGCATTACATCCTTGCAGGGGATGACCGCGGCCTCCTTTGACGGGGTATCGGTGCGCACGGCTAAATATGCCCTCGACAAGCTCATCCCCATCGTAGGCGGTGTGGTGTCGGGAACCGTGGATACGGTGCTGGGCTGCGCGGTTCTGGTAAAAAACGCAGCTGGGCTTGCGGCGATCTTTATCGCTTTCGGCCTGGTGCTGACGCCACTTGTGCATATCGGCGCCGGAATATTTTCGTTTCGGATTACCGCCGCGCTGTGTGAACCGGTTGCCGACCCGCGGATGCCCAAAATGCTCGGCGCGCTTGCGGATGTGCTGACGTATCTGTTCGCTTCCGCCATGGCATTGTCCATCATGTTTATTATTACAGTGGGGCTGATGATGCGCACAGGAGGAATGGCTATATTGGGAGGATGATATGTTGGAAGCGCTGAAAAATGTCATGGTTACCGCCGCTGTGATGGCTGTTGCCTGCACGATGCTGGAGTTCATATTGCCCAAAGGAAAGCTGAAAACCACGGTGACAATCGCGGCGGGATTGATATTTCTGCTGTCGATTGCCGGGCCAATCATAAGCCTACTTGGTGGCGGGGCGGACATTTCCTTCTCGCTTCCCCATGAGGAAAAGGCGGCCGAACGCCCGATGGATTACGAAGCCTGGCTGTCCGGGCTGTATGCGCAATCAGCGTTGGAACCCTTTACATCATAAAGGAGGTAGCGTATGGCGGATCACGCAAAAGGCGGACTGCTCAGCCGATTTTCAAAAAAACTCCGGGAAAACAAAAAACTGGAGCTTTTGGTGTACGGGCTTATCATTCTGGCGGTGCTGCTGCTGTATTTGTCCACGCTGTTGCCGGGGAAACAAAGCGGCGCGCAGCCTGATCCTGTCACGCTGGGAAGCGCCGCCACAGGGCAGCAGGACGTGGAGGCCCGCTTGCAGGAAGTGTTGTCCAGCATTCGCGGGGCGGGACAGGTGGAAGTGATGATCACCTATGAAACGGGGCCGGAGCTGGTGCCTGCCATGAGCACAGATGTGAACAGCAACACCAGCGAAACCACAGGCGGCAGCGGCAGTACCTCAAGCCAGCGCACAGAGTCCAGCAGGCCCGCCACCGTATCCGGCTCTGACGGGACACAGCCGATTGTGCTCACTGAAAAACAGCCCGAGGTTCGTGGGGTGATAGTCGTGGCGGAAGGTGCGGCGGACATCATGGTAATGCTTGATTTGCAGCGGGCTGTGCAAACGGTGCTCAACGTGCCTGCCTCCTGTATCGAGGTGTTTGAGCGGGCACGGATAGAATAAAATGAAAAGAGTATCAGTTGAAAGGGGCGAGCATGATGAAGAAGTATGGGGTTTTAATCGGTCTTACGGCACTGCTGGTATTGGCGGTGTATGTAAACATCAGGGTGAACAAAAGCGCGGAGGCGGCAGCGCTTTCGAAAACACCGTCTCCTGCCCCTCAGGGGGAGGTTGTGGTGGAAACAGCAGGTGAGGACGGGGATTTTTTCGCCACGTTTCGAGATGACCGGGAAAACAACCGGGCAAAGGAGCTGGAGTATCTCGAGACAATCATCTCGGAGCAGACGGACGTAGAAACCCTCGCGGACGCTCAGGAGCAGAAGCTTGACATGGTGTCGTCCATGGAGACGGAGTTCACCGTGGAAAGCCTGTTGAAGGCAAAAGGATTTTCCGATGCGGCTGTGATGTTCCACAAAGGTTCCGTGAACGTCATATTGAAAGCGGAGGATAACCTTACAAGCCAGCAGGCGGCGCAAGTACTGGACATCGTTTGCCGGGAAACTGGCGAGAGCGCGCAAAATGTAAAAATTTCCACCGTGAAATGAAATCGGCCAATTTTGTTAGACTAATGTGAATTTATCGGCGATTGTTTGCAATATGGCCGGTATCTGGTATAATATAGCTATATTTTAGCCGGGCGGTGAACGTCAGGGCATGCTTAAGGAGGCTTCATTGTAATGGGTAATAATAACGAACTCACTCCTGATGTGAATGTAAACGAAGGCGGAAAGATCGTATTCGCCACGGACGTAATCGCCACGATCGCAGCGCTTGCGGCTGCGGATGTCAAGGGCGTAGCTGGGATGAGCGGCGGCATGGTGGACGGCTTTGCGCAGATGCTGGGCCGGAAAAACCTCACAAAGGGCGTCAAAGTGGAAGTGGGCACCGAAGAGGCGGCGGTGGATGTCAGCGTGGTGATCCAGTATGGTTTCCGCATTCAGGACGTCTGCGCCGAAATTCAAAGGGCCATCAAAAACTCGGTGGAAACAATGACCGGGCTTAAAGTGGTCGAGGTCAATGTGTTTGTACAGGCGATCACATTTGATACGCCGGCGGCCGATGCGGTCGAGGAAAAACCCGAGAAACCCGAGAAGGAGACCGAACCGCCCAGGGTAAAATAAGTTTTTGAGGTACGATAGATGAAACCAAAGCTGTTTGACAGGATATTGCTGTTCCTGCTGCTGCTGTTCACATTGCTGCTGTCCCTTGCGCTGATCGCGCTGGGGCTTCGGGCCGTCGCTGCCGAGCAGATCAACGGGTTTATCGGCAGCTATTACTACGGCGCCATTTGGCAATGGGTATTGCTTGTCGCGGGCGCTATCATCCTTCTGATCTCCATACGGTTGATGTTTGCAGGGAAGGGGAAGGCCAAAGAGACTGCGCCCGTCTCCGCGCTGGTACAGAACACGGACCTTGGCGGCACGTATATCAGCCTTACCGCTATTGACGCAATGGTGCAAAAGCATTGCCGCGCCAACAACCGCATTCGAAATGTGGTCAGCGCCGTGGTCCCCCTTCGAGAAGGGATTGTGTCGCTCAGGCTCAAGCTGATGCTGATGCCGGATACAGACATTCCCAACATCACGTCGGAGCTGCAAAAGTCCCTGAAGGAGTATGTAGAGAAGCTGTCCGGCATTACCGTGCAGGATGTGGGCATTCTGGTGGAGGACACCTCCATTGATCCCAAAACCCGCGTAAGCTAAGTGCGGTTTACCAAAGGAGCGTGTCTGTATTGAGTTTTTTAGACCGGTTGCTGGCCTTTTGCCGGGCGCACCGCTATGGTGTGATTTTCGCCGTGCTGGGGCTTGTGGTAACCATACTGATATTTACCATTAATTTCTGGCGCACCTTGCTGCTAGTCCTGATCGTGGGGCTGTGCGCGCTGGTGGGTTGTCTATTGGACAAGGGGGGCATGGAAGCGGTTCGTGCCTTCTTTGACCGTTTTTTGCCCAAGCGGTAAGGGCATTCAAACAAAACGATCCGCATAGAGAGGATATCACGCACACATGAGCAGAAAAACCGCGCGTGAGGTCGCCATGAAGCTGGCGTTCTCCCGCATATTAGGCGGCGAGGATACTTACGAGGCTATCCTGGACCAGTCCGGCATTGAGGAAGAGCCTTCGCCGGAGGATTATGATTACGCCAACAGCGTTGTTGCGGGTGTGACGGAATATCAGCCCATGTTGGACGAGCTGATCGCAAAGCACGCCATTGGCTGGACGGTAAGCCGCATGGCACGGGTGGACCTGTGTATTTTGCGCATCGCGGTGTATGAAATACTTCATCGTGAGGACGTCCCGGAAAGCGTTGCCATCAACGAGGCCGTGGAGCTTGCCAAGCGCTTTGGCGGGGAGCATTCCGGGAAATATATCAACGGCGTTTTGGGCGCTTTCTCCCGCGCGCGGGGACAGAAATAAAGCGGCCTGGGATGAAGAATACAGTGAAAAACGGTGGTTGGCTTAGGCGGGCTTTGCGTGTGCCGGCGGCTGACCACTCTTTTTTCAGCTTTGCTATAAGGAGGAGAGGAACATGAGCGCACAACGGATCGACGGAAAGGCCATTGCTGCCGTACAGCGCGAGGCGCTGCGGCCGCGAATAAGCCGCCTGATCGAGCATGGATGCGTGCCGGGATTGACCGTGATACTGGTGGGGGAGGACCCCGCCTCTCAGGTATATGTAGGCAACAAAGAGCGCACGGCGAAAGAACTTGGCTTTCACGGGACGGTACATAGGCTTTCGCAAAGCACACCTGAGGCGGAGGTGCTAAGGCTCATTGAAAAGCTGAACATGGATCCAGCCGTTCATGGTATCCTGGTGCAGTTGCCCCTGCCCAAGCATATTGACCAGGCGAAAGTACTTGCCGCCATCGTTCCAGAAAAGGATGTGGACGGCTTTCACGCCATCAATGCCGGGCGGCTGATGGCGGATCAGCCCAGCGTGGTTCCCTGCACGCCAAAGGGAATTATGACCCTCATCAAAAGCACCGGCGTTTCCATCAAGGGCAAGCACGCCGTGGTTATCGGCAGAAGCTCCATCGTGGGCAAGCCTGTGTCGCTGCTGCTGCTTCGCGAGCATGCAACCGTCACCATCTGCCATTCGCGCACGGCGGACCTTCCGGCTATGACACGGCAGGCGGATATCCTGGTCAGCGCTGTGGGCAAGGCTGGACTTGTTACCGGAAATATGATCAAGCCGGGTGCGGTGGTGATTGACGTGGGCACAAACCGGGATGAAAATGGCAAGCTTTGCGGCGACGTGCTATTTTCAGAGGCTGTGGAGGTGGCGGGATTTCTCACGCCGGTTCCCGGCGGGGTTGGCCCCATGACGATCGCCATGCTCATGGAAAACACGGTGGAGGCGGCGGAGCGGGCCTCTGCCATGGAGGCATAGCCATGCCGGGAATACTGCAGCGTGAACCCATTTCGGTCTCTAAGCTAAATGAATATGTAAGCATACTGCTTGGCCGTGATCCCCTGTTGAGAAACCTCAGGGTTATCGGGGAGATTTCCGGTTTCAAGCGGCATAGCTCAGGGCACCTGTACTTCTCATTAAAGGATGAGGGCTCCCTCGTTCGCTGTGTCATGTTCCGGCAGTCGGCGCAAACGCTGACGTTCCGTCCCCAAGACGGCATGCGGGTGGTGTTGACGGGGTATGCGTCCCTGTACGCCCGGGATGGGCAGTATCAGCTGTATGCCCAGGCCATGAGCGAGGAAGGCGAGGGGGAATTGTACCGGAAATTCCTGCTGTTGAAAACCCGGTTGGAAGCAAAAGGCTATTTCGATCCCGCGCGCAAGCGGCCTATTCCGTTTTTACCCCGCTTGGTGGGGGTGATTACCTCCCAAACAGGGGCCGCAGTGCATGACATCACTGAAATAATTCATACCCGGTTTCCCAATATGCCCATCCTTTTGTGTCCGGTAGCGGTGCAGGGCGCGGGAGCGGCACAAAGTATTGCCGAGGGAATTGCCGCAATGAACAGGGACGGGCAGGCGGATGTGCTGATTGTGGGGCGGGGCGGCGGGAGCCTGGAGGATCTTTGGGCTTTCAACGAGTTGCCTGTGGCCGAGGCCATCTATCATAGCGAGATACCGGTCATCAGCGCCGTGGGGCATGAAACGGATTTTTCCATCGCAGACTTTGTAGCGGATGTCCGGGCGGCCACGCCATCCGCCGCGGCTGCCATGGCGGTTCCGGAATACGACCAGCTGCTTCAAAGGCTGGATCAGTCGGTCAATCGCTTGGGACACGCCCTTGGGCGGGGGGTAGAGGCGAAAAAAAATAAGGTAAAAGACCTGCTAAACCGCGGGGGGGTTACCGGTGTGCCGCATAAGCTAAGCCGGTATCGGCAACGCTTGGAGCAATGCAATGTTTTGCTTGCCCATAACGGGTTAAAACGGCTGGAAAACGCCCGTGGGGCGCTTATGGCTGGGCTGGGCCGCCTCACGGCGCTGGGCCCTGGGGCGGTATTGGCCCGGGGATACAGCGTGGTGCAGGATGAAACCGGCGCGGTATTGAAGGGCGTACAGGCCCTTCAACCGGGGATGGCGGTGCGGCTGATGATGCAGGGCGGCAGGGCGCACGCGAAGATCGAGAGCATTGAGGAGGGGGAAACCCATGGAACAACAAAAGCGAAGCTTTGAACAGTCCTTAACAGAGCTGGAAGCCATTGTGGCGAAACTGGAAAGCGGCAATATTCCCCTTGAGGAGATGGTGTCTTTGTATGAACAGGGAACAGCCATCGGCAAGGAATGCATGGCGCTTCTGGACGGATACGAGGGCAGGCTCACAACGTTAGAGACGAAAGAGGCCGGGGATGACCAATGAACAGGTAATCGCCATTTTGAAGGCGGACAGCGCCCTGGTGGACGAGGCGCTACAGGGATATCTCGCGGCCCCCGGTATCCCCAAAGCATTGCGAGATGGCATGGCTTACAGCTTGTTTGCGGGGGGGAAACGCCTGCGGCCCGTGATGGCCCTTGCTGCCTGCCGGCTGTTTGGCGGCGGGGCGGAACAGGCCATGCCCATGGCCTGCGCGCTGGAGATGATCCACACCTATTCGCTCATCCACGACGATCTGCCTGCCATGGACAACGATGAGTTCCGCCGGGGAAAGCCCACAAACCATATTGTGTTTGGAGAAGGCCCCGCCGTGCTTGCGGGGGACGGGCTGCTTTCCTACGCCATGGAGCTGATGCTTACATACGCTTGCGAACATGGCCATGGGCATCTTGTAAAGGCTGCCTGGGAGGTTGCGCGTGGCGCGGGCGTGTTCGGCATGGTGGCAGGGCAGAGTCTCGACCTGATGGCAGAGCAGGCGAAAACAATGGATGAGAACACGCTTTTATCCATCCACCGGGGGAAAACCGCGGCTATGCTCCGGGCCAGCGTCCTCGCGGGAGCGCGATGCGCAAACGCCGGACACGCTGGGCTTGCGGCAATGGAAGCCTATGGCGGGCAGTACGGGCTGCTGTTTCAAATTACAGACGATATTCTGGACGTAACAGGAGACCAGAAGTCCATGGGCAAGACATTGGGCAAGGATGCGCGGGATGGCAAGCTGACGTTTGTCACGCTATACGGGCTTGAAAAAGCAAAGGCGAAGGCTGAGCTTGCGGCGAAGAACGCCCATGCGGCCCTGGAATTTCTGGGCGAAGGCGCAGACTTTTTCCATGGCTTGATCGACTATACCATCACGCGCCAAATATAATGTTTAAAATATGAAAAACATGCAAAAAATTCAGGAAAAACGTGAGAGTATCGGGTGATCTCTTGAATTTGGGGTAATAGTATGTTATACTCTGTTCTGGTGGTGCAGTATTCTAGTCAGTGCTGTTGTCTCTGAAAGCGGGCCTAAAAATCCGTTGAGGGCACATCGATGAAGTTCCTGGTGTCGGCTTTCGACGCCCAGTCGGGGGTTGATGCTGGGAGTTAAGGTGGCTGGGCGATCCGCAATGGCATGCGGGCGTTGACCCATCCACCGTGGAGACCGAAAATGGTGGCTGTTTTGACCGGTTACTGTTTCGGATTAAACCTGTATGCGGGCAGTCCTGTGTACAGTGTAGCCTGCCTTGCGTGGCGGCGGTGGATAAATGGAACACATCCCATGGCGTTTGGCCAAATGCTGAGGGATGATTGCCTTTTGAAACCCTCGTTGCAAAAGAGGCTAGGAGGCAGCAAAGCTGTTGAGGAAAGCTCCTAGACTGTTGACATCGGGCATATTGGGGATTACGGTGTGGCCTAAGTGGCAA
>CAYPKG010000004.1:75510-86481 GCA_964411275.1 uncultured Oscillospiraceae bacterium | reverse complement strand
CCAGTTCCGGATATGGCGACATATCGGCGCGGGGCATAAAGGGAAACCGCTCCTATCGGCGACGGGGAGTGAACGACGGGGAAATCCTACTGGACCTAAGCCGCAAAGTCTACTCAATATGCCACCACCATTATTTGAAAAATTGCGAGGTGCTTGCGTGGATAGCGCGCACAGTAGACAGAAAAAACAAAAACGTGATTTATGGCCGGTAAAAGTGTTCTTTTTGACATTTGCACTGGCCATGATTTTCAATTTTTTTAGTGAAACTTCTTTGATGGGCGCCGCATTGCCGGTGGCCATTTTGGTGTTGTTGCTAATTATTTTTATCGGTATCGCGTTTGATGTGCTGGGAATTGCGGTAACATATCAGGATGTGACGGCTTATACGGCCATGGCGTCGAAAAAAATTCCCGGCGCGAAACAAGCCATTAAGCTGGTGCAGTCCGCTGGCATGGTTTCCAACATCTGCAATGATGTGGTGGGCGACATTTGCGGCATCGTGTCCGGCGCCATGGGCGCTGCCATCTCCGGGAAAATAATACTGGAAGGTTCCGGGATTGAGGACATGCTTTTCGGCCTCCTGATTGCAAGCTTGATCGCGGCTTGCACGGTGGGCGGCAAAGCCCTGGGAAAAGGCTTAGCCATGCGCAGCAGCCATAAAATCGTATTCGGCGTAGGCCGGTTTTTTGCGCTGTTTTCCCGCAGGGACACGAAAAAGAAGTAGGGCGATTGGAAAAGGATAGGAATGAAACAATATCCCCTGTTGGACACAATCGACGGGCTCGATCAATTTAGAAACATACCGGAAGAGCGATTGCCGGAACTGGCGGCGGAACTTCGCGATTTCATGGTGGAATGCGTCAGCAAAACCGGCGGGCATCTGGCAAGCAGCCTGGGTGCGGTGGAGCTTATCATGGCGCTGCACCGGGTATTTTCGCAGCCGGATGACCAAATCGTATTCGATGTGGGGCATCAGACGTACGCCCATAAGATACTCACCGGCCGCAAGGAGGCCTTTTCCCGGCTGAGGCAGTCGGACGGCATCAGCGGCTTTCCCAAGCGCAATGAAAGCAAGTTGGACGCATTTGACGTGGGCCATTCCAGCACCTCTATTTCGGCGGCTCTGGGGCTTTCCAGGGCCAGAAAGCTGTCCGGGGTAAAAGGGCCTGTGGTGGCCCTCATCGGCGATGGCGCGCTGACAGGCGGCATGGCCTTCGAGGCGTTGAACGACGCGGGGCATAGCAAGTTGCCTTTGATCGTTGTACTCAACGACAACGCCATGTCCATCAGCAAAAACGTGGGCGCGTTGAACCAATATTTATCCGAGATGCGCGCCAGCACCCGCTATCAGAATTTCAAGCTGGCGGTGGTGCGGGTTTTGGACACCAGTGCGGTGGGCAAATGGCTGTCCCGGCACATGGAACGCACAAAAAACCGAATTAAATACTTTCTCCTCCCCAACGTCATGTTTGAGGATATGGGATTTACTTACCTCGGGCCCATCGACGGCCATGATATCAAGGCGCTTGAACGGGTGTTTTCCCGGGTAAAAAACACAAACCGGCCAGTGATCATTCACGCGGTTACCACAAAGGGAAAGGGATATTCGTATGCCGAGCAGGCGCCGGAAAAGTACCATGGCATAGGGCCCTTTGATCCCGCCACCGGCGAGCCGGCTTCAAAAAGCGGCCGCATGGGAAATTCTGAGGTATTTGGACAGGCGCTTACGCATCTTGCGAGCGCGGATCCCCGGATTGTGGCTGTGTGTGCAGCCATGCCCATAGGAACGGGGCTTATTCCGTTTCAGGAAGCATATCCCGACCGTTTTTTTGACGTGGGCATTGCCGAGCAGCACGCCGTTACGATGGCGGCCGGTATGGCTGCCAAAGGCTACCGCCCTGTTGTGGCCATCTATTCCACATTCTTACAGCGGGCATTTGACCAGGTTCTTCACGACGTTTGCCTGCAGCGGCTGCCTGTGGTGTTTACCGTGGACCGGGCGGGCCTCATCGGAGAGGACGGGGAAACCCACCAGGGTGTATATGACATCGGATATTTGAGCGCAATGCCCGGCTTAACCGTGTACTCTCCCGCAACGAAGCAGGAATTACGGCATATGCTCGGTTTGGCGCTTTGTCAAGATGGCCCCTCGGCCATTCGGTATCCCCGGACGCCGCTTATGGAAATGGCGTCGGCACAGCCGGTGGAGCCTGGAGTGTGGGAGGTGTTGGAACCCATCGGCGCCATCACGATCCTTGCTACTGGGCGCATGGTGGAAACGGCGCTTTCCATTGCAAGGGAACGGCATGTGGGCCTTGTCAATGTGCGCTGCATAAAGCCTCTGGATCATTCTATTTTGGCCCGGCTAAGGAAAGAGGCGAAGGGCGTGCTCACATTAGAGGACGAAATTGTTGAAACGGGATTTGGCAGCCGTGTGGCGGCGCATCTTACGGGAAGCGGCGTCACTGTAAAGCGTCTTGGCGTTATGGAAGCGCCGGTCAGCCAGGGAACCGTACAAGAACAGCTCAGCTGGTGCGGGCTGGACGCACCGGGGATCGAGCGGGCGCTAGAGGCCCTGCTGGAGGAAATACGATCATGAGACTTGACGTGCGCTTGACACAGGAGGGGCTAGTCTCCAGCCGGGAACGGGCCCGGGCCATTATCATGGCCGGAGAAGCGCTGGTGGACGGATTGCCTGTCACAAAGCCCGGCGCAGAAATCAAGGATACTTCGGTGGTGGCTGTCCGTGAGAACCCGGTTCCGTTTGTGAGCCGGGGCGGATTAAAGCTTAATAAGGCTGTGGAAATATTTGGATTGAACCTCGAGAATGCCATTGCAGCAGATATCGGCGCGTCCACCGGCGGGTTTACGGATTGTATGCTGCAGCATGGCGCACAAAAGGTTTATGCCATTGACGTGGGCTACGGGCAGCTGGACTGGCGGCTTCGCAATGATGAACGCGTTGTTGTGATGGAGCGCACCAATGCCCGCAATATGCAGCCTGAGTGGTTTTTAGAGCCGCTTCATTTCGCGTCCATTGACGTGTCGTTTATTTCCTTAAAGCTTATATTGCCGCCGCTGTATGCATGTCTGAAACCAGGCGGGCAGGTGGTGGCGCTCATCAAGCCCCAGTTTGAGGCCGGGCGGAGCCAGGTGGGGAAAAACGGCGTCGTCCGCGACCCGCTCGTGCACAGGCAGGTGATTGAAACCGTGCTGGATTTCGCGGTAGATGCGGGCTTTTCTGTGATCGGTCTTACTTTTTCGCCTATTACGGGGCCAAAGGGCAACATCGAATTTTTAACGCTGCTTTGCCGTCCCAGCGTTTATGAAGAACGCGCCTTTGCCGTTACAAGAGAGATGGTGACAGGGGTGGTTGATGCGGCACAAGACTGTCTTGCCCATCGGAGCCCCAATTGATCCCCAATTTTCATATATTTTGCATATTCATGTAAAATATACGGTTCTATCGCTTGAAAGTGTGAGAAATTCATCATATAATGTCAACAGACCCTGTTGAAATATATAACGAAGATAACGCAAAAGCGAGTACGCTATTCATCCCGGCCAATGTATTTTACATGTTTTTGCGACAGGAGTATATCATGCGGAGCATTCGGATCGCGTTTGTTGCAAACCCTACAAAACAGGCCTCCGCCGCCGTGCTGAAAAAAACAATGGCGGATGCGGAGGCCTTGGGTTGCGCCTGCTATCAGTTGCCCGATACTGGTACGTTACAGCCTGATTATCTCACGGGCATCGATCTTCTTGTTGTCATCGGCGGGGACGGTACAATATTAAAAGGCGCGGTTTGCGCCGCGCTCTGCGATGTTCCTGTGCTGGGGGTCAATTTGGGGCGGGTAGGCTTTTTAAGCGAAATCCAGCCGGAGGATTTTTACGAGGCGTTGTCCCTCTTTTTGGCCGGGCGTGCGCCGATTGAAGCGCGCATGATGCTGTATGGTACGATCAACGGCTTAAACGAGGAGCATTTATGTTTAAACGAGCTGATGTTGTACAAGCGTACGTTTTCCGGCGTTGCATATATCGGGATTGATTTGGACGGGCGTGATGCCGGAAACATATTCTGTGACGGACTGGTGGTCAGTACGCCCACAGGGGCGACCGGATACTCAATTTCAGCCGGCGGGCCGATTATTGCGCCGGGGCTGGATGCCGCAATCGTTACGCCTATTTGCCCGCATTCCCTTTGCGCACGGCCAATCGTGGCGGCGGCGGATGCGACGATTACACTTAAGATGCTGAGTGAGGGCGCGTTTTACGCGGATGGACGGTTTGTTTCGGACTTGCAGGAAGGCGATAGCATCACGGTTACCAGGTCGCAAACGCAGACGCGTTTTGTTAGGGTGGCGGATCACAACTTATACAAATTGATCCGCGAAAAGCTGATTTGAAGAGTGGGGGTATTTGATGAAAGCGGCGAGACATGCGATGATATTGGAACTGATCGAGCAGTTCGATATTGAAACCCAGGACGAGCTGGCGGAACACCTTAGAAAACACGATTTTGTGGTCACGCAGGCGACGGTTTCCCGGGACATCAAGGAGTTGCGGCTGATCAAAGCCCTGACTGAGGACGGCTCCTACAAATACGCGACTGTGGACAAGGCGGAAGCGGGCCTGCAGGACCGGTTTATCCGGATCTTTTCCCATTCCGTCGTCAGTATTACGGTTGCGGGGCATATTATCGTCATTAAAACGATTACCGGCAGCGCAAGCGCCGCGGCGGAAGCCGTGGACTCCATGAAATGGAGCGAGATTGCCGGCACAATCGCAGGGGATAATACGATTTTTATCGCGGTGAAGGACGCAAAGTTGGCGCCGGAACTGATTAAGCGGTTCCAGGCCATGTTGAAATAACCGGAACTCCCCCATGCATTCGGTGCGCGGGGGAAAATTTAGAAGGGAGACTTTTGTGCTGCGGCATTTACATATTCAGAATGTGGCATTAATTCAGCAGCTTTTTCTTGGCTTTGATGATGGATTTCATGTGCTGACAGGCGAAACGGGCGCGGGCAAATCCATCCTAATTGATGCCATCAATTTCGTTTTGGGTGAGCGGGCCAGCCGGGATCTCATCAAATCCGGCGAAAACAAAGCGATGGTTGAGGCCGCTTTTTCTGTCTCGGGGCAGGAGGCGCTCTCAGAGCGGCTGATTGAGCTTGGCATCGAGCATAATTTAGAGGACGACCTCATTTTGTCCCGGGAGTTGACCGCCGCCGGAAAAAACACCTGCCGGATCAATGGTCACTTGGTAAACCTTACTTCACTAAAATCAGTTTCAGACTTTCTTGTAGACGTCCACGGACAGCACGAACATCAGTCCTTGCTTCACCCAGCAAAGCACAGGGGCTTTCTTGACATGTACGCCCAGGCGGAGACCGCTCCGCTTTTAGAGGCGCTGCGCAGCCATTACAAGACCTACCGCGAAGTGGAGAACGCCCTTAATTCCGGCTTTACCTCGGAGCAGGAGCGCGCAAGGCGCATGGATATCCTCCAATACCAGATCGACGAAATCGACGCCGCGGCCCTTCAACCAGAAGAGGAAGAGACGCTGAAGGCCCAGCATTTGAAAATGAATAACGCCCAGGCTATTCTTTGCGCGCTTGAGGAAAGTTACGAGGCTTTGAGCGGTGAGGAAGGTGGCGCCTTAGGCGGCGCTGGCACGGCCATGCGGGCCATGTCAGATATTTCCGGATGGAGCGGGGAGTATCAGGAGGCGCATGACCGGCTGAGCGAGGCATACTATGCGCTGGAGGATATTTCGTATTCCATTCGGGCTTTGAAAAATGATTTTGAGTTTCAGCCGGATGTTTTAATCGCGGTGGAAGAGCGGTTGGATCGAATTTATACACTAAAGCGGAAATATGGAAGCTCAATTTTAAGCATCCTAGAACTCCGCGACGAAATGCAGGCGGAGCTCATCGAGTTGCAGCAAAGCGATGAGCTGAGAGAAAAGTTGATACAACAGCGCAAAGCCGCCAAGGAGCAATATCTTACAGTGGCAAGCCGCCTGACGGCGGCGCGCAAAGCGGCGGGGGAGGCCTTACGCCAGGCGCTGCTTGCCCAGCTGAGCGGCCTTGGAATGGACAAGGCCGAGTTTGAGGTTGAGATTGCCGCAATTGCGGAAGATCAGATGGGTGAAAACGGCCTGGATAAAATTGAATTTTTGCTTTCCGCCAACGCCGGGGAACCCGTAAAACCCTTAAGCCGTGTGGCCTCCGGTGGCGAGCTTTCCCGGATCATGCTGGCGTTTAAGACCGTAGCAACGGACATTGATGGTATTCCCACGTTGATATTTGACGAAATTGACACGGGCATCAGCGGGCATATCGCCACTGCCGTGGGCCAGCGTTTGCGGGACATCGCCAGCAGGCATCAGGTGCTTTGTGTAACGCATTTACCACAGATTGCCGCCATGGCGCAGGTGCATTTTTTCGTTGAAAAGATGGAAAAGGATGGGAAAACCTATACGAATGTCCACCCCCTCGACATAGAAGGCCGGTATCGTGAGGTTGCCCGCATTATGGGTGCGGAAGAAGGGGATGTGTTTGCGCTTGGGCACGCCAAGGAGCTGATTGATAAAAGCGCGGGAGAACAGCATAAATAGTTTTTTTATACAGATTATGGGATGAGACGCATGGATATCCTGTGGGATCATCATTTCTCCCATAAACTTTCGAGGATAGGTCGGGCCATGGATGCCAAAGATAGAATTGTTGCGTTGGCGACAATTTTATCATGGCATGAGGTGTTTGACTTGATCAATCGTAGTGCGCGGGGCATCATAAAAGCCATAGGCGTTTTGATGTGCATGGCGCTGCTCGGGTTTTATTTTTCAGAGCCGGTGTCCTCCATACGCAGGTTGCCGGAGGATGTACACATATTGGTTGGTGAGCAGTATGAACTGCCCATCGATTTGCCGGCAGTTTTTCAGGTAGATAGCGCACAGGAATTGCTGGAGGCTTCTCATCAGCGGGCTGAGACTTTGCAGGAGGCAACCGGACAAGAACCCGAACAGACGGATGCCGTAGTTTGCGTCCGGTTGTTTAGTATCGCGATCAAACAGGTGGATGTGCATGTGCGCGAAAGCGTAACGCTTATTCCCGGCGGCAGCTCCATCGGTGTCACATTGCACACCAAAGGCGCGCTTGTGGTGGGCATTGGCGCGGTGGAAACAGACGAGGGCGAGATCAGCCCCGCGGCTTCCGCGGGAGTGCAGGCAGGGGATGTGATTGAACGGATCAACGGGATCGAAATCAAAAGCTCCTCACACCTCGCGCAGATATGCAACGACAGCGAAGGCCAGGTACAGCTTACCATCAGCCGCAATGGGGAACGGATTGAGGCGAAGCTACATCCGGTGCAGGATCCGACGGACAAGGCGTATCGTATGGGTATGTGGGTGCGGGACAGCACGGCCGGAGTCGGCACGTTATCGTTTTTCGATCCCAACAGCAATTGGTACGCGGCATTGGGGCATGCGGTGATGGATGTTGACACCCGCTCAAACCTGACGGTACGCGAAGGTGAAATTGTACAATCCACCATCGTGGACATTGTCCAGGGCGCCCAGGGCGAGCCTGGGGAATTGAGGGGAACATTTGGCGCAAGCAGCCTGCCCCTTGGCACAATAGAGGCCAATGGCGATTATGGGATTTATGGGCAGATGTATCAGGGATACCGCAACGCGCTGTTCCCTGACGGATTGTCAATGGGCTATCCGGAGGAAGCAAAATTAGGCCCCGCGCAGATTTTAACGATGCTGGACGATGAAGGCGTAAAAGCATACGACTGCGAGATTGTAAAGGTCAATCAACAGGGGCAGCCTTCGCCCAAGGGCATGGTTGTAGAGATTACCGATGAAACGCTGCTGAAGAAAACGGGTGGTATCGTACAGGGAATGAGCGGCAGTCCGCTGATCCAGGAGGGGAAACTGGTCGGCGTGGTTACTCATGTTTTTATCAACGATCCCACAAAAGGGTATTGTATGTATGCGCAGTGGATGCAGCGGCAGATCAGCGATTTAGCTGGCTGACGGATGAGGAGGGGGCTCAATGGGGAAAAGCAGTCTGAAACTATTGTATGCAAGCGGGAGCAGCAACGATGGTGACGCGGCACTTTTAAATGCTTGCCTTCAGGAGCCTTCGTTGACGGTGTTGGAAAAGGTTAGTACCGGCGAAGAGGTTCTTTCAAACATAAAAAAAGGCAAGGCTGATATCCTGTTAATGGACACATCGGTTAAGGGGCTGGACGCGCTTAGCGTGTTAAGCGAGTTTGAGTTGCAGGGTGTTGTAAAGCCGGTGCTCTTTATCATCAGCGCTTTTGTAGATCAAACGGTGCTTTCCGTGTTTGAAAACCATGGAGTCATGTATTGTTTTGCAAAGCCTATTTATCCAGAATATGTGGTACGTCAAATTGTGCGCCTGTCCCAGGCCTCTTTAAGGAAAAGCGCCGGCCGGCAACCCCAGTATGAGATACGAACCAGGGAAGAGCTTATTCGAAATGAAATTACAAGGCAGATCCGGGCAGTGGGCATTCCTGCGCATTTGAAAGGATATCATTATCTTCGCAGCGCCATATTCCTGGTTGCCCGCGCGCCGGAGACGGACCGGGTGCCTGTGACAAAAGTGGTGTACCCCCATGTAGCGGCGGAATTCAATACAAAACCCACATTGGTGGAGCGGGCGATCCGCAATGCCATCGAAGTATCCTGGACGAGGGGAAACGCGGAGATACTTGACCAATTTTTCGGCTATACCATCGATGACAAAAAGGGGAAGCCCACCAATTCGGAATTTATCTCCATGATTGCTGACCGTGTCCGTATGGCATTTCGGTTTTAACAGGTTCTGCCTGTCCCAACGCCCGCATATGCTGTCCCAAAAGGGAGGCGGCAGCATGCGCTTTGGCATTCGATCCGTTCATCAGCTGGAAAAAAATATTATACTGTATCTCAAAGACAATCTTGCGGCCACAATCGCGTTCGCCTTTTTTCTGGTGGCTGGCATTGCCGCCGGGGTTACCACGGTAAAACTATTGTATCCGGAACAGGCGCCTGCCTTTGTCGCCCTTGCGCCTGCTGCGATTTCGGGGACAGTATTGGTGAAAGGGATTTTGATTGCGGTATTGCTGCAAGGCGTTGCCATCAGCACGGCTGCATTGTGCGCAGTATGGACGCCCTGGCTGTTGCTCTGGCCGGTTGCATTGCTGCTGCGGGGCTTTTTACTAGGGGCAGGATTGTATGCCTGTGTGCTGGCGCTGCCAGGATGGGCGGCGGTGGCGCTCTTCATACTGCTGCAGGTGAACGCTGCCATCAGTCTTCCGTGTTTGCTGCTGTTGTATGGGGAAAGCGGTCAAGTGTTTTTCAATAAATTCGCGGCATTCGCCAATGGAGCGAAAACACCTCCCCCACAGTCCGCCTTGAACCTGAAAAAAACATGGAAGCCCATAGCAGGGCTATTGTTTTGCGGCCTGCTCGAGGGCGTGGGAATACCTTGCGTTTTAGGCATGCTGGGTGGATAATATGAGATGAAAATCTTTATCGCAAAGCCATGTCGCAGCTGCTAGCGATGTGGTTATAGAGAGTAAGGTTTTTATTACAAAGGAGAGTTAGGTTCATGCTTGACAAATTATTGGAATGCCCAGAAGTATATGCACAAAGCGAGATGAGCATATGGCAGGATGAGCATATTTCCAAACAAATGCTACAGGCGCATCTTGACCCACATACCGACGGAGCAAGCCGCAATCCTTTCTTTATCGAAAAGTCTGTATCGTGGATAAAAACAATTGCGCCGCCATCAGAATATCAAAATCTAATTGATATCGGCTGCGGCCCCGGATTATACGCCGAAAAATTCTGTAAACTTGGCTATCAGGTTACGGGGATAGATTTTTCAGAACTTTCAATACAGTACGCAATGGCCTCCTCAAAAAAACAGGATTTGCGGATTTCCTATTTGCATCAGGATTATTTGAAAATGGATATATACGGCACCTTTGATTTTGCCGCTTTGATCTATTGTGATTACGGCGCGCTATCTAAAAAGAATAGGGCAATATTGTTAAAGAAAATCTATCAAAGCCTTAAGCCGAAAGGCAAGCTGTTGTTGGACGTATTTTCTATGGAAAGATACGGTCAATTTCAAGAAATCCAAGATTGGCAGAGTTATCCCAACGGCGGATTTTGGAGTGCAGAAAAACATCTTGCGATCAACAGGCATTGTAAACATTCTGATAATGTGACATTGAGGCAGACTGTCATCATTACCGAGAATGAGACAAAAAATTATTATATTTGGGATTGCTATTTCACAAAGGAAAGTCTTATCAAAGAAGCGCAAGAGGCGGGCTTTCAAACGCTTGATATATTTGATGATGTTGCGGGCAGTCCATTCACAAAGGAAAGTCCAACCATTGCCATTCTATTGGAGAAATAACCATAGTCCAAATGGCATCTGCCGGCACCGGCAATTCCCGTTGGGATTTTCCTTTCCGGGGTTTTGATGGACATAAAATGGTGGTATGATATCCAAGAGGTGAAATTCACATGAAAAAACGGGCAATCATCATGGTACTGGACAGCGTGGGTATTGGCGCACTGCCGGACGCGGCGCAATTCGGGGACGCGGGCTCTCACACGCTGGGGAATATTTACGCCGCCCGGGGGCGGCTGGCGCTCCCTAATCTATACAAGCTGGGCCTTGCGCATATAGAGGACAGCCGCCTGCCCAAACCGGAAACCGCGCCCACCGGCGCGTACGGCAGGGCCGCGGAACAGACTCTGGCCAAGGACACCACCTGCGGCCATTGGGAGCTGGCGGGGGTGCCCTTAAAAACCCCGTTTCGTACATATCCCACGGGGTTTCCGAAAGAAGTCTTACAGGAATTTGAAACCCGCATCGGCCGAGGGACGCTAGGCAACGAGGTTGCGTCCGGCACCGAGATCATTCA
>CAYPKG010000004.1:64842-75500 GCA_964411275.1 uncultured Oscillospiraceae bacterium | reverse complement strand
AAAAAGCGGATACCCTATAATCTACACCTCTGCCGACAGCGTGTTTCAAATCGCAGCCCACGAGGGGGTGATCCCCCTTGGCGAACTGTATCGCATCTGCGAAATTGCCAGAGAGCTGTTGGTGGGAGACAATCTGGTGGGGCGCGTCATCGCCCGGCCCTTCATCGGAGAAAACGGCGCGTATACCCGCACGGAAAACCGCAGGGATTTTGCCCTGGAACCGCCGGAGGACACCATTTTGGATCTCCTGCAAAAACAGGGGCTCATTACGGTGGGCGTGGGTAAAATTGAGGATATCTTTAGTCACCGGGGCATCAGTATTGTGGATCACACAAAAAACAACCCGGATGGCATCGCCGCAACGATCCGGCTGCTGCAAAAGGGCGTGGGCGATTTTCTGTTTGTCAATCTGGTGGACTTTGACATGCTCTATGGCCACCGCAACGACATAGAAGGATATGCCTTGGCCTTGGAGCGGTTCGACCAAAGGTTGCCGGAAATCCTGGGTGCCATGGAGGAGGGGGATATTCTAATCATTACCGCCGACCATGGCTGCGATCCCACCACAGCCAGCACCGACCACAGCCGGGAGTACATCCCCGTGGTGGTAACGGGCAGGCATGTAAAGCCTAAACAAGACATCGGCACCAGGCAAAGCTTTGCTGATGTTGGCGCGACGGCCTATGAATATCTCACAGGCGGTACGCTGGGGGCGGGACGTTCCTTTTTAGGGGAAATTATGGAGGACTAATATGGAGCTGATGAAAATAATTGATGCCGCGGTATCCGCAATGGAAGCTGTGAAGGCGAACAAGCCCAAGGTGGCCCTGATACTGGGTTCCGGCCTGGGGGACTATGCCGACGGGCTAAGCGACAGGAAATTTGTAACCTATGCGGACATTCCGGGGTTCCCGGTGTCAAGCGTAGAGGGGCACGCGGGCCAGTTTGTGCTGGGGGATCATAAGGGCGTGCCGGTGGTGGCCATGCAGGGACGGTTCCATTATTACGAGGGCTTTTCCCAAAGCCTTCTGACGGTTGGCGTACGGGCCATGCGCAAGCTAGGCGCGGAAATATTGATCGTCACAAACGCGGCGGGAGGCGTCAATCTAAGCTATTCTCCGGGAACGCTGATGCTGATTGAGGATCATATCAACTTTTCCGGTTCCCATCCGCTGATTGGTGAAAATCTAAATGAGTTCGGGCCCCGGTTTCCGGATCAAAGCAATGTGTACGACCGGGATTTGCGGCAAAAGGTGCTGGACGTTTGCGGGGAAGAAGGATATCCCCTTGAGCAGGGGGTTTATATGATGTTTTCCGGGCCTACGTATGAAACCCCGGCAGAAATCCGCATGGCGCGCGCCATGGGCGCGGACGCGGTGGGCATGTCCACTGTGCCGGAGGCAATCGCTGCCGCCCATTGCGGCATGAAAACAATCGGCATTTCCCTCATCACAAACATGGCGGCTGGAATTTTGCCGGAACCCCTGTCCCACGGCGAAGTGCAAAAAGCAGCCGCTGCCGCGGCCGCAAGGTTTACCAGCGTGATGGATGTTATACTCGAGAGAGTTGTATGACCTTATTCCTCTCCTTCAACGAACCGGCACATGACCAACGCCCGGGAGTCGTGGGTGCGCAGCTTGCGATCCCAGTCCCCTTTGCAGGTTACAAGGGACAACAGCGGTTCACCGCCCCAGTTGGGCAGTAAAAGCTCCGTGGGAAATTCATCCAGGGTGTACGTCATAAGCTTTTCCACATTAAAATACCGGACGCTGCCATCCTCATACTCGATCGCGATTTCATCTCCAATAACCATATCATCCCGGAGTATATGAAACGTGCCAAGCACGCCATCCTTTGAGATATGCCCATTGATATGTGCGATGCCCGGTTCGCCGGGCACAGGGCCTTCCATATTCCAGGCGGCGCGCATATGATCGTCCAGCGTGCCGGGGGACAGCACGCCATCCTCCTCCAGCATAGGGACGGGAAGGATTTCGCAGCTGATTTCCTGCCTGATAAAATAAAGCTTTGTGGGCGCTGGCAGGATTGGCCGCACATAGGGCGTGGGAGACGGAGAAAGTGTCTCGGCAGGGGAGTGGGGTGTGCTGATTGCCGCTGAAACTGCAGTAGACGGCGCTGGATGCGGGGTGGGCGGCGGTGGAGTATAAGGCTCTTTGAAATACACGTATTGCCGCAGGGTAATCACGACCCCGCCAATGAACAGCGCTGCGAAAAACATATTAAGGGCGATCTTCAGCCATCGTTTCTTTTTCATATTCGGCTCCCTAATAAAGATAATGGTATCATAGCATACGGAATGGGAAAAGCCAATGATGCGGCATTTTCCGCATGGATCGACTGTTTTACGCATATGCTTTTTATAGGAAAACACGGGGGTGCGGCAAATGATTATACGGGGAAATATGATACGGAAAATTCTATGTACGGTGTTAGGGCTGGCGCTCTTCAGCCTGCCGGTTTTTCGCGCCCGGGCGGATGCTGCCGGTACGTTCCTGGCTGAGGCTGGAACGTTGCAGACGGTGCAAGAGGCCGACGCGGATACAGTCCGGGGTGTGGCTGGCCTTGCGAAACTGCCCGCATTGCTGGTGCTGTGCGAGGCGGTAGACACGGGCAGCCTGGACCTCAATGCCGTTGTAAACGTCAGCGACCGGGCGGCGCGTGTGGGAGGGCCCACTGCGTTTATTGAGGCGGGGGAGAGTATCGCCGCAAAGGAATTGATGAAGGCGGCGGCCATGATCTGCGCCGGGGATGCCATCCTGGCGCTGGGGGGCGCCCTTTGCGGTACGGAAGCGGCGTTTACAGAACGGATCAATGAACGGATGGGGGAGATGGGAATTCCGGTTACTCTTACCGACCCGACTGGCGCGGGGCTGGAGCTAAGCCCCCGCATGCTGGCCACATTAGGACAGGCGCTGATGAAAAGCGAATGCTTTTTAACTCATTGCAGCATGACGATTGAAAACATCACCCATCCGGATGGCCGCAATACCGAACTTGTCAACGCCAACCGGATGCTGAAAACCTATGCGGGCTGCAACGGCCTTGCCACAGGCTCTTCCCAGACGGACGGGTATTGCGGAGTGTTCTCTGCGACACGGGGAGATACCAGTATGCTGGTGGTGGTGCTGGGCGCTAAAAACGCAAGCGACAGGTTTGCCATCGCAGGGGAAATGTTTGACCATGCGTTTGCCACTCTAAAGAGCCAAAATCTGGCACAAGAGGGACAGGTGCTGTATGAAAATGTTCCCATACAGGGCGGCATGCGGCGGGAGGTTAACCTCGTGGCAAAGGAAACGGTTGTGGCGCTGCTGGATAAATCTGCCCCAGCGTTGCAGGCGGTGGCGGATGTTCCAGAAACATTGATGGCCCCTGTGGAGGAGGGGGCGATACTTGGAAGCATTTCGTACCAAGACCAGTCAGGCGCGGAGGTTGCCCGGGTGGAGTTGATTGCGCAGCATGCTGTGGATGAGGCACATCTTAGGGATTTTATCCGGATGCTTTTGATGGACTTTATCAGGGGATAAGGACTTCGTGAACTTTTTCTAGAAATGTAAAGGGGTTCAGAATATACAATTTTCTTCTCGGGCGGGCTTTTTTAGCCCGCCTTTGGGCGTTTCAAAATACCGCGCGGCTGACGCTTGACAGGGGATACGCATAAAGATAAACTTATTTTGCGGTAAGTTATGGAATATACCGTACTACATCCATGACGATGGCGGAGATAGCAAGGCTGTCGGTGATACTCTTGATAATGGAGGCAATTGTGCATATGTATGTTAAAACTGACGTCTTAGTAATCGGCGGCGGTGTAATGGGGCTATCTACTGCATATTATCTTTCCCGGATGGGGAAACAAGTTACGTTGGCGGAGAAACGGGAAATTGGCGCGGGTGCCTCCAGCGCCTGCGACGACATGATACTGCTGCAGTCGAAAAAACCAGGGGTTTCTTTGATACTTGCCATGGAAAGCCTTGATATGTACCGTACCCTTGGGGAGGAACTGCACGCGCAGCTTGATTTCGAAACCCGGGGCGGCATGATTGTCATCGAAAACGAGAGGGAGCTTGCCGTAATGGAGCGTTTTGTCGAGCAGCAGCGCGCCTGCGGGCTAAAGGTAGAAATTCTGGATCGGAGGGGCCTGCGGGAAAAGCAGCCCCATATCGACCCTCGCATGATCGCGTCCACTTACAGTGCGGGGGATTCTCAAGTCAATCCCTTTTTCCTGATGCGCGCGCTGCTGCACCGCGCCGTTTCCCTGGGGCTGAATGTGCTAAGAAATGCCCCAGTCACGGGGATTGAGCCTAAGGGAGATCACTGGATGGTATTCATAGAGGGCGGGGGCAGGATCGAGTGCGAATTTATCGTGAACGCCGCGGGCGCATGGACCAAAGAAATCGGGAATATGGTGGGCATCGACATTCCAATCGTGCCGAGAAAGGGACAGCTTGCCGTGACGGAGCAAATTGCGCCGATTGGCGAGACAAATGTGTGGTCTGCTGCATACATCGCTTCAAAATTCGACAAAACCCTGCTGCCTGAGGCCGGCCCCTACGAAAAGGAAATCGGACTTGGGTTTTCCTTTTCACAGACCGCCGAGGGGAATTACCTCATCGGCAGTACCAGGGAGAGCGCGGGGTACGACAAATCCACATCCGAGCGCGCCATCTCCACCCTGGTCAGGCAGGCCTGCGGGTATTTTCCAATACTAAGAAGTGTGAACATCATCCGTACAATTGCGGGATTTAGGCCCGCCACGCCGGACGGAGACTCCATCGTAGGGCCGGTAAGCGGATTGCCGGGATTTTATATCGCAGCCGGTCACGAAGGGGATGGGATCGCCCTGGCGCCCGTCACAGGCAGATCAATTGCCAACATGATTTGCCATGGCGAGGTTGACGAGATATTTCAGAAATTAAATATTAGCCGATTTACTGCCAATGCTTAGGACTTATTTTCATATCGCGTTGGAGTAATAAAAAGAGAGGGGGCAAATTGTTTCGGGGGTTTGTGCTGGTGAACAGATCTTGATATTTTGAAAAGGGGAGGAAAAATAATGAATGCAGGAACACTTTTTTGGATATTGACTGCCGTAATGTGCGGGGTTTTCCTCTACATCTCATGGAGGGTGCAGGGGAAAGCAAAGGTCAGCTTCTCGCAATACGCCATTGGCGGCGGAACGTTCCCGATGATACTCATATTCTTTACGCAGTTTGCCACGATCATGGGCGCGGGCAACTTTATAGGCCATGCCGGCAGCGGATATGTAGAGGGATTGCCTTGGCTGGTGTTCATCGCAGGCGAACAAGGCTCTAAAATCCTGTTCGCGCTGGTATTCGCCGGATTGGCTGGGCGGTTTACCTACAACACGTTCCCGGAGATGATCGACGATCTGATTTCCCGCGACAAGATTACACGGGCAATGGCAGGTATCCTTGCCTCGTGTATCATGATCGCCTGGGTGGGCGGCCAGGGCAAAGCCTTTGGTGATATATTCAATATTTTCACCGGCGCTAACCCGATCCCGGTTATCCTGCTGTTTACCTCGATTTTCATCATATATACCACCATGGGCGGCATCTATTCCGTGGTATGGACGGATCTGTTCCAAGGTATTATGACCGTTGTATTCGCGGTAATATTTTACGGATTTGCGTTTAAGCAGATCGATTTCAGCTTCGCGGTATTGGGTGAGCGCCTCGCTGCTGTGGGGAAAGCGGAAATGATGACATTTGCCGGTACAAACGTGATGAACCTGATTACCAAATTCATCACAGGCGTAATCGGTATCCTGGTCGCACAGATCTACTGGCAGCGCTGCTTTGCGTCCAACAGCCCCAAGACGGCGCGAAACGGCCTGCTGTACAGCGGCATTATCGCCATCGTAATGACCATGATGACTGCAATCGTAGGTATGATCATCCTGACGATGAACCAGTCTTTGGACGCAAATAGCGCAATGTCCTGGTTTATGATGAATAAGGTTCCGCTGTTCATTTCGGCCACCATATTCATGCTGATACTGGCAGCCGGTATGTCCTCAGCGGACTCCAACCTGAACTCCGCATCCGTATTGGTGACAAACGACCTGATCAAACCCTTTGCTAAAAACATCACGGATAAAGAATTGGTAAAATACGCGAAAATCCTGACCGTTGTCATCGGCGTGTTTGCTGCGCTGGGCGCCATATACGCAAGCTCCATCCTTTCCCTGTTCTCCAAAGCGTATACCATGGCGGGCGCGGGCCTTGTGCCTCTGTTGGTGATTGGCCTCGTCTGGAAAGAGCGCCCGAAAGAGCAGTTTGAAATGGGCAAGCGAAACAGCAAGGTGACCCCCTGGGGGGCGCGCGTGGGCATTGTGGTAGGTTCCGTACTGTCCATGCTTCCACAGCTGGGCCCCAATGCGGTTCTCATTGCCCTGGCGGTATCCGCGGTATGCGTGGTCGTGGTATCTCTGCTAACAAAGAATGTTAAGATTAACCCAAAACTGGTCAGTGAGGGTAACGCGAACCCCATCGTAAAAGAGCCGGTATAATGAAAGCCGCCTAAGGATGCAGAGGGGGAGCTGTAAGTTTATCTTAGCTTAAACGGCCCCCCCGAATAAAACAGGTGCAAATTTCATACGGCCTGGAAATTCAATTTAGAGCGAGGCGAAAACATTTGAGCGATGAGATTATTTGCCGTTGTGAAGAGGTCACGAGAAGCGAGATTGAGGCTGCGCTGGCGGCGGGCGTGACCACGGCAAACGAATTAAAGCGGTTTACCCGGGCGGGCATGGGCCTTTGCCAGGGGCGGACCTGCCGCCGCCTGACGGAGCGGATGCTGGCGGAAAAGACAGGGGTTCCCTTGAAAGACATCGAGCCGGCGACATATCGCCAGCCTGTGCGGCCAGTGAAGGCGGAACTGCTACAAAACAATGTGGAGGAAACGCTCCGGCAGGAGCTTATTGCCCTAGAGAAAATCGAAGGTGAGAATAAATGAACAGAGTGTTGCAACATCCCATTCTGGGGGAAGCGCCGCAGGAGCAGCAGATTATAATATACGTTGACGGCAATCCCTGTGCGGCGCGGGAGGGAGAAATGATTGCGGCGGCCCTTCTGGCAAACGGCATCTCCACGTTCCGATTTACAGCGAAAAATCATAAACCGCGGGGCATATTTTGCGGGATTGGCCGCTGTACGGACTGCATCATGACGGTGGACGGCGTACCCAATGTACGCACCTGCGTTACGAAGGTGCGCGACGGAATGCGGATTGAAACCCAGGTTGGCGTTGGCAACTGGCAAGGAGAGGAAAAGCATGACTGAGACGGCATTGGCGATTATCGGTGCCGGCCCAGCGGGGCTGTGCGCTGCCATAGAGGCGGCAAGGGCGAATGTTCCGGTGCTGCTCATCGACGAAAACGCCCGCCCAGGCGGGCAGCTGTTTAAGCAAATCCACAAGTTTTTTGGCTCCCATGCCCATAAGGCAGGAACCCGGGGCATGGACATCGGCACAGAGCTTCTTGATGAAACAGCGCGCATGGGCATAACGGTCTGGTTGTCCAGCGAAGTGTGCGGCATTGAAAAGGGCAACGAACTTTGGATCGTCCGTGAGGGAACGCGCATCGAACGGGTGAAAGCAAAAAAAATCATACTCGCCTCAGGCGCGTCAGAGAACGCGGTGTCGTTCCCGGGCTGGGATCTGCCCGGGGTGATGGGCGCGGGCGCCGCGCAGACCATGATCAACGTCAACCGTGTATTGCCTGGAAAAAATATTGTAATGCTGGGTTCCGGCAACGTAGGCGTGATCGTCAGCTATCAGCTGTTGCAGGCAGGCGCGGATGTGAAGGCCATTTTAGAGGCCGCGCCGCTGCTGAGTGGCTATGGCGTGCACACGGCAAAGGTTTGCCGGGCGGGCGTCCCGTTTTACACAGGGCATACCATCAAGCGGGCTCTTGGCGATACCCATGTGGAGCAGGTGGAGATCATCGCGCTGAACAGCGCATTTCAACAGATACCGGGAACGGAAATGATGCTGGACGCGGACACAATTTGCCTCGCCACCGGGCTTACGCCCCTGACGGAGCTGGCTTGGATTGCCGGGTGCAGGTTTGAGTTTGTGCCGGGGCTTGGCGGGCAGATCCCCCTGCACAATGACAAAATGCAAACCGTGCTGCCGGATTTTTATGTGGCAGGGGACATCGCTGGGGTGGAGGAGGCGAGTACCGCGATGGAAGAAGGCCGCCTTGCCGGGGTAAACGCCGCTGCTGGCCTTGGGGCCATACCCATGGGGCAGGCAATGCGCCGCTCTGAGGAAATATGGGATAGCCTCAATTCACTTAGGTGCGGATACTTTGGACAAAAGCGCAGGGACGCGAAGGATCAGTTGCTTGAAAAGGCAAGGGAGGTGATGGGATGAATGTCGGACTGAAAAAAACGGGTGCGCCGTCGTTTGAAGAGTTGCAGGCGTCCCCGGCATTCCCCACAAGGGAGCAGCTTCGGCACGGGCCCATCGCGGTGATCGAGTGCATTGAGGAAATCCCCTGCAATCCCTGCGAGACAGCCTGTCCCAAAGGCGCGATCCGGGTGGGGTCGCCGATCACGAACCTGCCGACCATCTCAATAGAGGACTGCATCGGCTGCGGCAAATGCGTGTCCGCGTGCCCTGGGCTTGCCATCTATGTCAAGGATTATACCTATAGCGAAGATACCGCCACCATCTCATTCCCCTTTGAGTTTTATCCGCTGCCTGAAAAAGGTATGTCAGTGACGGCGGTTGGGCGGCATGGTGAGCCGGTGTGTGAGGGGAAGGTGATTAGCGTGGCCAATCCCAAAGCAAACAACCGCACGGCAGTGGTTACCGTAGCGTATCCCAAGGCGTATTTTGACGCAGTGATCAGCATGAAGCGGCTGACGCCGGCGCCTAAAATGCAATCCTGAAGAACATAAAAAGCCGCATAGCGCCCCCACGGGTGCAGCGCGCTGGGCGAGGCCTGAAGGCTTTCCAATACAGCAATCTCTTTTTGTTTTAGTTGCAAGGTTGGACTGGCTCTCGTATAATGGATAAAGATATACACTGGAGGTTTATGTATTGGGAATTTCATCGCTGTTCAGCGATCCTCAGGGATTTCTGCTTGAGTTATTATACCGTATTCCCGCCGTGTTGGTGGCGCTTTCATTTCATGAATGGGGACATGCCTATGCCGCCTATCGTCTGGGAGATCCTACAGCCAGAAATCTCGGCCGCATGACCGTCAATCCCGTGGCGCATATCGACCCTTATGGGCTTTTGTGTATGGTGCTGTTCCGCGTCGGTTGGGCCAAGCCAGTTCCTATTAATCCACGGAACTTTCATCGCTTTCGGCGTGACGACGCAATCGTGTCAGTCGCCGGAATAACAATGAATTTTTTGCTGGCACTTGTGGGCTTTGTCGGCGTTTACACATTCATGCTATTAAATGGTGAGAATGCCATCGTGGCCAACATGCTCTACTATTTTGTGTTCATCAATCTTTGTCTTATGGTATTCAATTTACTGCCGGTACCGCCGCTGGACGGGTCGCACCTTCTTGAAAGCCTGCTGATCAAGATAACAGGGCCCAAGCCTTGGATTTTTTTACAACGCTACGGCAGTATTATTTTGATCGTGTTGCTGTTAACCGGCGTCATCAATACCGTTTTAGATTTTGTCATCGGCCCGATTTTTTCGGGACTGGTCAGCCTCTTTGACAATGTATTTGGCGTTCCCGGCATGACATATCTCTATCACGTGATGATGGGCTGGTAAGGGCATGGCGTACGAGGTACATCTAAGCCGGTTTGAAGGGCCGCTTGATCTGCTGCTGCATCTCATCGAGAAAGCGGAAGTGGACATCAAGGACATATTTGTGTCTGAAATCACGGCGCAATATCTCGACTACATGGCTGAAATTGAGACGCTGGATATGGACACGGCCAGCGAATTTCTCTCCATGGCAGCAACGCTTTTGTATATCAAATCCCGCCAGTTACTGCCCAGACCTCCAAAGGAGGAAGACCCACAAGAGGATCCGGAAGAGCTCCTCATCCGGCAGCTGAGGGAGTATAGGATATTCAAGCAGGCGGGGGAAGAGCTTCGGGCACTGTATGAAAGCGCCAAGGGCGCGTTTACGCGGCTACCGGAGGAATTGTTGCTGCCGGAACAGGAAATCTCCCTGTCAGGGGCAAGCCTGACGGATTTGTATGAAACGTTTTTCACATTGTTGCATGCCAGGCGGGAGCAGGCGGAGCTACCGCCCAACCCGCTGCACCAGGTGCAGCAGGATTTATTTACCGTGCGCCGGCAACTAGGCCATATCAGGAACGTGTTGCGGGGAAAAAAACAGATCCGCTTTGAAGAATTGTTTGAGCAGGACGCGCCGCGCATGGAGTTGATTGTCACGTTTATGGCTCTGCTGGAAATGATTTCCAGGGGCGAAATCATTTTAAGGCAAAAGGAGCCTTTTGCGCCAATTCGGCTGAGCGCCCGAGAACTTCTTGAAGATGATGAAGACACGGATTATATGGATGAATACGAAAGCTGAGGAACCTGATATGTCCTATACAGATATGATGGCTGCTGTGGAATGCATGCTGTTTGTGGCAGGAGACCCCGTCCCGATCATCGAGCTGCAGCGGGTA
>CAYPKG010000004.1:0-64832 GCA_964411275.1 uncultured Oscillospiraceae bacterium | reverse complement strand
TATTAAACATGACGCAATTAGAATTAAAGCCCCTGCTTTATGAAATGGAACAGGCGTATGAAAATGAAAACCGCGGGCTAAGGCTGTTGGTTACCGATCAAACGGTACAGCTCACGTCCAACCGGGAACTGGCACAATATGTTGAGGCGCTGATGCAGCCCGCCCAAAGCAGGACGTTTTCCCAGTCCCTGTTGGAAACACTGGCGGTGATCGCCTATCGGCAGCCGGTAACCCGCGCGGATGTGGAGATGGTACGGGGGGTGCGCTGCGAGTATGCGGTATCCCAGCTGGTCAAGCTCAACATGATCGAGTCTGTGGGCCGCAAGGACTGCGTGGGGCGGCCGATGATGTATGCCACCACTGATGGGTTTTTGCGGCAGTTTGGCTTGCACCATGTGAATGAGCTGCCGAATTTCGAGGCGTACGCAAAAGGAGAAATCGAGATGGTTGCAGGGGACGTTTTAACGGTTTGAAATAAGAGCAGCCCCTTGTTTGCTCAATCCGGTACCCGGTAGATTGTAATGCTTTCGTTTTCATAGGCAACCGGAAACCGCTGGTCAAAATACGCTTCGTCACAGTAGAAGGCATACCGTTCATAATCCCCAATCAGCACATAATTCACGTTGAACAGATCGGCATATTCCTGAAAGTATATATTTGGTTCGCCGTACATATCCGCAAGCGCGTATTCCCGGTCGCTGTAGTCAAGACCATGATAGTACAAATACGATCCGGTGCCGCAAACGATATTGCGGCCGGTCAGGGAGGACACCAGGTTATTATGGTTCGAATTGGTCAAAAACATGGCGTCCGGCGCTGTGTTTTCCTTGATGAATTCCGCTGCATCCACCGCATCCTTGTCAAAGAGCGTGTACTCGCTGACGACCTCCCGCCCTAACGTCAGCACACCGGATAGAAACAGGCTGACAAGCGTCATCCCCGCGATGAACCGCGCTCCGCGAAACCCTTTAAGATGCCCGTAGAGCTCCACCAGGAGTTTTGCCACGATGCCGCAGGTAAGTGCAAACCAAATAAACAGCAGCTTGTTATTATCATATGGATTGGGCTGAAACTGTATGAACTCGGATAGCGCCCATAAAACCGCCGCTCCCAGATAAAACCCACGCTCCCTTTTGTCCAAACGAAAGAATGCCACAGGCAGCAACAGGAACAAAAGCCCCAGGTTTTTTACATAAAACCAAAGGAAGCTGTCCAAAGAATTGCTCCAGTTGAAATGGAATTTGAGAAAATCCCCGGATTGCCGGAATGTGAAGAATATGAGCTGTGGAGCGGCAAGCAGCAAGGCCGTCGCCCCGTAGAGAAACCAGCCGGTCAATACGCTCTTTTTCGTATCCCGCTTAACGATTGCCTGAAAAAGATAACAGGCGCTGAGCACCCCCAGGGCGAAAAAAGAATGGGTGTGCACCAGCGGCATTGCCCCCGCGATGATCCCAAGGGGCAGGAACAGGCGATGCTCCTCCTCAAACGCGGCGCGGCGCAGCAGATATAGAGACGGAAACAGCAGCGCCCAGCCAAACAGCGTCGCCCGCTGGGGGATGAGCATGTCTGCAATAGGATTGACCCAAATCATACCTTTTTCGATGAAGTTGTTGGGGGTATTGTAAAACCCGTAAAAGAGCCGCAGGAGGTTTTCCGGGTTTGACTTCAGCAGATCAAAGAAATACGCAAATCCAAAGCCGCCGCCCATGAAAAACAAAAGCGTGGCCAGTATCGTCACGCCCCGGCCCTTTAGCCAACGCTCAAAAAAATAAAATACGCCTAAGAGCACCAATGCGTATGCGAATATCGCAGGCAACAGCATGGAAAACCGCAGAGGCGCGCCCAGGACGTAGAACGTGGCGCTGATGCTGTCGCATAAAAATGGATAGCCCACCTGTACCCCTGGTAATATGGAGTATTCAGGCGGAAATAAGCCCTGCTCGCCAAGGCTTGTGACAAGCCCGAGATGCAGCGGCAAGTCCCCGAATGTAGACTGACCCGCGTACAGCGCGCCGTTTTTCATGGGGATGATATGGGTGAAAAAGAGATAGGTTCCCAAAAGGAACAGGGGCAGCAACATGAGAGCCGGCCATTCCTCCCGCCAGGGGGAGGATGTTACAGGCAGGCCCCGCTTTTTTAAGAAAAAAAGCGCGCCGAAACCCAGGGCGAGACAGGTAAAGAACGCCGCCCATTGCGCGGCTATGGTAAACCCAAAGATAAACGACCACAGGGCTGGCAGCCATAGCAGCAGCAGCAACGAAAAAACGCCGCCCATCCAAACCCGGATAAAAGGGCGCTCGCGGGAAAACACCAAGCGGGATATCCCGTATCCCGCGGCTAAAAAAACCAAGCAAAACAGAATACTGATCACAATACCCATGGCGTTGATCAGTCTGGAATTCCGTCGCCGTCGATATCCGCAAACGCCATGTTGGCCGCATCGTGATCGGAATTTTGCATTGTGCCGGCCACACCGAATATTTCACGTCCGGTTATTCCTTTTGCGGCGCGCTCCCGCTCCACAATGCGGCTGATGAATTTGCGCACGGCGTCCGGCTTTTTGATGTTAACGATGTTTATAGTATTATGTGTCTGGTCAGCACTGTACAGCGTCAAAGTTCCCACGCCGAAAAGCTTTTGGCCGAATGTGCGCACCATTTTGATATCCAGAATACGATAGAGTAGTATTTCATCCGTCTCCGTGTGAAACAAGCCCCTCCGGGTAGTCAGCCGGTCGTTGTCCACCTCATAGATAGTAAAGCTGATGGGCATTCCCAGAATGCGCTTTCGGTCGCGCCAGAGAATTGTGTCTTCCACAAGGTTTTCGAGGTTTGGCTTAGTTGCCATTGCATCGTTCCTCCTAATCATACTGGGTCTATTATACCATAATTGCGAAGCGATTATGGTATAATCTCGCATCCGCGTTTCAGGCGCAGCCTGAAATATCGCGGGCGAATAAAATAACCTGTATAATAGCCGTTTTGCGGCTATTATACAGCAACAGGTATCAAGAGGGAAGAGGAGGGGAATACATAAAATACAACGACGGAAGGATAGGCGCGCCGGGGCGCGTCATGGTGAAACGGATATGCGGTTTATCAAAAACAATGCGCGGCTTATCATAAGCGTGGCGCTGTCCTTGGCCATCGGGCTTGGCGCAGGGGTGCTCATCGCCCCCAGGGAGGCGGCGGCAGTGCCCGAGGCGCCTTTGGAAAACGCGCAGCCTGTCAGCCAGGGAGAAAAACCAAGCATATTGCCTGAAACAGCTGTTGAGGTGCAGTACAGGTTTTTACTGTGCGGGCACACGATAGAGCGCGAAGAAACGGGGGGCGCATTTTCAGGACTTACGCTGGACGAGGTGCGCAAGACCTATCCGGATGTCCGCGCGGCGGCTTTGGAAGGAAATACGGCGTTGATTGAGCGGGAGCTGGAGTGCTATTGCCCGGCTCATTATGTGCTGTTTTCCGATGAATTGGGGCATCTTCTGGTTTCCCATACCACAGAACCGGATTTTGAGGAAGATGTTATGACGCTCAAATACGATCCTACGGGACTGCCTTCCGATGTACAGGTGCTGTTGGAAGAGGGCATTGATTTTAGCTCCCTTGAAGAGATCAACGCTTATCTGGAGGATGTGGAAAGCTAGCCTTTAAAATACCAGGCCAGCAGCAGATCCACCATCTCGCCATAGCTTTTTACGCCGCTTTCCTGTTGGTTGTGCTTGAGATACCCATCGTTCATTTCAGTCATTGCCTCCTGCACCGGGCCTTCATAGGCGTCCCAATATGCGGAATAGGCGATGAGGTCCCGCTTGACCCCATCGCTGTACCGGGCATACAGCTCCCTATATGCCTCCTTGTCCAGCGCATGCACTTGATTGCCGCAGTTGATGAGAGCCAGCATGACCGCCGAATATTGTAGATCCATGTCACCCGATGCCATGCACGCGAGATATCCCACGAAATTTGCCTCGTTTTCCCGGGCAATGCCCGCGGCATGCGCGCATTCATGGGCGGCGCATGTAGGAGTAAGCAGCGGCGGCTCGTGGACATTTACATTGGACTCGGCGGTGAAGGGAATAAAAATCCCTGAAATTCCAGCCCAGCTTAACGCCTCTGAAGCGAGGACATATTTGGGCGCATAAATGCGCACATTTTGAAACAGCCCTTCCTTCGCTGCCAGGGCTGTGTATGCGCTGGGGATGGATTTGAGCATGTCGTTCAATCCGGTCCGATAGATAAACACACCCGCCTCGTCCTCGCGCAGGTGTACGCGCAATTCATTGGCCTTGTCGGCAAGGGTATGGCTAAGCTCGATAAGCTGCCCGGCGGGGCGTTCATGTACATCAAGCCCCAGCAGCGTTTTTAGCTGCGGCCTTGCGTAATTCAAGCCCCAGCAAAGATACATGGCGTTTATGAGGACCCCAGCAATGATGCACAAGCTGATGACCGTGCGAAGCAGCTGTACAGGCGCCCTCCTTTTCTTAACCGTCTGATAGACCTGTATGATCAACAACAGTGGAATGCCGATGATAAGCGCGTAAAGTATAAATTCCGCGATGGAGAACGGTACGGCGCTGCTGATGAAGCCGAGAACACCATGCACGACAGGATACAGCCCGTTGGAAAACCAACGCTCGATCCAGTCGGGATGATTGGCGGCAAGTTTGGGCAGCAACAGCCCCAGAGGGATCAGCAGCAGCCAGGGGAGCCTTATAAGCTCACGCCGAAGCGTGGTTTCAGGTATTTTTTTTCGAAACTTTACTTTCATGGAACATAGTATACCATAAGCCATCTAACTGTTTCGATATTTCTTTGTTGCGTGGAACATGATATACTTGTAATTGCTGCATCAACGGACTATGATGAGAAAAACCCAAAGGGCTTTTCGTTGAACGCAAAAGGAAGGGGGCAGACGCTTGCAGGTTGGAATTTCCACCGCCAGCTTTTTCGCCAAATGCATGGTTGAAGAAACGCCAAGGCACATCGCCCGGATGGGCGCCACCCTGTGCGAGGTGTTTTTGAATACATTTTGTGAGTATGAAGAACCCATTCTGGGGGAGCTGAAACGAAATATTAAGGCCGAAGGGCTTGACGCGTTCAGCGTACATCCCATGGGCACCCAGTTTGAACCGCAGTTATTTTCCCTGCATCCCCGGCAAAGAGCGGACGCCATGGATGTTTTCGTGCGGGTACTTCGCTGCGCGAGGGAGCTGGGGGCAAAATACTATATCCTCCATGGCCCTGCAAATTTGCACGGGGCGCTTCGAAACATGGAATTTAACCGCGTCGGCCCCATCGTACGTGAGCTATGCGACATCGCCAGGGAATACGGGGTTTTTGTGGCGTGGGAAAATGTCAGCTGGTGCCTGTACCATTGGCCGGATTTTGCCCTGCGGCTGACTGACGCGGCAAAGACGGACCGATTGCGCTTTACATTCGATATCAAGCAGGCGGCCAGAAGCGGCGCCCCCGTGCTTTCGTATCTGGAGGCGCTTAAGCCCCTGGGGCCCGGAAAGCTTGTAAATGTCCATGCCTGCGATTACCGCATGGTGGACGGCCGGGCGGTACCCGCCATGCCCGGACAAGGCGAATGCGATTTTTCAGCCATCGCCAGGACGCTTCATGACATGGATTACGTAGGGCCGGTGATGCTGGAGGTGTATTCAGACCTGTACGATGACGTCGGTCAGATACAGGAAAGCTACCGGTATCTTACGCAAATTATTAGCAGTCCAATGTAGGAGGATTTTCATGATGAAACGGTTTCAAGAGCAAGGCTGGCGCGAGAGCATGCGCCTTAAGGTGGATTTTAACAACATGATGGCCGACACGCTTGGCGAAAAGGGGATTGACAAGGACGAGATGCTTGCCCTTGCGCCATTGCTGGAAAAGGCCCATGAGGGCATGGTGGACAAGCGTGAAAGCCTGAAATGGCGCGCGCTTCCCTACAACCAGGACGAAATCGTGGCGGACATTCAGAAAACCGCGAAGGAGATCGCCGGCCGGTATGAAAACTTTGTGGTGCTGGGCATCGGCGGCAGCGCCCTTGGCCCTATCGCCGTGCAGCAGGCCCTCAACCACCTGCATTACAACGACCTCTCAGCACAGCGGCGGGGCGGCCCCCGGCTCTATGTGGAGGATAACGTGGACCCGGAACGCATGGCGGCGCTTCTCGACATAATCGATGTGGAGAATACCATGTTCAACGTCATCACAAAGTCCGGCGGCACCAGCGAAACCATGAGCCAGCTGCTGATCGTCACTTCCCTCATCACACAAAAGCTGGGAGCCGAAAAGCTTCCTGAGCATATCATCGCCACCACAGACGAGAACAAGGGCAACCTCATCAAAATCGCCCGGCAGCTGGGGTTAAAAACCTACTATGTGCCGGATGGTGTTGGCGGCCGCTTCAGCGAACTTAGCCCAGTCGGCTTGCTGGCGGCGGCGGTATGCGGCATCGATATTGAGGAGTTGCTGGCGGGCGCAAAATATATGGACGAGCTGTGTAAGACCCGGGATGTGTGGCGCAATCCTGCGTACATGCTGGCAACATTGCAGTATATCGCAATGAAAAATAAGGGCTGTAACATCAGCGTGCTGATGCCCTACGCGGACAGCCTGAAGTACATGGCGGACTGGTATGCCCAGATGTGGGCGGAGTCCCTGGGCAAGCGCACGGACAACAGCGGCAACGTGGTGCATGCGGGCCAAACCCCGGTAAAAGCCCTTGGGGTGACGGATCAGCACAGCCAGGTGCAGCTGTATACCGAAGGCCCCTTTGACAAAGTAATCACGTTCCTTGGCGTGGATCGATACCGGGTGGAGGTAGCAATCCCGGAAGGATTTTCGGACATCCCAGACGTGTCCTTCCTGTGCGGCCATTCCCTCAATGAGCTTATCGCGGCGGAACAGCTGGCGACGGAATATGCCGTCATGAAAAGCGGGCACATGAGCCATACCATCACATTGCCTGAGGTGAACCCGTTTACGGTAGGAGAGCTTCTCTATCTTTTTGAAATACAGACGGCCTTCGCCGGAGAGCTTCTTGACATCAACGCATTCGACCAGCCTGGAGTTGAGGAAGGGAAAGACGCCACATACGCCCTATTGGGCAAGCCCGGTTTTGACCTGAAGAAGGCGGAGCTGAACGCGCGGCCTGAAAAACAGGCGGCGTATGTGATCTAAATGTAAATTTGCGGGGGAAAGGATGGCAGGGCCGTCCTTTTCCTGTTAGAATAAGAGCACTGGACATAGGAGGTATGCGCTTGAAATACGGTCGAGGGTTCGCATTTTTGTCATCTGTTCTCGCGTTGCTGTTGCTCCTTGGCTGTGGCGCGCAGGACGCCGGACTTCCAGAGGCGACGCCTGCACCCGAGGCGGACGCCGCGCTCAAGTCCACGCCCGGCATTCGCACCTCCAGCACGCTGGTTGGCTTTATTATCCCCAGCGAGGGTACGTTTGAGGCATGCGCCGCCATGCACGGATTTTTACGCACGGCGGAAAACCTGGGGTATCCGGCCAAGCTTTATCATAGCGCCTATGGGAAGGAAGCGGAAGCGGCGGTGGATCAGGCGAATGCAGACGGCTGTAAGGGGCTTTTAATCTGGAACCCACAGGAGAGCAACAAAGAGGCCATCGCCAGGGCAATTGCGCTTTCCATCCCGGTTGTGGTTCCCTATTATGAGACGAAGCAGCCTGGCGTTGCCGCGAATACGGTGGCGGATCTTTCCGGCTATAGCGAGGAGGTCGCCCTGGGCATTGCCGAGCGCATGGTGGAACGCGAATGCAAGCTCGGGAAAATACTGGTTTACGGAAAAAACCCGAAGACGGTATACGATGCGTTTACAACGGCCATTACAACGTATTACCCCCAATATAATGTGGATCAGTTCGTCCGCAAGGCCATTTCCGACGAGGCGGCCATTGAAGAGCTATCCACCTATCTCCTGTGGAACCGGGATGTGAAAGGCCTGTTTTGCACGGACCCAGAGGGAACCGGCGTCGCGGCAGAGGGCCGGGAAAAGGCCAAACGGGACTTTAGGGCAAACGGCGCGCCTGAGGCCGCCGCGGTTACCACACCAGATAGCCAGGAAGCGGCGGTTGTTACCCCGCGCCCAGGCGCTACGCCTGTCCCGGAGGGGCTCACCAAGACCATCAACATTACCGTGGCGGGCATGGGCCTTCTGAAAGAAAATATAGCGCTTATAAAATCCAACGATATTTACGCTTTTGTCGCAGAACCATACTATACAGCCTGCGCACAGGGCTTGATGGCTCTCGACCGGGTGCTGTGCGGGCAGAGCGTGCCTGAAAGAACCCGGGTAAACATGCCCATCATCCGGCAGGACACGGTGGAAAAATATGAACTGATTTACGATCAGGTGCTGGAATGGTTTGACCTGGACCTGAAATGATGATGTGAGGGTGGCGAATTTGCCGCCTGTAAGGAAAACCTAAAGCCGAAATCGGAGGAGTAACGCGTGCGCAGTGAACGCGAAGCCAGACAGAAATTTCACGGCATAGACTGGATCACCATCCTCATCGTATTGGGGCTGGTGCTGTTTGGGCTGATTTCCATCGCGAATGTCTGGGCGGATCCCTTTACCGGGGACGAAGAGGCGGGGCTTGCGGGCATAATGGGCAATCTGAATTTCGAGTATGTGCAAAAGCAGGTAGTCAATTTCCTCGTGGGTCTGGCGGCCTTGTTGGTGATGCTGGCGGTGGACTATCATCTGTATAAACTCGTGATCAAATACGTGTACATTGGAAACATTGCGCTGCTGGTGATCCTGCTTGCCGCCCGGGTATCCAGCCGCGGCGTTATGGGCTGGTTTGATCTGGGCGCCCGGGCGTTTCAGCCGTCGGAGGTATGTAAGGTCACCATGACGATCATGGTCGCCCAGTTTGTGGCAGGATGTATGGAACGGGACGGGGGCGTCAAAAGCATTCGCGATCTGGCGATCGCGCTGATGTATTTCCTTATTCCCTTTGGGCTGATCATTGCGCAGCCGGACATGGGCACGGCCTTCGTGCTGCTTTGCGTGTTTGCCTGTATCCTGTTTGTTGGCAAGCTCAGCTGGAAATTCATCATCGCCGCAATCGCGGGGATGGCAATCATACTGCCGGTAAGCTATTTTTATATTCTTTCCGATACCCAGAGGGAGCGCATCGATGTGTTCATCAATCTGGAGGCTGCGGATCCCCAGGGCAATGCCATGCATGTGCTCAGAAGCAAGGAATCGATCGGCTCTGGACAGATGACCGGTAAGGGGTATTTTACCGAGGGAACTTTGGCGCAATTGAAGTATGTGCCGGAGCGGCATACGGACTTCATATTCTCCAGCATTGCGGAGGGATTGGGGTTTGTCGGCGGCTCCATCCTGATCATCGTGTATTTTGTGCTTTTGTTCCGCTGGCTGTGGGTGGCGCTGCACGCAAAGGATGCCCTGGGCACCTGCCTTGTGGTGGGCTGCATGGGCATGATGCTGGCCCATGTGTTTGAAAACATCGGCATGACGCTTGGGCTGATGCCTGTGACGGGCATTCCGCTGCCGTTTATCAGTTATGGGGGCTCCAACCTGCTGGCGAATATGATGGCGGTTGGAATTGTGCTGAACGTCTGGTTGCGGCGACAGCAGCGATGGTAGCAGAATGCCATTTTGCCGCCAACTCTATCGATGGCCTGTGCCCTGGGTGAAAAGCCCGGGGCTTTTTCGTGGCTCTTCGACATTGCGCCAATGCCTGATGCATATAGATAAGATACAGGCAAAGCGAGGGGGGATTTGGGATGCAGCGTATGGAGCTGACGCCCTTTGTCACACGGGAAAACGGTACCCGGGTTCGCGCGAGAAGCGGCACCGGACGAAAAAAAAGCCCGCGCCGAAAAAAGGCCCGGTGGCAAATAAATGGCGGGGGACAGATGATGATCAAAGTGGGGATTTGCTGTGTAGCCGCCCTTCTGGTATTAGGGCTACAGGCCATAGACATGCCCTTCACCAATACAATGGTGGATGAGGTGCGGGAGGTTTTGAACACCCAGACGGAGATGGATGAAATGCTGGGGAAACTTCAATTTGTTGAGCTTCCGGGGTTGCTGGAGGTGTTTTCCGGGGACAGCGCGAAGATGTCCCTTGCGGTGAACGCGCCTTCTGTCAGCCTGATCGACCAGGAATGCCTTGCCAAATGGGAAGGTGCGCCTGGAGCGGAGGTGGTGGCCTCTGCCCCGGGAGAGGTGCGCGCCGTGGGTACGGACCCGGTGCTTGGGCCGTATGTCAGGTTGATGCACCAGGGGGATTTGGAAACGGTATACTATGGCCTTAACGAGGTCTTAGTTGAGGTGGGGCAGCCGATCCGCCGGCTGGACACCCTTGGTATTTTAGGGGACGAGGGAACGCTCTGTCTTGGGGTATTGCTGGAGGGCAGGCCCCAGGAACCGGGGAACTATTTTGATCTGGTGCTCAGTACATGAGGGCTTTTCGCGTCCGGGGGACACAGGTGCATATCAACCCGCTCCTTGCGCTGGTTCTCTTTGGCGCGTATGTTCTCGGCACGTTTCAACAGCTGATGCTGGGCCTTGGGGCTTTGCTATTACATGAAACAAGCCATGCGCTGATCGCGGCGGGCATGGGATACCGGGTTTCCTCTATTGAAATTATGCCGTTTGGCGGCGTCGCGCGGGTATCCGGAACCCCCAACCTGCCCGCAGAGCTGGCCATCGCTGCCGCCGGCCCTGTGTGCAGCATGGTGGTGGCGTCCGGCTGCGGTATGATGCTGAACCTTAGGGAAACGTTTTCCCCTGCGCTTTCCGACTTTATGCAGGCAAACCTCATGCTGGCAACATTGAATTTGATGCCCGCGCTTCCATTGGACGGCGGGCGTATTGTAAGGGCGCTGCTGTCACGGTTTTTGCGCGCGCGGCTGGCCACAATGATCACCGCCTGGCTGGGGGTGCTTTTTGGCGCTGTGCTAACCGGCATGAGCGTTTATTATTTTCTAAGCGGCACGCTGCAGGCCACAATGGCGATGATGGGGATTTTCCTTGTGATCTGTGCTATCCGCGAGCTGACGCGCATTCCCCAGGTACGGCTTGAAGCTATGCTTCGGCGGAAGGATACCCTGCGCTGGGGAGAAGCCGTACCCCTCAGGCACATCGCAATGCACGAAAAAACCCCCGCTTCCGATGTGATCGGCCAGTTGGCCGACAATCATTACAACCTCATATTGGTGGTTGGGGACGATATGGGGGCAGTGGGGGAACTGGATGAGGGCGGCATTTTCGCAGGGGTGGCCGCCAAAGGCACGCAGGTGACGGTGGGAGAGCTGCTCCAGGATCGAAAATCATCTGCACATTCGCGTAAAGCTTCACATTGACCGGGCTTTCTGATGATGGTACACTATAATATAGGCAAATTTAGGGTTACTTTGGAGGAAATGCTTTTGAAGCAGCAAGTACTGGACCGGCTGCTGAGCTCGGGCGTGGAAAACCCTGCCCGTTACATCGGCGGCGAGTGGAACAGCATCGTCAAAGAGAGCGCACGGCTGCGCTTTGCGCTTTGCTTTCCGGATGTTTATGAAATCGGCATGTCCCATTTGGGTTCTCGCATCCTATACCATGTATTAAACGCACGTGACGGCATCGCCTGTGAGAGGGTATTCGCTCCCTGGACGGATATGGAGGCGCGGCTAAAAGAAGAAAACCTGCCCCTGTTTTCCCTGGAAACCAAGCGCGGGCTCAACTCGTTTGACGTGATCGGCTTTTCTTTGCTCTATGAGATGTGCTATACCAATATCCTGACGATGCTGTCCCTGGCGGGCATCCCTTATAGAAGCGCCGACAGGGGCGAGGACGCGCCGCTTGTCGTGTGCGGCGGGCCATGCGCCTGTAATCCGGAGCCCATTGCGGACTTTATGGACGCTGTTATGATCGGCGACGGCGAGGAAATGATCGTGGAGCTGGCGGATGCGGTTCTCGCGTCTCGGGAGGCGGGGGAGACGAAGAAGGAATTGCTGCTTCGCATCAGCCGAATTCCCGGGGTGTACGTTCCAAGCTTTTATGAACCTCAATATGAGGCGGACGGCATGTACGCGGGTCTCAACAAACTTGCGCCCGCAGCGCCGGATACAATTACCCGCCGTGTGGTGATGGACCTTGACGGCGCCGCGTATCTAGGAAAACCCATCGTTCCATATCTCAATATCGTCCATGACCGGCTGTCATTAGAACTGTTTCGGGGCTGTACCCGGGGCTGCCGATTTTGTCAGGCTGGGTATATTTACAGGCCGGTGCGGGAGAAGAAGAAGGATACATTGATGGCCCAGGCGCGGGAGCTGCTGGACTGTACGGGATATGATGAAATCTCGCTGCTGTCACTAAGCTCTAGCGATTATTCCGCCATTCACGAGCTGGTGCCGGAGCTTTTGGACAGCATGCAGGCAAGGCGGGTTTCGGTTTCCCTGCCGTCCTTGCGGGTGGACAAGTTCATCCGCGAGGATTTGGAGCGCATGCAGGAGGTGCGAAAAGGCGGATTGACATTCGCGCCGGAGGCGGGTACCCAACGCCTTAGGGATATCATCAACAAGGGTGTGACCGAAGACGACCTGATGCGCGCCATGGGCGACGCGTTCGAGGCCGGATGGAGCGGGGTAAAGCTGTATTTCATGATCGGCCTGCCTGGGGAGACGGACGAGGATGTTGTGGGCATTGCGGATCTTGCAAGAAAAGTCAGCCGGCTTTATTATAGCATCCCCAAAGAAAGCCGGGGCAAGGGCCTGCGGCTTACAATCAGCGCCTCCTCCTTTGTGCCAAAGCCGTTTACGCCCTTCCAGTGGGAACCGCAGAACACTATGGAGGAATTGAAACGCAAGCAGCAGCTTCTAAAACAGGCCATGAAAGGCATTCGCGGCGCTGAATTTCACTACCACACATCGGATTTAAGCGTGCTGGAAGCGGCGTTCTCCCGGGGGGACAGGCGGCTTTCCTCCGTCCTGGAAGCGGCTCACGCCTTAGGTTGCCGGTTTGACTCCTGGGATGAGCATTTTAGGCCCCAGGCCTGGAAAGAAGCGTTTGCCGCCTGCGGGCTGGATCCGGCGTTTTATGCCCATCGATCCCGAACGACTAATGAGCGGCTGCCCTGGGAGCATGTGAATATGCTGGTGAGTACGGAGTATTTACAAAACGAGTTGAATAAGGCCATGTCCGGTATTATCACGAAAGACTGCCGCGAGGGCTGCAACGGCTGCTTTGGAGAAGAATATGCGAATTATTGCAAATTACGCTAAGGGCGGGTCCCTTCGCTTTATTTCACATCTGGATGTGCAAAGACTGTTGCAGCGGGCCATGCGCCGCGCAAACCTGCCCCTTGCGTATTCGAAAGGATTTAACCCGCATCCGATTATGGCGTTTGCCTCGGCGCTGGCAGTGGGCTTTAGCAGCGAGGCCGAATGGTTGGATGTGCGGCTGGACCGGGACATGAGGCCGGAGGAATTCATGGCGGCGCTAAACCCGTGTTTGCCGGATGGATTTTCTATTCTCGACGCCAAATGCGCTCCGGAGGAGTTGCCTGCGTTGACGGCGCTGACCCACAGCGCATTGTATGAAGTGCAATTCGACCTGGAGCATGCGGGAGAGAGGCTCACGCCGGTTCTTTCCGGGCTGTTGAGCGGCCCCATCGTCGTTTCAAAGCGCACCAAGGGCGGCATGCGCCAGGTGGATATCGCCCCCCAGGTGCTTGACGCTGCGTTTGCCGGGGATGTCCTCACGGTTCTCGGCGTGTTGAACGTAAATGGAGGGCTGAACATGGGCCTGTTTTTGCAGGCGCTTTTGTCCGAGGCGAAGGAGCCCTGCGCCTATCGCGTTCACCGCCGCGGCCTTTACTTCGAAAATACCGACCTTTTTCCGGGTTATATTGCTTAGATTAAGCCACGCTGCAATCCGGCAAACGATGCCGTGTTCGGCGGGTTCGGATTATATTGATTAGGCTAAAAGGCCGTAAAGAGGTAAATTTATGAACAAAGAAATCGTTGTGGACATCAACCCTTATCAGACAAGAGTGGTGCTTCTGGAGGACGGCGCCCCCAGCGAGATCTATATCGAGCGCCGGGGACACGAGCGGCTGGTAGGCAATATCTATTCTGGGCGGGTGCAAAACGTATTGCCCGGCATGCAGGCGGCGTTCGTGGATATTGGCCTGGAGCGCAATGCGTTTTTGTACGCGGGCGATATTCAAATCGACCGGTCTGATTTTCAATTCGGAGATCATCAAAAGGACGATGACATCAAAATCGGCCCTGCCAACATCAAGGACATCGTAAAACCCGGACAGGAAATCATGGTGCAGGTGCTAAAGGAGCCTGTAGGCACCAAAGGCGCCCGCGTTACTACCCACATTACCCTGCCGGGACGCACGCTGGTGCTGATGCCTACGGTAAACTATGTGGGCGTCTCCCGGCGCATCAGCAACGAGCAGGAGCGCGCCAGGCTTCGCACCATTCTTGACGAAGTCAAGCCCCCGGAAATGGGCGTGATTGTGCGCACCGCCGCGGAGGGCAAAACCGAGGAGGAGTTTCGCGGGGACATCACGTTTTTAGCGCGTCTGTGGCAGCGCATCCAGCAAAAGATGAAGCTTGTCAGCGCTCCAAGGCTTTTGCACGCGGAGGAACCATTGATATTCCGCACCATCCGGGATTTATTCACCCCGGACATCCAGCGGCTTACCATCAACGATCAAGAGTTTTACGAGCGGGTGCAGATCGTGGCCAACATCATATCCCCTCAGTTGAAAGACTGTGTGGTGCTGTATCAGGGGGAGGAGGATCTCTTCGACCGCTTTGACCTGGAGGCAAAGATCGAAAAGGCCTTGGCCCGCAAGGTATGGCTGAGCAACGGCGGTTACATCGTGATCGACCAGACGGAAGCCCTCACCAGTATCGACGTGAATACCGGAAGGTATGTAGGGACTGACAATTTACAGGAGACCATCACAGAGGCCAATTGCCAGGCCGCCAAGGAAATCGCCCGGCAATTGCGGCTTCGGGATATTAGCGGCATCATCATCATTGATTTTATCGACATGGAGGAAATCGCAGACAAGGAACGGGTGCTGGACACGTTGAAGTCGGAACTGAAAAAGGACAGGACGAAGTCCAATGTCCTGGGCATTACCCAGCTGGGGCTTGTGGAGATGACCAGGAAAAAGATGCGCCAGTGCATCAGTAACACCCTGCAAACCACCTGCCCGTACTGCCAGGGGGCAGGAAGGGTGTCGTCCCCGGAAACAGTGGTTTTGAAGGTGCGAAAGGCGCTGATCAACCGCTTCCATCAGGAGTCCATGGCGGATTACCTTGTAGAGGTGCACGCAAGCGTGGCCGCGCTCATGGACGAGCACAGCGCGCAAGCGCCGCTTTTGCCGACCGCTCCCGGCCGCAATATATACGTGCGTTCCATACCGCATATGCATATGGAGCAATACGAGATATTCACATTCGACAGCCCGCCCACGGCGGACGCTCTCGCGGGCGCGAAATTGTATCGATAGAAATAGCCATTGCTTTCATACTGTAACGTGTTAAAATATAACTGAAGAGGGTGAAGAAAATGCGTATTTGCCGTGTAGAAAAAGGAATGGAAATATTTTATGCGCAACTCAAGGATGACAGGCTGTATCGGCTGGCATGCCATCCGTTTGTGGAGATTATCAAGGACAAGCGCACGTATTCTTTGGACGAGGTACGGCTGCTTGCACCGGTAGAGCCTTCCAAGGTGGTCTGTATCGGCAAAAACTACTATGACCATGCCATGGAAATGAACGAAGGAAGCCCGCCGGAGGAGCCATTGCTGTTCCTTAAGCCCAGCACCTGCGTCATCGGCCCAGAGGATGGCATCGCGTATCCCCCGGACTCCAAGCGGCTTGACTACGAGGCTGAGCTTGCCATCGTCATCAAAAAGCGCTGTAAGGACGTGCCTATGGGTGGATATCAGGACGTTGTGCTTGGATATACCTGCCTCAATGACATTACTGCCCGGGATATCCAAAAAAGCGACGGCCAATGGACAAGAGGCAAAAGTTACGATACGTTTTGCCCCATCGGGCCATGGATTGAGACTGAGCTCGATCCTTTTCACGTGTCTGTGGAAAGCCGCTTAAACGGCGAGGTCAAGCAAAGCTCCAATACCGAAAAGCTGATACACAACATCGATAAGCTGGTGTATTATATCACCAGGGTTATGACATTGCTGCCGGGAGACGTAATCGCCACCGGGACGCCTGCCGGCATCGGCCCCATGCAAAAGGGCGACGTGATTGAGGTGGAAGTGGGCGGCATCGGCGTACTACGCAACCATATACTCCGTTGACAGTATCGTCATGAAAGGAGGGTGAAATCTTGGAAGGATATGTGAGCAAGCTCAAAAGCAGGGAAATGGACGCGCTGTTTGAGGCGGTTTTACTGCTGCAAGACCAAGAGGAATGCTATCGCTTTTTTGAGGATGTTTGCACCATCTCGGAGCTTATGGCCATCAGCCAGCGGCTGGAGGTGGCAAAGCTCCTGGAAAACAACGTGACCTACCAGGAAATTGCCCAGCGCCTTGGCGCATCCACCGCCACCATCAGCCGGGTCAACCGCTGCCTGACATACGGCGCGGGGGGATATCGGCTGATACTGGACCGGATGGCGCAAGAGGAAGGAAAAGAGGAATAACATATGTCCATGGATGGGCTTTCCCTGCTGGCAGTCACGCATGAGCTACAGGGGCTTGTTGGGGGAAAAATCGATAAGGTACAGCAGCCGGAGCGGGACGCGTTGCTGCTGACAATCCGTTCTGGGGGCAGCAATCATCGGCTGCTCCTTTGTGCTCACCCGGAAAACGGCCGGGTACAGGTGACGGCCGCCCAATTCCCCAACCCGCCAGAACCTCCCGCGTTTTGCATGCTGCTGCGAAAACGGCTCAGCGGCGGACGGATTGCCGCCATCGAGCAGCCGGGCCTTGACCGGGTGTTGCGCCTCACGGCACAGGTACAGGATGAATTAGGGGACCTGACCCGGGTTGAACTGATTGTAGAGCTGATGGGCCGGCATTCCAACATCATATTTTTAAGCGAGCAGGGCGTCATTCTGGACTGCGCCCGGCATGTGGGCGCTGGCATGTCCAGCGTCCGGCTGCTCTTGCCGGGGCTAAATTACACGCTGCCGCCCCAGCAGGACAAGCGCGACCCCCGTGAGTGCGAGGCGGAGGATTTTGAAAGGGCGCTTTCTGGCCCTGGCCGGATCCATAAATTGCTGTCCAACGCTTTTTTTGGCCTGTCTCCTGCGTATGCCGCGCTGTTGTGCGGGCGCGTGGTGGAGGAGGGGGACATGGACGCGGCGCGGTTGTCGGATGAAGACCGGAAGGCGCTTTCCAAGAGTCTAAGCGCCTTCTATCAGGATGCGGCGGCGGGCCGGTTTTCGCCGACGCTGGTGTATAACGATTTGCACGAGCCTGTTGCCGTGCATCCCTTTCGCCCGGCTATCCCGAACCAATATCTCAGAGCCATGCCGGATATGGGGACTGCGCTGGATGTATACTATGAAACACGGAATGTGTTGGAGCGCATCCGCAGACGCAGCACAGCGCTGCAAAAGGTGCTGCAAAACAACCTGGAGCGGTGCCAAAAAAAACTTTCGGTTTTTGAAACCGCCCTCAACCAACAGGAAAGCCTTGACCAATACCGGCTGCTTGGGGAGCTGATTACCGCAAACTTTCACGCAATCAAGCGCGGGGAACGCATGGCAAAGCTCATGAATTATTACGAGGATCCCCCCGCGCCCGTTCTGGTGGCGCTGGACGAACGGCTGTCCCCCCAGGAGAACGCCCAGCGGTATTTTAAGAAGTATCAAAAGGGCAAGGCTGCCAAGGCGCTGGCTGTGGAGCAGCGAAGACAAACCTTGGAGGAGATCGCGTATCTGGAAGGGCAGCAGGACAACCTGCAAAAATGCAGCACCGACGCGGAGCTTTCAGAAATCCGGGAGGAGTTGGAGCTAGAAGGTTACGCCAAGCGCCAGAACACCCGGATGAAGCCGCAAAAGCGCCCTCCCTCCAAGCCCCATCATTATATGTCAAGCGACGGGATTGACCTGTACGTGGGCAAAAACAATGCGCAAAACGATGCCCTGACGCTAAAATTCGCCACTGGGGAAAATTTTTGGCTGCACACGAAAAACATCCCTGGTTCGCATGTGATCATCCGCCACGAGGGGGAGCCGCCGGAGCGGACACTGAGGGAAGCGGCTACATTGGCTGCATTCTACAGCAAGGCCAGGGCCTCCGCCTCGGTGCCGGTGGATTATTGCCCCCGGAAGTATGTGAAAAAACCCTCCGGCGCAAAGCCGGGGATGGTGATATACACCGCCAACCGCACCATTTACATTACCCCGGACGAGGCGGCGGTCAAGCGCCTGACTTTAGTCGAGTAGCCTTGCGCCTTCGCGCCACACGGGAAAGCAAAAGGGGAATAGAAAGCCCGAGAGCGCTGGAAAACAGCAGGGAAAGGCCAACGTACGCGTTTTCCATATAAAATGCCGCATCAGGCCCTGCTATCGCTTGAGCCGTGCCAGGGAGAAGGGGAAATACGAACCATGTGATGAGCCCCGCCAGGACGCCCTGGGCAAGTTTCGTTAGAATATAAGTTCCCGGACGCTCATACCATAAGAACGCCATCGCTTGGACCATGACGCAAAGGCCGCCAAAGGACACGAGATACGCGCTAAGCGCTGCCGTTAACCGAAGGGGCAATCCTGCCGCGGACAGCATGTGTAAGCCCCCTGTCATTTCCAGCATGCCGCACAAAAGTCCGGGGGCAGCCAAGGCTGCCGTATCCGAAACAAACGACGCTGGCAAGCAGAGCAGGCGAAGTATCCCGGTAATGGACAATATTTTTGCGAGGACGAGAAAAAACACGATGCTGCCACCCACCTTGATCAACCCCAGAACCCCGTCGGAAATGGCGGTGGGAAGCGCCTGCAAAACCGGCTGAGCTGGAGATACGCGGATGATCCTTACATTGCTGCTTGGGATGGGGCACACTATCTTTAGGAATACCATGACGAGAAGAGCGCTTCCATAATGACCGATGAGCAGGGGCAGAAACAGGGCGGAATTTCCAAGCATCCCGGTGCACAGCGCGCCCAGCAAAAACATGGGGCTGCACAGGTTGCACACGGTTCCCAGCCGGTCCGCCTCGGCAGAGGAGATTTCCGATTGCAGCATACCCGTCAGCCGCGCGCCGGAGGGATAGCCCGCCATGCCCCCCAACAGCAGCACTGGCAGGGCATAGGGGGAGACCCTCAGTAGCTTTGACAGGGGCGCAAACAAGCGCGATAGGGATGCCAGCGCGCCGGAGCGCTCGATTAAAGTGGCGCAGACAAAGAATGGAAACAGGGTGGGCAGGACAACCTTCCACCAAAGGGTAAGCCCATCCTGGGCGGCATCCATAACCGGCCCCGAAAACAGCAACAGCAGGATGCACACGCCGAAGGCGAGGACGGCGATCATTCGTTTCAATACGGTTTCCTCCCATCACCCGAAATCATAAGATTTCCGGTACTCATCAAAACACTTACTCACTCGGGTAAAATATATGTGGAAGGAGTGCTTGTCATGACCAAAGCGAAAAAGGTTGGGCTGGCGCTGGGCGCGGGCTCCGTGAAAGGATTTGCGCATATTGGTTTATTGCAGGTGTTTCGTGAATATGGTGTGCCCATCGATATGATCTCCGGCTCCAGCGTGGGGGCGATCGTGGGCGCGGTGTACGCCGTGGGCGGTGACATGACAATGCTGGGCAAGTATTTTTCCACCGTTACCAGCCGGGATTTTCTTGATTTGCCCAGGCCGCAAAAGGGCGGGCTGATGTCGGGGGAGCGGCTCCACGAGCTTATTCGCATATTCACCCACAACAAGACGTTTCAGCAGGCGAACATCCCCTATGTATGCACGGCGGTGGACGTGGAAAAAGGAGAGCTTCTCAATCTCACCGAGGGGCCCCTTCACGACGCGGTGCGCGCCAGCATGTCCATCCCCGGGGTATTCACCCCTGTCCGCCTCAACGGACGGCTGCTGGTGGATGGCGGGGTATTGGATTGCGTGCCCTGCGGCCAATTAAAGGACATGGGAGCGGATGTGGTGATCGGCGTTGATGTTGGTTGGAATGGGGAGGTCATCACGCTGGACCCGCCAACGATGATGGCAGTGGTGGATCAAAGCACTTCCATCATGCAGCGGGAGATCACGAATTTGCGCACCCAGTCGGCAGACCTGGTGATCTACCCGCGGGTGAACTATATGAAATGGTTTGACACAGAGCTTGCGGATCAGGCCATCAACGAAGGTCGGCGGGCCGCACAGGAGGCGATGCCCCGGATTAAGGAGCTATTGGAGGAAAAGGGGATTTCTCTCAGGCACGGATGATTGTATTTAACTATGGTTATATCATCACCGGCGGGCTTTTAAAATCCCGCGGAATGCTTTCCCCATGCTTGCCAAGCAACAGGGCGTAGATGTTGTGCGCCTCGATATCCAGCTTCAACAATGCCTGGGCGGCGGGGGAGCAGCCCATCTGATCGGAATAGCGCATGATGAGCGGCATGCTGCCATGGTGGGAAATGGCGGATAATAGCGGCCTCGCGTCCCGGCGAAAGCCCAGTACCCGCAGATACCCCGCGCCCTCCTCGCCCATAGAGGTCTGCAGCAGCGCCTTGTCGATGCCAAGCAGCGCGCACAGGGCGATCCGCCGGCAGCGGGCAAGGGTATACCGCTTGCTTTTTAGCTCCGCGTACAGCTCGTCCAGCGAGGAAGCTTGGCGCACGGCCCGGTAAATCACGTTTTCAAACCCCTCCTGCACGTCGGGGAGGTTGCTTAATTCCTCCGGCGACATACGTAAAAGGGCGTACAATATCAGTTCCTGCGCCTCGTTAAGGCTGATGGGGGGGATTTGGCCAAGGGCAAACCGGCCGCCTACATACATGGGCATGCTTTCGTACACATCCGCGTCCCCAGCCAAAAGCGCGTTTCTTATCGCGCTGGCGCTGGCAAAGCCGCCTAGTCCCGGCTGATCGTGGCCGCTGCCCAGCCGCTCGATTGCCACGGGGATCACTTCAGGCCCAAACTGCCGCAAAAAGCGGATATACTCCATGGCGAGTATGCTGTTGGGAGATTTCAACGCCTCAAGCAGCGTCTTTGGCGCGCCGCAGCTCTCCAGAGCGTCATATCTTGCCCGGGGATAGGATTTTCCAAGGGAAAGCTGCTCCTTTAATGCGGCCTTAAACCCTGGCGGCTCCTTGGCGAGATGCTCTGACGCGGCGCACAGGGCGTCCACGTCCGAAAGCTCGCTGCCAAAGCAAAGATGGGTCAACACGCCGGTTGCGCAAAGGGTTTGTACGCCGCCACGGGCAAACCGTTCGGCGCTGGCCACAGCAGCGGCGCTGGGAAGCTCCAGCACAAGATCTGCGCCCGCCTCCAATGCCCAGCGTGTGCGGGTGAACTTGTCTGCAATGGCCGGCTCTCCCCGCTGCACAAAATCCCCGCTCATGACGACCATGAGATAATCGCAGCCGGTGGCCTCCCGGGTTTGAGAAATGTGGTAAACATGCCCATTGTGCATGGGGTTGTATTCGGCGATAATTCCAGCGATTTTCATGGCGCATGCCTCCTTTTTGTTATTGTATCACAGAATAGCGGAAGAATTATTCTTAAAATATGGATTTTATGTGCACGGGTTCATAAAATTATGTTATAATTTCAGCAGCAATCCACAATTTACTGTTTTCAATATGGAAGGAGAGTCAAGCACATGTCGTTAATGGATGGGATCAAAGCCAAGGCCAAATCAAACAAAAAGCATATTCTGTTGCCCGAGGGCCCGGAAGAACGCATGGTACAGGCGGCCGCGATCATCGTAAAGGAAGGGCTTGCCGACATTACATTGCTGGGCAATGCCGAAGAAATTGGTAAAAGCGCCGAGAAGCTTCATGTGGACCTTTCCGGCGTATCGATACTCGACCCCGTTGCTTCCCCAGACCTTGGCTCGTATACGGACAAATTTTATGAAATGCGCAAGGCAAAGGGCGTAACGCCGGAAAAAGCTGCACAAACCATGAAAGACCCGATGTTCTTTGCCGCCATGATGGTGAAAGAGGGCGCGGCGGACGGCATGGTAGCAGGGGCTGTTTGCACCACCGGCGACACGTTAAGGCCGGGCCTTCAGATTGTGAAAATGGCAAAGGGCATTTCCGTTGTATCCAGCTGCTTCCTGATGGAGCTTCCCAATAAAGACTATGGCGACGATGGCGTGCTGGTGTTTGCGGACTGCGCCGTGAACCCCAATCCCACTGCCGAGCAGCTGGCGGCCATCGCCATTTCCTCCGCTTCCACAGCGAAAGCCCTTTGCGGCATCGAGCCCCGGGTGGCCATGCTTTCCTTCTCCACAAAGGGCAGCGCCAAGCACGAGCTGGTGGACAAGGTTGTAAACGCCACCGCTTTGGTAAAAGAACTTGCGCCGGCGCTCAATGTGGACGGCGAACTGCAGGCGGACGCGGCGCTGGTGGAAAAAATCGGCCAGCTCAAATCCCCCGGAAGCCCTGTGGCGGGCAAGGCAAACGTTCTGGTATTCCCGGACCTCCAGGCGGGGAACATCGGCTACAAGCTGGTGCAGCGGCTTGCGGGCGCGGAGGCCATCGGCCCCGTATGCCAGGGCTTTGCCCGGCCCATCAACGACCTGTCCAGGGGCTGCTCTGTGGAGGACATTGTAAGCGTCGTGGCAATCACCGCCGTGCAGGCGCAGGATATGTAAGGAGGGGGAAGGTAGTATGAAAAACATTCTTGTCATTAACGCGGGCAGCAGCTCTTTGAAATACCAGCTCATCAACATCGAGGATGAAAGCGTTATCGCAAAGGGCCTTTGCGAGCGTATCGGTATAAGCGGCAGCAAGCTCATTTACAAGCCCGCTGGAAAAGGCGATCACGAGTTCCAAAAGGACATGAAGGATCATACGGACGCGGTTTCGATGGTGCTTGACGCGCTGGTCGACCCTGAAATCGGCGTGATTAAATCCATGGATGAAATCGCGGCAGTGGGGCACCGGCTGGTTCATGGCGGCGAGAAGTTTACCGGCAGCGCACTCATCACAGACGAGATGATCGCCACGGTGGAAGAGCTCACGGAACTTGCGCCCCTGCACAACCCCGCCAACCTCATGGGGGTGCGGGCATGCAAGGCGCTGATGCAGGATACGCCCATGGTTGGCGTATTCGACACTGCGTTCCATCAGACAATGCCGAAAGAAGCGTTTCTCTATGGCCTGCCCTATGAGGCCTATACCGATCTGATGATTCGCCGCTACGGCTTCCACGGCACGTCCCACCTGTACGTGTCCGGCAGGGCCATTGAAAAGCTGGGCAAGCCGGCGGAGGACACCAAGATCATCACCTGCCATCTGGGCAACGGCTCTTCCATTACAGCGGTAAAGGGCGGCAAATCCGTGGATACCTCCATGGGCTTTACCCCCCTCGAAGGCGTGCCCATGGGTACCCGCTGCGGTGACATGGATCCGGCGATTGTGACGTATCTTATGGAAAAGCTTGACCTCGACATCCCGGGCGTAAACGCGTACATGAACAAAAAGAGCGGCGTAAAGGGCATTTCCGGCGTGTCCTCCGACTTCCGCGACCTGCGGGAAGCGGCGGATGCCGGGAACGACAGGGCCGACATAGCCCTTGTAACATTCGCCTATAAGGTCAAGCGTTACATTGGCGCGTATGCCGCGAGCATGAACGGCGTTGACGCCATTGTGTTTACGGCGGGCATCGGCGAAAACGACCGGGGCGTGCGGGAGCTGGTGCTTAAGGACATGGATTACCTGGGCATCGACATGGACTTCGAATACAACAAGACCTGTCCCCGCGGTGAGGAAGTTGAGCTGACAAAGCCTGGAAGCAAGGTGAAAGTGTTTGTCATCCCCACGGACGAGGAAATGGTCATCGCCCGGGATACCGCGCGAATTGCCCTTGCCTGAAGCTCCGGTTGAAGAAGCCAGGCTTGCCCCCATCCCATATATGTTGTATAATATCCGTTGATATTGATTTGATTACGGGAGGATACCGAAATGAAGCATATTAAAACCATCCAGAAGCCCTGCATCAAGGCAGACGCCCAAACCGGTTGCGGCGAGTGCCAGGCCAGCTGCCAGTCCGCATGCAAAACCAGCTGCACTGTGGCCAATCAGAGCTGCCAGAAGGAAAGAAAGTAAAGTATAGCATGTGTCAATAGGGCGGGCAGTTTGCCCGCCCTATCACTGTTTGTAAGTTTTGATCATCACTGTCCTATGGGACGTATGGAGGAAGGCATTGATTCACGCATTTCAGTTTCAAAACCGATATATTGTGCTGGACGTGGAAAGCGGCGCGCTGCATGAGCTGACACAACCGGCCTATCATGTCGCTAAGGCTATCGAGGCAGGGCTTGATCCGTATACTGCTGGGGCTGCACAAGAGGTCGCGGAGATTTTGGAGGAGTTCTCTCAACTTCAAGAAGAAGGCATGTTCCTTTCCAAGCCTCTTACACCCCCCGCGCCCAGAGAGCAGGAGCAGGTCATCAAGGCCATGTGCCTGCATGTGGCCCACGACTGCAACCTGCGCTGCAGGTATTGCTTTGCGTCCACCGGCGAGTTTCATGGCGACCGGATGCTGATGAGCGAAGCGGTGGGCAGAGCGGCTCTGAATTTTCTTATCGCGCGATCCGGTTCTCGCCGCAACCTGGAGGTTGATCTCTTCGGCGGCGAGCCCCTCTTGAATTTCGAGGTGGTAAAAGCCATCGTCGCATATGGAAGGATGCTTGAGCGAAAGCACAATAAGGTAATCCGCTTTACAATGACCACCAACTGCGTGGGGCTTGACCAGAGCAAGATCGAATATCTCAACCGGGAAATGCACAACATCGTTTTGAGCCTCGACGGCCGTCCCGAGGTGCACGACGCCATGCGCCCCGCCATCAACGGCAAGGGTTCGTATGCCATCTCGTTAAAGAACGCCCAGGCAATGGTAAAAGCGCGAGGTGAAAAAGAGCATTATGTCCGGGGCACGTTCACCAACCGCAATCTGGACTTTACAGAGGATGTAAAATCCCTTCGGGATGCGGGCTTTACCCAAATCTCCATGGAACCTGTGGTGCTCGCTCCCGACAGCCCCTACGCCATCCTGGAGGAGCATGTGGGAGCCGTTTTGGACGAATACGACCGGCTCACGGCGTTTTTACAAGAGAGCATTGCTGATGGCAAATGGTTTAATTACTTTCATTTCATGGTGGATTTTGACAACGGCCCCTGTCTAAGAAAGCGCATCACCGGCTGCGGCGCGGGTACCGAGTATGTGGCCATCACCCCGGACGGGGACATTTATCCCTGCCATCAGTTCGTGGGGGAAGAGGGTTTCTCCATGGGTAATGTGCTTGCGGGCACATTTGATACGGCGCTGCAAACGGCGTTTGCGGGCTGCACCGTGCGCACCAAAGTAAAATGCCAAAGCTGCTGGGCAAAATACTTCTGCTCTGGCGGCTGCGCGGCCAACGCCTACAAATACAATGGGGATATTATGAAGCCCCATGAAATCACCTGCGCGTTCGAATGTAAGCGCACGGAATGCGCCATCGGGCTAAAAACAGAGGAATAAGCGCGGCCGGTACTTGAAACCGGGCGCGGTCTGTGACATAATAAGCATTGTTGTATTTTGGGTATCCGCGCATTGTGCGGACCCGCATCGCGAAGGAGGAAAGCGTAGTGAATGTACGCAAGATCGTGGCGCTTGTCTTGATCGTGTTTTTGACAGCCGTATTCGGTGTCATCGCCATCAATGGCATCGCCTGGGGAATTTATGAAATCCGCCCGCTGGCGGAACAGATCCCCAAAGGACTGGATTTGACGGGCGGTGTTTCCGTCGTATACGAGGCGAAAGATTTATCCGATCCCAATCTAGCGAATAATATGGCCATCGTGGAGTCAATCATGCGCACCCGTCTGGATAGCGAGGGCTATCCGGAGGCCACCATCGCCCGGCAGGGGACAGGCCGTATGCGCATTGAAATCCCCATCAACGAAAGCAACATGGTGGATGACCCCAGCGTCATTACCCAGTACCTGGTCAAACCCGCTAAAATCGAGTTTGTAGACCCGGACGGCACTGTGCTTTTCGACGGCGCGGCCATGGAAAATGTCGGCCCGTCAATCAACGAAAGCGGCGCGTATGTGGTGAACTTCAAGCTCAATGCAGAAGCGGCAAGCGTATTCGCAGCCACGACCGCAAGGCTGGCTGCACTGAATGAGGCAGAGGTGGGAGCCGCCGCTAAGAGCATTTCCATCGTGATGGATGGCACTGTCATTTCTGCGCCGGTGGTCAACACGGCAATCCCTTCGGGTCAGGCGGAAATCAGCGGCACATTCACCGCTGAAAGCGCCCAGCTGCTGTCTCAACAAATTCAAAGCGGCGCGCTGCCCATCGAAATGGAAGAGATCGAGGTGCGCTCCGTCAGCGCCACCCTGGGTGAAAACGCCCTTGAAAACGGCATACTCGCAGGCGCCATCGGCATTCTCCTGGTGTTTGTGTTTATGGCGGTGGTGTACCGTCTGCCTGGCCTGATGGCGGATCTGGCGCTGAGTATTTACATCATCATCGTGCTGGCGCTGTTGGCCACGTTCCCAGGCGTACAGCTGACGCTGCCGGGCATCGCGGGCATCATCCTGTCAATCGGCATGGCGGTTGACGCAAACGTCATCATTTTCGAGCGCATGTCCGAGGAAATCAGAAGCGGCAAGTCCTTGCGCACCGCCGTCAAGGCCGGGTTCCAGCGGGCATTCGCTGCTATCCTCGACGGCAACATTACCACGATCATTGCGGCGGTTGTGCTGTTATTGTTTGGTACCGGCAGCATCAAGGGCTTTGCGGTGACGCTGTTGATCGGCATCATCGTCAGCTTCCTGAACGCGGTGCTGGTCACCAGAGGGCTTATGAACCTGCTGTTAGGCTTTAATATCGAGAACAAGGCACTATTCTGCCGGCTCAAAGAGTCGGACGAAGCGAACGCCAGGTAAGGAGGGAAACGCAATGGATTATATTAAAAGATTTAAGCTGATGGCCTTCGTTTCCGCCGTTATCATACTGGCGGGCCTTGTGGTGGGTCTGCTTGCGGGCGGACTGAATGTAGGCGTAGATTTTACCGGCGGCACGGAATTTACAGTGGACTTAAAAGACGATTTTGACATGAATGTCATCGAAACCGCTCTGGAACAGGCGGGCGTTGCCGGCGCACAGGCGGTGCGCGCGGGCGCAACCTCGTCCACCCAGACAGAGGCTATCATTCGCATGAAGAGCCTCAATGACGATGCGCTTGAGAGCGAGCAGCGCACCAACGCCCTCACTATCATCCAGCAAACATACCCGAATGCACAAATCAAGCTTGTGGACCGGGTGGATGGCGTTGCCAGCGCGGATCTCATTCGAAACGCGTTCCTGTCAGTGCTCATCGCAAGCGCGCTGATACTGGTATACATCTGGATCAGGTTTGAGCTGTACTCCGGCTTCGCGGCGGTGATCGCCCTTTTGCATGACGTTGCGATCATGCTGTCGTTGACCTGCATCCTGCGCATTCAGGTGAACAGCTCCTTTATTGCGGCGGTGCTGACCATCGTTGGGTATTCCATCAACAATACCATCGTCATATTTGACCGGATCCGGGAAAACAGCAAAAACGATTTGTACATCAGCAAGCATCGGGATGATGTGGTGAACAAATCCATTCAGGAAACCCTCAGCCGCTCCATCAACACCTCCGTCACGACGCTGTTGACCGTGGTTATGATCTACATCCTTGGCATCCAGTCCATCAAGGAATTCACTTTGCCCATCATCATCGGCCTGCTGGCGGGCACGTATTCCTCGATTTTCCTGGCAAGCCCCATGTGGGCGCTCTGGTACAGCAGACGCCAGCAAAAGGAAAAGACGCAAAAGGCGCAAAAAAAGGGAAAAAGTAAAAAGTAATTCATGTATGCGAGGCCGCTTTCTGATTGAACTTGGGAAGCGGCCTCGTCTTAGAGGCCGTCAGGCGCACACGCTGCACTGTGGCCTCTTCCTATGTGAAGCGAGGAATGTATGCTTGTTTTTGAAAACAACGGTTGCCGGGACAGTGGGCTGATTGCGCGCGTCGCGGCGGAAAACGGAATATCTGAGCTTTTAAGCGCGGCGCTGTGCCTGAGAGGGTTGACCACCCGTGAAGCGGTGCAGGCGTACCTGCGCCCGTCCCTTGAGGCGCTCAGGGACCCGATGGAGCTTCTCGACATGGACAAGGCGGTAATGCGCATTCGTGCTGCCGTGGAAAATCGGGAGTCCATACTCGTTTACGGAGATTATGACGTGGACGGCGTGTGCGCAACCGCCATCCTGTATCAATATTTATCAAGCCTCGGCGCAACCGTATCGGTGCATATTCCGCTCCGGCATGGTGAGGGATATGGCATGAACAAATCCGCTGTGGAGCTTGCGGCAAAGGATGGCATCGACCTCATCATAACCGTTGACAACGGTATCGCCGCCCAGGAGGAAATCGCATTGGCCCAATCCCTTCATATGGACGTGGTGGTGACGGATCATCATCAGTGTCCGGATGCGCTGCCCGGCTGCGCGGCGGTGGTCAATCCTCATCGGCCAGACGGCCGATATCCTTACGGAGAGCTTTGCGGGGCAGGGGTTGCGCTTAAACTCGTGGAGGCCTTAGGCGGCAGGGGGGAGATGCAGAAATACCTATGTCTGGCGGCGCTGGCGACGGTGGCCGACGTCGTGCCCTTGACCGGAGAAAACCGGGTGATCGTGGCGTTGGGCATGGAAAAAATACACCGGCATCCTGGGCTGATGGCGCTGCTGGAGGCGGCAGGGGCGGCAAATGAGCGGGTGACAAGCGATACACTGGCGTTTCGCCTGGCGCCCCGCATCAACGCCGCGGGGCGTATGGGCGACGCGACCCGGGCATTTCAACTGCTGTGCGCCACGTCTCGGGAACAAGCAATGCCCCTTGCGCTTATGCTGGATGAGGAAAACGCAAAGCGGCAGATGGAGGAGCGGCAGATCGTAAAAAGCGCGCGGGAGAAGCTTGCCGATTATGATTTTATGGAAAACCGCGGGATCGTGCTGTTTGACGAAGGCTGGAATCCCGGGATCGTAGGGATCGTCGCCTCCCGCCTGGTGGAGGAATATCACCGGCCTGTGCTGCTGCTCTACAAAGAGGGGGACTCGCTTACAGGTTCCGGCCGCAGCATCCCCGGCGTACACCTCTTTGACTGCCTGAAGGCCTGTGAGACGCATTTAACCCGCTACGGCGGACATTCCCAGGCGGCGGGGCTCACGCTGCAGCAGGATGCCTTCCCGGCCTTTTTTGAGGCATTTCAGACATATCTTCGGGAGAGCGTGCCGGCGGAGCGGTACTTGCCCCGGATGGGGTTCGAGGTGGAAACAAAGCTTTTTGCCTTGACAATGCCCGTGGTGGAAGAGCTTCAGTGGATGGCCCCCTTTGGGGAAGGAAACCCGCAGCCGGTATTCTGTACCAGAAACGTCCAGATGGAGCAAATCGAGCGCATGGGTAAAGAGCGGACGCATCTAAGGGCAATGGCGGCCCAGGAGGAGCGTCGCGTGGCGCTTGTGGCGTTTCATATGGGGCATCAAGCCGAGCGCTGGGCGCCTCACGGCCTGGCGGTGCCAACGTTTGATATACTGTATACCGCTGAAATCAACGCGTTTCGAGGAAACAAGCGGCTGCAACTTATGCTCAAAGCCGCCAACGAAACCTCCTTCTGGCAGGATGGGCCATGGCTGAACCAGCAAATAACAAAATTTTATAATGCTTTTTTTCAAAATGTTCTATATAATGTTAGTCGGGATGCCATTTGTGTGAAGCATTGCGGCGATATCGACGCGGCGGTGGTCGCATCGCTAACCCATGGTATTGAGGGCACGCTGATACTGTGCGCAACATTACAAGGCGCTCAACGGCTTAAAAGCCTGCTTTTGCAAGAAAAGCTTGCGCAGCGTGCGGAGGCGGGGTTTTCTTTTGAAGCTTCAGCCACTTCGAACAACACCATCGTGCTTGCGCCATGTTTAGACGTGCTGCAAACCCAATGGCCCCGCTATCAGACCATCATCGCTTACGATTTTACACACGATGGCCCCATAGCCCTGTCGCTTCTTGGCGGCTGCACATGCCCAGTGCTGGCAGGCACGGACAGGGGATCGGAACAGGGGTTTTTTGCCCCGCTTAAGACCGACCGGGCATACATGGAAGGGGCATACCGGGCGCTTTCCCTGGCGCTAAAGGAAGGGCCGCTTTCCCGGGATCAGCTGATCCTAAGAGCGCTGCCGGGAGAAACATACGAAAGCGCGCTGTTGACGCTTTTGATATTTGCGGAGCTTGGTTTTTTCAAGTACAATCAAGCCACTGGGGAAATTTGCCGTGTGCCTAACCCCACAGCCCGGACATTGGAAGAAAGTATGGTTTTTGCCGCTTCATAAACGCGGCAATGGAGATAGGCTTAGTTCGTTAAGGAGGTAATGGTTTATGGATCTCGAGTCAACCATTCGCAACATACCGGATTTTCCGAAGGAAGGCATACTGTTTCGCGATATCACCACGCTTTTTAAGGATAAAGATGCGTATCGCGAGCTCATCGACAGGATGGCCAAAACATTGGAGGGCAAGGGCATTGAACTGATCATCGGGCCGGAGGCCAGAGGGTTCGTCATTGGCTCCGCGCTGGCATACGCCATCGGCGCGGGGTTTGTTGTGGCGCGCAAGCCCGGAAAACTGCCCTGCAAGACCAACCGCTATGAGTATGGCCTTGAGTACGGCACGGACATCCTGGAGGTGCACGCGGACGCCATTCAGCCTGGACAGAAGGTTGCCATCGTGGACGATCTGCTTGCCACCGGCGGCACGGCGCTGGCCACAATCCGGCTTGCGGAGCAGGCGGGGGGCGAGGTGGTTGCGGCACTGTTTGCCATCGAGCTATCAGACCTCAGTGGACGTGAAACCCTTAAGGGGTATGCTGTTGACTCCGTGATGATCTTTTAGTAGAATAACAGATAGTATGTTGAAATCAACGGCTTGCCGTTGATTTCTTCATTACAATATGCCATGCCAAAATATATGTCCAACTGCATTGGGGAGGGGGAGGTGAAATATGGTCGCTTCATACGAGCTTTGCGCCAAAACGTTCAACGCGGAGCAGCTTGCGCTTTTGAAAAAGGCGATTGATTTTGCGCAGGTAGTTCACAAAGACCAAAAACGCGAAAGCGGCGAACCATATTTCATACACCCTGAGGCTGTGGCAACCATGCTTTATGAAATGGGAATGGACAGCGCCACGGTGATTGCGGGGCTTCTTCATGACGTGGTTGAGGACGGAAAAAATATCACCGTACAAATGATCGCGGATGAGTTCGGTAAGGAAATCGCCGCCATGGTGGACGGCGTGACCAAGCTGACCAAATCCGGCGACCAAACGTATATTACCAAGCAGGAGCAACAGGCGGAAAACCTAAGAAAGATGTTCCTGGCAATGGCAAACGACGTCCGGGTTGTTATCATCAAGCTTGCTGACCGCCTGCACAACATGCGCACGCTGGAATATTGCAATACCGCCAAGCGTGCAAGAAAAGCCAAGGAAACCCTGGAGGTTTACGCGCCGCTGGCCCACCGTTTCGGCATGGGCGCCATCAAAGGAGAGCTGGAGGATCTGTCCTTCATGCACCTGATGCCCGAAGAATATGAAAAAATGCGCGCCGCCATCGAGCCCCAGCAGGCTGAAAGAATGCAGCTGCTGCAAAGCGCCATCGATGCCATTCGGGAGCATCTGGAGCAGGAGGGCATAGAGGCCGACATCAATGGCCGCCCGAAGCACCTTTATAGCATCTACCGAAAAATGGTAAAGCAGAACAGGCCATTGGAGGAGATTTACGACCTCATCGCCATCCGCGTGATATTGCAAACAGTCAACGACTGTTACGCGGCGCTGGGCATTATCCACTCGTTGTGGAAGCCCATGCCAGGCCGGTTTAAGGACTATATCGCAATGCCCAAGACCAACATGTACCGGTCGCTGCACACCACCATGTTTGGCTCTGAGGGTATGCCCTTTGAGGTGCAGATCAGGACATTTGAGATGCACCGTACAGCGGAATACGGCATTGCGGCGCACTGGATGTACAAAGAGGGCCGCGTCGGTCAGGATGACCTGGACAGCAAGCTCACCTGGCTTCGGCAGGCGCTGGAATATGACGATGACTCCGCCAACGCCCGTGAGTTTGTGGACAGTATTATGAAGGATTTCTTCAGCGAATATGTATTCGTTTTAACCCCACGTGGGGAAATCCTCGACCTGCCCGCAGGCTCCACGCCGCTGGATTTCGCCTACCGTATTCATACCAACGTGGGCCATAAATGCCAACACGCCAAGGTTAACGGCAGCATGGTGCGCCTGGACTACAAACTAAAGACCAACGATGTGGTGGAGATCATCACCTCCTCAAGTCAGCCTGGGCCCAGCCGGGACTGGCTGAACATCGTGAAAACCCAGCAGGCAAAATCCAAGATACGCCAATGGTTTAAGAAAGCCAACCGGGAAGAAAACATCCAAAAGGGCCGGGAAATGTTGGAGGCTGCCGCCAAGCGGCACGGGCAACAGCTTTCCGCCCTGATCAAACCCGAGTATTATAAGGACATCCTCAAACGCTATAATATGTCCACCCTGGATGATATCTACTCCACCCTCGGATATGGCGGTATTTCCACGGGGCAGGTGCTGCATAAGCTCATGGACCAGTACCGCAAGGAGGCGAAAGCCGCTGAAATGGCGGAGCGGCTCAAACGCTTGGAGGAGAGCGGGGGAACGCTGCCGCAAAAAAGCCATGAGGGAGGCAGCCGGGGCGTGATTGTCCGAGGCGAGCCGAACATGGTCATTCGCTTTGCCCAGTGTTGCGCGCCGGTGCCGGGGGATAAAATCATCGGCTATATCACCCGTGGCCGCGGCGTTTCCGTGCACCGGGAAGACTGTCCGAACGCGGCGGATTTACGTAACGATACCGACAGGATTATTGAGGTAGAGTGGGCAGGAGACGAGCGTTCCTCCTACACGGCAAATATCCATATCGAGGCGACGGACCGTCCTGGGGTATTGATGGATGTTTCCCAGACGCTGATGAACCTCAATATCTCTATGAAAGCCATTAACGCAAAGGCGGACCGCAACCAAACGGTCTCTGTGCAGTTGAGCTTTGACGTCAACAATGCTTCGCAGCTCAATAACGTAATCAAAAACATGAAAAAGCTCAAGGGTATTACGGATGTATACCGTGTGAACAGTTAAAGGAGGTTGTAAAGGACATGCGTGCAGTGGTACAGCGGGTGAAAAGCGCAAGTGTGACCGTATTCGGGCAGGAAATCGGGAAAATTGAAAAAGGATTGTTGGTCTTTCTGGGAATTGAGGATGTTGACACCCAGGAGGACCTTACCTATATCTGCGATAAAATTGTTGGCCTGCGGGTGTTTGAGGATGACGAGGAAAAAATGAACCGCTGTGTAGCCGACGTGGGCGGAAGCGTGCTTTTAGTGTCCCAGTTCACGCTGTATGGGGACGCGAGAAAGGGCAGGCGGCCCAGTTTTATCAAGGCTGCAAGGCCGGAAACCGCCATTCCCCTGTATGAAAAGGCCATTGCCTTGATCGGGGCACAGGTTCCGGTGGCCACAGGCGAGTTTCAGGCGGTGATGGACGTATCGCTTGTTAACGATGGGCCGGTCACCATTTTATTGGACAGCAAGCGGTTGTTTTGATAGGAGTTCAAAATGAAGATTGAGCGGTTTGCCTGCGGGCCTTTGGACGCGAATTGTTATATTATATTTCAGGAGGGTTCTGCAACCTGCGCCGTCATCGACCCTGCTGACGCCGACGCAGTGCTTTCCAGGCTTCAATCCCACGGGCTAAGCTGCACGCATATTCTCCTGACCCATGGACATTTTGACCATATTCTGGGGGTTTCAAAGCTGCGGGCCGTTACCGGCGCCCAAGTATGCATTCATGAGGCGGACGCGTTTATGCTGCAAAATGAAAACGCGTCCCTTGCCGCCATGGTCAATGCCCACATAGGCCCCTGCCATGCGGACTTGCTTTTGAAGGATGGGGATTTGATCGAGGCGGGTGGGCTTTCCTTCCGGGTTATTCACACGCCGGGACACTCTCCGGGCGGCGTTTGCTATTGGGTGGAGGACGTGCTTTTTTCAGGGGACACCTTGTTTTACCGGTCCGTAGGACGGGCGGATTTTCCCGGCGCCGACCCTCAATTGCTGATCGAAAGCGTCATGAACAAGCTGTTTTCCCTGCCTGGGGACGCTGTGGTGTATCCCGGGCACATGCGCAAAACGACTCTGGAATATGAACGGGAAAACAATCCCTATTGCAGGAGGGAGCGAGGCCATCAATGGTAAGGCTTTCTACAAACCGTCCGGATTTTGCAAATGATATCAGCGAAGAAATACGCGCCTTTCTGGGCATCGAAGAAATCGCCCTTTGTGAGGACGCGCCTTCCAGTTTCGACCAGGGCGCGCTGTCTTTGCGCGTGACCCTTGCCGATGGAACTGCCACAGCACAAGCTTTGCTGGATGGGCGGGAAAGCAGATACGCCTATCCCATGACGAATATCGCAGACACGCCGCTGACGCGCAAACGGTATGAAAAACGCGCGGTGAAGATTGCCGCGTACCGCGCTCTTCGGGAGCTTTTCCCTGAAACACCGCTTCCCTGGGGATCGCTCACGGGCATTCGGCCCACAAAGCTCTTACGGGAGCTGATTGAGACGCTAGGAGAGGCGGAAGCCCTTCGCATGATGACGAAGGAGTTCGACGTGTCCGTCGAAAAGCTCAAGCTCGCCCGGGAAATCGTCGGGGTGCAGGCCCCTATCATCGGCTCCATGGGGGAGAAGGACGCGGACGTGTATATTGGCATCCCCTTTTGCAAAACCCGCTGCCTGTATTGCTCCTTCGCCTCGGAAACCCTGGGGCGGGGAAGCGAAAAATTGCCGCCGTATCTCATCGCGCTCAAAGAGGATATCGCCATGAGCGCCGCCATCCTGAAGGATGCCGGTTACCGGGTGCGCAGCATGTATATGGGCGGGGGAACGCCTACTGTGCTCAGCGCCGATCAGCTGCGGGACCTGATCGAGCACGCCCTCGCCTGCTATGGCGGGTATGGCCAGGAGTTCACAGTGGAAGCGGGTAGGCCGGATACCATCGACCGGGCAAAGCTAAACGCCTTAAAGGGGCTGGGGGTGGGGCGCATCTCCATCAATCCCCAGACAATGAACGACGAAACCCTCTCCCGGGTGGGAAGAAGCCATACGGCCAACGACATTGTATCCGCCTACGAAATGGCCCGAAGCATCGGCTTTGAGAGCATCAATATGGACCTGATCGCGGGGTTGCCTGGGGAGAATTTTCCGGCGTTTGAGCATTCCTTGAAGGCTGTGGCGGCACTTATGCCAGACAATCTAACAATTCACACATTGGCGGTGAAGCGCTCCTCCCGGTTGAAGCGTGAGCTAGACGAATACCCCTTGTCCGACGCGGATGCCGTGGCGAAAATGGTGGATCTGGGCATGGCCTGCGCAAAGGAGATAGGCCTTCGGCCTTATTACACGTACCGGCAGAAGTACATGCGGGGCAATCTTGAAAATGTGGGCTATGCCGCCCCCGGTAAGGAATGCGTCTACAACGTGGACATGATGGAGGAAATCGCCAGCATCATGGCCAATGGCGCCGGGGCAATGACAAAACGGGTGTTTCCTGGGCGCGAGCTTCGGGTAGAGCGCATTCCAAACCCGAAGGATGTGAGTACCTATCAGGAGAAGCTGGCGATACTGGAGGGGCAAAAACGGGGACTTTTTGTACGGGAATAGGTATTTGTTCCCTTGACAGGCCGCAAGGCAGGCGGTATACTGTGTGATAATTGGATATTTGGCGCGATGATGAAGAGGAGTACGTTTCCACTTTTGCAGCAGAGAGGCGGTTTCACCGGCTGAAAAAACCGCTGGCACAAGAAAACGGAATGTCGCTTTGGAGCATTGGGTGGCGAATACAGTAGTGTCCACGTCCCCGCCACGTTACGGCGGCATTGAGAGGCGCGAAACCGTTTCGCGCAACAAGGGTGGTACCGCGGGCATAGCTCGTCCTTTGAGGACGGAGCTATTTTTTTGTTTCCATAAAGTGCTGCTGCTTGGTTGCTGGCGCTTTAACGAGTTTTTGATTGGCGATAAGGAGGATCATATGGCTACTGAAATGAATAAGACCTACGACCACAGCGCGGTGGAAACCCGCCTGTATGAAAGATGGGAGCAAAACGGGTATTTTCGCGCGGAGCCCAACCCGGACAAGCCCCCATATTGCATCGTGATCCCGCCGCCAAACATTACGGGACAGTTGCACATGGGCCACGCGCTGGACAACACCCTACAGGACGTGCTGATCCGCTATAAGCGCATGAGCGGGTTTGAAACCCTTTGGCTGCCCGGCACGGATCATGCCTCCATTGCAACAGAGGTCAAAATTGTGGAGCAGATGGCCACCGAGGGCCTTTACAAACAGGATATCGGCCGCGACGCGTTTTTGGATCGCGCCTGGGAGTGGCGGCGCATTTACGGCGGCCGTATCGTGCAGCAGCTAAAAAAGCTGGGCTCTTCCTGCGACTGGGAAAAGGAACGCTTTACAATGGACGAGGGCTGCAACCATGCCGTCATCAAAGTGTTCTGCGAGCTTTACGATAAGGGATTGATCTACCAGGGCGACAGAATAATCAACTGGTGCCCGGAGTGCAAAACCGCCCTGTCCGACGCGGAGGTGGAATACGAGGAGCAGGACAGCCACCTCTGGCATGTGCGCTATGACGCGCCGGACAAGTCATTTTCCATCGCAATCGCCACCACCCGCCCGGAAACAATATTGGGCGACACGGCCATCGCCGTGCACCCCGATGACGAGCGGTACAAAGCCGTCGTGGGCAAGACCGTGGTCATTCCCGTAATAGGCCGGGAAATCCCCATCGTGGCAGACACTTATGTGGAGATGGACTTTGGCACAGGCGCTGTGAAAATCACCCCCGCCCACGACCCCAACGACTTCGAGGTGGGCCAGAGAAACGGCCTGGACATCCTCCGGGTGTTTACGGACGACGGGTATATCAACGAGCTTGGCGGCGCATATGTGGGGCAGGAGCGCTACGAATGCCGCAAAAACCTCGTTGCGGACATCGAGAAGGCGGGAAACCTGGTGCGGGTGGAAGCGTACAAGCACAATGTGGGCACCTGCTATCGCTGCCACACCACGGTGGAAACCATCGTGTCCAAGCAGTGGTTCGTAAGCATGAAGCCTTTGGCCATTCCCGCAATCGAGGCGGTGAAAAGCGGGGATATCAAGTTCATGCCCCAGCGCTTTGACAAGACCTATTTCAATTGGATGGAGAACATCCGAGACTGGTGCATCTCCCGCCAGCTGTGGTGGGGACACCGCATTCCCGCATATTATTGCGACAGCTGCGCAAAGACCACCGTGCAGCCTACCGCGCCTGAAGGTATGCTTTGCCCCCATTGCGGCGGAAAACTAAGGCAGGATGAGGATGTATTGGATACATGGTTCTCTTCCGGCATGTGGCCATTCTCCACGCTGGGCTATCCGGATGACAACAGGCTTCTGGATTATTTCTATCCCACATCCACCTTGGTCACCGGCTACGACATCATATTCTTCTGGGTGGCCCGGATGATCGTGTTCGGCCTGAGCGTCCAGGGTAAGCGGCCCTTTGACACGGTGTATGTCCACGGCATTGTTCGAGACAGCCTGGGCCGGAAAATGTCCAAGTCTTTGGGCAACGGCATCGACCCCCTGGATGTGATCGAAAAACACGGCGCGGACTCCTTGCGCTTTAGCCTGCTCGCGGGCAACTCCGCTGGAAACGACATGCGTTTCTATTGGGAAAAGGTGGAAGCGGCGCGTAATTTCTGCAACAAGATCTACAATGCCGCCCGGTTTGTGATGATGAACCTGGGGGATGAGCGGGCTGGCGATATCGATGTCAGCCGCCTGGACGTGGCGGACAAGTGGATTTTGCACAGACTGAACGAGGTGATTGGCGAGGTTACGGCTAACATTGACGGGTTCGAGCTGGGGCTGGCGGCACAGAAGGTATACGATTATATCTGGAATGAGCTGTGCGACTGGTATATCGAGATGGCCAAGCCCCGCCTGTATGGCGCGGACGAGGGTGCAAAGGCTCACGTACGGGCGATCCTGGTAAAGGTGCTGTCCACATCGCTTAAGCTGCTGCATCCCTTCATGCCGTTTATTACGGAAGAGCTGTATCTGAACCTCCCCGGCAGCGGGGAAACAATCATGCGCGCAGACTGGCCCACTCCCGACCCCGCCATGGAGTTCGCGAAGGACGCGGCGGACATGGACGCGCTGATGGAGCTCATCCGCGCCATCCGCAACATCCGCGCGGAGATGAATGTGCCCCCGGCAAAGCGGGTTGACCTCATACTCGTGGCAAAGCCGGAGATTGAAAAAACCCTTAAGAGCGCTGCCGCGTATATGGACCGGCTGGCGGGCGTGCAAAGCGTTGTTTTACAAAGCGATAAGGTAGGCATCCCGAAAAACGCCGTCTCCATCGTAATTTCCAGCGCGGAAGCCTTTATTCCACTGGAGCAGCTGGTGGACGTGGAAAAGGAGCGGGATCGGGTTGCCAAGGAGCTCGCCCGGATGGAAGGGGAGATCAAGCGAGCTGAGGGTAAGCTCAACAATGCCGGATTTGTTGCCAAGGCCCCCGCAAGCATTGTGGAGGAGGAGCGCAGGAAGCTCCTTCAGGCGAAGGATATGAGCGAAAAACTGCGCCAGCGGCAACTGGATCTCGGGTAAAAAATAGAAAATTGAAAGGCGCCCGGCGGATTTCGCCGGGCGCCTGCTTGTTAAAAAACCGCCGCTGCTGCGCAGCTTGCGTTTTTTTGAGGGTCACTTTTACACCAGCACCTGTGCCCCAAACCGGTTAGCGATTTTCAATACCTGATACGTGTCCGACATGGCATGCACAGCGGCAATTCCTGGGTATTGCATGAGCGCGGCCTTTGCCTGCTCCGCCGAGTGCAACCCGAATATCAACGGCGTCTTTTTGATATCCGGCAACACGCCCCACAGCAGATCCCGGACGGCGACAGGGGAGAGGGCGCCAAAGTCCAATTCCAGCGCAACGCCATCCTTGGCCGCAGATATAATACATGCTCTCGCTTCTTCCGCACTCATCCCATCCAAAAGAAGGGCCTTTTGAACATCGTCAACAACACAAAGGGGAAGCCGCATCAATGCGGAACAAATGTATTCCTCGTGCAATACCCGCGCGCGGGCACAACCCTGATGCCGGTCAACAAGCGGCCGCAATGCGGCGATATGCCCGGGCATCGTACCGCAGCATCCGCCAATGGCCTGTGCGCCGCCCAAGAGATACGGCTCCAGCGCTGCTGCAAGGGCATCGGGGGAGAGGGAGAAATTGCCCGTATCGTCCGGCATGCCCGCATTGGGCATGGCGAAAACCGGCATTGGGCTCACCGCTGCAAGCCGGGAAAACCCGTCGAACAGCTCCTTGGGGCCCAGCCCGCAGTTTACGCCGGTCATGGCGGCGCCAAGCTTGGCGCTACAGTAGGCCAGCACCTCCGGGGGATTGCCGGCAAATGTGTTGTCGTCGGGTTCCAGGGTGAAGCTTATGAGGACAGGCAGATTGCAGGCAGCCCTGGCGGCCATCAGCGCCAGGCGTCCCTCCGCAAGGTCGCTGATTGTTTCAATCAGCAGCACATCCGCTCCCTGGGCGGCGGCGCAAACGCAAAACGCGTAATAACCGTCGTAAATTTCCCTCCCTGTGCGCGGATCGGCGGCGGTTAAAAGTCCTGTGGGCCCCATGGACGCGGCCACATAAGCCGGGCGGCTTATCGCAGAAACGGCCTCCTTGGCCAGCGCGATGGCGCTTTCCACGATTTCATCCATGCGCGGCGCAAGGCCATATGTGGAAAGCCGAAAAGGGTTTGCGCCGAATGTGTTGGCAGTGATAACGTCCGCGCCTGCGGACAGGTATTCTAAATGCAGATCGAGGATATCCATAGGCCTTGTGACATTGAAAAGCTCCGGACAATCGCCGGGTTTTAGCAACCCGTTTTCTTTGAGCATGGTACCCGTTGCGCCGTCAAACAGCAGAGCGTGTGTGCGGATTGCTTCCAGAAAATTCATAAGCATACCTCCAGCCACCATATAGAATGAGTATATCACAGTGCGATCCTGAAGCAAAGTGCGATGATTTCATCGAATTTAGAGGAAATTACAGGTTTTGTGCGAACAATTGATCACGTTCCTTGCAATTAATTTATATTTATGCTAATATAATTCGGATACTGACGTTTTATGCGTCTTTTAATGGCGCAAAAATTTAAGAACCAAACGAAAAGTATGGAGGACGAGGATGGCTACGGTAGAAAAACTCGGGAACAACAAGGCGAAATTAACGATTACGGTGGACAAAGACACATTCGCGCAGGCAATGCAAAAGAGTTATATCAAAAATGCAAAGCTCTACAACGTGCCCGGTTTTCGTAAGGGGAAGGCACCCCGCAAAGTGATTGAGAATATGTATGGCGAAGGCGTGTTCTATGAAGACGCGTTTGAATTTGTATATGGCGATGCCTATGACAAGGCCATCGAGGAAAACGAGCTTATTCCGGTTGACCAGCCCGATGTTTCGATTGCTTCCATCGGTGCAAGCGAGGATCTGGTATTTACCGCCGAAGTAACGTTAAAGCCTGAGGTTTCATTGGGCCAATACAAGGGTATAGAAGTAGTGCGCCGGGCGTATACTGTGGAAGATGCGGAAGTTAATAAATTGATATTAGAGGAGCAAGAAAAGGCCGCGCGTTATCTCGAGCAGGAGCGTCCAGTAGAAGATGGCGACCGGGTTGTCCTAGACTACTCCGGCGCAGTGGATGGCGTAAAATTTGACGGTGGAACTGCAGAGGATCAGGCGCTGAACATCGGTTCCAATTCGTTCATTCCCGGGTTTGAAGAACAGCTTGTGGGTATGAACGCAGGGGAGACCAAAGACATCAATGTGAAATTCCCCGATGAATACCACGCGCCCGAGCTTTCGGGCAAGGATGCGGTCTTCACGGTCACCATCAAAAGCATTCAGGTGAAAGAATTGCCTGAGCTGGACGACGATTTTGTGCAGGACATTTCCGAGTTCGATACCATGGATGCTCTGCGTGCGGACAAGCGCGAACAGCTTATGAAGCGCAATGAGCAGCGCGCAAAGAACGAAATGGAGAACGAGGCCCTTGAAAAGGTCATGAACAACGCCACGATCGACGTACCCGCCGTCATGATCGACCGGCAGACGGATTATGCCATTCAGGACCTTTCCTACCGGCTGTCCATGTCGGGCCTGTCCCTTGAGGACTACTGCATGTACACCGGCAGCGATATGCAGAAGATGCGGGAGAGTTTCCGGGATGAAAGCGAAAATCGCGTCCGCTTGCAGCTGGTGTTGGAGGCCATCGGAAAAGCGGAAAATATTGAGCCCGACGAAGATGCGGTTGAGGCTGAAATCGTCCAGTATGTCGGAAATAACGGCTTGGAACTGGATAAAATCCGGCCTAATCTCACCGAAGAAGACATCGAGTATTTCCGGAGCCGGGCGGTTATGGAGAAGACAATAAAGATCGTTATGGACAATGTCGTTCTCGTCGACGCACCGGAAGAACCGGCAGCGGTTGAACAAAATGCCGCGCCGGAGGAAGCCTAAGGGGCTTCATCGCATATTACTAATAAGGAGGAATAAAATCCATGAGCTTAATACCCATGGTCGTTGAACAGACTAATCGTGGTGAACGTTCCTATGACATTTATTCCCGGTTGCTAAAGGATCGTATTGTGTTTTTAGGTGGCGAGGTCACGGATGGCGAGGCCAATCTCATTGTCGCGCAGATGCTGTTTTTAGAGGCGGACGATCCGGATAAGGATATCAGCCTTTACATCAACAGCCCCGGCGGCTCTGTCACGGCCGGTATGGCCATATATGATACGATGCAGTACATCAAGTGCGATGTATCCACCATCTGCATTGGCATGGCCGCATCGATGGGCGCGTTTTTGCTGGCGGCGGGCGCCAAGGGCAAAAGAAAGGCGCTTCCCAACGCGGAAATCATGATCCATCAGCCTAGCGGCGGTGCCCGGGGCCAGGTCACGGACATCATCATCCAGGCTGACCGGATACAGCAGACGAAGAATACCCTCAACAGGATTTTGTCCGAGCGTACAGGCCAGCCCCTGGAAAAGGTAGCGGCGGATACAGAACGCGACAATTTCATGAGCGCCGAACAGGCGAAAAACTATGGGTTGATCGATGAGATCATCCCGCCAAGGAGATAATAAGAGTACCGAATGAATTCGGGCGGAGGTAATCGGAATGCCCAAATATGAAGACAAAGGCCCTATCAAATGCTCATTCTGCGGGAAAACCCAGGATGAGGTGCATCGCATTATCGCGGGACCAGGGGTCTTTATTTGCAACGAGTGCGTGGAGCTTTGCACGGAAATCATCGAAGAGGACAGCACGCTCCCTCCCGTCGACCTGACGGACGTACCCAAACCAAAGGAGATCGCGGACACGCTCAATCAATATGTTGTCGGGCAGGACGCCGCTAAAAAGGCGCTTGCGGTGGCGGTATATAACCATTATAAGCGCATCGGCGCGGGGGCTTCCCGTGACGATGTTGAGTTACAAAAGAGCAATATCATCATGCTGGGGCCTACCGGCTGCGGCAAGACGATGTTGGCCCAAACATTAGCAAAAATACTGAATGTTCCTTTCGTGGTTGCGGATGCCACTTCGCTAACAGAGGCCGGGTATGTGGGAGAGGATGTGGAAAACATCCTGTTAAAACTGATACAGGCAGCGGATTTCGACGTGGAGCGGGCGGAAAAAGGTATCATCTACATCGATGAAATCGATAAGATCGCCCGGAAAAGCGAAAATCCCTCCATCACCCGCGACGTCTCCGGCGAGGGTGTGCAGCAGGCGCTTTTGAAGATACTGGAGGGCACGGTGGCCAGCGTTCCGCCCCAGGGCGGCCGCAAGCATCCCCATCAGGAGTTTATCCAGATCGACACCACGAATATCCTGTTCATTTGTGGCGGCGCGTTTGCCGGGATTGATGGGATCATCAAGCGGCGCACCGGCGAAAAGCAGCTGGGCTTTGGCGCGAAGGTGCAGTCCAACACGGAAAAGGACATCGGCGCGGTATTGAAGGATATCCTGCCGGAAGATCTCTTGAAATACGGCTTGATCCCTGAGTTTGTGGGGCGCATGCCGGTGATTGTGACATTGCATCAATTGGATGAGAAAGCGCTTCTCTCCATTTTGACGGAGCCGAAGAACGCACTGACCCGGCAGTTTAAGCGTCTGTTTGAGATGGACGGCGTGGAGCTGTCTTTTGAGGACGATGCGCTCAAGGCCGTGGCGCAAAAAGCCATCGAGCGCAAAACCGGCGCCCGGGGACTCAGGGCAATATTGGAGGACGCCATGATGGATATCATGTTTGATATTCCATCCCGCTCGGACGTCATGCGCTGTGTCATCACGAAGGACACGATCAACAAAGTCGCTCCTCCGCAGCTGTTGCTGGGTGAAGGCCCGCTGCAACTGGACAAAGTCCAGGAGGATGCGTCCTAGGGAAAACGAGAGACGAAAAGAAGAAAAGCGGATGGCGAAAGTCATCCGTTTTTTTAAATGGCCACTCAGGGGCGAACCTTGCGTCCACCCTCAATATTTGGTATTCTAAAACGGTAAACAATAAAGGAGGCCTGCATGGAAGAATTTTCATATATACAGCCGCCGATGCGGAACCACCGGGAGGACAAAAGGACGTTTTCACGCATTGGCCTGTCCTGCTTTGTTTTTCTCTTGGTTGCCATGGTAATGGGACAAATCATCGTGATGATACTTTCGATCAGCAATCCGGATTATATGCAAAATAGCTGGCTTTTCCTTTTGTACAATGACGTTCCGATCTATCTCATCGGCCTGCCGCTTGCGGCGCTGTTGTTGAAAAAGATTCCCGAAGACGAGTGGGAAGGGGAGGAGCTCAGTACAAAACAATTTTTAATCATCCTCCTGATTTCCTTTGCGCTCATGTTTGCGGGCAATCTGATAGGCAACGCCATTTCCGTGCTGATCGGATTTTTAAAGGGCGGCGTTGTGGAGGACCCCCTGATTGATCTCGTCGGAAATGTGCTGGACTTCTGGCCACGTGTAATCGCCTTTGTGGTCATTGCCCCTGTGTTTGAGGAATTGTTTTTTCGCAAGCTGCTTGTTGACCGGCTGCACAAGTATGGCGAACGCAGGGCGGCTATGCTAAGCGGGCTTTTGTTTGCGCTGTTTCACGGAAACATGTTTCAGTTTTTCTACGCGTATTTCGTGGGCTTCCTATTCGCCTATGTCTACATGCGCACCAGGAATATCCTGTATCCAATCCTGCTGCACATGACCATCAACCTCCAGGGTGGCGTGCTGGCGCCCTTGCTGCTTGAATCCCATTATACGGCAATTTTACTATATTCGCTGTGCATTTTGACCATTGCCATATATGGCACCATCCTATTTTTTCGCTACCGCAAGCAGGCAATCTTTCTCCCTGGAAGCAATCCGCTTCCTGAGGGGAGGGCAGGGCGCAGGCTGATGTTTAGGAACGTGGGCATGATTTTATATTTTGTCCTATGCTCGTTTAGCATTGCGGTTACATTGCTTGTTTTATAGAACAGTGCAAACATAAAATATTGCCGCGCAAAGGGCAAGTTCGTCCTTTGCGCGGCAGTTTTTATCCCCGCTATTTCTGATTGATGGGGAGGCTCTCCAGCTCCCGCAGTCCGGCGGCGATTTCCTCGTCGCTTGGGATGTAATCCACCATTTCTCCTGCGCTATAGTTCATATATGCGCTCATATCAAAGTACCCGGTTCCCGTGAGATTGAACAATATGGTCTTGCCGATGCCCGCCTCCCGGCAGGCCACCGCCTCGTCCATGGCAACCCGGATGGCATGCGCGCTTTCCGGCGCGGGAAGAATGCCTTCCAGCTTGGAAAACGCCACACCAGCCTCAAATACGCTGGTCTGGGGCAGGGAACGGGCCTCCAAATACCCATCGTCATAAAGCTTGCTCAAAATAGGCGACATGCCGTGATAACGCAAGCCTCCCGCGTGAATGCCGGAGGGCTGAAAGCCGCTTCCCAGGGTATACATCCGTGCCATGGGCGTGATTTTGCCGGTATCGCAGAAGTCGTACAAGTATTTCCCTCTGGTCAGCGAGGGGCAGGACGCGGGCTCTACCGCGATAAACCGGGCGTTTCCATGGCCTGTGAGCTTATCGCCCATGTACGCGCTCATAATACCGCCAAGGTTAGACCCGCCGCCCGCGCAGCCGATAACGATGTCCGGGTATTCGCCGAGAAGATCCATGGCAGTTTTCGCCTCCAGGCCAATGATGGACTGATGCAGCACAACCTGATCCAGCACAGAGCCCAGCACATATCGGCAGCCCGGGGTTTTTAAGGCCACTTCAACAGCCTCGGATATTGCGCAGCCAAGGCTCCCGTTTGTATCGGGGTTTTCCGATAAAAGCTTTCTTCCTACGTCGGTTGTATTGCTGGGGCTTGCTACGACATCTCCGCCAAATGTCTCGATGATGGCCTTTCGATAGGGCTTTTGCTGGGCGCTAATCTTCACCATAAACACAGTCAACGGCATTTCAAAGTACGCGCAAGCCATGGCCAGCGCCGTCCCCCATTGTCCCGCGCCGGTCTCTGTGGTCAGGCTGGTGAGCCCCTCAGTCTTCGCGTAATACACCTGGGCCACCGCTGAGTTAAGCTTATGGCTGCCGGATGTGTTGTTGCCCTCAAACTTGCAATATATCTTTGCAGGGGTCTCTAGCGCCTTTTCCAGCTGATAACAGCGGATGAGGGGGGAGGGGCGGTAGGTTTTGTAATAGTCCAACACCGGCTTCGGAATATCGATATACCGGTCGGTCTGATTGAGCTCCTGCTTCACCAGCTCCCTTGCGAACACCGGCGCCAGATCATCAACCGACATGGGAAGAAATGTGGCGGGGCTGATGATGGGGTCATGCTGCTGCTTCATGTCGGCCCTGAGATTGTACCACTGGCGGGGCATCTGTTCTTCAGTTAAATAGGTTCGATAGGGAATTTTAGTCGTCATGATCCTCATACCTCCAAAATAATTTTAAATATAAAAAGCTCCTGTCCCTAATGAAAGGGACAGGAGCAAATCCTGCGGTGCCACCCAATTTGACTGCATAAAACAGTCCGCTTTTTCCGCACATACCATCATATGTGTCCAAATGATAACGGGAAGGCCCCCCGTCGACCCCTAGGGTGGAAAACATATTCCGCCATTGGGGCCGCCCTCGCCAGTCCATTCGTCAAAGCTGGTATGGCCGCATTCCCACCGCCGGCGGCTCTCTTCGCATACCCAACACCATTGATTACTACTCTGGCTCAACGGTTTGTTATGAAATTATTTGTTATTCTACATGCAAAGCAACCATTTGTCAAGCACAATTTTCCGACGTTGACATTCGAAATTCCGTATTGTATAATATGCACGTTGGCAAAAAGGGATATAGGGGCATGATGTAATGGTAACATAGCGGTCTCCAAAACCGTTCTTGAGGGTTCGAGTCCTTCTGCCCCTGCCATAATCGGCCCACCCAGACGGGTGGGTTTTCTTAATATAATCAGCCTATTTTAAACCGGAAAGGAGCGTATCCCATGATAAAAATTGGAATAATTGGCGCGGGAAACATGGGGGAGGCCATCCTCAGAGGCATACTCAGCGCGGACATGCTGCCGCCTGAAAACGTATATGTATTCGACCTGAATACAGAAAAAATTGCGGATTTGCAGCAGGAGCTCGGGGTTTTGACTGCACAAAGCAGCTTTGCCATGATCTCAGCATGCGACATGGTGCTATTGGCGGTGAAGCCCAACATACTCAAATCCGTTCTCATGGAATGCGGAACGGCGCTTGAGAACAAGGCGCTATTGTCCATCGTCCTGGGCTGGAGCCGGAAGGATATCGCGCCGCTTGTCCCGGAAAGCTGCCGCGTGATGAGGATTATGCCCAATACGCCCTGTCTGGTAGGCGAGGGCATGATGGCTTTTGATGCGGATCACACCCTCACAGAAAACGAACTTGTATTTGCAAAGGAGATGTTTTCCGCCATCGGCAAGGTGGAGCTGGTGCCCAGCTATCTGATGGACGCGGTCACCGGGGTTTCCGGCAGCGGCCCTGCATATTGCTATCTGTTTTTAGAGGCAATGGCCGACGGCGGCGTGCGCGCGGGATTGCCCAGAAATATGGCGTATACGCTGGCAGCCCAGACGATGCTTGGGGCCGCGAAAATGGTGCTTGAAACCGGGCGGCATCCCGGCGAATTAAAGGACGCGGTTTGTTCGCCAGGCGGTTCCACAATCGAGGCTGTAGCAGCCCTTGAGAAAAACGGCTTGCGCAACGCTGTGCTAAGCGCCGTAAACGCCTGTGTGGAAAAGTCAATCGCCATGCGGCAAAGCTAAGACATGAAACAGGTTACGATCTATACAGACGGCGCATGCTCAGGCAATCCCGGCCCAGGCGGCTGGGGCGCCGTGCTGTTTTATAAAGAGCATAAAAAAGAAATATCCGGCGGCGAACCGGAAACCACCAACAACCGCATGGAGCTGCAGGCGGCCATCAGCGCGCTGAATATGCTCAAAGAGCCTTGCGAAGTAATGCTGTACACGGACAGCGCGTATTTGTGCAACGCGTTCAAAGAAGGTTGGATCGATAACTGGCAGCGCAACGGCTGGCATAATGTGAAAAAACAGCCGGTGGAAAATCAGGACCTGTGGCAGCAGCTTTTGCGGCTGTCTCATTTGCATCAAATTCAATGGAACAAGGTTAAGGGCCACAGCACCAACCAGTGGAACAACCGCTGCGATGAATTGGCCCGTGGCGCCATCAAAAGCATGAAAAAAGGGGCGTCTTTTACTTGACCGCCGCCTTAAAAAAGAATTTCTTAAAATAATCCCTTAATACTATTCGTTAAACTTGTCTTTAACGAATAGTAGTGGTATAATGAAGTATGCGGTAAGGAGCATATAAGACGGATATGGTCTGTCCCTGACTGGGCGCCGGGCATCCCCTGCAATGGTTGAATTAAAATTTTGTACAACGGCTTGGGAATTGTTCCATACAAAGTTATGCAAAAGAGCGCGAGTATTCATTTTCAACCCATATAGGGGCGCACTGACCGTCCATCGTAAAACGCATGGGATTTGTGTAAATGGCGTAACGTGAATTGTCCTTACGGCCAGCCAGGGCGACGGTAGTTTTTTCCGAATAACCGTGGGGGGATCTGTAGTCCCCCACATAGCCCGTATGGCGCTCCCCTCTCTAATTGTAAACCTCCCATTGGTTTACAATTAACCTTGGAAAATTGGAGGCTTGGAACCATAAAAGGTTCCTCTGAAAAAATGGCAAGTTATCACACGGAAAAAAACAAAAAGTACACGCAAAAAATCCGGGGGCTGCTAACGGAGCTTCCCTCCTGCTGCGCCACGTTTTTTCGAGGTATTGAAAGCCAGACCTCTGTTCTCACCCGCTACGGATACGCGGTGGATTTGAAGACATTTTTTCTGTTTTTGACGGCGGAGGTTGATGGTTTTGTGGGCCGGGACAGTAAAGAATTAAGCCTTTCGGATATTGGGCGGGTGCGGGCGCTGGATATCGAGCTGTTTTTGGAGCATATGAGCCTGTACAGCAAAGATGATCGGGAAATTGTAAACAACGAGCGGGCAAAGGCGCGAAAGCTATCCACGCTGCGCTCATTTTTTAAATATTTCTATAAAAAAGAAATGCTTCCGGCAAATGTGGCAGCGCTGGTAGACATCCCAAAGCTTCATGAAAAAGCGAAAGTATATCTGGAGCCCAATGAGGTGGCGGATCTCCTGGACATTGTGGAAGCGGGCAGCGGCCTCTCCACTGTGCAAAAGCGGTATCATGGATATACAAAGGTTCGGGATGCGGCCATCCTTACGCTATTTTTAGGTACCGGCATCCGTATCAGCGAGCTTGTGGGCATTGACGTGGAGCATTTCGACTTTGTCAACAACATGTTTCTCATCACACGCAAAGGCGGCGATCAGGATCAGCTGGCATTTGGGCCGGAGGTGCGCACAGCCATGCTCCATTACATGCTGGAGCGGGAAACAGTACAACCCTTGGAGGGACACGAAAACGCCATGTTTTTATCCCTTCAAAAAAAGCGGATTTCCGCCCGGGCGGTAGAAAACATCGTGAAAAAATACGCCTCGGTGGCTGCGCCTCTGAAGAAAATATCTCCTCATAAGCTGCGCAGTACCTACGGCACCATGCTGTATCAGGAAACCGGGGATATCTATCTTGTGGCGGATGTCCTTGGGCACAAGGATGTAAATACCACGAGAAAGCATTACGCGGACATCAAAAAGGATCACCGGCGTATCGCCGCCCATGCCATCAAGCTGAGGGAAGACGATGAGTCCCCCCCCTCCCCCCCTCCAGCGCCAACGCCAGGGAGCGAAACATAAACCATGGACAAGGCCTTGGCCTTGCCGACGGGGTCACTGCGGTGGGCTTTCCATGCGGCTGCAACCTCGGACGATTGCATCGTTTGTCGGCCTTCCCCCATGTGCGGACAGCAATGCCCGCTTTTATTTAATAAGATTTTTACGGGAACCATTGCCCGCCTATCATGGTCTAATCATTGACCGGTCAAACTAGTCAGGGAGGTGAGGATTTGACCAACGAGGAGTTTTCCAGCCGCATTATCGCTTTGACACAAACGCTGTATCGGATCAGCTATTCCCAGCTTTATCAGGCCTGCGACCGTGACGACGCCGTTCAAGAATGCCTGTGCAAAGCCTGGAAACGGCGGCATCAGCTCAAAGAGGAACGGTTTTTTCAGACCTGGGTGATCCGCATTCTTATTAACGAATGTCACAACATCCAGCGTAAGCGGACACGCGAAGCGCCCTATGCGGAGCTTCCGGAACGGGTGGCCCCCGCAGATGCCGATCCCGAGCTTCATGATGCGTTATTGCGGCTCCACGAAGACTTCCGTCTGCCTATCCTCCTGCATTACATGGAAGGCTATTCCACAAAGGAAATCGCGCAAATACTACATGTGCCTCAGGGTACGGTGAAATCCCGGATGTCGCGGGGACGACGCGCGCTACAAAAATATTTCGAATGGGAGGTCACAGAATCATGCGGAAAATAGACGACTTTCAAAACGCGTTCGGCACATCTGACGACAGCTTTCAAAGAAACGTATTCCGCACCCTGGCGGCGCTTCAAGAAAGTGAGAAAGTAAGACCGATGAAACATACAAGGAAACGATTGAGTATTGCCGTTGTTTGCGCCTGTTTTTTGATCGTTGCCACAACTGCGCTGGCTGCAACAAATACATGGGGGATATTGGATTTTCTAAAAGGCAGACGATCAAATGTACATGTCTCGCCGGATATCGATATTGTACAACGGGATATCCCCCAGGAAACGAATGATACATTGGAATTGGCCAGTTTTAAGGTGCGTGAAGGCGTGTTTGATGGGCAAAGCGCATATATCGTAGTGGAAATACGGCCCAATAACCCTGATTATCTATTGTTGGGTGTTGACACGCTGCTTTCTGACCCCCTTGAAAATTTGGGCCCGCTATATGCCAACAAAAGCGGAACTGTGGCGGATTATGCCCGGGCGAACAATAAGACGCCACTGCATACCTGGGTTGGGATTACACAATTGCCCTTGTATTCCGCTGATTTTGTATTGGAAGAGGACGGAACACTTGTTTATATGATAAACGGCCGGCCAGAGGCTGCTAATAACAGCGAGTGGGACTTGCGATGCGGCGTAGCTCCATTTCTTGAAGATGATATAGACATGAAAAACGAACAGACAATGGAACTTTCCTTTACACTGCAAAATATGGACGATTATCCATCAATCACAAACGTGGAAAGCGCGGATTATGAGGACTGCGGCGTTCGTATCGACAAGATCACGATGACCGGAACCCCCATGGCGATTTATACTGAGATCGAATTTTCCGTCATCGACCAGGAAAAGTTTTTGAAAACCGAAAACGGGTTGTGGTTTGAGTTCCTTGACGAGAACGACAACCGCCTGCCTAACGGTGCGGCGGGCGCCGCTCACATCGAGCAGATAGATGAGAACCATTATATCCAGAAGGACTCGATTTCCGCTGCGCAGGATTTGCCTGACAAAGTCATTGTACGCGGGTATAATGGCATGGACAAAACCCGGTATGAAACCCACAATCTCAAGATGAAATAAGAAAATAAAATTCTGAGGGCCGCGGCAAACCAGCCTCGGCCCTCGCATAATGAAAGGCATAGGGATTTCCTTAGCTGCTCCACGTCCGATACAGCAAATCCCATGTTCTGGGGCCGACGATCCCGTCCACGCTTAGGCCGAACAGCCGTTGAAACGCCCGAACAGCGGCACGGGTATTCGGCCCGAAAATACCGTCAACGCTGATATGTGGAATTTGACTGTACCTCCTGGAAAGAGCCTGAAGCCACTGCTGGATCGTGCGCACGTTTGCGCCCCGAGAGCCTTCGCGTATCAGCGTCCCCGGATACTCTATGCCGCCCTCCGGCAGGGGTACGCCCTCGCTGTCCAGCTCCGCAAGGCGCATAACGGCCGCGTAGATATAAGCGATCTGGTACCAGGTGGCGCGGCCCACAATACCGTCCGCGCTTAAGCCAAACAGCCTTTGAAACGACCGCACAGCAGCCTCCGTCTCAGGGCCAAAATAGCCTGTGGCAGACGATATGGCGGGGATGCCCGGATAGTTTCGCCTGATGCGGATCAGCTGTTGCTGGATCTCCCGCACATATTCGTTTTCGCTGCCCCGTCGCAGGAGAAATCCTGGATAGCTTTCCTCGATGGCCCGGATGTCGTTTGTTTGGGCAAGCTCCAGGTTGTTGCCGTAATAATAGCGCAGGATTTGCAGCGGGGTATATCCCTGATTGGACAGACCTACCGTCCCCCACTGGGACAGCCCTGCGCAGGTGGAGGTTGTGCCGTTGCAAAAGGCGGCGAACAAAGGCTCCTGATGCCCTGGGCGGCGGGGATAAACGTTGAATATCTGATCCACAAGCTCGTTTATGGATTTGTAGATATTCCGGCCCTCCACAAACGCCTGGTCATACCGGGGCGAATTTGTGATATCAAAGTTATATCCTCTGCTTCTGTACCATTCCGTATAAATACGGTTGAGCGCGACGCCGATTTGCGCGTAAATATTTGCTCTTAGCGCGCTTTCCGGCCATGTGGGGTATACCTCGCTGCTGGCAACGTTTTTGATGTATTCAGGAAAGCTAAGGCTGACATTTCGCGCATTGGCCGCCGGCGCGCCCAAATGCACAGAAATGGTCTCTGGGATGTACACGTCCCTGAGCGCCCTTAACAGCATGGGCTGCGCATCGCTTTGCGCTTCCTGTTCTAGAGGGGCTTCCGGTGTACGCATTTCTGTATCAAGCAGCGTGTTTTCCGGTATGTCAATGACGAGTTCCTCCCCCTCAGAGAGGTCTCTCCCCAGAAAAAGCTCTGTCAGGTCCACCGGCAGTATCATTTCCTCGCCGCCAAAGGCCTGTACGCCGCGAATAACGATTGTTTGGTACCCCGGCGCGCGGACGGTCACCTGATAGGTAGAGTAGGCGCTCTGGCCGCTTCCAGGCTCCAGGCTCAAATCCCGGTTGGGCGTTCTTAGGCCGATGCGCGGCGTGCGGCCGTTTGCGTCGGTGGTGACCTGAAGCGTCTCCCCCTCCCCCGCAATCTCCACTGCGGCGTTTTTCACCGGCAAGGCATTATGTTGTGTTGTTACCGCGACGACTAAAATCCCCTGATCCATTTGCGCTATTCTCCAATCTGCGCGCGCATAAAAGCACGGCGATATTTGCTGTTTTATACTATGCGCATGGGAATGATGAATATGGGTCAAATTTCAAATAAATACGAGGATATTCGGGGTTGTCCTTGACAGAACCTGCGCTTTCCTGTATCATATTGAAGATTTAAGCATATGAAAGGGGCGTGCGTTGTGTGATAACATCCCGATGCCTGATCGAACCGGGTGACCTAAGCGTTCGCGAGATCAACGATTTGTTAGAGCTTGCCAGCCATATTATCCAGGAGCCGTCGAAGTATTCTTCGGTATGTAAGGGTAAGGTGCTGGCAAGTCTTTTTTATGAGCCCTCGACTCGCACCAAGTTTTCCTTTGACACGGCGATGTACCGTTTGGGCGGACAAGTCGTGGGTTTTTCCGATCCCAACACCTCCAGCACGGCCAAGGGTGAGACAATCGCCGACAGCGCGAAAACCGTATCCCAGTACGCCGACCTGATCGTCGTGCGGCATCCCAAGGAAGGAACCGCAAAGCTCATGAGCCGGCACGCCGACTGCCCCGTCATCAACGCCGGCGATGGAGGGCACCAGCATCCCACCCAGACATTAACCGATCTCATGGCGATCCGACATTTTAAGGGCGAAGTTGGCAACCTGACCATAGGCGTATGTGGAGACTTGAAGTTTGGGCGCACCATCCACTCACTCGTTATCTGCCTCATTCGATTTCTAAACATCAAATTCGTGTTCATTTCCCCAGAGGAGCTGCGGATGCCCTCTTTTGTCAAATACGCCGTGGCGGGTCAAAACATACCCTATGAGGAAACCAACGATCTTGAGGCGGCCATCCCCAAACTGGACGTGCTGTACATGTCCAGGGTGCAGCGGGAACGGTTTATCAGCGAGGAAGAATACCTGCGTCTTAGAGATTTTTTCATCCTCACAAAAGAAAAGCTGCAGCTGGCAAAGCCAGACATGATCATCATGCATCCCCTGCCCCGTGTCAATGAAATCCCCACCGAGATCGACAGCGATCCAAGAGCGGTCTATTTTAAACAGGTAAAATTTGGCATGTATGTGCGCATGGCGCTTATCATGCTGCTGCTGGGCCTTGAAAGGGAGGTATGACGCCATGATCAACGTATCAAAATTAAAGGAGGGCATCGTTATCGACCATATTACCCAGGGCCAGGGCTACAAGATATTTAAGCAGCTGGGCCTGGATAAGCTTGACGATGTGGTGGTGCTCATGCGAAACGTGGACAGCATCAAGAAGGGAAAAAAAGATCTCATCAAGATCGAGACGAATTTGGAGCTAAACATGGATGTGCTGGGGCTTATTGATCCCGGCATCTCCGTATCATATGTACGCGATGGAGAGCGGATCAAAAAGGTCAATCTCTCCCTGCCCCACACGGTACACGGCATCCTCACATGTAAAAACCCGCGCTGTATCTCCAATCAGGAATATATCGAAAACGTGCAGTTTACATTGGTCGACCCCACACAAAAGCTTTATGCTTGCGAATATTGCGACGCACGCACAAGCCTGTGAGCAATATGGAAACCGTCAAGTATGTCAATGGCCGCCTGATCGACGCGAAATGCGACTATACGGGCGTTCTATATACCGAAGGAAGCAATATCCGCTACGCTGGACAAACCGATCCCGGGCTGCCCTTTGACCGGATTGTGGATCTCGCTGGGCTCAGCGTGTTTCCTGGATTTATCGATTTGCACTGTCATCTGCGCGACCCCGGATACCCGCAGAAGGAAACCATGGAAACGGGCATGCGCGCGGCGCTTTCGGGAGGATACGTCACGCTGTGCGCCATGGCGAATACAAGCCCGGTCATGGAAACTGTGGCCCTTGTGCAGGCCAACCAAAACAAGGCGATGAAGCTGGGGATTTGCCATCTTATCCAGGCGGCCGCCGCCGGCAAAAACCTTGATGACCTGGAGCCTACCGATTGGACTAAGCTTTCTAGGGTCACACCTATGATTACCAACGATGGGAAGACCATCACCTCACAGTCGTTCATGGAACAGCTACTGATTGCTTCTTCCGAAAATGGGTTTATCATCTCCACCCACTGCCAGCCGGAGCGGAGCATCGTTGCCCGCGATCTGGCCCTTGTCAAAAATGTCGGCGGCAATCTCCACGTGGGGCACATCAGCCACAGAGAAACCGTGGAGATGATACGAAAGGCCAAGGCGGCAGGCACCCGGGTTACCTGTGAGATCACCCCCCATCACCTGATCGGCTATGACAGCGCATACCCTGTCAATCCACCGCTACGAACCCGTTTTGACGTGGATGCGCTCATCGCCGCCATACACGACGGCACGGCGGACTGCCTTGCTACCGACCATGCGCCACACACACCGAAAGACAAGGCAGCGGGCATGGCGGGGATATCCAATATTGAATACGCAATGGGCGCGTACCTTTGGGTGTTTCGGGAATATGGCATCCCCATGACCCGGTTTGCGCAAATGACAAGCTTAAATCCCGCGAAACTGCTGGGCCTGCACGCGGGACGGCTCAAAGAGGGATATCCTGCGGATCTCGCCATGATCGATTTGGCGCGCGAGTGGTCCGTGGACCCGGATGCAATGGTTTCCCGTTCCCACAACACGCCGTTTGCGGGCCATCCGCTGTTGGGAAAAGTTATGACTACGATTGTAGGAGGAGAAATGCGCTATGATCATGGATCGTTTATACGCTGAGGTCACTAAGAAAGGCCCCGTGTGCGTGGGGCTGGATACCCAGTATGATTTCTTGCCCGGCTACCTGAAGCAAAAAGATTGGGACATGGGCGAAAAGATATTTGAGTTTAACAAAAAAATCGTGGACGCCACCATCAGCGAGGCGGCCTGCTTTAAGGTGCAAATCGCCTGTTACGAAGCATTGGGGCTGATGGGGCTTTCCTGCTTTGCGAAAACCTTAAAATACATCAGGAGCAAGGGCGCCATCGCCATTTCAGACATCAAGCGGGGTGATATCGCTTCCACCGCGAAGCAGTATGCTGCCGGACATTTTACCGGGGACTTTGAAACGGATATCATCACCGTAAACGCCTATATGGGCGAGGACGCAGTTTCTCCATATTATGAATTCCTGCGGGATCATGAAAAGGGCATGTTTGTGCTTGTGAAAACAAGCAACCCTTCTGGCGTGGAACTCCAGGATCAAAAACTAAAAGACGGCGGCTACACCGTGTATGAGCGAATGGGAAGGCTTGTGGCGCAGTGGAACAGCAAGTTCGTAGGCAACGGCCAATACGGCGCTATCGGTGCGGTGGCCGGGTTAACGTACCCCGCACAGTTCGCGGCGCTTCGGCCTATGATGCCCAACACATTCTTCCTGATCCCAGGCTATGGCGCGCAGGGCGGCACCGGAAAGGACATTGCCGAAATATTCAAAGACGGTATGTGCGGCGTTGTCAATTCCTCCCGGGGGATCATCGGCGCGCACCGGGGCAAGACTGAGGGAGGGGATTTTGTGGAGCATGTCCGCCAGGCGGTGCTTACTATGAACGAGGACATCAAACAATGGCTGTAATAACGACGGCGGCAATACTGGAAAATGGGCTGGCAGAGGGCGGCTTTTACCTGATGCGCCTCCCCTTCCCCACCCCCTGCCTGCCGGGGCAGTTCGTCATGCTGCGCTTGGCGGGACAGCTTGATCCCCTGCTGGGGCGGCCCATCAGCGTGTTTGACTGGGAGAATGGGGTTGTGTCCCTGCTGTATCAGCCTGTGGGAAAGGGAACAAAGCTTCTCACGCAATTGCGGCAAGGACAGGGTGTTTTCATACAGGGGCCCATGGGAAACGGGTTTCCCATAGCCCCCGGTGACGCCACATTAATCGGCGGCGGCGTTGGCATCGCGCCTTTGTACCTCTTAGCAAAGGCGCTGAAGAAACAAGAGCCTGGGCGGCACATCCGCATCCATTTGGGCTTTCGGGAGCGGCCCGCCCTGCAAACAAATTACGAGGCGGTGTGCGATGAGCTCGTTTTGAATATCGGCGGCTTTGTCACGGATGATGTTGACTTTCAGCCGATTGGCCGAACATACTATGCCTGTGGGCCGACGCCCATGATGCGCACAGCGGCTAGCCGCGCGAAGGCAAAAAACGCGACGCTGTATGTCTCGCTGGAAGAGCGGATGGCCTGCGGCGTGGGCGCGTGTCTTGGCTGCACCTGCAAAACGGGTGGCGGCAATCAGCGGATTTGCAAGGATGGCCCGGTATTTTTGAGCGGGGAGGTTTTTTTGGATGTCTAACCCCCTTTTGACCAATTTGATGGGCGTAACGCTGCAAAATCCTGTGATTGCGGCCTCCGGCACGTTTGGCTTCGGGCAGGAATATCAGGACTATTTCGATGTATCCCAGCTGGGCGGCATCAGTGGAAAAGGCCTGACGCTCAATGGCAGCTCTGGCAATTCCGGGCGCAGAATTCACGAAACCCCTGCTGGAATGCTAAACAGCATCGGCCTTGAGAACCCTGGCGTGCGGCATTTTGTAAAGGTAGAATGTGAGCGCATGCGCGCATTTCACGGCCCGGCGGTGATCGCGAACCTGGGTGGCCATAGCCATGAGGATTATGTCACCGGCGCAATGCTATTAAATGCGGCGGACATGGACATATTGGAGCTCAATATTTCCTGTCCCAACGTGAAAGCCGGGGGCATGGCGTTCGGCATGGAGCCTAAAATGGCGGCTCAAATCACCCGGGCGGTGAAAAATGTAACGAGTTTTCCGCTTCTTGTCAAGCTTTCACCAAACGCCCCAGATCTCATTGGCGTAGCCCGTGCCTGTGAGGAAGCGGGCGCAGATGGCATCAGCCTCGTCAACACTTATCTGGGCATGGCCATCGATGTAAACAATAAGCGGCCGGTATTTGAAAATGTATATGCTGGGGTGTCCGGCCCTGCCATATTCCCCATCGCGCTGCGAATGGTGCATCAGGTAGCGCACGCGGTGTCTATCCCCGTGGTGGGTATGGGCGGCATTCATGACACGGACAGCGCGCTGAGTATGCTGATGGCTGGGGCTTCCGCCATACAGGTAGGCGCGATGACATTCGCCAATCCGGGAGTGATGTGCGATATCATCGCAGGGCTTGCCCACTACTGCGCCCGGGAAGGCATTTCAAATATCCAAGAGATTGTCGGGATCGTATAAATAAGGAGGTCATCATATGAAAAATGTACTCGATATCATGAAACAGGCCGAAGCCGTTCTGGAAGGACATTTTCTTTTGTCTTCCGGCAAGCACAGCGGCGGCTATTGCCAGTGCGCAAAGCTGTTGCGCTATCCTGATAAGGCAGCCGAGGTGTTGAGCATTGTGGCCGAGCAGGTGAAGGGACTGCCCATCACAAAGGTTTGCGGCCCTGCCATGGGCGGCATTGTGGTTTCCTATGAACTGGCGCGGCAGCTGGGCAAAGAAAGCATTTTTACAGAGCGCAAGGATGGCCAAATGCAACTTCGGCGCGGGTTCTCCGTGGGCCCCGGGGACAATATCCTTATTGCCGAGGACGTAGTCACCACCGGCAAATCCACCATGGAAACCGCCCGCGCGCTTGAGGCCATGGGCGCAACCGTCATGGGCGTGGCCTGTGTGGTGGATCGAAGCGGCGTGGACTGCGCCATCCCGATGCCCATCTACAGTGCCCTGAAGGTGTATTTTGACGTTTACGCTCCCGAAGACTGCTCCCTGTGCCGGGAAGGAACACTTCCACTGGTCAAGCCCGGCAGCCGGGATATAAAAGCGCTATGAGCGGGTTTTTACTGCGGCCTCTCACAATAGCGGATGCGCCGAGCATCGCCAGGCACGCGGACAATTATTCCTTGTCGAAAAACCTCCGGGACGCGTTCCCCCATCCCTATACGCTTCAAGACGCCGAGGGCTTTATTGAGTCCGTGCTGGATATGGGCGAGGACATGCAATGTACCCGCGCCATCGTGGTGGACGGCGCGGCTGTGGGCTGCGTAAGCTTAATCCTTGGACAGGACGTGTATCGAAAAAGCGCGGAGATCGGTTATTGGCTGGGGCAGGCATATTGGGGACAGGGCATTGTATCTCAAGCAGTGGCGCAGATGGTTGAAATTGGTTTTTTACATTATGATATTGTCCGGATTTTTGCGGATGTGTTTGCCCCCAACATCGGCTCCCGCCGGGTGCTGGAAAAGAACGCTTTTATGCTTGAGGGAATAAAGAAAAAAAGCGTGTATAAAAACGGTGAATGGATGGACAGCTGCATATATGCAGTTGTAACGTAAGTTTTTTTCATCGGCTATAACCAAAATGTCTATCCATTGTTACTGAAATCTTTTCTTCGCAATATACCTTTACCCGCTGCTGGGATATATTACCATCCATATTGCGGCGGGTTTGTTATGCTTCATTGTTTTTGCCGTTACCTGGAAGCCATTTTATATAATTCCGGCTGTATTCCCTGCCCCTATCCCGGTATTTTTCCATGTCTGTTTTTTTGAAGTTTAGTTAGCTATCGCTAATAATCGCATACCCACTTTGCTCCCGGCACATGATAAAAGGCAAGGAGGTTTGCCCCATGCCAAATGGATTTTTGATTGAACATATCAAGAAGCATCCGTCAATGCGCGTCGATGACTGCAAGACCGGGTTTGATTATGCACTGGCCTTCCATTGCGCGCCTGTATTGGCGGGCGTCAAGATCGCAAACCTCATTTGCCTGTCCAAGTCCGGCTGGAACGAACTGTGCTTGGAACTAAGCCGGTGCGCGCGGGTGTTCGCACTGCGGCAAATTCATTTTCAGAAGCTCACGGACTGTGGCGGGCGGATTTGCCTGCTGGTATATAGGCGGGATATGATGCTTCGGCACTTATCGATACAGGAAAACCGGTGCATCCTCCGCCAGTTTGGGTATGCTGAAAGCAGCGGACTTGGCGCGCTTTTCTTGTGGCTTGCAAGCGCATGGTGCAGTCCGGAGGATTTCCTCACGAGATCGGGGTATTTCTCGGCTATCCCGCCGCCGACGTGCTGGGGTTTATCGAGAACAACGGCAGGAATTTCTGCTTGTGCGGCTGCTGGAAGGTATACGAAAACCCCACGGAAGCGGCGAAGCAATTTCGCATATATGCCAACGTCCGCCGCTTTTATTGTGAACGCGTACTTTTAGGGGAACAAATACAAAATATCAAATATGGAGGAACGGCATAATGGAACAGGTTTTAGTGGTTTACTGGTCAGGAACAGGCAATACGGAACAAATGGCACAAGCCGTGGCAGACGGCGCAACGTCATCAGGCGCTGATGTGCAATTGAAGGAAGCCGGTGATATCAGGGCAGAGCATGCTGACAAGTATACACGCATCGCGTTTGGCTGCCCCAGCATGGGTGGGGAGGAGCTGGAGGACATCGTAATGGAACCGTTTTTCGCGGAAGTGGAGAAAAAACTGACGGGAAAAAAAGTGGCTCTGTTTGGCTCTTACGGCTGGGGCGACGGACAATGGATGCGGGACTGGGAAGAGCGGGTTCGATCCGCCGGCGCCGTCCTCTGCGGCGATGCTGGCGTTATCTGCAACGAGGCGCCGGATCAGGACGCAATTACCGCGTGCAATCAATTGGGCAATACACTTGCCACCATGCAATGAAAAATCAGGACAGCCTTCCCCTTCTACATAAAAACAGCCCTTCCCCATCATTAAGGGAAAGGGCTGTATAAAACCTTACTCTTTACAGCATTGTGATCTGCTCTGCAAAGCTCATATCCACCATATGCTCAGAATAATCCCGCGCGAACATGGAGCTCATGGGCTCCCTGGCGTGGATGATTTTTACAGCCTGGGCAAACATGGGCGCCGCAGAAATGATACGGATCTTATTTGACAGCTTCGCTTCCGGGCACTGCACGGTATCAGTGGAGATCAGCATTTCGATGGGGCTTTCGTGAATGCGGCGAATGCCTTTTTCGCTCAAAACATTATGGGAGAGCGCTGCAAAAATCCGTTTCGCGCCCTTATCCTTTAATCCATGCGCCACATCGATGAGGGTTCCGCCGGAGATGGAGAAATCGTCCACGATCAGGCAGTTTTTGTCCTTTACTTCACCGATGATCTCCAATATCTTGGCGTTTTCATCGTGACCTAAGCGGGTCTTGTCACCAATGGAAACCGGACGGCCCAGCTCTGTGGCATATCCTCTGGCGCGCTTTGCAAAGCCCGCGTCTGGGGAAACCACCACAAGGTCGTCGTCCACAAGGCCTGCCCGTTTCACATACTCGCAAAGCAGTGACTGGGCATATAGATGATCCACCGGTTTTTTAAAGAAGCCCTGCACCTGCGGGCTATGCAGATCCATTGTAATCACCCGGTCCGCACCCGATAGCTCGATGCACTCAGCGCAGACTCTTGCGCGTATGGAAACACGGGGTTCGTCCTTTTTATCGCCTTTTGCATAGCTGAAATAGGGGATAATGGCTGTCACACTGTTGGCGCTTGCGCGCTTGAAGGCGTCGATCCAGAAAAGAAGTTCCACAAATTCGTTGTTCGGGTCCCGTCCGATGGGCTGGACAATATATACGTCCTTATCGCGAATGCTCTCATTCACCCTTACAAATATATTTCCCTCAGAAAATATAATGGTTTCCGCGTCTCCCAACTGTGCGCCCAAATACGCACACATCCTTCTGGCAAAGGGTATTCCGCTTTTTCCGGCAAAGATTTTGATCGTTCCCCCAAGCATATTCGTCCACTTCACCTTTCTTGATCGATCATCATTTTCATATTTGTGCTTGTCCACACACAGCATTATTATAGCAGAGCTCCATTAGACAATCAACATGCACAAAACGACAGAATAAGTACAGCTTATATCAAAAGGAGCGTCCATGACGGACAAAAAATATTTCCGCCGTTTGCGCCAAGCATTCCACATCCCGCCACGCACAACCAATGGGTGCACCTGCGCGGTTTTGTCCGTGATAGTCGCTGCCACAGGTGATCAAGAGCTTATTCTGCCGCGCAAGGCTAACAAAAAGCTCTGTCTCGCCCAATGTGGACGACGTGTAATATGCCTCGATGCCCATGAGACCCATGTCCTTGAGCGACCGTACGCTCTTATGTACGTCGAGCCTTAGATGACAGGGATGCGCCAGTACTGGCACACCGCCCGCCTGGCGGATCAAAGCAATGCTTTCCTCTGGTTTGAACCTTCTTTCCCGATAATAGCCCGGCTTGCCGGGGCTGAGGAACGTATGAAACGCGTCGCTCAGAGACCTTGCATACCCCCGCCGCACCAACGCCAACGCGATATGCAGCCTGGAAACACTGACCGCCTGACCGCCGGAAAGTTCCGCCGCATCTCCGATAGCATATCCCGCGTTCTCCAGACGACTGATGATTTCTATGTTGCGGCGGTCACGCCGTTCTTTGGCAAGGGCCAGCCCTGCTTGCAATCCGGGGTGGTGCGGGTTGACATCCAGACCCAGTATGTGCAATTCCTCTTGCCACTCATGATCCAGCTCTACAGCAGGCAGCAACAACAGCCCCTCAGCCTTCGCCTCATCCATGGCCTCCTCCACCCCGGCCATCGTGTCGTGGTCGGTCAAGGCAAGCATGGAAAGCCCCGCACGGGATGCTCTTCGCACCACCTCGCGGGGCGTATCGGTTCCATCAGACATATTGCTGTGACAATGTAAATCGTATCGGATCACGGTTTTTTTGCCTCAATCTTCTGCAAAAACCGGACGGCGTCCACGATAAAACGATCATGGGTAGCGGAGCCGATGCGGCCAGTCTCGTCAAACGCCTCAATCGTGAAGGACAGCGCCCGCCGGTCGACAGCTGCTAATGTGGCTTCTGCCCAAACCCGCATTCCCAGGGGGGTTGCGGACTCGTGCCGGACGTCAATACGGGTGCCAACGGAGGTTTGTTCTTCTGGCAACGCCTTCTCAATCGCGTTGCAGGCAGCCATTTCCATCAGGGCCACGAGGCTGGGGGTGGAGAACACGGGCAACAGCCCGCTTCCGCAGGCAGCCGCCGTGACTTCATTCGTGACGATCCGCTCGCCTTTCCCCCGCATGCCGATTAAGAGTTCCATTAATTGCTCTCTTTCTCCGGATCTTTTTCGGGCTCTGTCTCTGGCATGCTGTCCGTTTTATTTTCAAATGCGGACTTCATTTCAGGTTCCTTTAGTTTAGACGAATCCTGAGAGGGCTTTCTTTCAGCCTTCTCATCACGATTGGAAAAATCCACTTCCTCGCCCCTGTAGATCCGCTCAAACTCGTCGCCGTCTACCCGCTCATGTTCGATGAGCGCATCGGCAACCCGGTCGATGCCAGGGATATCCTCTTCGATGCATGCCTTCGCCCGCTTGAACTGTTCTTCGATAATGCGGCGAATTTCCTGGTCAATACGGCTTGCCAGCTCCTCGGAAAAATTGCGCTGGTGTCCCCAATCCTTGGCAAGAAATACCTCTGCCTGTCCGCCTAGGAACACAGGCCCTACCGCGTCGCTCATGCCGTATTCCTCCACCATCTTACGCGCCACATCCGTCGCCCGCTGCAAATCGTTGTAGGCGCCGGTGCTGATGTCGCCCAGGCGCACCGTTTCCGCCACCCGGCCGCCCAGGAGCATGGCGATATTATCCTCCAGCTTCGACTTGGTCATGTGCATCATGTCTTCCTTGGGTAATGTCATCGTATAGCCGCCCGCCATGCCACGAGGGATGATGGACACCTCATGCACAGGATCACAATGGGTCAGCTTCAACGCCACGATAGCATGGCCGCTTTCGTGAACGGCTGTAATCTTCCTGTCCTTATCGGTAATCACCCGGCTCCTCTTTTCAGGGCCAACCACAACCCTGGTGATGGCCTCTTCAAGCTCCGTCATTGTTATGGTCTTTTTGTTAACCCGGGCCGTTAGGATGGCAGCCTCGTTCAATACATTTTCAAGATCCGCACCGGTGAAGCCGGGAGTTCGCTTGGCGAGAACCGATAGCTCCACCTCAGGGGCGAGAGGCTTGTTCCTGGCATGGACGCGCAGAATGGCTTCCCTGCCTTTGACGTCCGGATAATTCACGGTAATCTGCCTGTCAAACCGGCCGGGACGCAGCAGCGCCGGGTCGAGAATGTCAGGGCGGTTGGTGGCCGCAATGACGATAATGCCTTCGTTGGGGGCAAAGCCATCCATTTCAACCAGCAATTGGTTCAATGTCTGCTCCCGCTCGTCATGTCCGCCGCCCATGCCTGCGCCGCGCTGGCGGCCAACGGCATCGATTTCGTCGATGAATACCACAGCGGGTACGCTCTTTTTCGCGGTGGTGAACAGATCACGAACCCGGCTCGCCCCGACGCCCACGAACATTTCCACGAAATCAGAACCGGAAATGGAGAAAAACGGGACCTTAGCCTCTCCGGCAACAGCCTTTGCAAGCAGGGTTTTACCCGTGCCCGGAGGGCCCACCAGCAGCACACCCTTGGGAATGCGCGCGCCGATCTCGTTAAACCGCTTCGGGTCGCGCATAAATTCCACAACCTCTTGCAGCTCCGCCTTCTCCTCATCCGCGCCCGCCACATCGTCAAACGTGACCTTATTGCCGTCCATCTGAACACGGGCGCGGGATTTGCCAAAGCTCATCACCTTGTTGCCGCCACCCTGCTGTTGCATCATAAAGTAATAGAACAGGCCCAGC
>CAYPKG010000003.1:87162-114679 GCA_964411275.1 uncultured Oscillospiraceae bacterium | reverse complement strand
TATTCTATCAGATTTTGGGTGTTTTGGGTCTGCACTTTTATGATAGCACTCCAATAATAGGCTTCGTTTTCTTCCACCACATAAGCGGCATACACCTCCCATTGGGTTTCCACGCCCTCCCACAGAAATGTGATAATGCGGTTTTCCATGAAAAACGCCCGCTGCTTGAAATTGTTGAGGTCGTGAAACATGGTGCCGTTTTTCATGTTATGGCCGTACACGATGATATGCCGCTGCTGCTTGGGGTCGGCATTGCGAAAATCCATGAATATGGCCCCATACTTGCTGTCTTCCTTTTCCACATTGTGCGTGGTATAATACAGAAGATCGTCGCCCCGCACCACCGGATAATCGATATTGGTGTTCGGTATGGTAATCCAGCCTATCACCTCGTCGTTGATGGCCTTGGCCTCGCGATAGGATTTTAGGGATGGCAGCACGTCCATAGGCCCCGCGACGCCGTCTGGCTCCTGGCTTTCAGGAGTCGGGGCCGGGGTGACTGGTGCCGGGGTGACTGGATCCGGGGTTTCCATTGGCGTTTTCGTTGCCTCCGGCGTGGAGGTGGTCTCGGGCTCTACGTCTGTGGGAAGCGGCGCGCAGGAAAATGCCGCGGCCAGTAGGGCTACGGATAACAAAAGTGTTATGGCGCGCAGCGGGAAAGCGCCGGATGTCAGCCTGTTTTTCATAGCTTGATTGTATCTTAGCGCGGCAAACTCTGCAAGATATGGAAAAATATTTCACGAAATTGTTACAGGTCCGTTCGGAATTCGCCGCGGTTGGGGCTTGTGAAAGAGGGGCTGGCGATGTTAGAATGTTATATATATATATTTATGATGATTGATGGGGGCGCGGCTCTCATCGGGGAGTCATGCAATAGAAATACCTGCCGGCGGCTGCGCGCGGCAGGGCATGGGGAAAGGAACCTTCGACATGGGATTATTTGAGTTCAATGATGTGGGAATAGACCTGGGCACCTCCAGCATGCTTGTTTTTGTAAAAAACAAGGGGATCGTGCTCAGAGAACCTTCCGTTGTGGCTGTGGAAAAGATCACCGGACGTATTCTCGCCGTAGGAGAGGAGGCCCGCAGGATGCTGGGCCGTACCCCAGGCAGTATCATCGCCATCCGTCCCCTCAAGGACGGCGTCATCTCCAATTTCGATATTACCGAGCGGCTTCTGCATCACTTCCTAAAAAAGGTTGTCGGCACCCATATTTTTTTCAAGCCCCGGGTGGTTGTATGCGTTCCCTCCGGCGTGACGGAGGTGGAAAAGCGCTCCGTCATCGATGCGACGGAAGAGGCCGGGGCGCGGCACACGTTTCTCATTGAAGAGCCTATCGCGGCGGCCATCGGTGCGGGCATCGACATCTCCCAGCCCCGTGGCAAAATGGTGGTGGACGTCGGCGGCGGCACCACGGACGTGGCCATTATCTCCCTGGGCGGCGCGGTATTGTCCGACTCACTCAAGATCGCGGGGGACAAGTTTGACGACGCCATCGTGCGTTACATGCGCAAAAAGCATAACCTGCTGATCGGCGAAAGAACCGCAGAAGAAATGAAGATCGCCATCGGCTCCGCTTATCCCCGGCGGGAGCAGATTTTTGTTGACGTCAAGGGCCGAAACCTGATTTCCGGCCTGCCCCAATCCATCGTCGTGGGCTCCAACGAGATGATTGACGCCCTGGAAGAGCCGCTGCAAAGCATCCTCGAAAGGGTGCGCACCCTGTTCGAGCGCACGCCTCCGGAGCTCGCGTCGGATATCGCGGAAAACGGTATTTGCTTGACCGGCGGCGGCGCGCTGTTGTACGGCATGGACAAGTTTGTGGCGGAGCATACCAAGGTTCCCTGCTATATCGCGGAGGATCCCATTTCCTGCGTGGCAATCGGCACCGGCAAGGTTTTGGAAAATATTAATGTATATTCCAGCTTTGCCATCTACGATTACAAGCGGGGCGAGTATTTCGAGGGTTAATGTAATAGTACTATTTTAAAAGGCAGGAGGTCCGGTCACAAAACCGGGCCTCTAATATTTTGTTAAAAATGGGATGCATTTTGCTTCCGATTGTGGTATATTGATCCAGGATTTTGAAAATATACAGCATTTGGAGGCATGTATCAAACGCAAGCACTTGTTTGGTGAGATAGGGCCACCGCGGTGTTGTTGCGGCGGCCCTTTTGGGTATTAGCTTTTTCGAAATCATTACTTGAATTCGTTGACGTAATAGGGCATCGCCATGGTGGCGACAGCATCGTTTTTGAACTCTTTCCCATCAACGCGCAGCTCCAGGGTGGACAGCGCGCCAAACCTGCTTGCGGTCAGTTGCATCGTCTCGAGAGCGGCTTCCAGAAGCTCCGGCGTATCCGCGATGGCGGCAAACTCGCCAGAGAGATCCACCTTTGCCACATCGTCTACGATTTCGGCGCTTAACAGCCTGGTATTTTCCGGGAAGCAGCAGCGCAGCGCTTCATCCACAGGGCCCGCCACAAGCTCCGTCATGGCCAGCGCAAAGCTGGGTTCGCCGCTGATATACCGGGTAACGGGGATATTGAGGCTTGCGGATTGGTTGGGAAAATACAGCGTCATTTTACCCAATGTTTCCTCTGAGGCGTTGACGCTTAATGGCTCTTCGTTCAATGGCAGGGTACGCATGGCGCTGCCCACATCGGTGCCATGGGGAAGCTTTCGCTTGCTTTTCCCGTCAAACTCCAGCTTCACCTGCTCGATTGTGGAAAACTCTGTGAGGGTATTCACCACAGCCGTGACCATGGCGGCCTCCGCCTCCTGGGTGCCTAGATCGGGTAAATTGCAGATGTTTAATGTAGCCACAGCGTCGTCCGAAATGGACAGCACAAAGCTGACCCCTTGGGGCACTACGTTTTTCAATCCCATCATGGCGCTGGAAAGCCGGTTTTCCTCGGTGTCCACCAGCTGGTTGAGCGCCGCGCGGCCAATACCTTCCTCCCAGGGGAGGAGCTTCATTACAGGCACCATCATGCCGTCGTTGCTTTGGTAATACAATACCGTGCGCCGATAGCCCGCAGTCTGATCCGGCATTTCCTCGCCCCAGTCATCTTCATCTTTGCTTTTGCAGCCGGAAAATGCGCCACACACAAGCGCGAGAATGAGTATAAGGCTCAGAATGCGCCAGATGGCACGGTTTGTTGGCTGGTTCATTACGATCCCCCCGTTGCGCGTTTTTTTAAATCATATTCGGGGGAATGGCGGAGTATGTGGAACAATGCCGCTTCTTTAGAAATAATGGGGAAAACGGCCATGGGGGAGGGCGGGGAACACGCGGCCTCTCTCAATCGGCGCATCGCAATAAAACGTCCCTGCCGTGTGGCAGAGACGCTGTCAAAAAACGTTTTCCGATCAACCGGCAAAGGCATTCCAGTTTCAACTTTCAACGCGTATCGAATGTCGCTTCACGATGGGGCCAACATGCTATTGTGTGGAAAGTATCTGCATTATGTCAACGCCCAAAGCCCTTGCAATTATAATTAATTCCTTATCCGTTACCTGGCGGGTCTGACCTTCGATTTTAGAAAGGCAGGATCCGGTAATATCCAGCCCCTCGGACTGTATCTTCGCAAGCAAATCCTTCTGCTTTATGCCTTTTTCCTGGCGAATGCACGTTATATTCGCACCAACTATATTCATATCGCCCAGCGGAAGCCGTCGCGGTTTCATAAAATAGCCCCTTATCGTTAATTCGATTAAAAGAATTATATTGCATAACCCTATTGACATAATTCCACTGGCGGAATTATAATATTCCGTAGGTAGAATTATTTGGGGGAGGGTGGCAGAATGGCGGATTATAAAATGATGTACGAGAAAATCTTCAATAAGGTTTCGGATGTGATTACGCAGATGCAGATCATACAACAGCAAACTGAATCGATGTATATAGAATCTGATGAGCCTGATATGAAGCTCATGGAATTGACACACAAATCTGAACAGGAAAGCAACGAACATTGAGGCGGCTTGGGGGAAACCCAAGGCGCTTAAGCTTATGGAAAAAGTCTAGCGAAAGCTAGACTTTTTCCATAAGCTTACGTCTCTGCGCACGGCAGAGGCGTTATTCATTTGCGTTCAGATTTACCCGGCGGTGGTCTGGATGATTTTTGCGTGAAGGTTTGCCTTATGCCTATACAGCATGGCGAAAAGCCGGGCGTCGGTTTCCTCCTCGCTGATGCCTTCAGGCGGTGTAAACAGCTCCAAAGGCTCAAACGCCACCTCGCCTGCGCGCTCATTATAAAAGGCCTGGAGCTGCTTGTAAGAACAGGCGTTGAGCTTCAGCTCAAAGCGCAGGCGCTTGTATGTACCCCTAAGATTGCGGGAATAGCCCACGTATGCTTCGTTCGATTTCGGGTCGTACACCCGGTAAACGCCCATGCCTTCGGGCCATTGTATCCCGTTCATACGCCGCCTCCTGCTGATTTTATTCTTGGGTCACGCCCACATCCCGGACAACGTCAATCCTGTTATCGATGTTAGCTTCCGCAACCCACTGATCGACCAAGGCCAGGAACGCTTCGCTCTGACGGGTCGAGAGCAGTGCCCCCATATAGCTTTCCTTGACCTCCTCAAAGGATCTGGGGCCGCTTTCCATAATTTCCGCAAGCGTGATGATATGATAGCCGTGATCCGACTGGACAGGCTTGGTAATATCCCCTACCTTTTTTAGGGAAAGGGCCGCTTCCAGGAATTCCGGGACAAAGCTTGTCGTTTCGCTGCACAGATACCCCAGGGTCTTGTTGGGCTCCGCCTTCATGCCGGGGTCTTCGCCGTACTCGGCCATGAGCGCGTCAAACTTATCTGGATCGGCAATGGCTTTGCCGTAGACCTCTGTCGCCTTCGCCTCTGCGTCTACGCCTTCGGCGGTTTTGATCAGGATGTGCTTGACCCGGCGAAAGCCCTCCGGTACGTACAGGGGCATGGCCCCGGAGCCGCTTTCATAAGAGCTTTGCGCGCTTTCAAAATTAGCGGGGGTGGCTGTATAGCTTTCGGTCTGGGCAGCAAGGTCCTCGCCGTACTGGGCGCTGGCTTCCTCCTCTGTAAGGGTGATGCCCTCGTGCACGGAATTCTGCAGCTTGGTCACCAGCATGGCTGCTTTCAATTGCTCTTTCATCTTGGCGAGATACTCATCCACTGTGCCGTAGCCGGCGGCCTCCAGGTCGATCCCCAAAAGCTTTTTCGCATAGCCCTCAACATCCTCCTCGTCCATATTCTCGGCGGAGGCGCGATAGGAAGACATCAGGCTTTCATACTGGCTTTGGTAGTTTGTTTCAAGCTGGCTTTGCTCGTCGGCGGAAAGGACAAAGCCCTGCTGGACGGCCTGTTGTGTAACCACCTCGCGCTGGATGAGGTTGCTCAGGATGTTATCCTGGAGCATGTTCAAAGTGGAAACGTCCGAGAAATCCAAATAATAGTACAGCTGCTGATAATAATAATTGAATAGCTGAACGAAGTCAGAACGAAGTATCTCGTTGCCGTTGACCAGGGCGACCGGCGCGTTTTCCACAGGCTCCACTGGAGCCACGGTGGGCACAGGAGGGGGGGTCGCCGCCGGTTCCGAGTTGTCCGTCAGCGAGCAGCCGGACAAAACAAGGCACAGGGTTATCAACAGGCATGCGGTGCGAAGGTGCTTTTTCATTGAGTGTTTCTCCTCTTTTTCGGGTGGGTACCTTGACCCGGATTATCCCTTCATTGTACTGATTTTCAGGCGAAGTGTCAAACGCGGTAGGCGGCAAGATATATTATTGCCAGGAGGGGTGCCTGACGCCATGAGATGTTGTATAATATGAATAATGTTTGAGCAAAGGACGGGTCAAAACTACAGGTTTTCCTGCAAATCCTAATGACACATTGAAAGAAAGGAAGATGCCATTCATGAAAACGAATGCCCATATCCTCACCGTGATGGTGGACAATGAATTCGGCGTTATCACGCGGATCACCGCGCAAATTCGCCGGGATGGCTGGAGTATTCGCAGCCTTGCTGTTTCCGAGGGAACGGACGATAGCATGCTGAGCCGGATCACCCTGGCTTTGGAATGCTATGACACCGCTTTGCCCACGGTGGTGCATCGCATTTCGCATCTGGACTGTGTGCGCTCTGTCACAGCATTTGATCCGGACACCCATGTGAGCCGGGAAATGACGTTGGCACGGGTAACTTGGGATGACCAGGCCGCCGTAAACAAGGTGGCGGACAGCTTTGGCGCGAAAGCCATCCACCGCGAGGGGAACTCCCTTGTGTTTGAACTTGTGGATACGCCAGAGCGCGTTACGGAGTTTGCCGATGCGCTACAAGCGTTTAAGCCCGTGGATATGGCCCGTACCGGCGCCATTGTCATGGAAAAAAGCAAGGATATGTAAGGAGGGCGCACCCATGGAAAAGAAGAATTATCGCTTTTTAGTCATTAACCCAGGCTCCACTTCCACAAAGCTTGGCGTGTTCGAAAATGATGTTATGGTCCACGAGGACGTGGTACGCCATTCCAAGGGGGAGATCAGCAAATACGAGTCCGTCGCCGCGCAAAAGGACATGCGTTTGGAACTGATATTGAAAATGCTGGAAGACCGGGGGATGAGCCTTGACGGGTTTGACGCTATCGTCGGCCGCGGCGGATTGACGGAGCCTATAGACAGCGGCGTATATACCATCAATGAAAAGATGATTTACGACTTGACCCACAGCACCGCTGCTGCCCACGCTTCCAGCCTTGGGGGAATTGTTGCGGGGGAGATCGCCAAGAGGCTTGGCCTTCCCGCTTTTGTTGTGGACCCGGTGGTTGTAGATGAAATGGATCCCTACGCAAAGCTTTCGGGCATGCCGGGGATTGAAAGGAGAAGCGTGTTTCACGCCCTCAATCAAAAAGCGGTGGCCCGCCGTTGCGCCAAGGAAATGGGCAAGGCATACGAGGACTGCCGGTTTGTGGTGGCGCACATGGGCGGCGGCATCTCCGTCGGCGCGCACCGGTATGGACGGGTGATCGACGTCAACGATGGCCTTGCCGGGGAAGGCCCCTTCAGCCCGGAGCGTACCGGCGGTATTCCGGCGGAAAGCCTGATCCGTATGTGCTTTTCCGGCGCATATACCCAAACCGACCTTCTGAACAAGGTCACCCGGGCAGGCGGCATGAGCGCATATCTTGGAACCCACGACCTGCGCGCCTGCGAGCGGCTGATCAAGGAGGGGGATGATTACGCGGCGCTGGTGCTGGAAAGCATGGCCTATCAGGTTTGCAAAGAGATCGGCGCCATGTTCGCCGTATTGGAGGGCCGGATAGACGCCATCCTTCTTACCGGCGGCCTTGCCCATAGCAACCGGTTTACCGGGGCCATCAAGAATAGGGTCGGCATGATCGCGCCTATTCGGGTATACCCTGGCGAGGATGAATTAAAGGCCCTGGCCGAAGGGGCGCTTCGGGTGCTTCGGGGTGAGGAACAGGCAAAGGAGTATGTCGGATAATGAAAGGAAACGGCGCGAATACCGGCGGGGAAAAAGGCAAGCGCATCCCAGGCTGGATTGGGCTTGCGGCCAACAAGCTGTTTGACGCGCTGTATGTGTTCATCGCCATGTGCATGAGCGAACTTATCATGCACAATGCCGCGCTGGGCGGCGCATTGTATCTGACGGGTCAAATCTGGGTGGTGTACGCGCGAATGACAGGCCGCCGGGGCAGAAAGCTGCTGCCCAGCACCATCACAGCCCAGGCCATTGTGGTTTTTGTGGGGGCGGCGTTGTTATCAGCGCTGCTCCTCGTGTTCTATCCAAGGCTTGCTTATAGCCGGGAGCTGCTGCCCCTGATACTGTGCATATTCTTCCTGCTGCTGCGGCAGGCAGGCGCCGTATTGGTAGCGTGGCACTGGGCCCCGCCCCAGATAAGGCTTGTATTGCTGTTGTTCTGGCACACGCTGTTGAGCGTAGGCATTATGGCCGTATTGAAGCCAAGGCTGGCCGAAGGGGAGTTCTGGATGCTGGCAGCGATGGTGGGGGGGACGGCGCTGCTTGCGTTCTGCCATCAAATTTTCGTCATCGTTCCAGACGATGGCAGCGCCCCAGACGCCGATAAGCTTCAAAACGTTTCCGCGTTCCGGGTGTATAACCGCATGGTTACCAGCATGTTTGTGGCGCTGAACCTGTCCATATTCACCTATATCTGCTATATCCGCTATCTGCCGGCCACGGATATGCTGGGGGCGTTCGTGTCGCTTTTGATCTGGCTTGTGGTGGTTGGCGCGCTGACCGCGCTGGGATTTTTGTTTTTCAAACGCCGTGAGGTTACCAGCCGGTATGACAAGCCGTCCATGTTCGTGGCGGGCGCGCTGCTGTTTTGCGTTGCTTGTATCGGCACCTACAACGGCTGGTTTGTGGGATTAAACAATCTCTGGAACAACTTTTTGTGGGCCATGGGCCTGGCGTGTATGTTCTCGGTGATCCTAACTTTAGGCAAGGACATGCAGGCGGTGCTTGAATTTTCCCTGGGGGAGGAGGAAGCCAGGGATTATCAGGCGAACACCGCCGCCATGGTGGAGTGGGGGCTGACGCTGTCCACGCTGCTGCTGGTGCTGCTCTTTACCGTGTTCACGTTTTTCGTGGAAGGAAAAGCGGATCAGGTAGAAGCGCTTTTGGGGTTTGGGGATATGCTGCGGACGATGATGCTGTTGCTGCCTCCCGCATTTTTGCTGATTGCCCTCATATACGCGCTGATGCAGCCGCTCAACAAGGATTATGCCCGCAAGCTCATGCATTACCGGGCGCTGGTGCGGCGCGGGGAAGTGAACCCGGCGCTGGAAACTCGCTTGCAGGTGCAGTTAAGCCAGCGCACCCGGTACATCCTCCCAAGTATCCTTCGGGGGCTTTTGCGCCCTCTCATGCCCTGCCGGGTCATCGGAAAGGAGCAGGTGAACCTTTCGGATGGGCCGGTGGTGTTTGCCTGCAATCATTTAGAGGTCTACGGGCCAATCATCAGCAATCTGCATCTGCCGTTTTATTTCCGCTCCTGGATCGTGTCCAGCATGCTCAGCCGGGAGGCGGTGGCGGAGCAGCTTACGGGCGGCGTGGACAAGATATTCCGCTTTTTGCCCCGGGGCATTCGGGCAAAAATTCCGGGCTGGATCGCGCCCCTTGTGCCGTATGTGCTCAATTTGGTGGAGCCCATTCCCGTGTACCAGGGCAATGTCCGGGAGGTGGTGAAAACCATCCGGTTGACGGTGGACGCCATGGAATATGAGGACAATATACTGCTGTTTCCGGAAAATCCCGAAGCGGAAGGGGAGCCAGGCGCCTATAAGCAGGCGGGCGTTTCCCAGTTCTTTTCCGGATTTTCCAGCATCGGCAGTGAATACCATAAGCGCACCGGCTGCTGTACCACATTTTATCCCGTGTACATCAACAAAAAGAAGCGCATTATGACAATCGGCCCAGGGGTACGGTTTGACCCGGATAACCCAAAAACGGTGGAAAAAGACCGGATTGTGGACGCCCTCTACGGCTGGATGCAGGAGCAGAGCAGCTTGTAACGACAATATACTACTTCCATTGCAGGTCATATCCGCCGCTATGCTCTTTTGCATCAACGCGGATGGTGAGCGTATCCTCCTTTGGGATATCCGCCTCTACCGTAAATATTGTTGTGGCAAGGGCCGATCCTTTGTAGTACGCCGTCCCATCCGACCCGGTGATGGAAAGAGTAAGCTCACCGGAGTTGGTGGTAATCTCAACGGTAAATTCATGCGCGCCCTCGTGCAATGTGATGCGGCGCTGCCGGTTGCCGTCAAGATAATGGTAGCTTGCGTACCAGCGGCTGCCATAGCTTTGCTGCACCATGCCCCGGGCCACATAGCTGTCCGCCGGCTGGCCGTAGGCATATAGCAGCCCCAATATCAGGGATACGATCAGCACAGGCGCCGCCACCGCGGTGATTATTTTCGATATGGTCTTTATTCTTAAAGGCGCCTCGTATTCATGGGTTTGCGCCTCTTCCTTCAGCGCTTTGATTTTTTTTGAGAGCCGCAGCGCCGGAGCAAGCCATAAGCATCCCAGCACCCCGCACACCAACCCGCCCACCGCCATGGGGAGGTAATTCAGCCGCAGGGCATAGAACAATAGCAGCAGCATGAGGGCAAGCATATTTCCGAATGACCAGAAATAGGACAGGCGGGTTTTATGGTAGACCGGCAGGGCATCCGTCAAATTCGTGTGCAATTGAAAAGGCTTGCCGTCACTTTTCTTTTCCACGATGACCAGTTCCTTCTGGAGGTTGCCCGGGTATGTGGCGATTTGCCCTGCGCCATCCCCCCAGGGACGCCATTTGACTTTGCCCACAAAAATACCCACATTCACGTTTTTATAAAATACTTTGTAACCCACGCTTTCTAAAAAAGCCTTATAATCCCTTGATTTCCCATATGTCTTGTCAGCCACAAAATCCACGGCGTATTGGTATTCGCCGGGGCCGCAGCTTTCAAACTCATAGGCGAGTTGCCCGCATTTGACGAGCCGCCAGCCCTTTGCCGCCATTTCGTTCAGCCATTTTTCCTGACCCTCGGTAAAATCAAAAAAATACCGGAATACTCTCTTTGTCATGTTGCCTCACCTCCCATTATGTTTGAAGCCAGATTGCACAGCTCTCCCAGGCGGAAAAGCTCTTTTTCGGCTGTCTGCTTGCCTAGATCCGTGATGACATACTCCTTTTTGTTGCTCCCCGGTTGTTGATTTCCCATAGGGGCAATCCATTCCTTCTTTAATAGTGAGTTGATCGCCCCATATAGCGTTCCCGCGCCCAACACCACCCTTCCATTTGTCTCCTGCTCGATGAATTGCATGATGCCATATCCATGGTTGGGGGAATAGGTGGAAAGGAGAACGAGAAACGTGGTTTCGGTAAGGGCGCCGCCCATAATATTGTCCCGCATGCACCGTCATCCTTTATTACGTTTACCGTAATATATCATTTACCGTAACTTCTGTCAACAAAAAAACGCCGGTACGGTGATCGTATCGGCGTTTCATCTTTTTAGACCGCTTCCATTTAATTTGAAGCGGCTTCGTCAAAATAGTATTTCCTATGTTTCACTTTTCTCGTCTTTCTTTTCCGGCGGGGTGTCGTAATACTGTTTGCCTGCCTTCTCCCGGCGCTTGTTATTGCGGCGGGCGAGGAGGATAACCACTACTGCAATGACTCCCAAAATCAGCAGCACTGGGGAGGCGGCAACAAGAAACACCACGAGGTTTTCAAAAAACACGGACATGCCCGCCATAGTCTGCTGCAGCCCCTCGCTGATCCGGGTGCCCATGCTGTCATCGCTGGCTACCGGGGAGGCGGGGGCAAGCTCCTTTATATCGATGCTGATGGTGGCGTAATTCACCAGGTCGTCCCATCGCTTCAACTGCGTGGTCAGGCTTTCGATTTCATATGTCAGCCGGGACAGCTCCGTTTCCAGCGCGATGATTTCCTCCATGTTTTCCGCGCTTTCCAATAGCTTTAAGATCCGCTCCCGCTGGGTGGTGTACACGTTGAGGCGGCTTTCCGTATCGAAGTACGAGGCGGTGATGTCCTGGCCGCCGGTGTTTTCATACGTAACGGTAGCCACGCCGCGGGCGTCCTCCAAAAACGCCTCCATCTTGGCCTCCGGAATGCGCAGAGACAGGGAGGCGTAGCGCCCGTTGTCGTTGTAGTTTTCAGGCTTGCGCCCGCTGATGTTGGAGGAGGAGACATACCCGCCCATCTCCTCGGCCTTTTGGCGGATATAGGCGAGGTCGTTGTCAAAGTTGCGGGTTTCCAGGCCCAGGCCGGCGTTTTTGATGATCTTATGCCCGCCATAGCCGCCTGCATTGTCTACCGCGCTGGCGACACTGGTCCAGCCGGCGTCGTAATTCTCCGCTATGGCCTCCTCCATATCCGCTGCGGCGGCGGGCATTGGGGCGACAGCGGGCTCGGCGGGGGCAAGCATCTGATCTGTTGTTTTCTCCGACTGGGCGGAGCAGCCAATGGCGCCAAGCAGCAGCGCGAAAACAAGAATGGGAATGAGAATTCTCTTTTTCATGGTAGTTCCTCCTTTATTTTTGTGATCGCCTTGGGGCATGGCGGATGAGTTTTCATTAAGTATAACGCAGGGAAAGCCCTATTGGTTGCATGAATATGACAATTTGGGTATGATTGATGAAAACGATTTAAGGACAAGGGATATTCATGTGGGAAGAATATGATGTCACCCGGCCTATTCCGCAGGACGTCTTTGACGAGGCTTATGGCCTGTTGTGCCGGTCGCTGCCCAAAGAGGAATGGCGGGAGGAGGCTGTCCAGCGGGCACTTCTTCAAAATCCGGCTTACAAGCTCAGGCTGTTATCTCAGGAGGGCAGGGTGATTGCGCTGTTGGCCGTATGGGAATGGGAAAGCCTCAGGTATATGGAGCATTTGGCTGTGGACGGGGCGCTGCGGGGACAGGGCCTTGGCGGGCGGGCGGTATTGGAGTATATTTCGGGGGACGCCCGGCCCCTGGTGCTGGAGGTGGAACCTGGAGAAAGCACTATTGCGGCGCGGCGCATCGGCTTTTATGAGCGGCTGGGGCTGTTCTACAATGCCCATGCCTACAAGCAGCCGCCGCTGCAGCCGGGGTTTTCGCCGCTGCGGCTCCAACTTATGAGCTGGCCGGGGCCGTTAAGCGAGGCGGAGTTTGCGTCCGTCCGCCGCTTTCTCTATGAAAATGTGTACGGCATTACAAAACATGGGTGACCATCATGATGAGCATCCCTGCGAACGTGGCGATGAGGGCGTGCCGGTGGTGGCCATATTGCCGGGAGGAAGGAATGAGCTCCTCGATTGCGATATAGAGCATAATTCCGGACACGACGGCGAATATGGCGCCCATGATGAAATCGTTTATGAAAGGCTGCAACAGTAAAAACGCCAGCAATGCGCCCGCAGGCTCCGCCATGCCGGAGAGGAATGTGTACCACATGGCCTTTTTGCGGCTGCCTGTGGAAAAATACACCGGCATCGCTACGGTGATGCCCTCGGGGATATTGTGCATGGCAATGGCGATTGTGATGGACAGCCCCAGCGCAGGGTCGCCGTAGCCCGCCATGAACGTAGCGATCCCCTCCGGGAAATTGTGCAGGCCGATTGCCAGCATGGATACAAACCCTACCCGGAACAGATCGTTGTGGGGCTTGCCGCCCACGGACTCATCGTATTCCTGATGCGGGACGAAACGGTCGATCATGGCTGCGAGAAGCAGCCCGGCGGTCAAAAATCCAAGGCCGATGAGCACGCCGTTTTTTGTTCCGGCCACGGCGGACAATGCCGCGTTGGCGTTGGGCAAAAGATCGGTAAACGTGACGCTGATCATCACGCCGCCGGCAAAGCCCAGGGAGACGGAAACCAGCTTTTCGTTTTTCCCCTTGGTGAAAAATATGATCAACGCCCCCAGCATGGTGGAAAGCCCGGCAATGGTCGCGAACAAAAGCGCGCGCAGAGCATCATGTGAAAACAAGCGCATAGCCTCCTTTCTGTTTCTTAATCATAAACGAAGGCGGAGCTTGGGACAACCATAAACAGGAGGAAACAATGAAGAAAGTTTATTTTTCCGGCGCGATCCGGGGCGGCAGGGAGTATCAGGCGCTATATCGGGCGGCCATCGCCGCGCTGAAGAAGCGTTTTTTGGTTCTGACGGAACACATCGGCGACCCGGCCCTGACGGACGCGGGACAGGCGGGCCTCACCGACGCGGACATATTTAGGCAGGACGTGGCGTGGCTGACGGACTGCGATTTTGTGGTGGCGGAATGCTCCACCCTGTCCCTGGGGGTGGGGTATGAGCTGGGACTGGCGGACGCCCTCCACAAGCCCGTCTATATTTTGCGCAAAAATTCGGCCCCGGGCCGTTTATCCGCAATGCTTGCGGGAAACCCGGGGATGACGAAAGTATATTATGAGGACGAGGCGGCGCTGTTAAACTGGATCGAAATGCTGCCGGAGTGAATTACAGCACCTTCGCGATGATGCCACAGCCAATGCGTTCCCCTGCGTCGCCAGCGGGCTGGCTGGTAAAATCGTCTCTGCGGCTGTGGATGATGACGGTGCGGTTCATGACCTGGTCTACGGTAAACCCCTCGGTATACACCGCCGTCCAGGCAAACCCCCGGCAGGAAAACAGCGGCGGCAGATCCCCTGCGTGGGCCGGGTGCGGGCAGTCTCGGGGATTGAAATGGCCGCCGGCTTGTGAAAACGGCTCAGCCCCGCTTTTGCCGCCGCAGGCGGTCCCGCTGTGGATGTGCATGCCCAGGATGTTTTGTGCGCATGCTTCATGGTCGAACGGCAGGCCCCACAGGGTGGCGATGACCACGGTTCCGGGAAACTGGCTGTAAAAATCCACCGTACCGCCAATGGCGGGGTGGCCGGCGCTTCCAACGATGTGCGCCCTGGCATCCGGCTTGTCACTGTCTGGGGACAGAATAGAAAAATGCGGCATTTGCATCAACTCCAATCATGGACACTGTATGCAAACGCCGCTTTTTTTGTGATTTTCTAATGTGGATCAGGGTAGCTGCCTGCCACATTTGGGGCAAAACTGGAAATCCTCCTGGAGGCCCGCGCCGCAATAGGGGCAGAAGCGGGTTTGTGTGGTTCTTGGCCCGGAGGCGGTAAAATCCCCTGGGGCACCGTCGCGGTAACGCTGCTCCACCCGGATGGCGAAGGGGTCCGGTTCTTCCCCTTCGTCCGTGATGTCAAAGGCAGAATACCGGTTTTTGCCAGTGGCGTTTTTGTAATTGTAGATGCCGTTTATGATGCCTGTAATGATAAATAACACGCCGAACAGAGGGAAAAATCCCGGTGCGCCGGAGCCAGAGACAGCGACGGTCCAAATAATGCCGAATACGATGGCGATCACCGAACCCCACACCCCTATGGCGGACGGCCCCCGGCCGGGCTTTATACTTTTCATTTTCGGGGCCTCCTTCTAAATATAATCATATTATATCATAAGGGAAATTACCAAACCGTTAACTTTTTTAGGAAATAACTTTCCTGTTATCTCCTGGTAATCCATAGAAATTTATTGATAATCAATAAAAATAGATTGAAATTCAATAATTACCATGCTATACTGTTTTGCAAGACCTGGGTTGAAGGAGGATTGGCATGAAAGACGGGCTGAACCGGATCACAAAGGGATTGCTGTATGTTTGCCTGGGGGTGGGGATGGTGTTTTTCGCAAGCCTTCCCTGGACGATGCCGGTGGTGTTGCTGCTGCCGGATTTCGCCCCGGAGGGCGGCGCAAGGTATTATCTGACCCTTGTAAGCTGGCTGATCGCCACGGGGCTGGTGGACTACATCTTGTACACGCTTATTCTCATGATGAACAGCCTTTCGGGGGATCCATTTATCCCGCGCAACGTGGCGCGGCTGCGGCGTATGGGCATCGCTGCCCTGGTCATGGGCGGATTTTTATGCGTTTCGGCTTTGCTGTATCCCCGGCCCATGCTCTACGGCATTGCGGCAGCCGCTTGCATGTGCGGGCTGTTTTCCCTGGTACTGCGGGGCGTATTCGCCAAGGCAGTGGAATACCGGGAGGAAAACGCCCTGACCATTTAGAAAGGGGGCTGGGAAATGATCAGGGTCAATTTGGATGTTGTGATGGCACAAAGAAAAATGGGGTTGTCGGAGTTGGCGCAGAAAATGGATATTACATTGGCCAACCTGTCGATATTAAAAAACAACAAGGGCAAGGCCGTCCGGTTTTCCACATTGGACGCGGCTTGCAAGGCACTGGGATGCCAGCCGGGGGACATTCTTGAATATGTGGAGGATGAAGCATGAACGAGGAATATGTAGAAAAAATCCCCAAAGAAGAACCCGCGCCTGTGCTTGCGGCCCATCGCTGGCTGCTGCTTGGAACGGTGCTCCTTGGGGTGGTGTTTACCTGGACCTGCTGGGATAGCCGCCTTATTATGCCAGGTTTCACCTATGGTTACAACGGGTTCTGGCTGATCTATCTCCTGCTGTTTTTCCTGTTTAACCGGGAAAAAATTAAAGCCCGGCGGATGACGCTGATATTCGCCTGCAGCGCGGCGGCGCTGTGCGTGCTGAACGTCTTGCAATATTACTTCGGCAGCGTTGGGAAAACCGTGGAGAAGGCGGATTATACGCTGTTCATCCTGAACAATCTGGCGATCCCCGGGCTTTTGATGCTGCACGCCCAGACGGTTACCTTCGCGCTTCCAAAGGAGCGGGAGGCCCAGGGATATGCGCTGCTGGTGCTCCACGGGTTCGTGATCGAGCCATTCATCCGGGTTTCCGCCTTTTTCAGGGCCATTGCCAGCTTGTTTGGCGCAAAGGATGCAAAGCGCAGGGGGATATGGATCGGCCTTCTTGTGGCGGTTCCCGTGGTGCTGGCGGCAGGCTCCTTGCTTTCCCGGGCGGACGCGGTGTTTGCCGGGCTGCTCACGGGCTGGTTTCGGGAATTGCGGCTGGGAACATTCATCCCAAAGATGATTCTGACTTTGGTGTGCGCCATGCTCTTTTACAGCTTCCTGCATTATCACATATGGGATGTCCGCTCTCCTATTTTAGCGGATGAGCGGGCACGAAACCCATGGGAGCCAACTGCCCCGTCCATCGTGCTGGGGGCGTTGCTTGTGGTGTATGCCCTGTTTACCTATGTGCAGTTTGTGTATCTGTTTGGCGGCGCGGGCCTGCCGGAGGGCCTGACCTATGCGGAGTACGCCCACGAGGGATTTGGGCAGCTGATCTATGTCAGCGGCATCAATCTCACCGCGTTTTGCGTATGCCTTGGCCGGACGCGGGCCCAAGAAGCGCCAGTAAAATGGCTGATCCTGGGAATACTTTTTGCGAACCTCGTGATCATCGCCTCTGCGTTTACCAGGATTGGCATGTATATCGCTGCGTATGGCCTGACGCTTCGGCGGGTGATGGTGGTGTGGCTGCTGCTGTATGTAACGGCAGTGACCGGATTATGTGCGGCGCGGCTGCTAAGGGAAAGAAAAATTCCGCTGCTGCGGCTGTGCGCCTATGGGCTGTGTGCCTGGTATGTGGTGCTCAATATGGTGGATCTGACGGGATTGTTCTCATAAAAGCAGCGTATCACAGGCTTTTTTAAGGGGGAGATCAGGGCGAAAAGCCCTGGTCTTCCCCTGTTACGTTCTCTTGACTTTTGCATATAAAGCGTTTACAATCAGATTGAGTTATTATGCAGACTGGTGGCTTCACGTGCCGGGCTATTTGCAGGCGCGTTTCTGGAATGCAGGCCGGGATATGCCCGGTTACAATTTAGCTCTTCCCGCGCCGATGATGCGGGGAAGTTTATATATATTTGGAGGTAAACCGTGCAATATATTTGGATTGCCATAGCCGCAGTGGCGTGCGGCTTGTGTTTTGTGGGCGGATACTTTTACAGGCGCAATATAGCGGAAGCGAAAACGGCAAAAGCGGAAGAAGCGGTCAAACGGATGCTGGAAGACGCCCAGAAGCGGGCGGAGGACATTCGCAAAGAGAAGGTACTCGAGGCCAAAGAAGAAGTCATAAGAATTCGAAACGACAGCGAGAAGGAACTGCGGGATCGCAGAAACGAATTGCAAAGGTCCGAGCGGCGTTTGTTGCAGCGTGAGGAAACGCTGGACAAGAAGATGGACAATATGGAGCTGCGGGAAAAGCAGATCACTACCCGCCAGCAGGAAATTGACCAATTGGAAGCGTCCATCAGCGAACTGCACGCAAGGCAATTGAGAGAGCTTGAAACAATTTCCGGCCTGTCCATGGAGGCGGCCAAGGAGATTTTATTGGAGAGCGTGGAGCGGGACGCGCGGCATGAGGCTGCGCTCTTGGTGCGCGACATCGAGGCAAAAGCCAAGGAAGAGGCAGACAAGCGGGCGCGCAATATCGTGTCCCTGGCCATCCAGCGCTGCGCCGCGGATCACGTGGCGGAAACAACGGTCAGCGTGGTGGCGCTGCCCAACGACGAGATGAAGGGCCGGATCATCGGCCGCGAGGGCCGGAACATCCGCGCCCTGGAAACAGCCACTGGCGTGGAGCTGATCATCGACGATACGCCGGAGGCGGTCATCCTCTCCGGGTTCGATCCGGTCAGGCGCGAGGTGGCGCGTATCGCCCTTGAAAAATTGATACTGGACGGGCGCATTCACCCGGCGCGCATCGAGGAAATGGTGGAAAAAGCGCGCAAGGAAGTGGACAACCAGATCAGGGACGCGGGGGAAACCGCGGTGCTGGAGGTGGGTGTGCACGGCCTGCATCATGAGCTCGTGAAGATGCTGGGCCGGTTGCGGTTCCGCACCAGCTATGGCCAGAATGTGCTCAAGCACTCCATCGAGGTGTCGCACCTGGCGGGGATCATGGCGGCGGAGCTGGGCGCAAACGTGGCTTTGGCCAAGCGCGCGGGACTTCTCCATGACATCGGCAAGGCCATCGACCACGAGGTGGAAGGCCCCCATATCCAGATCGGCGCGGACGCGGCGAAAAAATACCGGGAAAACAACCAGGTGGTGCATGCGATCATGGCCCACCACGGGGATGTGGATCCTCAGACGGTGGAAGCGGTGCTGGTGCAGGCGGCGGACGCCATTTCGGCGGCCCGGCCCGGCGCGCGGCGTGAAACCCTGGAAAGCTACATCAAGCGGCTTGAAAAGCTGGAAGAGATCGCCAATTCCTTCGAGGGCGTGGACACTTCCTTCGCTATCCAGGCTGGGCGCGAGGTGCGCATCATCGTAAAGCCGGAGATGGTGAACGACGCGGACACAATCATCATTGCCAAGGACATCGCCAAGCGGATCGAGTCTGAGCTGGAGTACCCCGGCCAGATCAAGGTCAATGTGATCAGGGAAACCCGCACGGTGGATTACGCGAAATAAATTTTGTTAAAGAAAAAGGGGCTATAGCATTGAGTGCGTGAATAATTATGCTTTGTATGCACTTAGCGCTACAGCCCCTTTTACCATGATATGTTGGGATGGCCGTCGAACCCAGTCGAAAATTCAAAAAGCGTAAACTGGGTAGCGGGGGCGGTTTTTTGACATGAAGGATATTCTGATGCATATCCTTTTTAGAAAAAGGTTGGAGTAAAACAATAGGCATGAATTTTCCGATAGCCGATGGGCATTGCGATTTTCTCTACAGCATTGTGAATTATGGGCAACATGTACGGGAGCCGGAAAAAAACCAGGCGATTGCCCTTCCGTATCTTCGGGAGGGCGGCGTAAAGCTGCAATTTTTCGCCGCGTGGATCGATCGGTCGCTGCGCACGCCATACCTGCAGCAATGCCTGATGATGATCGACGCGTACTACCGCATGCTGGAGGACAATCCCGCGGATTTCACGGCGTTTACCAAGGCGTATGACCCGGCGGCGGATACCCGGATCGCTACCGTCCTGACGGTGGAAGGAGGGGAGGCCATCGAAGGCAGCCTCTCGGTGTTGCGCATGCTGCACCGCCTTGGCGTGCGGGCGATGACGCTCACGTGGAACCACAACAACGAGCTTGCCCAGGCCGCCATGAAAAAAAACGGCCGGGGGTTAACGGGCCTTGGCCGGGAGGCAGTGGCGGAAATGGCCCGCATCGGTATGGCTGTGGACGTTTCCCATTTAAACGATGCGGGGATCGAGGAAGTGTTACGCTTAAGCGGCACAGCGCCCTTCGCGTCCCACTCCAATTGCCGGGCGCTTTGCAATACCCCAAGGGCGCTGCCGGACGACCTCATTTTAGAGATTTCCAGGCGCGGCGGAGTGATCGGCGTGAATTTCTATCCGAAGCAGCTGACGGACTGGGGCGGTGCGAGCATCGCCGATATTGTCCGGCATGTGGAGCATATGGCGAAGGTGGGCGGCGTGGCGTGCTGCGCCATCGGCTCGGACTTCGACGGGATGAATGAGTATCCCACGGACCTATATCACCCTGGGCATATGCCCCGGCTGTTGCAGGCGCTGTCCGCCGCCGGGTTTTCCCACGGGGAGCTGTACCGCATGGCGTACGGCAATCTTCGCGATTACATCGCGCAATTTATCTAACAGGTTAAAATTCGTATTCTTGCCATAATTTCTATGTTATACTATTTGGGTGAGGGAACTTACCTTACGGATACTGCCGCATGGAGGAATGAAAATGGAACAAAAGACCGGCCTTGGGGCGAGGATGCAAAACCTGGTCAAAAGCGTTTCTGAAAAATCCGGTGAAATGGTGGAAAATGCCCGCTTGAATACGGAAATCAACAACCTGCAGGAGGAGCTTGAAAACCTGCAGCTGGAGCTGGGACAGGCCTATTTTCAAGCGCATCGCGATGACCGCAACGCGGAGTTTTATGATAGCATCCAGAAGATGATCGACTGCGAGCGGGAAATTCGCATCAGGGACGAGCGGGTGCTTGCCAATAAGGGGCTTCGGTACTGTGAGTTTTGCGATACGGTAATCGGCCTTAAGGATGAATTCTGCAGCAAATGCGGCGGCCGGCTGATGGAAGTCCCGGAAGCGCAAGCCATATTGCCCTGTCGCAATTGCGGCTTTCAGGTATCGTCTAAGGAGGCGTATTGCCCCCAGTGCGGCTTGCGCCTGAAGCAGTAACCTGTGCAATATTCCTGAAGGAGGAGACGATGGTCAAAAATCTGCATTTTGTGGATGGCTGCTGGCAAGGCAGCCTCGCGGGGGAGCTGGACGTGTTCCAGGCGCCCAAGCTGCTGTCCTTAATGGAGCGGGCGCTTGGGGAGCATACGGGAAGCGTCGTATTCGACTGCCGGAATTTAACCTATGTGGACAGCATGGGTTTGGGGGCGCTGGTCAAGCTCAACAAGCAGGTGACTGATGCGGGCGCCGGCGGCGTAAGGCTTTTAGGGTTGATCCCCCGTGTGCAAAAGCTTTTCGCGATCACCGGTCTTACGAAACTGTTCGGCATTGAGGAAAACGGCCATGAAGCATAACGCGGTAAGGCTTTCGTTGCCTGCGAAGGCGCAGTATATGGTGATGGTCCGGCTGATGAGCGCGTCTCTCGCGGGGCTTGCCGGGTTTGACGTGGAGGCGGTGGAGGACATTCGCTCCGCCGTTGCGGAGGCGTGTTTGCTGCTGCTGCCCCAGGCGGGGGAGGACGGGGAGCTTACCCTGGAATTTTTTGAGGACGCGGGGCTGCGGGTGCGGGTTTTAGCGCCCTGCCCTGAGGACGGCGGCAAGCCGGAGACGGAGGAACAGCTGTTTTCCAAATACCTTCTTTCTGCGCTGCTGGACGAGGCGAATTTGATTACCGAGGATCATCGGATGATATACGAACTGTATCGGGCATTACCGGGGGAGGGCTGATATGGAGGCCGTCGCGGGATCGCGTACGACGGAAGCGATGATGGACGAATACTGCCGGACGCGGGACGTTGAACTTCGAAACGCGTTGGTGGAGCAGTATGCCTACATCGCGCAAATCGCGGCAAAAAAATTTGTGGGGCGGGGCGTGGATTACGACGACCTGTACCAGGTAGCGCTGCTGGCGCTGCTGCGGGCACTCGAGCGCTATGATTGCGGCCGGGGTGTTAAGTTCACGAGCTTTGCCATGCCTTCCGTGATCGGAGAAATCAAGAATTACTTTCGGGATAAAACCAGACCCATTCGCCTGCCCAGGCGGTCTGGTGAATTGCTGAAATCACTGGCCAACGCCCAGGAGGAATTGACCGTCCAATTGGGACATCCTCCCAAGCCCGCCGATATCGCCAGGCAAATGGGCATTTCGATCGAGCAGGTATACGAGCTGTTGGAAGCGAGAAACAGCGTAAGGGTGCTGTCCCTGGACGAAAACGCGCCTGGCCGGGACGGCGAGGAGGGCGCTAGGCTTGGTGAAATGTTGGGGGTCGAGGAGAATGCCTACGGGCTGGTGGAAAACAGGGATTTTCTGAACAAAGCGATGGAACTATTGAATGAAAGGGAAAAAGAGGTTTTACTGCGCCGGTTTGTCCAGGGGGAAAGCCAGCGGGCCATTGCCCAGGTCATGGGGGTGTCCCAGATGTACATTTCCCGAATGGAGCGAAAGGTGCTGGGGCGGCTCCGGGAGTATCTCACCAGGGACTGATTGCGTATTTCTTTTGCGGCGGTCTCGCCAACCGTTTCATATTTGCCGGATTGGTTGATTATAATAAAAGGATCAATTATTATCAACAAAAAGCAGGTAAACTTTATGGCGGAATGGATGGTACGGGAGATATTTAGCGACATGGAGTCCATGCGCGGGGCGGTGGAGCATGCCATCGCCGGGGTTCTGGAAAGAACCCCCCTTGAGGAGGACGCGTATTTCGACCTGAAGGTCATTCTCAGGGAGCTTAGCTGCAACGCGCTGGAGCATGGCCGGTCTCCTGTGGAGATCTCCATTTCCCTGTGCTGCGACGGGCGGCATCTGCATGCCTTGATCTGCGACGCGGGGGAGGGTTTTGATCCCTGCCAGATAGCCAAGGAGCTGAACGTTAAGCAGGAACGGGGGCGTGGGATTGCCATCGTCAACAATTTGGCGGAGGGGCTTGCGTATAACACAGCCGCCAATAAGGTGCTGGTTCGCTTGAAAATATGATATCGCGCAAATCGCCTGATGTGATGAAACGCAAGGCCTTTGCTTATATGCAAGGGATTACGCCATCGACAAAGCCTTGGCTTTGTCGATGGGATCACTGCGGTGGGTTTTCCATGCAGCTGCGACCTCGGACGATTACATCGTCTGTCGGCCTTGCCGCATGTAGGGTGTCAAAATCACCGCGCATGTCGCTGATTTTGACGGATTTTACTCTAGCACATTGTATTTTCTGAAGAGGCAAAATGACGGGGCATTTTGCCACCTACTTTGTTGATGGTCTGGGCCTTTGCTTATATGCAAGGGCTTTTCAAATGTAAAAATTGTTCTATTTGGGCAAGGAAGGTTTTTTCTCATATGTTACAAAAAAGGCTAATGCTGTTGATCGCTGTTTTACTGCTGGCTTGCTTTATGGGTTGTGCGGCCGAGACATTTGGCAGCCTTACGACGCCAGCGCCTACCCCTGTGTCGACGCCTGCGGCGACCCCTGCGCCCACCCCTGTGCCCTTTGACCCGGAGAAGGTAAAGCAAGCGGTGGACAAGGCGGCGGATCTGTCCGCTTTTCTGGACGAGGAGGCTAGGGATGTCTTTGCCCTTCGCAGGGACAAGGCGGTGGGCTTTAGCGCCCTTTCTGAAAACGTAACGGTGCTGGAGGACTGCGCCGGGCGGCTGCGCGGGGCGTTGAAGGCGGCAGGGGAAGCGGTTCTTCAGGAGCAGGAGCTTCTGCAACAGGCGAAAGGCCGCCTTGCGCTGTCCCTGGACGGGCTGACCTGGCAGTATGCCGCGGCCCTTGGCAGCGTGTGGGGATCTGATGTAACGGCCCTTGATTTTACCGATATCGAGGCATTCTTCGATGGTGAAACGGTTACCATAACCATAGCGCTCAGGCCCATTAGTGAGGCGATGGCCGGGGTTTCCAAAGGGTCTGACGACCGCTATACTTCCGGCAGGTGCGTGTTTGCGTACCTGCTGACCGTGTTTGACGATGAGGGGGCGGTAAAGCCCTATGTGTATCCTGGGCTTCCTCAGGGGTATGAAGAAAGCGTGTTGTTTCCCTTGAAAATCAAAACCAGCCGGAGAAACGGCTGGTATGATGACAGGGACGGCGGGGCGCGGCGGCATTGCGGGATGGATTTTCGCGCGCGGGAGGATACGGAGATTTTAAGCTGTACCGATGGCGAGGTGACGGCTGTAGGCTACAATAAGTATGCCGGTAATTATGAGCTGGTGATGGACAAGGCCGGGTACGAGTACCATTATTACCACATGGTGCGGCTGACGGATTTTCTTAGGGCGGGGGATGTAGTCAAGCAGGGGGAGCTATTGGGACATGTAGGCAACACCGGCAATTCAGACGCGAACCACCTTCACCTGACGATGATCACGCCGGAGGGCCTGTACATCAACCCTTACGAGCTGATGAAAGCGGTTTATCCCTATTAATGTTCGGAATGGTCCGAAATAAAGATGCCTTTATCCATAAAAATTATAGGGCTATCCAAACTTGCTATTGCTTTTGCGCTTATTTTGTTTGACTATGGCCGGATATTTCTATAGTATGAAATCGGGCCGTCAGCAAGGCGGCTCCTGACCGATGTGAGTTTTGCCAAGGAGGAAATGAGTATGAGCACATGCGCAATCGTAGGCGTAAATTGGGGCGACGAGGGCAAGGGCCGTATGGTGGATCTGCTGGCTGAGCAATATGATGTGGTGGTGCGCTATCAGGGCGGAAGCAACGCGGGCCATACGGTGATCAACCAGTTTGGAAAGTTTGCCCTCAACCTGATGCCCTCCGGCATATTCCGCCCGGAAGTGGTGAACGTGCTGGGCAACGGCGTGGTCATCGACCTGGAGCATCTGTGCGGCGAGATCGCGATGCTTCGCGCCGCTGGCATCGACGTAAACCCCGACAGGCTGAAAATCAGCAACCGGGCCATCATCGTTTTTCCCTTTCATAAGGAGCAGGACGGATTGGAAGAGGCGCGGCTGAAGGACGCCAAGTACGGCTCCACCAAGCGGGGCATCGCGCCTGTGTACAGCGATAAATATCAGAAAAAGGGCATCCAGATGGGCGACCTGCTGTTGCCCGATGTGTTTGAAAAGCATCTCACAACCGTGCTGGAATGGAAAAACCTGACTTTGACCAATGTGTACGGCGCGCCCCCTCACCGCTATGAGGACGTCATGGCATGGGTGCATCGATTTGGCGGGGAGCTTGCACCCTATGTCTGCGACGCCGGCGCATATTTGCATGAGGCTCACAAGGCGGGCAAGAGCATCCTGTTTGAGGCACAGCTGGGGGCGTTGCGGGACATCGAGTTCGGCATTTATCCATTCACATCCTCCTCCTCTCCGCTGGCGGCCTACGCGCCGCTGGGCGCGGGCATTCCCGGGGCAAAGGTGGACAGGGTGGTGGGCGTTGTCAAGGCGTATTCCTCCTGTGTTGGCGAGGGCCCGTTTGTGGCGGAATGGTTTGGCGAGGAGGCTGAAAAGCTTCGGGAGGCAGGCGGCGAATATGGCGCGGCCACCGGAAGACCCCGCCGGGTGGGCCCATTCGATGTGGTGGCCACCCGCTATGGCGCACGGATGCAGGGGGCGACGGACATCGCGTTGACAAAGCTGGACGTGATGAGTTATATGGAGAAAATCCCTGTTTGCACCGGGTACCGCCTGAAGGACGGCAGCGTTGTAAGGGAGTTCCCCTTTACGCCGCTGATGGACGGGGCGGCGCCTGTGATGGAGTATCTTCCCGGCTGGAAGCAGGATATCACCGGCGTGCGCCGGTTTTCAGACCTGCCCGGAGAGGCTCAGGCGTATGTCCTGTGGATTGAAGAGCAGCTCCAGTGCCCGCTCACGTATGTGTCCGTGGGCCCTGGCCGGGATGAGATCATCTACCGCTGAAATACGCAGGAGAAAGGGAGGTGCCCATGAACCGGGACAGCTATGAAAGCCCCTTGTCCGGGCGGTATTCCTCTAAGGAAATGAAGCGCATCTTCTCCCCTGACGCCCGGTATGGCACCTGGCGCAGGTTGTGGGTGGCCCTGGCGGAAGCCGAGATGGAGCTGGGCCTGCCTGTTACGGCGGAGCAGGTGGAGGAGCTTCGCGCCCATGTGGACGACATCGATTATGACGCGGTGGCAAAAAAAGAGCGGGAAAACCGCCATGATGTGATGGCCCATGTTCACGCATACGGACTCGTGTGTCCTGGGGCGAAAGGCATCATCCATCTGGGAGCCACCAGCTGCTATGTAACGGACAACGCGGATGTGCTGCTGTATCGGGAAGCCCTCATGCTGATCCGGAAAAAACTGCTGGGTACAGTAAAAAACTTGTCCGGCTTTGCGCTTCAATACCGGGCGCAACCCACGCTGGGGTACACTCATTTTCAACCGGCGCAGCTGGTGACGGTGGGCAAGCGGGCATGCCTGTGGATACAGGATCTGATGCTGGATTTTGAGGAGCTGCGGTTTGTCATGGACAGCCTCAGGCTGTTGGGCAGCAAGGGCACCACCGGCACCCAGGCGAGTTTTTTGCAGCTTTTTGAGGGGGATCACGAAAAGGTCAAGGCGCTGGACGCGGCAATCGCCGCGAAGTTCGATATGCCCGGCTGCTTCCCGGTATCCGGGCAGACGTATCCGAGAAAGCTGGACAGCCGGATTTTAAACCTCCTGTCCTCCATCGCCCAAAGCGCGTACCGGTTTGGCAACGATATGCGGCTGCTGCAGCATATGCGGGAGGTGGAAGAGCCTTTTGAAAAAGGGCAGGTGGGATCTTCCGCCATGGCCTATAAGCGCAATCCCATGCGGGCGGAGCGGATCTGCTCCTTGTCCCGGTATGTGATGGCGAATGCGTTGAACGGCCCCATGACCGCCAGCACACAATGGCTGGAGCGGACGCTGGACGACAGCGCCAACCGCCGCATTTCCCTGCCGGAGGCTTTCCTTTGCATAGACGGGGTGCTGGATCTGCTGCTCAACGTCAGCGACGGCCTTGTGGTGTATCCGGCGGTGATTGAAAAGAATGTCATGGAGATGCTGCCTTTTATCGCGACTGAGAATATCCTTATGGAAGCCGTCAAGCGCGGCGGCGACCGCCAGGCGCTCCACGAGATCATTCGCGTGCATTCCATGGCCGCGTCCGCCCGGATGAAGCAGGAAGGCGCACAATGCGACCTGTTGGAGCGGCTTGCGGGGGACCCGGCGCTGGGGCTTGACCTCGCGGCGCTCAAAAAAGTGCTGGCGCCAAAGGCGTATATCGGCCGCAGCGTGGAGCAGGTGGAGGAATACCTCCAAGAGGCGGTGCTCCCGTTGCTGGAGCGGGAGGGAAGCGAGAAAATCCAGGCGGAAATCAACGTATAAATATTTGTAACATATAAAAGGCTGCCAGGCTTTATACCGGCAGCCTTTTGTATGGGTATCGTTGGAATGCGATTGCAACATAAACTGCGGGGGATTGGAAATTTATTTTTCTGCGCAAGCTAGGGCTATGGGTAATTGGAAATATCGCATCGAAACGCTTCGCGCAGTGCGCGAGGGCCGCCGTTTTGCCAGGGCCGCCCGGCGCAGAACAAGTGCCGTACGGGTTGCGGCGCTTGCTTTTCTTGCTTTGGCGGCTGTTGTAGCCGGGTATTTTGCGCTTAAATCGATTGAAAAACCCGTCCCCAGCTTACCGCCCATTCCTTTACCGACAAGCACCCCAAGCCCCACGCTGCCGCCCACGCCATCGCCCACGCCGACGCCCACCGCCACGCCGGAACCCTCCAGGAAGCCGACGCCCGAGTCCACGCCGAAGCGTACGCCTACGCCGAAGCCCACCAAGGAGCCCACGCCGAAGCCGACCAAAAAGCCGACGCCCACGCCCACCATCACGCCTGAAGCGTCGCCCTCGCCTGTGGTCATGCCATAGGTTGCCACCTCTTGAAATATAGAATAACCGCA
>CAYPKG010000003.1:61814-87062 GCA_964411275.1 uncultured Oscillospiraceae bacterium | reverse complement strand
CCTCGCCTGTGGTCATGCCATAGGTTGCCACCTCTTGAAATATAGAATAACCGCAATCCATACCGCGGCAAATATTGGTAGAAAAACCGGAAGATATCCTGTTACTTTTTTTCCATAAGTGAATAGAATATGTCCAATTTAAGAAAAAAACTTGAAAAACAAGCCATAATTATGTATTCTTAATAGATAGTGAGATTGTATCCAGCCACGCATGTATACAATCAAAACAAAACAGGAGGGTGTTATCAATGAAGAAAGCGATTTCAATTCTGTTGATTGCGGTTATGGCCTTGAGTTTGGTCGCATGCGGCGCACCTGCACAGACTAATCTGACAATGATTACCGGCGGCGAAAGCGGAACCTACTATGCCTTTGGCGGTGTCATCGCAAACGTATTGACCGAGAAGCTGGACGGCATCACGATCACCGCCTCCACCTCCGGCGCTTCGGCAGCCAACGCCCGGTCCCTCAACAATAAGGAAGCGGACCTGGCCATCCTGCAAAACGACGTGATGGACTATGCCTACAACGGCATTGAAGTATTTACGGATGACGGCAAACTCGAGAACCTCGCCACCATCGGCACGCTGTATCCTGAGGTGATCCAGATCGTAGCCACAGAGGCCTCCGGCATCAAGAGCGTTGCGGACCTCGCGGGCAAGCGGGTATCCGTGGGCGACCTGGGCTCCGGCACAGAGGCCAATGCCCGCCAGATTTTGGAAGCCTGCGGTCTGTCCTACGACGATCTGGGCAAGGTGGAATATCTGGGCTTTGGCGACAGCTCCACCGCCATGCAGCAGCTGACAATCGACGCGGCGTTCGTGACCGCCGGCGTGCCCAACCCGGCCATCACGGAGCTCAACGCGATCACCAAGATCAATATCGTTCCGGTCAGCGGTGCTGAGGCGGACGCCCTCATCGCAAAGTACCCCTTCTATGCCAAGTACACCATCCAGGAAGGCGCGTATGACAACCTCGCCGGCGCGGAAACCGTGGCGGTTCTCGCGACGCTGGCCTGCCCCAAGGACCTTGACGAGGAGACCGTTTATCAGCTGACCAAGGCGCTGTTTGAAAACAAGGATATTATTCAGCATCCGAAGGCCGCGGACCTGGATCCGGCAGCCGCCGTTACCGGCGTGTCGGTTCCGTTCCATGCGGGCGCTGAGAAGTACTACAAGGAAATCGGCGTAATGTAACCCTTCATGAGGGACAATCACGACTCTAAGCAGCAAAATCGGCTGGGGAGCAAGCACAAACTGCTTGTTCCCCTGCTCGTTACAATCGGAATTCTTATCATAATCTTAACGCCTGTTCTGCCAAGGCTTACGGTGCGGCAGGCGAGGGACCATCAAAAAACCATACTCATGCTGCCTATGAAGAGGGGCGAGAAATATTATTTGGCCTATACGCACAGCGCAAACCTTTCGCCCGTTGTGGACACAATAGAGTGGACGGGCCGGGAGATGGTGGCGCGGGAGAGCCTGTTTCAGACATTTGGCGCGGGCATTCCCATTCCGGCCGACGGGGTTGGCAAGGAATTGACCAAAACCCCGGAGGGGTATCTGCTGACCGGGATCGATAAAGTCATGAATTCATTTTTACTGATGACCCAGGAGGTTCCGGATCATCATATCCTGTACCGGCAGCAAAGCATTCGGTTGAACGACCTGGCGGGGGCGGGGAAACTGGTGGAGTTTCAGGTGCGGCGGGTGTCGCTTGTGGAGCAGGCTGCCTTCTCCCTGTTACGCTATTACTCTGCCAATGAAAGCTGAGTGAGATATATTTTGCGCAGAGCAATGCGCAACACTAAACGTGCAGATGCACAACCGTTCATTTGCAGAGCAATACTATTCAAGAAGTGGGGGAAAGCCTATGGCGTTGTTTAAAAAAAGAACCGGGGAAAAACAGGCGCACAAAAAGGACGCGTTTGAGATGAATGTGGGGCTGGACATCGATACCACCGGCATGACGGAGGCGGAAATCGCCGCGGCGGAGGCCGAAGCGGTACTTAGAAAGTATGACCGGGAAAGCGCATACCGCAACCGGCTGAACAAGCCGCTTACCATTTTTACATCCATCATACTCATTGCGTTTTCCGTTTTTCAGCTGTACACCAGCATATTCACAATCCCGCAACAGCTATTGCGGGCATACCACTTAAGCTTTGTGCTCTTTTTGGTGTTTCTGCTCTTTCCAGCGAAGAAGGAGATGCGCAAAGACATCATCCCCTGGTATGACTGGGTGCTGGCGTTTCTGGCGCTGGGGCTGGTACTGTATATCCCGGTGAATTACGAATATGTGGTTCGCAATATGGGCAACTACGGTATGTTTGAGATTGTTGTGGGCCTGATCGGCATACTCATGGTCATGGAGGCGTGCCGCCGGGTGGTGGGCCTGCCGATTCTCATTATCGTGAGTTGTTTTCTGCTGTACACATTGTTTGGCAATTACATACCTGGGACGTTTGGACACAGGGGGTACTCCCTCAGGCAGCTGTCCACCCATATGTATTTTACACAGTCCGGCATTTTCGGAACGCCTTTGGGGGTCAGCTCCACGTTCATATTCCTGTTTATACTCTTCGGCGCGTTTCTCGAGAAAACCGGCGTGGGCAAGCTGTTTATCGACCTGGCAAACGCCATTGCCGGCAAGCGGGTCGGGGGCCCTGCGAAGGTGGCGGTCATTTCCTCTGCGCTCCAGGGCACGGTTTCCGGCTCCTCAGTGGCAAACACCGTGGGCACCGGGTCGTTTACGATCCCGGCTATGAAGCGCATGGGCTATAAACCGGAGTTTGCCGGCGCGGTTGAGGCGGCGGCGTCCACCGGCGGGCAATTGATGCCGCCTATCATGGGTGCGGCGGCGTTTTTGATGGCGGAGGTCACGGGCTTTACCTACGGCAGGGTGGTGCTGTCCGCCGTCATTCCGGCGATCCTGTATTTCTCCGGCATATTCATTTCCGTGCATCACGAGGCGCGTAAGCTGGGCCTCAAGGGTCTGCCGGACGAGGAAATGCCTGTGCTTAAGCAGGTGATGAAGGAGCGGGGCTTCCTGCTGCTGCCGCTTGTGTTTATGATATTCATTCTCTCCTATGGGCTGACGCCCACGTATGCTGCCATCGGCGCGATTTTAGCGTCGCTGATGGCGTACTCCATCAATTGGTTCGCTTTTATCCCGGTAGGCGGGGTGCTGGCTGCCATAATTGCCTTTGGCAAGGAAGGCATCGGAACGTATTGCCTCATCGCCATCGGGGTATGGCTGCTGATTTGCGCGCTGCGAAGAAAGCTGGGCTTTGAACCCATGGATATACTCGACGCGCTGAAAAACGGCGCCCGGGGCGTCCTCTCCGTTGCGGTGGCCTGCGCTACGGCGGGCATGATCGTGGGCGCGGTGACGTTGACCGGCCTTGGGCTGAAGTTCGCCACCGGTCTTGCACAACTGGCGGGCAACAACATATTCCTCATGATGTTCTTTACAATGCTTGCCAGCATCGTATTGGGCATGGGCGTGCCAACGACCGCCAATTACCTGATAACCTCCACGGTGTGCGCGCCCGCCATCATCGGCATGCTGTGCGCCCGGGAGGGGATTGCCAATGTGGGCGACGCCACCATGTCTATGATCATGAGCGCGCACCTGTTCGTGTTCTACTTCGGTATCATCGCGGACATCACGCCGCCGGTGGCCCTTGCGGCTATGGCAGGCTCGGCCATCGCCAAGGGGGAACCGTTTAAAACCGGTGTCACGGCAACCCGGATTGCCATCGGTGCGTTTATTGTGCCCTACATATTCGTGCTCAATCCGGCTATGCTGATGTTAGACGCGGGGGTAGGCGAGATTATATTAAACGTGTGTACCGCCCTGTTGGGGATGTATGCCCTGTCAGGAGGGCTTACCGGGTTTGTGCAGGATAAGTGTACCTGGTATGAGAGCATATTGCTCATCGGCGGCGGCCTTGGCATGATCATTCCGGGCTGGGTTTCGGATCTCATCGGCCTTGTGATCGTGGCCGGGGTGATCTATGTACAGAAAACCCGCGTCAAAAATGGCAAGGGCCTGCAGGCAATATAATATCATGCGCGCCGCCGCCCGATTTGGGGCGGCGGCGCTTGACATGGGGCTATTAGCGTGATACAATAACCCACGGTGAAAAAAGAATACTGGTTGCCATAGACAGCAGGTGCGCCATGTGAGGCGCTTAATATCCCGCCGAGGTGAAACGCAAAACGTTTTTGTTTGCATGTTCGATCCTTCTGTCAATTGGCGGAAGGATCTTTTGTTCATAAATTTCAAGAAGGAGGTGAAACCATGGCAAACATTCAGATTATCGAGCTGAAGGCTGCCAAGGTCGCCGAGGTACAGGAGAAGATCCAGAAGGCCAAGTCCGTGATCCTTTATGATTATCGCGGCTTGACCGTGGGGGAAGCGACAAATCTCAGAAACGAAATGCGCAAGGCCGGGGTCGAGTACGTGGTTCTGAAGAATGGCATCGTGGAGCGCGCGGCAGAAGCTGCGGGGATTGACGAGTCCATCAAGGAGATGCTCAAGGGGCCGTCCGCGTTTGCGTTTGGGTATGATGACGCTGTCGCTCCCGCCAAGATACTGAAGGAGTTCATCAAGAAGACCAAGAAATGCGCCATCAAAGGCGGTATCGTGGAAGGCAAAGTAGAAAGCGAAGACGTGATCAACGCCATTGCGGACCTGCCGTCTCGCGAAGTACTCATCGCCCGCTTGCTGGGCAGCATGATGTCCCCCATTTCCGGACTGGCGATTGTACTCGACCAGATCGCGAAAAAGGGCGGCGCGGACGCTGTTGCGGCAGCGGCCGGAACACAAGCCGGGGAGCCCGGGCAGGCGCCTGTAGAAGTGCGTGTGGAAGCTGCGGAAGAGGCTACACAAGAAGCACCCGCAGCCGAGTAACGGCAAGACGCAACACAACCACAAACAATACGAATAAGGAGAAATAACGATGAATAAAGAGCAATTGATTGCCGATATCAAGGCGATGTCCGTTCTGGAGCTGTCCGAGCTCGTGAAGGCCCTGGAGGAGGAGTTTGGCGTATCCGCCGCTGCCGCCGCCGTGGCCGTTGCCGGCCACGCCGATGCCGCGGAAGCCGTGGAAGAGAAGACCGAGTTCGACGCGATCCTCAAGGAGATTGGCTCCGAGAAGATCAAGGTCATCAAGGTCGTGCGTGAACTCACCGGCCTCGGCCTCAAGGAAGCCAAAGAGCTGGTCGACAACGCGCCCAGGGCGGTTAAAGAAGCTGTCTCCAAGGAAGAGTGCGAGAAGATCGCCGCCGCTCTCAAGGAAGTTGGCGCCACCGTCGAAATCAAATAAGGCTTCGGCCTTTGAAAATACCGTCTTGGCCATTGCCAAGGCGGTTTTTTGTTCAGGGATTTGTGAATGAAAATTCTGGAATTCTTCACACTCTAAACAGGAGCTGGATGGTATGATAAAGATAAGAATAGCCTAAGGAAAGCGAAAAATGTATCGTGTGCTGATCGTAGAGGATGACGGGGGTATCGCGGGGGCCATAAAAAGAAAAATAGAGGCATGGGGGCTCACGGCCCAATGTGTGGAAAATTTCCGGGAGGTGCTCAAAGAGTTCGCCCAATTCGATCCCCACCTGGTGTTGATGGATATTTCCCTGCCCTTTTTCAACGGGTACCACTGGTGCGGCCAGATCAGGGCTGTATCCAAGGTGCCGATTATATTCATCTCGTCCGCGGCCGATGCCATGAACATCGTCATGGCTATGGAGATGGGTGGCGATGATTTTGTGGCCAAGCCCTTTGACCTAACCGTATTGATGGCGAAAATTCAGGCGGTTTTGCGAAGAACCTATGACTTTAGCGGACAGACCGGCATCATGGAGCACCGTGGGGCCATGCTCAATACCGCAGACGCCAAGCTGGCGTTTGGGGCGCAGAAAATTGACCTTACAAAAAACGAATACCGGATATTGCAGGCGCTGATGGAGCGCAAGGGGGAAATCGTCAGCCGGGATGCGCTCATGGAGCGGTTGTGGGAGACGGACAGCTTTGTGGATGAGAATACGCTGACCGTGAACGTAGCCCGCCTGCGCAAAAAGCTGGACGCCGTTGGGTTATTTGACTTTATCGCAACCAGAAAGGGTTTGGGGTATATCGTGGAATGAAGCTGTTTGCGGCATATCTGAAATCCAGAAAAAATTATGTGTTGGCGCTGCTGCTGTTCGGGCTCATCTATTTCGTCCTGTTCGGGCTGTATCGGCTGCCTTTGGAGGCGGTACTGTACGCCACGGCGATCTGCCTGTTCTTTGGCATTTTGATCATGGCTTTTAACTACCGCGCTTTTTTAAGAAGACATCGGGCATTGCTGCGGGTGATGGAGGAGATTGACATCACCGCTGAAAATCTGCCCGCCCCGCGGGGACTGTTGGAGTCAGAATACCAGATGGTATTAAAAACTCTGTTCGAGAGAAACCGGGAGATCGTCGACCAAATGAACCTGCGGTATATGGATATGATCGATTATTACACCGTTTGGGTTCATCAGATCAAAACGCCCATTTCCTCCATGAAGCTGGCGCTGCAGGGGGAGCCTTCGGAAAAAAACAGGGAGCTGAACGAGGAGCTACAACGGATCGAACAATATGTGGAAATGGTGCTGTGCTATGTGCGGCTGGATGCGGGGATCACAGACTACGTTTTTCAAGAGTATGATCTCGACGGTATCATAAAGCAGGCGGTGCGCAAATTCGCCTCCCAATTCATCCGCAAAAGGTTGAGGCTTGCGTATGAGCCCCTGAACCGGCAGGTGCTCACGGATGAAAAATGGCTGCTGTTCGTCATCGAGCAGGTGCTGTCAAACGCCCTCAAGTACACCAGGGCCGGAACCATTTCCATCGCGCTGGAGCCGGGGGATGTTCTGATCATCGAGGATACCGGCATCGGCATCGCAACCGAGGACCTGGCGCGGATATTCGAAAACGGTTTTACAGGGTATAATGGCCGGGGGGACAAAAAAGCCAGCGGGATCGGCCTGTATCTTTGCAAGCGCATTTGCGATAACCTGGGGCACTCCATCGCAGCCACCGCCGCAGACGGCGGAGGGACCCGCATTTGCATCGGCCTTGGGCGGGATAGCCTGGAAATAGAGTGATTCCTTACAAAACTGTAAGATACCGCCCCAATTTGTAAGCCCATGTCATGGCGGCCGGGACTGGGCTCTAATACAATAAGGATCATGATACGACCGGGAGGATGATCCAAATGTCAATATTGGAAGTCAAAAACCTGCGCAAGGTATATACAACCCGCTTTGGCGGCAATCAGGTGGAGGCGCTGAAAAACGTCACGTTTTCCGTGGAGGCGGGGGAGTATGTGGCCATCATGGGAGAAAGCGGCAGCGGCAAGACCACGCTGTTAAACCTGCTGGCTGCTCTCGACAAACCCACAAGCGGCAGCGTCACCCTGGAGGGGCGGGAGCTGTCAAAGGTGCGGGAGGGGGACATCGCCGCGTTCCGGCGGGATAATCTCGGGTTTGTGTTTCAGGAATTCAATCTCCTGGACACGTTTTCCGTTGAGGATAACATATTGTTGCCACTGGTGCTTGCAAGGGTGCAGCATCAGGAAATGACCGAGCGGCTCACGCCCGTCGCGCAAAAGCTGGGGATTTCCACGATACTAAAAAAATACCCTTATGAAATATCCGGCGGGCAAAAACAGCGCTCGGCGGTGGCCCGGGCAGTGATCACGGGCCCCAGGCTGGTGCTGGCGGACGAACCCACCGGCGCCCTCGACTCAAAGGCCACAGACGAGCTGCTGCGCCTGTTTTCCGCGCTGAACCAGGACGGGCAGACCATCCTGTTGGTGACCCATTCCGTGAAGGCCGCCAGCCACGCGGGGCGGGTGCTGTTTATCAAGGACGGCGAGGTGTTCCATCAGATCTACCGGGGCCGCAGCACCAACGAGCAATTGTACCAAAAGATATCCGACACACTCACGATGCTGGCGACAGGGGGCGGCCGGGAATGAAAACGGGAAAGAAAATGGGATTTTATCCCCGCCTTGCCTGGTCCGGCATCTCAAAAAACCGAAAAACCTATGTTCCCTACCTGTTGACCTGTATCGGCATGGTGATGATGTTCTATATCGTGGCGTTCCTGTCGGTGAACCAATCCGTAAAGGAAATGCCCCGCGGCGAAAACATGCAGATGGTTTTAGCGCTGGGAAAAGGCGTGATCGGCGTGTTTTCCCTGATATTCCTGTTTTACACAAACTCGTTTCTCATTCGCAGGCGCAAAACGGAGTTTGGGCTGTACAACATTCTCGGCATGGGCAAACAGAGCTTAGGGCGCATTCTCGTGTGGGAAAGCTTGATGATCGGCGGGATTTCCCTGGTCTGCGGCCTGGTTTGCGGCATTCTGTTTTCAAAGCTTGCGGAGCTTTTCGTGGCCTGGATGCTCCACGCAAACGTCGGGTTTGCGTTTTCCGTGGAAATCAAAGAGGTGGTTATCACCATCATACTCTTTGCCGTAATATTTTTCCTCATTCTCCTGCGCACATTGCGGGAAGTCCATGTTTCAAAGCCGGTGGAACTGCTGCACGGCGAGATGGTAGGGGAAAAACCGCCCAAGGCGAACTGGCTGGTGGCGCTGCTGGGCGTCGCTGTGCTGGGTGCAGCCTATTATTTGGCGCTCAACGTGAAGGATCCAGCCAGCGCGCTTTTTTGGTTTTTTGTGGCGGTCATCCTGGTGATCATCGCCACGTACCTGCTGTTCGTGGCGGGGTCGGTGGCGCCGTGCAGGCTTTTGCAAAAAAACAAGAACTATTATTATCAAACAAACCATTTTATATCGATTTCGTCCATGACATACAGGATGAAGCGCAACGGCGCGGGCCTGGCGTCCATCTGCATCCTGTCCACTATGGTGCTGGTGATGATCTCATCTACCGCCTGCCTGTACATTGGCGCGGAGGATAGCCTTAGGACCCGGTATCCCCGGGATATCGTTGTGGACACATACTCCTTTGAGCCGGAATATGTAGAGCAAGTGGATCAGATCATCGAAACCGCGCTCCAGAAAAACAATCTCAATGCAGAAAATGTTCTCCAGTACCGGTATCTGGATGTGGCGGGGTGCCTTGCGGGTGACAGGATCACATTTGAACGGCCTGACAGGCGCGGGGTTCAGCTTTCGGTGCACGAACAGCTTGTGCAGTTGTTTTTTGTGCCGATTGGGGATTATAACCGCATGATGGGGAAACAAGAAACCCTAAAGGACGATGAGGTATTTCTCTACGCCAGCAAAATGAAGTATATTGAGGAAAGCATCCGGATACACGATATCCCCACTATGCGGGTTAAAATACTGCCAGAGTTCGTGGATCATGGCATCGACGCCATGCAGATGATCCCGTCCCTGTTCATTATCGTGCCGGATCTTTCGGTGATCCAAGAGGTGAGCGCAGAGCAGGCGGCGGTGTATGGGAGGAACCAATCCTATTTGCACACGTATTACGGATTTGACCTAAGCCTGGACGATAGCGCGATCATCGACGTTTTTGACGGGATTTCCGGGGAGCTTAATCAATTGATAAACAACGCCAGCGAATTCCCCAGAATAGGCCGTGAATGCATCGCGAGAGAACGCCAGAACTTCTATTCCCTGTATGGCGGCTTGTTTTTCCTGGGGATTTTGCTGGGGATCGTGTTCATTTTCGCGGCGGTGCTCATCATGTACTATAAGCAGATTTCGGAAGGGTATGAGGACCGGTCCCGCTTTATGATCATGCAAAAGGTGGGGCTCACGAAGCGGGAGATTAAAAAAAGCATCAACTCTCAGCTGTTGACGGTGTTTTTCCTGCCGCTGGTTACGGCGGGGGTGCATCTCACATTCGCCTTTCCCATGATCGCGCTTCTTCTTCGGATATTCAATCTCACCAATACGGGGCTGCTTGCCGCAGTCATGGCGGGCTGCTACGTGATATTTGCCGTTCTCTATGTGCTGGTGTACCGGATAACATCCGGCGCTTATTACAGCATCGTCAGCGGCGCACAGGGGGAATAATGTAGTCAAAAAACGCCCATAGGGCGTCCTATTTCCTTTTCTTTATCGCGACCACAAAGGGCATCAGCCCGCCCGCTTGCGTCCGGGCTTTCCCGGCGGGAACCAAGCTTTGCTGAAGAGCCAAACACCGCTTGAGAAGCGTATATTCCATCGTATAAAGGATGGCTGTGCCGCCTGGGGCAAGCCATTCCGGGAGCTTTTCAACCAGCCCCGCATACAGCCGTTCGTTGTCCTTATGGGTGCCCACCCGGCTGCCGAAGGGGAGGTTGCTGATGACGAGATCAAAGGGCGCGTCCGCCGTGAACGCCAGGCAATCCTTTTGCAAAAACCGAGCCGGGCTGTGGGCGAGATGGCCATTTTCCTTTGCCATATCAATGGCGTTTTTCGCTATGTCAACCCCGGTAAGCGCCGCGCAGGGAGACAGTAGCCCCCGCTCGATCAACAGCGTTCCGCTGCCGCAACAGGGGTCCAGCACGCGAAGGGGCTTGCCCGGTTCGCAGAATTCCAGGGAATATCGGCACAGGGCAGCCGCGATGGCAGGATGGATGGAAGCGCTTAGACGGTGCTTTCGATACTCAAAGCGCTGATCCCGATAGGTATAAAGCTTTAACAGCGCATTAAGCCGCCCTAGTGCTCCGGGCTCCACCCGGATTTCCAGCTCGTACTGGGAGGGGCTGTTGTAAAAATGCGTCCCACCCCCGTCCAGCCGTGCGGCGAACGCCCGGGCAAACCCGCCCCGGTCGGTTTCAAACCGGCATTCCACCCGATAGGCATAAGGCGGCTCCCCTGCATGACTGCTGGACACAAGCTGCATAAGCGGCCCGCGGACAGCGGCGGCCACAGCCTGTCCGGCCTTAGCAGGGTCCGAAACGGCGCATTGGATGTCCTGGGCCAGAGGGAAAAGAGCCTCCGCAAAGCAGCGGGCGCGATAGAGTTTCGAGAGGTCCTGGGTTTCCAGCCGCACGCCGTCTGGGAAGACCCGGCGGGGTGTAGGAAGCCCAAGCTCCTTGAGCTCCGCCGCAAGCAGCGGGCCAAACCCGGCGGGGGCCATCAATTCTATCCGGGCGGGACCGGTCAGCCCCGTAAAGGGGTGCCGGGTGATGGGCGTGGTGCGCGAAAGCGCCGTGCGGATGGCGGCGGCCTCCTCCTGGTCGTGCTTGTCCTCCCCTTCCGGGATGGGAAGCGTTTTCAAATATGTCTGGGTTTTCGGGGTATTGAGCGCACCCAGGGCAAGTATTATGGACGGGCGTACAAACCGGGTTTCCTCTGCCGCAAGCGCGGCGATTAAAACCTCGTCGTCCCCGGCGTGGGCAAGCGCGCCCAACAGCCGCGCTGCGTTCTTGCGGGTTTTGGGCTGCTGTGCCGAAAGCGCGCAGAAAAGAACCTTGCGGTTGGGCAGCAGCCGGTCGATCTCCTTGCGGTTCCCCTCGCTTTTGGATAACGCGCAGAGTTCGGACAGCGCCGGGGTGCGGGTTCCTGGGGAGGACAAAAGCGCAACCTGCTCCCGGATGCGTTGTGCAATGACCCTGGCCTCGTCCGTATGCCGTTTCATCGCTTGCCTCCCGCCGCTTCCCGGATCAACCGAAGCACTGCGTCTGTGCCGTTGGCGTTGGCCTCATTTTTCATGGCGGCGATATACGAGGCGCGGTTTTCATATACCGATTGGATGGCTGTGACAAGTGCATCCGGGGTCATGGACTCCTGGTCGAGCATCCGGGCAAACCCTTTCTTTTCAAAATATTGGGCGTTTAAAATCTGGTCGCCCCGGCTGGCGGACAACGGCAGGGGTATGAGCACCGCCGGTTTTTGCAGCGCCAGGAACTCAAACACGGCATTTGCCCCTGCCCTGGACAGTACCACGTCCGCCAGGGCAAATAGATCCGGAAGCTCGTCTGTGATGTACTCATACTGGAGATATCCCGGCTGTTTTGCGCTTTCAAGAAGCTTTCCCTTGCCGCAGAGATGCACGACGTGAAACAGGGGGAGAAGCTTAGGAAGCGCCTGGCGCAGCGCGTCGTTCACCGCCTGTGCTCCCAGAGATCCGCCCATCATCAACAACACGGGCTTGCTGGAAGACAGGCCCGTAAAGGCAAGGCCCCGTTCTTTTGTGCCGGCGAACAGTTCCCGGCGGATGGGGGTTCCGGTATACACCCCCTTGCCGTTGGGGATATGGGAGAGGGTATCCTCGAATGTGACAAGCACCTTGTGTGCAAAACGGATGGCGATGCGGTTGGCAAGGCCGGGGGTGTAGTCGCTTTCATGGACGAGGACAGGCGCGTTTTTCCTTGCGCCCCATACCACGGGCACTGACACGTATCCGCCCTTGCTGAACACTACGTCCGGGCGAAGTTTATTGACCAGCGCCTTTGACTGGCGAATGCCCTTTAAGACCCGAAAGGGATCGGTAAAGTTCTTGAAGCAGAAATACCGCCTGAGCTTGCCGGAGGAAATGATATGGTAAGGGATATCCTTCCTCGCTTCGATCAGCTGGCGCTCGATGCCGTTTTCAGTGCCCGCGTAATGTATGCTCCAGCCTTCCTCTAAAAGCTGTTCCATCAGCGCGATGTTGGGGGTCACGTGTCCGGCGCTGCCGCCGCCGGTAAACAAAGCCGTTTTCATGGCACAAATCCTTCCTGGTGATTTCGTTAGCGCGCTGCCGGGTTTTTCGGTACGCGCATCTGAAGCATACGATGATTTTAGCCACCTTCAATTCATCATCGCTTCCTTAGTATATGACAAATCTGCCGCTTTTGCCAGAAATAAACTTCAGCGGCTTTTTGACAGACAAAGGCATATCGCAAAATGTGCGATATGCCGAAAGCTGTCAAAAAAGTATTTTGGGGACTATTGCTCGTTGATGCGGTAGCTTAGCACAAATAGGCTTTCGCTCAGCTGTACGTTTTCCACGGGAACAGGGGCGGTGACGGTGGTGGGCACAAAATTCCAAATGCCCTTTACCCCAGCGCTCACCATTTCATCGGCGATTTCCTGGGAAACCCTGCGGCGCGCGGCAATGACGCCGATGTCGACTTCGTTCTCCTGAATAAAGCGTGCCATCTCGCTGGAGTGAAATATGGGCGTGCCGTTGATATCGGTACCGGCCAGCTCTTCGTTGATGTCGAACAGGGCGATGACCTCAAAGCCCTTCTGCTTAAAGCCTTCGTAATTGCTCAGGGCATGTCCGATGTTGCCGGCGCCTGCGATTACGATTTTATAAGTACGGGTGATGCCCAGGATTTTCGCGATTTCCCTGTACAGGCTTTTCACGTGATAGCCATAGCCCTGCTGCCCGAAGCCACCAAAACAATTGAGATCCTGCCGCACCTGGGATGCGTTCAGGTTCATCTGCTGTGCCAGCTCGCTTGAAGAGATGCGTTCAACTTCGTTCGCTTCAAGCAGTTCCAGCTGACGGTAATACTTTGGCAGTCTGCGAATGACGGCCTCTGAGATCCTACGGTCTTTCATGTTGCCTCCTGATATCCGGCATATTGCGGATAAGAAAAATATTATATCATCATCCATTATAATGTCCCAATGCGGCAGGTTCAAGGCATAAATCGTAAAACAAACGCCTATTTAACGGCTTTTTTTTGACAAATGGCAAATTTCCCGCGAAATTGCAGCAATCCAGCGAGAATGGATTGATTTTCGGGTCGTTCTGGGCGATAATAAAAGAAATATTCGGTTTTGGAGGAAATATGAAGCTTTTACAAGACAAGATCGCCGCCGAGGGGCGCGTGCTGCCCGGTCAGATCGTAAAGGTGGATGGATTTTTGAACCATCAAATCGATGTCCATCTGATGCAGGAAATGGCAAAGGAATTCAGAAGGCTGTTCCCTGACCCGGGCATCAGCAAAATCCTGACGGTGGAAGCCTCCGGCATTGCACTGGCGTCCATCGCCGCCCTGGAGTTTGACGTGCCCATGGTTTTTGCAAAAAAAGCCAAAAGCGATAATATTGAAGGCGGATTGTACCAAAGCGACATTTTCTCCTATACATACAAGAAAAAAGTGACATTGCTGGTTTCACGGGACTGGCTTTGTCAAGACGATCACGTGCTGATCATCGACGATTTCCTGGCGAACGGGGAAGCCTTGCGCGGGTTGATCGAAATTGTCCAGCAATCCGGAGCTACATTGGCGGGCGTGGGCATTGCGGTGGAAAAGGGCTTTCAGCCCGGCGGCGCGCGTTTGCGCGAGCGGGGCGTCAATCTGCAGTCCCTTGCCATCATAGACGAGGCCACAGAAGACCACATCCTGTTTCGAAATTAATTTTTCAAAAGTTTTTTCCAAGAGTGAATTCATCGCCCTCCATGCATACTAGTATGCATGGAGGTTTTTTGATGGGAAAACAAAGGCGAAAACAGGGATTAATAGAGCTTTTGGCGGTCTCCCGGCTGTTTTTTTCAGGCGCCGGGTTTGAGCGGTGGGTGTGGACGCTGCTCACACAGCTGGTGCTGGCGGCGGGGTACGCGTTCGTGTTCGGCGGGTTGCTGGGGCTGATGGGGGGCATGGCGGACTATGTGCCGTTTCTTCTGTGCGGCCTTGGCCCCTGGTTTTATTACGAAAAGGTCATCAGCACGGCGGTGGAGGCCCCTGTGCTTTTTCTTAAAGTGCCCGCAGGTCCCGGCCCTGGGATTTTGTGCGGCGGGGCGGTGTTGTCCGCAGTTTTTCTACACATACTATGGCTGTGCCTTGCGCTCGTTGCCGCAGGCATGAGCGGGCAGCTTAGCGTGAGCGCCTTCGCAGCTCCCCTGTATGTGGTTTTAGGAATGCTCAACGCCTTAGCCCAGGGGCTGATGGGCGCGGCGTTCGTGCCGCTGTTTGGTGAGGTGGGGAAGGGCATCCTGGCGTCCATGGCGGTGGTGTTCTGGACGACGCCGGTGATCTGGCCAGTGGAGCTTTTACCCGCAGCCGCGCGGCTGATGATGCGGGTGAACCCTTTGTATTATGTCACGGAAGGGCTCCGGGGATGCCTGCTGTATGGCAGGGTATTGTTATCCCTTGAGGAAACCCTTTGGTTTCTTGGGATCACGGTCCTGACCGGGGGTATGGGACTGTTTTGTATGGGAAGGCTCAATCGTTATTATCGGGAGGCAATCTAATGGACGAACCGCACCGTTACAGGGAATATCTAGCAACTGTGGAACCGGACGAAAAGGCCCTTGCAGTGCAGCGGCGCAGCGCCCTTGCGGCGGCTAACACGGCGCCCCGCTGGAGCGTCATATGCGCGAACGAGGATTTGTCCGGGTATATGGCCACATATGAAAGCCTTGAAAAACAGACATATCCCCGCTGGGAATTTTGTGTGGCTGGGAATGGGCTTAATAAAGGGTTTGAAAAGCGCGAGGGTGTGCGCACGGCAGGGCTGCGGCGGGGGGAGACTACGGTTTTAGCGGCGCTCAGGCAAGCATCAGGGAACTGGCTGCTTTTCTTGCTTCCCGGTGACCGCTTGCGGCCAGACGCGCTGTTTGCGCTGACGGCAGCCATCATGGATGGGCAGGATGTGGACCTCATATATGGGGATGAGGATCATCTCAATGCGGATGGGGACAGGGAACGTCCGGTGTTTAAGCCCGCGTTCTCCCCGAATACCCTCTTAAGTTATGATTATCTGGGCCGCATGGTGGGCATTTCCCGAAGGCTGTTTGAGGCTTGCGGCGGTGTCCGGGAACTGAGCCCGGATGGCAGGTATGACCTCCACGTAAGATTGTTTGAATTGTGCAGGCGCTGCATCCATGTCTCCCAGGTGCTGCTTACGAGAGAGCGGCCCTCCCCTGCCCCCAGCCTGAGCGGGGGAAAGCGGGTGATCGCCCGGTCGTTAAAACGCCTGGACTGTGGAGGATATCCGGTGGGAGGCCTGTGGAGCGGCAGCTTTGCCGTGCAATATGGCCTCAAGGGAGATCCGATGATCAGCGTGATCGTGGCTGGAATTGTGGAGTTTGCCACTTTGAGGCGGCTGCTGGACAGCATTGAGGATATGACGGATTATGGGCGGTACGAGCTGCTGCTGGTAAGCGACGGCGGGCATACGCCCCAGACCGCCCGGTATTTTTCGGCGCTGACCAGGAACAACGCCGCCCGGGTGCTAAGCTATGATGGGGTGGCAAGCGAGGCCGCAATCCGCAATTTTGCCGCCCGGGAGGCCAAGGGGGAGCTGCTGCTCTTTCTTGGCACCGGGCTTGCGGCGGATACGCCGGATTTCTTTCTCGCGATGGCGGCCTTGGCACAGCAGCGGTCTGTGGGCGCGGTAGGGGCGAGGATCATCACGGCGGAAGGGACGGTAGACAGCGCTGGCACGGTGGTGGGCTTGTACGGCTGGGCAGGAGGGCTGTACCGGGGCGCGCCGGCGAATGCGACGGATGGGCTGCAAAAGCAATTTACGGATACGGTGCGCAACGTGGCAGCGGTGACTGGGGATTGCCTTATGGTCAGAAAAGAGCTGTTTCGAAGGGCGGGGGAGTTTGACAGGACGTTTGCGCAGGTGGGCTGGGACACGGAATTCTGCATTCGGTTGCGGGATCGGGGTTTTCACTCGGTATACACCCCGTACGCCACGTTTGTCCGGGACGGCAGGGAACGGGCGAGGCCCCTGCCCACAAAGCGAAACCTCCAGCGCTGCATCGATGCGTATCGGCCGATGCTGGTAGAAGGGGACCCGTATTTCGGGCCTCAGTATGATTATACAAGCCCCATACCCAGGCTAGCTGTGCCGCCCGTACCACCCCTTGCCATCAATCCTGGAACCAAGGGCGGGGTGTAGAATGCCATATAATTTGAATTTGGGCTTGACAAGACCGCCAAAAAAGGTTATTTTATTAGAGCAGTATTTGCCCAGTTAGTCTAGTGGCCTAGGACGGTGCCCTCTCACGGCATAAACAGGGGTTCGATTCCCCTACTGGGTACCAAAAATGCATGAAAAAGCCCTTAAATAGGGGCTTTTTTCATTTTCTGCAGGTAGTTTGTATGTAATAGATTGATAACGGCCGGCTGCACGCCCGCCTTTGGGAGAAACGTACAGCAAGTATGCCGGCATTCATGAATGGCGTGACTAATCCATCGTTCCTTGTCGACTGTTATAGAACTCCAAGAATGTTTTTGCTACAGCGGAAAGGTTGCGTCCCTTTAAATAGTGGAAACTTCGGCGGACGACCATATCCGAGTCATCAAAGGGGCGGCAGCATTGATCGGCATTATCGTAATCCTTTGCGTTGCGAACAGGAAGAATGGCCACGGCTTTTCCGCGTTTACAAAGTGAAGTGGCGGTGAACCGGGATGTGCTGACACACATAAAATCAGGGGTGAAGCCTGCATTGGAGCACATCTCTGTAATAATGTGCCGCAAGCCTTTTGGCGTGCTTAAAGGAACATCTTTCAGCATGGCAATGGGAACACACGTAAGCTCGTCAGAGAGCCAGGGGTTTTCTCGACAGTAAACCAACATCAGGCGTTCGTCAGTGGGCAGCACATGTTCCAGCAGCGGATGGAGGCCTTTCCGTTCCCGAAACAAAGCGATTTCGACAATTTCATTTTTCAAAAGATCAATCAAAGAATCCGCTGTCGATTCATAGATTTCAAAGGCGATTTCCGGATAGGCATCCCGAAAATCCAACAGTACGTCCACCATCTCATTGTCAGGCCACGTGGCAGAAAGCCCCAGCCATAGGGTGCCCCGAAGCCCCTGCGTACAGGAGCTGATCTCCATTTTGGCAATATCCTCCAGGGAAATGATGGTTTTGGCTTTGTCGTAGAGGATTTTCCCCGCGTCTGTTAGGGTTAGGCAGCGTGGGTTGCGCACCAGCAGCTGCGCGCCGTAGACCTTTTCCAGCGTTTTGAGCTGGTTGCTTAGGGCAGGCTGGGCGATGAGAAGCAGCTTGGATGCTGCCGTGATGGTTCCCGCTTCTACTATTTTCACATAATTGCGATAGTATTCGATTTTCATTACATTCGCTCCATCCAGATATTAACAATAATAAAAACATTATAGAAAGTATTTCAATTCTATATTTTTATTATAGCTATTTCTATGGTATAGTGCAAGTATTCCTCAGACAGGTCTGCAAGTTCTTCATAAGAATTCAAAAAAACGAAAGCAATCTGAGTAATTAGAAGGGGTAGTTTTGATGGAAGAAATGAAAACCAAACGGGAGCGATTTTTGGATGCAATCTATTTGGCGCTTGCCGCTGCGTTTGTCCTGTTTCAATTATATACGGCTTTATTTGGTGTGCTGCCGGGGATGGAACAGCGTGGCGTTCATCTAATCTTTATTCTTGTGCTGCTTTACTTTGGAAATGCTATCCAAAAGGGTCAGACGGTTGTATCCAGAACCATTAGCATCATTTTGCTGTTGATGAGCATTGTCAGTGTCATGTACGTGATTCTCATTTATAACAGCTATCAGATGCGCAGCGGCATCACGATCGCGAGCGACATCGTATTTGGTATTATGCTCATCCTCGTGTTGCTGGATGCCACCCGCCGGACAATGGGTTGGTCGCTGGCGATCGTGGTATGCGTATTCATCGCGTATGCATTTCTTGGCAACTATATGCCGAGCCTTTTGAAGTTTAGCGGTTATAAGCTTGGTCGGTTTATTCATATTACCGTCTTTACATCTGATGGCGTTATGGGATCCGTTTTGAGCATGTGCGCCACCTATATCGTGCTATTCATTATTCTTGGCGTACTCTTTCAGGAAACGGGAGTCGGCAATTATTTTACCGATTTGGCAGCATCCATGTTTGGCAGGATGAGGGGTGGCCCCGCAAAGGTGGCCGTGATAGCCAGCGCGCTCTTCGGTTCCATAAGCGGCAGTGCGGTAGCCAATGTTGTGGGCACGGGTACTTTTACAATTCCGATGATGAAGAAAATAGGCTTTGATAAGGACTACGCGGGTGCGGTGGAAGCAGCCGCGTCCACTGGAGGGCAGATCATGCCGCCTGTTATGGGCGCCGCCGCTTTCGTTATGGCGGAAATAATCGACACAGCCTATAGTGATGTAGTCCGTGCGGCGTGGATTCCAGCGTTGCTGTACTTTGCGGCTATCCTTATGATGATAGATCTTAACGCACGAAAGAATAAGATCATGGGTGCCAACGCGGGAGATTTGCCTGTTCCCAAAGAGATGTTTAAGGATGCTTTTCTAATTCTTCCGCTGGTTTTTCTTATCATCCTCATGACGGCTTTCGACTTGTCGGTCACGAGAGCCGGTATTTTCACAGTAATCTTTACGATTATTGTAACTGCTATCAAAAAAAGTAGCCGTCTCAACTTGGAGAAATTGAAAAGGATTGCGCTGTCCAGCGCCAAGAACACTATTTCCGTAGCAGTAGCTTGTGCGGTCATCGGCGTAATCTCGGCAATCGTTCTGGGCTCCGGTTTGAGCTTTCGGCTTTCGAATGTTCTGGTGAAAATTGCAGGGGGCAACCTGTTCCTATTGTTACTTCTAACGATGGTAACATCGATTATCTTGGGCATGGGCGGCATGGGCAGCGCCGTTGCGGAAGCTCTGTCACAGGAATATCCTGTGCCTTTGGAAATGGTGGGCATTCACGACCGCTTCGGGGAGTCGGGCGCACCGGAAGTATTGATGGAGGCCTTTGGCCTTACAGGAAAAAATGTGGCTGCTGCAGCCCGGCGGGTGATTGCTCGAAAAATAGAGGATAGAGTTTTGATATGAACCACAAAAGGAGGATGGCGCCCGCAGAAGGGGCGCTTGAGAGAATAAATGTCAGTTTACCTGAATGAAGGCGAATTCTGGGAGAGCGAAAAGATCAAACGCGTGTTTAGCCTTGAGAACCATATGCTTTGTATGTGTAAGGTCGAGGGGGCGATTGCCAGTGCAGAGGCGGAGATGGGCATGATCTCAGAGCGGGATGCAAAGAAGATCAACGATATGGTGGATGCAAAAAATGTGGACATCAAGCTCTATGAAGAGAAGATGAATTACACGGGCGGACATCCCATCGTATCCTTCCTCGCTGCCTGGCGGCAGTCATTTGGAGACGATCCAGCCAAGGATGTCGTGCACTATGCAGCAGCAACGGCGGACATTGCCGATAATGTCGTGCTGTTAAAGCTTCAGGAAGTTCATGAAATCATTCTGGACGATCTATATGAAATGCGGAGTGTCCTTAGGGAACTGGCTCAAAGATATCGGGATACGCCTATGGCGGGCCGTTCCCATCACCAACATGCAACCCCCATGACATTTGGCTGCAAGGTGGCCAATTGGCTTATGGAGGTGCAGCGCCAGATTGTTCGCTTGCAGGAAGCGGCAAAGCGTCTTTTTGTAGTAAGCTGCTACGGCGCGGTTGGCGGCATGAACACCTTTGGTAAACGCGGTATGGAATTCAACCGGCTTGTAGCCAAGTATTTAAAGATGGATTGGAGCCCTGTTTCCTGGCAAACCTCCAAGGATACGGTGGTGGAATATCTATCAGACCTTGTGAGCATCACCAACACCATGGGAAAAATCGCAATGGAGCTTTATGAACTGTCACGAACTGAAGTGGCGGAGGTAGCCGAGCCGTGGACCTTTGGCAACGTAGGCTCCAGCACCATGCCTCAAAAGCGGAACCCATGGGGGCTAGAGACGATGGTGGCCATTGCGCGTACCTGCACAAGCCAGATCACCAATGCTTATGCCTGCATGTCCCAGTTTCATGAACGGGATTTTATTGTTCAGTATCAAGGAGATTTTACCATTCCTGCCATCTGCAACATGTGTGAACATATCCTCCACTATGGTATTGAAATCATCGGCAAGCTGGATGTGTATCCAGAACGGATGCTGCAAAACCTTGCAATGACGAATGGCTCTATCATGCTCGAACACGTTATGATGGTGCTAACCAAGAAGATGAGCCGATTTGTTGCTCATGAGAAGCTTTATGAGTACGCCATGAAAGCATACAAAGAGGACGTTCCTGTAAAGAAGTTTATTCAGGAGGATCCTGAGATCATGGCAGTCATCACGCCTGAAGAGTTGAATGAGGCTTTTGACTATATGTCCTATGTGGGTGCATGCCCGGAGGAAGTGGATGCAGCCCTGGAAATTTGTCAGTAACATGGGAGAGAGTGTTATGAAAACGAATAAACAGCCTTTGAGCGGAAGAATTGCAGACTATGCTCTGAACCTAAAATACGAGGACATCCCGGCGGACGTTATTGCGCACGTGAAGCTGCTCATGATGGATACCTTTGGATGCATCATGCCATCTATGCACGAGGCTCATGTGCCCTGTGTTTATCGGGCGATAGAAAAAATGCCAAACCGGCACGAAGCCACACTGTGGGGCACAACTAAGAAGGTTACCATTGACCACGCCGTCATGTATAATGGCTGCCTCATTCATGGCCAGGATTTTGATGACACCCATGCAGGCGCCATCATTCATCCGTCAGCCTCCGTGCTGAATACGGCGGTTGCTTTGGGAGAGATGCTGGAAAAAAGCGGTGAGGAAATTCTTACGGCTATGGTGGCGGCCTATGAGGTGTTGCTACGCCTTGGAGAGGCTTGCAAAGGCAAGCTCCATGAACATTATTTTCATCCAACGGGCATCTTTGCGCCTTTTGCGGCTATCTGTATTGCCTGCCGCTTTTATGGCATTGGAAAAGATGTCATGATGAATACCATGGGCCTTGCAGGCAACTTTGTGGGAACCATGCAGCAGTATACCGTTGACGGCACCTGGAGCAAGAAACTACATCCGGGCTGGGGTATTCATGCAGGGTTGTACGCGTTGCGTTTTGCACAAGAAGGATATATAGGATCTCCTGAGATTTTCGAAGGCACTCAGGCGATTTTCAACGCTCACATCGGTACGACGGAGTATATTGAGCCCACATTTGCGGACCTTGGTAAACGCTGGATCACAAAGGAGGTGGCTTTTAAGTTCTATCCGGTTTGCCACATGATGCACTCCCATCTGGATATCTTGCAGGCGCTTATGGTTGAAAATGGTTTTATCGGCTCAGATATTCAGGAGATTCACGCGGTGATGAGCCCTAGAGCTGCACAGATCGTGGCCCTGCCGCCTGAACGCAAGAAACATCCGGAAAACGACTACCTGATGCGCTTCAGCATCCAGTATAGCCTGGCCATGACGGCGGTTCAAGGGCAACTCACAATGCGGGATGTGGATATGAAATGGCTTGACGACCCGGAGGTCGCCGCCATGATTGAGCGCGTTACCGTAGAGTCTGAGCCCGAGGCAGATGTTGTGGGACATTTCCCTGGAGACCTCACTGTGACCCTTAAGGATGGGCGGACGTTCCACAGAAACCAGAAGTATGAAACCGGCTCCAAGGAGAACCCGGCTAAGAGGGAGAATGTGCTAGCAAAATTCAACGGCAATGTGCAAGGGATGATTTCGACGGAGACCGCGACGCGGCTTCTCGAAAAGATCGAGGCTTTTGAAACGCTGGCGAATGTGAATGAGCTGATTGAACTGTTGAAGGTCTGATTACAAAAGGCTGTGGGATCAATAGGCGAATGTGTGTACAAAGGAGATCGGAATGGAAACAAAAGAAAAGTTTATCAAAACCATGATGTCCTTCCTGAAAATGGCAAGTACCAGACTGCCAGACGATGTGATGGCAAGGCTTAAAGAAATGCGGGCAGCAGAGGATTCGCCTCTTCAAAGAACAATTTATGACGCGTACTTTGACAACTTCGAGCGGGCCATTGAATTAGAACGACCATGCTGCCAGGATACGGGGCTGTTGCACTTCTACGTTCGTGCAGGTGCGCGTTTCCCACATCTTAGCAGTCTGCAGGAATGGCTTACTCAGTGCGTGCTCAATTCCACCCGCGATATTCCGCTCCGGCCCAGTACTGTGAATTATTTTGAAGAAAAGAATACAGAGACAGGCCTTGGAGAGCGAATTCCATGGATCAACTGGGACATTGTACCGAATTGGGATGGGGTGGAAATTATTGCGTATTTTGCTGGCGGTGGCTGCTGCCTGCCAGGGCAGTCTAAGGTGTTTACCCCTTCGCAGGGGTATCCTGTTATTGCTGATTTGGTGTTTGACGCAGTTATGGGCTTGGGGATTAATGCCTGCCCTCCAATGATCATCGGCGTTGGCCTTGGAGAAAACATTGAGAACGCAGCAGTGCTTTCCAAGAAAGCGTATCTTCGTCCGATCGGCACCCACCATAAAGATGAGAAGGGCGCCGAGCTGGAACGCATGCTCCTCGAAGGGGTCAATAGCCTTGGCATCGGTGCTCAGGGCCTGAAGGGGAAGGCTTATGCAATGGCTGTACATGTGGAGTCCTCCGGCCGTCACACGGCTACGCTGGCTGTGGCTGTTAATCTTGCATGCTATGCCCACCGAAGGGGATTCATCCGTTTTGACCGGGATCTAAATTACACGCTGTCGAATTATGAGGGGGTTCAACTATGAGCAAGCATCTGACGGCGCCCATTACCGTCCAAGACATCGAGGATATTCAGGTGGGGGATTACATTTATTACAGTGGAATTCTCGCCACGGGGCGGGATGATGTACACCATCGGGTGGTGCATCTTGGAATGGAGTGTCCGGTGGATCTTCGCGGCATGGCGCTGTTTCATGCCGGCCCCATTGTTCGGGAGACGCCTGGCCACAATGAAATCATCTGCGCGGGGCCTACATCCTCGATCCGCATGGAGCAGGAGGAAGCAGAGTTTATTGAAATTACCGGTGTAAAGGTGATCATTGGCAAGGGGGCCATGGGAGAGAAGACCGCTAAGGCCTGCCAGGAATACAAAACCATCCACTGTGTATTCCCTGGAGGTTGCGGCGTGAAGGCCGCTTCCTGCGTGGAGGAGTTGATCGACGTGAAATGGCGGGATCTAGGAATTCCGGAGGCTCTTTGGGTAATGCGCGTGAAGGACTTTGGACCCTTGGTGGTCACGATTGATACAAAAGGGAACAACCTGTTTAAGGAAAACGCGGCCTATTACGCCTCCAAACGGGATGCGGCGATTTTACCGATCAAGGAAAAATTGAAGCATTATATGGGGTGACGAAGCCGCCATTCAACGGAAAGGATTTTACATATGCTAATCAACGCAACGGCAAAGGCTGGAACTGAGGAAAAGAGTGATATTGTCATTGAGGTGTCGCCCATTGCCTCGGGCATAGAAATAGAGCTGCGATCCCCTGTGAAGCTGCTTTTCGGGGAGCAAATAAAGCAAACGATTCACAGCACTGTGGAGGCATTGAACTTTGAAGGCGTGAGGGTGCGGGCGCAGGACTACAGTGCTCTTGATTGCGTTATCGCAGCGAGAACGGAAACGGCGCTTTTGCGGGCTGCGCGCACAGGAGGAAATGAATGATGCGCAGAAGTATGTTGTTTTTACCTGGGAATTCCCCCAAGATGCTGCTCAACGGTGAGACAATGGACGCCGACAGCCTGATTTTTGATCTGGAGGATGCGGTTGTTCCGGAAGAGAAAGACGCGGCGCGAACGCTTGTGCGAAATGTGCTCAAGGCGCTGGACTTTAGCGGGCATGAGATCATTGTGCGAATTAACGATCTGTCTACGCCATTTTGGCAGGAAGATTTACGGCAGATGATTCCTGCCAAGCCGGATATTATTCTTCCAACCAAGGTTGGATGCGCAGAGGATATTCGGATACTCGACAGCTTTATGACAGAGGTGGAGCAGGAAAACGGATTGAAACCAGGCAAGATCCGGCTGATGCCCCTGTTGGAAACCGCCCTGGGCATTGAGAATGCCTTTGAGATTGCCCAGGCATCAAAACGGGTGTGCGCCTTATATCTGGGAGCCGAGGATCTTTCTGCAAGCCTTCACTGTAAGCGTACGAAAGAGGGAGCGGAAATCCTATATAGCCGTTGCCGCTTGCTTTGCGCTGCGCGGGCTGTGGGAATCGAAGCTTATGATACGCCCTTTACCGACGTGGAGGATATAGAAGGACTTGAGAAGGACACGCTGCTGGCTAAAAAATTGGGGTTTACGGGCAAGGCTGTGATCAGTCCCAGACATATTGCTGCGGTGAACCGGGTGTTTAGCCCCACAGAGGCGGAAATTGACCACGCAAACGCGGTGCTTGCGGCCTATGAGGAGGGAAAGAAAGCCGGAAAGGGCGCGATTTCTCTAAACGGGAAGATGATCGATGCGCCGGTTGTTGCAAGGGCTTGTCAGCTTCTTGAAGCGGACAAGCCCTTGCAACAACCGGCAGAT
>CAYPKG010000003.1:23852-61804 GCA_964411275.1 uncultured Oscillospiraceae bacterium | reverse complement strand
GAAGCGGCGGAGAAAATCAATGGAGGAAACCCAAGATGAGCAAACTGCAATCTTCCTTAAAAGAAGCAATCCGAGCGAGTGGCCTTCGGGACGGCATGACCATCTCCTTCCATCATCATTTGCGCAATGGCGACCTTGTCATTAATTATGTAATGGATACTTTGGCTGAGATGGGCTTTCGTGGGCTGACGATAAACGCATCCTCCCTCCATAAAGTCCACGCCCCAATGGTGGAGCATATCCGCAGCGGACTTGTTAGCGGAATTATCACAAGTTTTATCGATAGATCGATTGGCAGATATCTTACAGAGAACCCCATGGAGCAGCCGGTGATATTTGAAACCCATGGAGGACGAGCGGGTCGGCTTTCTGAGGGAAAGGATCATATTGACGTGGCCTTCCTAACGGCATCTGCCAGCGATTGCATGGGAAACTGTTCGGGTAAATACGGAAAAGCACCCTTTGGTTCCTTCGGTTATGGCATAATGGATGCAGCATGCGCCGATAGTGTTATCATCATTACGGACACGGTGATGGAATATCCTCTTGTTGATTTTTCCATTCCGGAAACCCAAGTGGATTACGTGGTAGAGCTTCCATCTATTGGAGATCCGGCGGGTATCGCTACTGGCCCCATACGCCCTTCCAACAATCCAGCATATTTAAAGATTGCGGAATATGCGGCAAAAGCCATCGATGCTTCGGGCTTGCTTAAGGATGGGTTTTCCTTTCAAATGGGCAGCAGCGGGATCGCTCTTTCTGTGGCATCCTTTGTAAAAGAAATCATGCTGGAGAAAGGGATTAAAGGCGGCTTTGGCCTGGGAGGCATCACGGGTGCGTTGGTGGATTTACTGGAAAGCGGTTGCTTGTCAGCCCTTATGGATGTACAGGATTTCGATATCCGTGCAACGCAGTCGGTTCGCGATAACCCAAGGCATCATGAGGTGGACGGGGCACATTATGCCTATATGCTGGGCAAGGGTTGTGCTGTAAAGCAACTTGATGCAGCAATCCTTGGAGCGACACAGATTGACGCAGACTTCAACGTAAATGTTCACACCGATTCCTTTGGCAGAATTATGGGGGGATCCGGCGGACATAGCGATATTGCAGCTGGATGTAAGCTGGCGATTATTACCACTCCTTTAATTCGCGGGCGGATTCCCATTGTGGTTGAGCATGTGAACTGCATCACCACGCCGGGAAATGTTGTAGACTTACTGGTCACTCAATATGGTTTGGCTGTGAACCCGCAACGAAGAGATCTAAAAGAGCGGCTACAGTGTGCAGGGCTACCCGTATGTGAGATCGCAGACTTGGTGAAGCGCGCAGAGAGAATGACTGGAAAACCCGCAGAGTGTCCCCGCGGGGAGCGTGTTGCAGCCATTGTTCATACATGGGATGGAAGCGAAAGCGACCGGATCTTCGAAACGCAGGTGCAGCTTTAAGCGGGAATGCCGCAAACACAAAGCAATAGAAGCAAGGGGATAAGATCATGAATTTTGATGAAATTATTGACCGCAAAGAGGGGTGTGGAGCAAGCAGCTCAAAGTGGCAGAATTTTGCGCCCCGCTTCCCGGGACTGGACACAACGAACGCGCTGCCCATGTGGGTAGCAGATATGGATTTCCGCGTACCGGAGGAAGTGACCGATGCCATGGCAAATCGTGTTGCCCATGGGATTTTTGGTTACGTTTGTCCGGATGAAGTGCTAAAGTTTGCAACCAGTTGTGCAGATTGGCTCCAACGCAGACACGGTCTCAGCGTCGATCCCGAGGATATGCTGTTTACTCCCGGAGTTTTGTGCGGATTAAACGCTGCCATTCAGGAATTTACCAACGAAGGGGACGGCGTCATCATTCACACGCCTGTGTATTATCCATTTTCCAACGGCGTCAACGACAACAAGAGGGTTATTCGGCGAAACCCCTTGATTGAGAAGACCGGTCAATATCATATGGATTACGAAAACCTGGAGCAGTTGGCACAAGATCCGAGGAATAAGCTCATGGTGATTTCCAGCCCCCACAATCCGGGCGGAAGGGTATGGTCGGCGGAGGAGTTGGCCCGTATGGCGGAGATCTGCATTCGTCATAACGTCTTGATTTTCTCTGATGAGATTCATTGCGATCTGGTGATGCCTGGAGTCAGGCATACCCCGTTGCCTTCTTTGGGAAAGGAGATAGGGGATCACTCTATCGTGTCCTATTCACCCAGTAAAACATTTAATCTTGCCGGCCTGTGCGCTTCATTGCAGCTGGTGCAGAATTCAGAGTTGAGGATGCGCCTGCATAAGCGGCTTGTGGCCAATCGTATACCGAGGGCCAACATCTTTGGTCTGGTGGCTGGAGAGGCTGCCTATACCCATGGCGACCGTTACGCAGATGAGGTGGTGGCGTATATCTACAGTAACATTCAATTCTTTATTGGGCAGATGCAGAAGATTCCCGGGGTACGCGTGATGGAGCCGGAAGGAACCTATCTGTTATGGGTTGATTTTAAAGGCACGGGTTTGGATGAGGAGCAGATTTATCAGATTGTAATAGAGGAGGCAAAGGTGGCAGGAGATCTTGGCAAGTGGTTTGGCCCTGGCGGAGAAGGCTTTGTTCGCTTCAACTTGGCCTGCCCGAAGAGCATTGTGGCCATCGCTGCGGAGCGGATGCAGGCGGCGTTCGCAGTGCGGTAGCACCGAGATCCCGATTGAGATGAAGAGGGTTCAATTGATCCTCCACCAGGTAGCTTTGCAGGCGGAGGCATTTTCGAATGGACCCGCCAATCCTTGGAGGTCAAGGCTTGCTGGAAGCGGGCGGTGGCTCCCTTTCAGATATGGTCAAAACCACAGTGCTTCTAAATATAGAGCCGGAAGAACGGTAGAATTGAAAGAGGTGCTATGCAGAGTCTCGTTCTGTCCGCCAACATTGTTGCGCCCATGTTTTGTTTAATTCTATTAGGCGCGCTGATTGTGCGGTTGAAATTCATGAATGGGGAGGAACTGTCCCACTTAAATCGGGCAGTGTATTATGTTTTTGCCCCCATCATGCTATTTAATAACTTATACGGGAAAGAAGTTTTAGCAGAGGTGAACCTGCCGCTGCTGGGCTTTGCCATTGCAGCGGTGGTTCTGCTTTGTCTTCTTTCCTTTGCCTTGGTACTTCCCATAGAGAAACGTCCGGAGAAGCGGGGCGTGATGATCCAGTGTATGTTTCGAAGCAATTTTGTCATTATGGGAATGCCCCTGATGTCATACCTGTTTCCCGGTGAGGCGGATGCTATGACTGCATTACTGCTGGCCACCGTTGTACCAGTTTACAATGTGCTTTCTGTCATTACTTTGGAGTTCTTCCGCGGAGGAAAAATTGAGTCCAAACGCATTCTTTTGAATCTGTGCACGAATCCTTTGATAATTGGTACGGTGTGCGGCCTGGCAGCAGCATTGTTGCATGTCAAGCTGCCGGCATTCCTTGAGTCGGCAGTGAGTAGTGTAAGTAAAATGACCTCGCCGCTATTCCTTGTGATTGCTGGGACTTTTTTTCAATTCTCGGATGTACGGGCTAATATCAAACAAATTGCGGTGAGTACTGCCGTGCGTCTTATTGTATTTCCGGGCATTGTGCTTGTTGCGGCTGTGTTGCTGGGTTTTCGAAATATGGAAATTGCGCTGCTAGTAACGTTGTTTGCATCGCCTGTAGCCATCAACTCTTTTTCCATGGCGGAGCAGATGGGCGCAGATGCCAAGCTTGCATCGGATCTCGTTGTAACGACAACTGCCTGTTCCTGCTTTACCCTGACTTTTTGGATTGTATTGTCAAGGCAACTGGGGTTGTTATAGAATAAGAATGTCGCCTGGCAATAGCAGGAATGATGTTATCCAAACACAACTTAGAGAGGAAGGGATTACGATATGAAGATCGTGGTATTGGATGGATACACGGAAAACCCGGGTGATTTGAGCTGGGACAGCCTGGGGGCGCTGGGAGAATTGACCGTATACGATCGAACCTCCGAAGACCTGGTGATTGAGCGCATTGGGGACGCTGAGGCGGTATATACCAATAAGACCCCCATCAGCCGCAGCACCATGGATGCCTGCCCCAATTTGAGATTTATCTGCGTTTTGGCTACAGGATACAACGTGGTGGATGTGGCGGCAGCAAAAGAAAAGGGGATTTCGGTGACCAATATCCCCACGTACGGAACGGCTGCGGTGGCACAGTTTGCCATTGCTTGAAATCTGCCATCATGTGGGCGCACATAGCGATGCAGTTCACGAAGGAAAGTGGGAGCATAGTCAAGACTGGTGCTTCTGGGACTACCCGCTCATCGAACTTGCGGGGAAGACCATGGGCATTATAGGATTCGGACGGATTGGCCAGACCACCGGACAAATTGCAAAGGCGATGGGGATGAAGATCGTCGCATATGACGTTAACGAAAGTGACGCCGGGCGGGCTATCGGAGATTATGTGGACTTGGATACCCTGCTAAGTGTCTCGGATGTTATCGTCCTTCACTGTCCGCTGTTTTCTCAGACGAATGGGATTGTCAATAAGAAGACCATTTCTAAGATGAAGAACGGGGTAATTCTGCTCAATAACAGCCGTGGGCAGCTTGTTGTGGAGCAGGACCTTGCAGATGCGCTCAACAGCGGGAAGGTGTACGCGGCGGGGCTGGACGTGGTAAGCACGGAGCCCATAAGCGGGAACAATCCCCTGCTGAAAGCAAAGAATTGCATCATTACACCACACATATCCTGGGCGCCCAAGGAAAGCCGTCAACGGATTATGGACGTGGCGGTGGCAAATCTCATGGCTTTCCTGGATGGAAAACCCGCCAACGTGGTCAATCCTTAATATCAAAATAACCCTGGGAATTCAGTTGAAAGGCCACCTGCCCGAGAAACGCAGGCGCAGCTGAAGGCTTTTTATAACGCGCATACCGCATTTTAATTGTAAGTCGATATACGATAAATCGTGTTACAATATGACGCAATCCCCCGTTTTTTCAGGAATACGCCTATTCCTCAATCACCAGCTTGTCCCCGAACAGCTTGGGAAGCTCCTCCGCTGGGACGGGGGCGGCGTCCTCTGTGCGCAATATGAGATGCAGGCTTTCGTCGATGGCTTTAAGGGCGCTGGTCAGCACCGAGAGGTTCCGGGGCACCTGCAGCGCCTGCATGGCGGATTGCTGTGCAGGGGGGAAATAGATGACGAGATCCCGATCGAATACATCCGCCCGGGTCGCCCCTTGCAGCAGGACAAACAGGGACATATTCCGGGTCTGCATCAGTTTTTTGAATGCCTGAAGCGTGGCTTCGCCGCCCGCCGGCTTAGGCACGGGGATGGGGGTCGTTTGTGGGGAAGCGGGTTTGGGCGCCGATTTTGGCGGAGCGGCCTCACTTGCCGGCTTTTGCACGGGTTTTGCTGCCGGCGCGGGGGTATCCCAAGGCGGGTCATCCACCGGGGGCGCAAACTCCGGCAGGGGAGGCGCGTCATCCCAGGGCGGGTTGTCCTCTATGGGGACAGGTGCCTTGACCACGGGTACGGGCTTCATCACGGAGACAGCGGCTGGGAAACCGCTTTCCATCCGGCGCTCCAGCCGGGCAAGGCGGTCTTCCAACGCAAGAAGCTCTGTGGCGTCCTCCGGGCGGCATAGCCGCACGAGAACGCTTTCCACCAGCGCCCGGGGTTGCCGCAAATACCGCATGTCGCTTTGAACGCGCATCAGCTGTTCCATGGCCCGAAGCAGCCCTGCCTCTGACGCGGCGGCGGCCTGGGCCTGGTACCGGGCCATTGCGTCTTTTGTGCAGTCCAACAGCTCCATACAGTCGCCGCAAGCCTTTGTCAAAAGCAGCGCCCGGATATGGGCGGACAGGTCCTGCAAAAACACCCCGAGATCCCGGCCGTTCATGACGACACGGTCCAACAGCGTCAGCGCCCCGGCAGCGTTCCCCTCGAACAGGTTATCCGCCATTTCAAAGAGAAAATCCTCATCCATACAGCCCAGCACATCGTATACATCCTGGGCGGTGATTGTATTTGTGCAAAAGGACAGGCACTGGTCCGCCAGGCTCAGCGCGTCGCGCATGCCGCCGTCCGCTGCCCGGGCGATCAGCCCCAAGGCTTCCTCATCCATGGAAGCCCCGGCCTCGTGTAGCACATGCTTGAGGTTTCCCGTGATATCGCGCACACGTAGCCTGTGAAAATCAAACCGCTGGCAGCGGGAAACCACCGTCGCGGGAAGCTTTTGCGGCTCCGTCGTGGCGAGGATAAATACCACGTGAGGGGGCGGCTCCTCCAGGGTTTTTAACAGCGCGTTAAATGCGCCGGAGGTGACCATGTGCACCTCGTCGATGATATAGACCTTATATTTGAGGTGAAGGGGCGTAAACCGCGCCTTTTCCAGCAGCATGCGCATATCGTCCACGCCGTTGTTGGAGGCGGCGTCCAGCTCGATGATGTCCACAGCGTCCTCTTTGCCGGTTATCAAGCAGCTTTCGCATACGCCGCAGGGCTCGCCGTCGTCAGGCTCCAAGCAGTTGATGGCCCGGGCAAGGATGCGGGCGGTGCTGGTTTTGCCGGTGCCCCGGGAGCCGCAAAAGAGATATGCATGCCCGATGTGGCCGCTGCTCACCTGGTTTTGCAGGGTTCTTGTAATATGCTCCTGTCCAACCACCTGGTGAAAAAGGCGGGGACGGTAGGTTCTGTACAGCGCCTGATAGGACATGGGGGCCCTCCTAAAATTGATCTACCTGTATTGTACCACAGCTGGAGGGACAATAAAATACGCGCTGTTGCGGCATCCATCGACAAAGCCGAGGCTTTGCCGATGGCCTGGAGGTCAATACAGTCGCCCAGCCCGGTTTGCCGGTTGCGTCCGGGAGCAGGGCGGGAAGGGCATGATATTGCGCACGCTGGTGACGGGATAATGTTTTAGGGCAAAATTGTCCTGATACAGGTATTCGATGAGCATTATGTCATTGTTTTGAACGCCGCAGAATATGCCGGATGTGCCCTGCCCGTTGATCAGTGAAACGCCTACGGGGCTGCCGGTAAGGCGCAGGATTGAGTTCGTGATTTGCATCGCGGTTACCTCCCATGGGTTTTATTGTATTCTATGTGAAAAAGGGAGCGCTTGTGCTGTAGCCGGACGCGAAAATGGGGTATACTAAAGGGAAAGACAGAAGGAGGAGTGGAATGGAAAGGTTCATACCGAGGGCGAAGCTTTCGAAAAAGGCGAAGCGGGCCCTGGACGCCGCCCGGCGGCAGAGCTGGGCACTCAATCCAGTGACCCGGCAGGGCAAAAACGCAAAAGTATACGACCGAAAAAAGCACCGGAAGCCGGATGACGGCGACGGTGCTTTTTTACGCTATGAAATAGGCGCGGGCAGCTGACGGGCCATTTGCGCCTGAACGACGGCCGCTCCATGGCGCGCCGCCCACCAGACCGGCAGGGCAAAGAAATATCCCCGGGTGGGTGAAAACCCCAAGCCCAGCAGGAGAAATATTCCGAAAACCACCGCCGCCCCCAACGGAAGCAGCAAGGGCGCGGTTTTGTTCTGCCATGGCAGGGGAAAGGCGGGATTTGTCCGCAAGAGTGCGGCAAAAAAGCCGCAGGAGAGGAGGGAGTAGAGGGAGCACCGGCGCATGGCGGACATCCATTGTAGATCCTTTGAGTTTGGGGTGAGGTACGAAATAGCCTCAAAATTGGCAGCCTGTGTTTTCCATAAGTTTGGCCAGAAGGCGAAATCCGACCATTGGGCGGGCAGGAACGCTTCCGGCCAGAACAGCCTGAGGTCCAGCAGCCACGCAAGCAGGAAAAACAGCAAAACACCTCCTAAGAACAGAGGGACACAGGCGAGGCTATACCGCCTGAGCCACCCGGCCCGGAGTAGGGGCAAAAGGACGCACACCAGCGCGATGAAGCCGGGAAGCCCCGAAAGGGAGGCAGTCATTGCTCCGAACAGGCCGTTTTCCACCAGGACGTACTCTTCAGAGGAGATGCCAAGGCGCAGCAAAAACCCCTCGGCGGACGCCCCGGCATTTGAAACGTTTTTCGTGGAAAATGTAAAACTTGTATACTCCGTTTTTGGGTCCCTGACCAACAGCAGCGCTTCCTTTGCCCGGACGACCCCCCGGACAACATAGGTTTTCCCGTCCACCATGAGATTGGCTCCCACCACATCGAGATTGTGATAAAGGGCCATGGCCGCCCGCTCCTCGATGACGCAGCCGGAACTGTTCGACTGTACGGGAAAGCCCCCGGATAAAACCGTCATAGGGCATACTTTGCGGGGGTCTCCCCAGGCGGCCACCCGGCGCGCCGCATACTCCGCGTATAGAAGCGGGTTTTCGATCTGTACAAGGGCGTCCTCCCGCCGCCAGGCGGCGATGTCCAGTATGTTTTCATCGGTATTGGCGGTGAGCGCTTGGGCAATCTGGGCTTGTGTAATCCCGGAAGTTTTTAGCCGGGCTCCGGCGCCGTCAAAATTGTTGCTGAGCCACTGGCCCCAATACAGCGCGCCCGCCCAGCAAAGGAACAGCGCCGCAAGCAGGAGGCAAAAGACGGAAAACTGTCTGGCTTTATCCATCCGCAACCACCACCCGATCCCCTTCTTCTACGGGCTTTGTGGAGGAAACGATAAGAACAGCACTTGGGCTGAGCTGCCCGTCCACCCCGGCATACCGGTTGTCTTTTTGTAAAAGCGTCACGTTCATGCGCTCCGCCACGTACTCGGTGCCGAGGATGCCCTGCCGCTCGCCTACGGTCAGCACATAGGTCTGGCCGCTGCCGTCCTGCATCAGCGCCGAAAGCGGCACGCGCAAATTCTGTTTGCCGCTGGTTTTTTCAATGGCGCAGGACTGGGCTTTGCCGACGCTTGCATTCTCCGGCGGTTCCCCCGCGCACAGGACGATAACGTGCTCATCGGCGGCGGGCTCCACGCTGTCCACCGCGAGCTTCTCAGAAAGCTTGCGCCCGTCCAAATACAGCGACACGCTGTCGCCCACGGCTACATGCTCCGCCTCGTCCTTGGTTAGCGTAAGGCGTAGCGCGAGGGCTTTTGTGGACAGGGAAACGCTTTCCTCACCGCTCAGTGTTTTCCCAGGGACGAGTGTGTGCTCCACCACGAGCCCGCCGATCTCCCCTAAGACCACCCCGGATGCCTCGCGCAATGTGCTGAGGTAGTCCAGCTTTGTCTGCTCCTTTTTCATAGACAGCCGTACCCCCTCCACCTGATAGCCCGTGAGGGAGCGGGCGGCCTTCTCGCTTTTCTTCGCCTGCTCGTAGGCGAGGCTTGCGCTTTCCACATCCCGGGCGGCGGCGGTGATCCCGTCGTAATACGTGCTTAACTCCTGCTCTGTATCATACCCGCCCCAATTGAGGCTTTCCCATTCCTGCCGGGCTTTTTCCAAACCACGGCGGGGCTCCGCGAGCTGCGCGTCCCAGCTATCCTCAAGGGCTGAGAGCGCGCGGCGTGCGTCCGCGAGGGTTTGCGCCGTGGCCGGATCGTTGGGGTCTAGCCCATCCTCCAGCGCGGCAAGTTCCCGCCTTGCGGCTTTAACCTCCGCGTCCCGCTTGTTCTCCAGGGCGTTAAGGCTGTACTCTGCGTCCTCATAGGCCTGCCATTTGGATCGGGAGAGGTTTTCCTCGGCCATGTAAAGCTTTTCCTGGGCCTGCTGGTAGCCCTGTTCGGCGCTGTTGAGCGCGAAAAGCGCCGTCTCCACCGTGGTGTTTTCCCCCGCTTGCAGCTCCTTGACCTGCAATTCGTATTTTTGAACGGTGAGGCGCAATTCCGCCATGGCATCCTCGATGGACTCCAGGGTATAGGAATACAGCGGGTCGCCAGCCGCAACACTCTGTCCGGGCTTTACGAAAACCTCGTCCACCCGCAGCCCCGGATACTGCACAAGGATCGGCTTAATTTCCCCAGCGGACCAAATCCCTTGTGCGGAAACGGTGAGATCCAGCACGCCGCCTGAAGGTGTGTCCGTTTGCACCCTGGGGACAAGGGCATGGTCGGCCGCCTGGGACAATATGGTGAACAGCAGCATCAAGGCGAAAAACCATATGAGCCAACGCCCGGCCCGCTTAGAAAGGGTCGGTGGGGGTTGTTCCGCCGGAGGATTATTCAAATATGCAATGGTTTTTTCCATGGTTTTACTCCTTCAGCCCCGAGGCGATGATCCCTTCCTCGAGATATTGCTGCCCGTACAGGAACAAGAGTGCCATGGGCAGCAGCGCGATCAAGGCGCATACGAAAGACACGCCCGCGTTTTCAATGCCGGTTTCCGGCAGGAATATGGACAAGGGGAACAGGGTGGGGGTTTTTAGGAACGTGATGGGCTGCTCCACCGCGCTCCAGCATTCCACAAAGCCCAAAAGCGCCGCCGAAAGTATTCCCGGCGCGCCCATCGGCAGGCCGATCGTGAGAAACACCCGGAATTCCCCTGCGCCGTCCATCCTGGCGGCTTCCAGCATGGAGCGGGGGATGCCGGAAAAGAACTTTGTCATAATAAACACCGGGAAGGCGGAAAATATGGCGGGCAGTATGATGGCAAGCTGTGTATCCACAAGCCCCAATGCGTTTAGCACGATATAGCTTGGGGCCATCATCACCTGAAAGGGCAGTACCATCAAAAGCAGGTACAGCCACAACAGCCCCCGCCGCCCGGGAAACCGCAGCTGGGACAGCGCCCACGCGGCGGGCGCGCCCACCGCTACCTGCCCCAGCACCGAGGGGAAGGCCTGGATGCAGGAATTCCAAAACACCCGGAAAAATCCTGGGGAGTCGAGCAGCAGCTTTACGATATGCGTAAGCGTTGGCCGGTTGAGCCACAGCGGCCAGGACGCCAATTGCTCTGACGCGCCCAGCACGCCCCCCATCCGCTCCCGGAGGGCGGCGGTGTCGAGAACCGCGCCGGACACCAGTATAAACAGGGGATACCAGACCATAAGCGCCAGGAAAAACAGGAATAAAAGCCGCGGGAGGCCTCTTCTTTGTTTCATTGCTCACTCCCCCTTCGTTGAAAGAAAAACAGCAGCAGGAGAACAAACGCCATCAACAGCGTGGCGGCCGCGCTGATTTTCTGCATGTCGAGGTTTGTAAACCAGTTGGACAGCACGTGTTGCAGCATATAGATGCTGCTGTGGGGATAGCTCCCGGCGAGGAGATACGCCTCGCGAAATACCTTGAAGGAGTTGATGAGCGCCAGCGCCAGGGACAATATGGCCGTTTGCTTTAGCAGCGGAAGCGTGATATGGAAAAACCGCTCAAGGGCGTTGGCGCCGTCGATGGCGGCGGCTTCATATACCGACACAGGGATGGCCGCCAGCCCCGCCAGCCACAGCACCACGTGATAACCGAGGTTTTTCCATAGATAGCACAGCACCAGCACGTAGAAGGCCCAGGGGCTGTTCAGCCAGTCCGCGCCCGCGCTGCCAAACAGGGTGCAAAGGGCGGTCAGCAAGCCGTTTTTATGGAACACAAGCCGCGCGATCATCACCACAGATGTCACCGGCACCACCAGCGGCAGGAGATACGTGGTTTTAAGTATGTCCCGCACCACCGGTGTTTTTTCCAGCAACAGGGATACGAACAGTGAAATGACCAGCAGCAGCGGGACGCAAATGACCAGAAACCGGGCGGTGTTCCCCACGGCGAGGAGAAAGGAGCTGTTGGTTAAAACCGCCCGGTAGTTTTGCAGCCCCACAAACCCGTCCCCCATGGCGGAATAAAACGACCGCTTGACCACATCCAGCGTCGGGACGAGGTACATCCCGAACAGCCCCAGCAGGCTGGGGGCGAGGAAACATAGGGCAGCCCTGTGTTCCCCGCCAAAAAAGGGGTGTTTCCTGGCCATTTTTTTATTCCGAAAGGTAGGCAGTGAGCTTGCTTGTGATGGTTTGGGTGGCCGTGGATAAATCGATGGCGCCTTCGATGTATTGGGCGATCACCGGCGTCACCATTGCCGCAAGCGCGTCGTCGGCTAGGATGGGGGCGGTTGCGCTTAAGAGAATGTCCTGAAGCTTCTCCCGGGATTCTATCTTGGGCCAAACTCCCTCATAGTAGTCCTCGCCGTCCAGAGAGCCCCCCATGCTGATGGAGTCGTTTTCAAAACGCATCACTTCACCCAGGGCGGCGCGGTTTACAGGATAGCCGAAATTATAGGCGTTGGCTCCCTGCACCTCCTGACTTAACAGCGTTTGCAAAAACGCGGCGGCAGCCTCCTGGTATTTCCCGGCCCGGTTGATGCCCATAAGCCCTTTGGGAATGAACTTACTGCCGATGCCCATAAGGTTCCCGCCAAAATCTTGCATGAGATTGGCTGTCAGGAAGAACGTGCCATCGCTTATGGCATAGTTCTCGCACACGATGGCGTCCGCATTCTTGTCCTTATAGGAGAATAGCTGCAGGGAGTAGGTGTCCTTAGCAAACTCCATCTCGGGTACGATGCCGCCGGGCAAATTCCAGGCCGCCATGAGGGAGGTAGGGGTGTTGCTCGTGGCATTACAGGCGTCGGCAATGGTTTTTGCATCCTGTAAAAACACTTCCACAGCCCCCGCGTCCGGCGTAAGCGCCTCGCCGTAATAGGAGAACAGCATCTGGGAAAGCTTATCGGGGGTATAGGTGACTTTGGAAATGGCGCCCACGTTTTTCGCGAAGTCGGAAAGGGTGTCAAAGCTTTGCCCGTTTCGCGCCAGCGCAAGGGGCACGCCGATGCTGATGGGGATGCAATAGAGTTTGCCATCCGTTGAGAATGCGGAGGCGAGATTGGGCAAAAGCTCTTCCGCGCCTGAAAGGATGTCCGTCAAATCCGTTAGCACGGCTTTTTCAATGTACGAGTTGACAGGGAACCCGTCCAAGAGCATCATGTCCGGCCCAGTGCCTGCCAAAAGCTCGGTGTTGAGCGCCTTGATATAATCCTCTTTGGTGCCCGTGGCGTTTTGATCCATGGCCACGGTGTAATTGATCTTCACGTCGCTTCTTTGCCGGTGGAAGGCGACGATGGCCTGGCGCACCAGCTTGTTATCGGTTAAGGAAAATACGTTCAATTCGATGTTGGCGGTCTGGGAGGCCGTGGGGTCAAAGGCGTACCTTAATATTTGCGAGCCGTCGGACATGGAATAGCCGGAGACGAAAAGAACCGGATGTTCGCCCTCTAAGGCGCAGATCGTGCCCGGGTAAAAGGCGGGCAGGCCCAGATTGGTGACGCTGCCGTCCACAATCTGCTCCCACAGCGTGCCGTCCAATGTGTGGCGGTAAATGCCGCCGCTGCTGACAAGATACAGTGCGCCGTCGCCGCCGTAGGTGAGCTGGCTATCTTCCATAACGCCGGTAAACTCCCAGTCGGCATGGGTATTTGAGTTGAGATCATACACCCGCACGGCGTTCAAGTTGGGGGCGAAGGTGGCCAGCTGTTCCCCGAAAACCGCAATTGAGGCCCCCCGTTTTGCGGGAAGCTCCGTGACGAGATTGCCGTCCTGATCAAGGAGGAAAAGACTGTCGTTTTCCCAATCGCTGACCACGAGGCCGCCACCTTGAAGCCCCTCTATGTGCGTGGCCATGGACAGGGATGAGATCCCGCTTCCCGTGAGCTCCGTGGCGGTTTTGCCGCCGTCCCGGGTGAGAATGACCCGGGCGTAAATGCCTCCTGTGCCGTCAAAATCCCCCCAGGCGGCGTATTTCGTGCCATCCGGGCCCCGGCAGATCAACAAGTTGTTGGCGATGACGTCTATATACTCATCCAGCCAGGCTTCTTCTTCATAGGTGAAGGCGCCGTCAGGTGACATGGTGATTGTCAAAAAAGTCATCTTCCCGGTGGCTTCGCTGTTGGCAAGGGTGTAGTATTCCGCCTTGTCTTCCACCGCGTTTATGCTATGAACGGACAGGTCTGTATAGCCCGGGATAGAAAGGGCGATGGGATCTTCCATATAGCGGCCCCGGGTGGGCTCCAGGGTTACCGGGGACGGCTCGCCTGGAGAGGCGCAGCCGGATAACAGCAGCAAAAGCGATAACAAATATGCTACGATTGGTTTTATTTTCATAATATCTACCTCCTGTTTCACCCCTTCATCGTAGCAAGAAATGTTCTAAAATTCCTCTAAACCCAATTACGAGGCCAAAAGACGGATGGAGAATGTGCAGCCGCCCCCAGGCGTGTCCAATAGGGTAATCGTTCCATGATGCAGCGCAATCAGCTCGTAGGCGATGGCAAGCCCAAGGCCAAAATGCTGCCTGTCCTGCCTTGCCCGGTCGCCCCTGTGAAACCGCTCGAACACATGGGGCTTCTCCTGGTCGGGAATGCCTTTGCCGCGGTCCACCACCTGGATGATCATCTGGTCTTTCTTCGTTTCTGCGCGGATGGTAAGGGCCTTGTTTTGCGCCTGCTCGTTGCAGCCCATGGCGTTGTCCAGAAGGATTATAAGCACCTGGGCGATGCGCTGCCCGTCGCCCTGGATTGGGGGGAGGGGATCCTCTGGAAGCAGCAGCTCCAGCCGGAAGCCCCGCTCTGCACATAGCGGCGCGTATGCCTCGTAAACCTCCAGCAAAGTTGTGTCCATATTCAATTGGGAGAATGTTATGGGCCAGCTGTGGGCGTCCGCCGCGGCCAGCTGCAGCATGTCCCCGATCAGCCGGGACATCCTGGCGCACTCGTTTTCGATGGTCTTGGCGGCGGCCGGGGCCTTTTCTGGGATGGCGGTGACGGTCGCGGCGGACGCGGCGATGACCGCGAGAGGCGAGCGCAGCTCGTGGGAGGCGGCGGCGATAAACTCCGTTTGCCGCACACGGCTTTCCATGGCGGGGCGAAGGGCCCTGTCGATGAGATGGATGCCGAGAAGACACAAAATACCCGCCGCGAGAACGTAGCTTATCGCGAACACCGCCACCCTAAAGAGGGGCCAGTCCTGCCCGGCCTTCTGCGCCATGAGAATGGCCCTGTATCCGTCCTTGACCGGGATGAGGCTGACCGCGCCGAAGAAACGCGTCCTGTCGTAGCGAAATTCATACACGGGGCTTGTCCTGCGCTCGGAATACAAGGGGGCAGCATTGAGATGGATGCCGTCCTCCCGAGCAAGCCCGCCAAGCGCGTCAAAAAGCCCTGTCAGCGCCGGGCTGTCGCTGGAATTATATATGAGGTTCATGCCGTTGTCTGAAAGGGAGAGAATAAGCGCGTTGTCCTTTTCAAACTGGGCGAGCCAGCTGTGCTGGAGGGTGGACTCGGTTTGCAGCTTTTCCCCAATGGTATAGAATAGCGCGGAAAATCCCGCACTTTTTTCCTGCCTGGCCACACGGGCGGAGGAAACGGCGCTCACCGCCAGCACGAAAAAAAGCACCACTGCCACCGTAATCACATAGAGGCTGATCAGCTGCCCCCGCAATCTTTTTTCATCCACCGTTTATTCCCCCATCAGGGCATAGCCCACGCCGTGTATGGTTTTGATTTTCGCGTTTGCGGATATCGCCTTCAAGCGCCGGCGGACAAAATAAATGTAATTGTCCACATTGCCCTCCTCCACCAAATCGTCACCGCCCCAGACCCGGGCCAATATCTGGGCCCTGGGCAAAACCTTCTCGGGGTTTTCAAAAAACAGCTCCAGCAGCGCCGTTTCCTTCCGGGAAAGCGTCAGGGTGGTTTCCCGGTAATGAAGGGTGCATTGCCGGACGTTTAACATAAGCCCGCCATAGTTCAACTGCCCAGGCTCCGCCATGGCCGCAGGGCGTCTTAAAAGCGCCCGCACCCTGGACAACAGCTCCGGCATAGCAAAGGGCTTCACGAGATAATCGTCCGCCCCGGCGTCCAGCCCGTCGGTACGGTCCTCAATCGCGCCAAGGGCTGTGAGCATCAGCACCGGGGTGGTATTGCCCCGGTCCCGAAGGGATTTCAGAATGGAAAGCCCGTCCCGCCCAGGCAGCATCCGGTCGAGGAGGATCACCCCGTAATCCCCTTCTTGTAAGTAATAATCCGCGTCCGCCCCGTTTGCGCATACGTCCAGGGCATAGCCTTCCTTCTCAAGATGCAGCTTGAGCGCATCTAAAAGGGCGATATCATCCTCGATGATCAATAAGCGCATATACGATGCTCCATTCCTTCTATTCTTCTGCCAAGAACGCCCGGATGCCCGCCTCCACCAGCCGCACCTCCTCAAGGAACGCGGCGGCGGAAACCCGGGTCGCCCCGTGGCCAAGTATGATCAATTGCTCCAGCCGGTCGGAGGTGGCCACCCGCACCTGGTATTTGCGCCCCAGCTCGTGGGTGACCCGTTCGATGTACATGTCGGCAGTCTCCGCCTCCTTTGTGTACACCACGTGGATGCCATGAACCCGCTCCACCTGGCCGGGATTGCCCTTGACCTTGTACGCGTCGAATACCAGAATAAGCTCGCACTGGGTGAAGCCCTGGTAATTGGCGAGCTCATGAATGAGCTTCTCCCGGGCCGCGTCCAGGTTTTCCCGGGCAAGCCCGCTTAAATGCTCCCAGGCAAATATAATGTTGTAGCCGTCCACCAGCAAGTAGACTGGGTCAACCGGCACCATGGGGGGGACGGGCCTTTCCCGCTCTGCGCTCCTTGGGGCACGCGGTCGGAATGGGTCAAGAGGCCGCTCCTTGATGGGGCCGTAGGTGCGCTCGAAAATGCGCCTGAGCTCCGCGTCCTCCACAAGCCTTGCGGCATAGCTTGCGGCCTGGGCCTGAAACGCCGCCTCCGCTTGCGCGTGGGGCTGGCGGGGGCTTGGGGTGTGCATATGCTTCCACACCTCGCCCCATTTTACGAGATACCCCGCCCCATGCTCTATAAATATGCTGTCCGCCGGGTTCATCACATCCGCGTCGCAATCGTAGCCCATTCGGGCGATGACCGCCTCGGGGTTGTGACAGGGGCGGTATCCCCCGGGCGACAGGCTCAAACGCCCCTGCCCATGGGTATAGGCCATTATCTCAGCTGAATAATTCCGGATTTCGCTCACCGGCGCCGCGCCATTGAGAAGGCTTAACCCGTTTACCGCTTCCGGCAGGCCGAAGCTCGCCTCCATCCGGGTCAAGTCCGCCATGGCCCGGCCCACCGCCTCCTTAGGCACCGCGAGGCGAAATTCATACCAGGGTTCCAGCAGCACGCTCTTTCCACTGCGAAGCCCCTGGCGCACCGCCCGATACGTGGCCTCGCGAAAGTCCCCGCCCTCGGTGTGTTTTTGATGGGCGCGGCCCCCGATGAGGGTGATGCGCATGTCGGTGATGGGCGACCCTGTCAGCACGCCCCGGTGGGCTTTTTCCCCGAGATGGGTCAATACAAGCCTTTGCCAGTTCCGGGAAAGCATTTCTTCCCGGCAATCGGTGAAAAACCTGAGGCCGCTGCCCGGCTCCCCCGGCTCAAGCAAAAGCCGCACCTCCGCGTAATGCCGGAGGGGTTCATAATGGCCCATACCCTCCACTGGGGCGGCGATGGTTTCTTTATAGAGTATTTCCCCTTCGCTGAATGTGACGGCAAGCCCAAGCCGCTCCATAATAAGACTTTGCATGACCGTGAGCTGTACCTCGCCCATAAGCGATATGGTGATCTGCCGCCGCTTTTCGTCCCATTTGATGTGAAGCGCGGGCTCTTCCTCCTCCATTTGCTTTAGCTTGGGCAGCACAGCGAAGGGATCGGCTCCTTCCGGAAGCAACAGCCGGTATGTCAAAACCGGCTCCAGCTTAGGCTGTGGGCAGGAAGGCTGCGCGCCAAGGCCTTCCCCCGGATATGTGTGGGAAAGTCCGGTCACCGCCACGGCCATGCCGGGGAGCGCTTCGTTGAGGGGCTGGAATTTTGCCCCGGAATACAAACGAATTTGATCCACCTTTTCGGACCAAACTAGGCGGCTGTCCTCCCGGCTGGTGAGAAGGCTTTTAACCAGAAGGCGGCCCCCGGTGATTTTTACATATGTCAGGCGGTTGCCCTGGTCATCCATGCCGATTTTGAATACCACTGCGCCGAATTCCGGCGCGGGGGCGGGGGATTTCGTATACCGGGAAAGGGCAAAAAGCAGCTCGTCAACCCCGGTTAGATGTCGGGCCGCGCCGAATATGCAGGGGAACACCTCCCGGCAGGCCACGGCGGCCGCGATCTCGCCATCGTCAATGCGTCCGTGGTCGAGATAGCTTTGCATCAGCCCCTCGCCACACAGCGCGAGGGTTTCAAACAACTCGCGTGGGGGAAGCGAGAAATCCACGCAATTGCCGCTGAGCCGGGCCTGTATTTCGCCCAATATGGAGGCGCGGTCCCCGCCCGCCAGATCCATTTTGTTGAGGAACACAAATGTGGGCACGCCGTATTGCTGCAACAGCCGCCACAGTGTTTCCGTATGGCTTTGCACTCCCTCCGGCCCGCTGATGACGAGGACTGCATAATCCAGCACCTGGAGCGCGCGCTCCATCTCCGGGGAAAAGTCCACATGCCCCGGGGTGTCCATCAGGGTAATCTCCACGTCCGGCAGGCGCAGCAGCGCCTGCTTTGAAAATATGGTAATCCCCCGGGACCGTTCCAGTGCATGGGTATCCAAAAAGGCATTTTGGTGATCCACGCGGCCCAGCTGCCGGATCTCCCCGGCGCTAAATAGCATCGCCTCGGACAGGGTTGTTTTGCCCGCGTCCACATGTGCGAGTATGCCGATGATCAGTCGTTTCATGTCCTTCATGGCTCTATAGTACCATAAAGGCACTGGGTGGGAAAAGCGTAAATCGGCTTTCCTTAGGGCACAGTAGGAAGAAGACCGACGGGAGGGATTAAAATTGCGTTATTTTTACGGACAGGGGAAAAAACGGGGGTATTTTGAGGGCTGGTATTTCAAACAGCAAAACGAGACGCGGACGGTGGCGTTCATCCCCACGTATCACATCGACGAAGCCGGCGTTGCCACAGCGTCCATTCAGGTGGTTACCGATTTGGGCGCGTGGCGGGCGGTGTTTCCGGCTGAGCGGTTTCACGCGGAAACCGACCGGCTGTTTATCCGGGTGGGGGATTGCATGTTTGGCGAGCAGGGGATGACGTTAAGCCTGAAGACGCCCACACTCTCCCTCCATGGAAATCTCACATACGAGCCCCTTCATCCTCCCCGCACTCCCGCCATGGGCCCCTTTGCCCATCTGCCGCTCATGCAGTGCAAGCACCAGGTGTTCAGCCTCGTTCACCGGGTACACGGGCGGCTGACAATCAACGGCGAAATTGTGGCCTTTGACCCCGGTTTGGGGTATCTCGAGGGGGATCGGGGCAGCTCATTCCCCAAGACCTATCTCTGGACACAATGCGCCTTTACCGGCGGGTCGTATGAAAAGGACTGCTCAATCATGCTGTCCATTGCCCACGTGCCGTTTTTGGGAGCTTCGTTCACCGGCTGTATTGCCTGCGTCTTCGACGGGGAGCGGGAATACCGGCTGGCCACCTACAACGGCGCCCGGGTGCGGCGTTGGTCAGCGGATGAGGCTGAGATCATCCAAGGGCCGTATACGCTTACGGTGCGGCTATTAAGCGCTGAGGGAAAACGCCTGTACGCGCCGGTGCGGGGGGCGATGTCCCGATTTGTGGAGGAAAGCCCCGCATGCCGGGTTGAATACCGGTTTTGCCGGGGCGAAACGGTACTGCTCGCTATCATCTCGGACCGCGCCGGGTTTGAATATGCACAGGGGAAATAGGGAAGATTTCAAATAGTTCCCAAAGCTCTTGACTTAAACCTAACTTTAAGTTTTATAATGGATATGACTACGGCATGTCAAAAAAGCGCCGCCGCTGCGCAGCAGCGATGGTTTTTTGACATTTGTGAGTATTTTGCAGCGCGGCTGGAAAGGTAAGGTGAAATATGGTTTATCGTGAACTAGGGCGAACGGGGCTTTTCGTCAGTGAGATCGGCATGGGTTGCGAAGGCTTTTTGGATAAGACATTCGAAACAATCAACGGGTATCTCGACCGGATGGAGGCGGAGGGGGTCAACCTCATCGACCTGTACATCCCCAACCCGGAACTTCGCTCCAATTTAGGGCGTGCCCTTCGCGGCCGCCGGGACAGGTTTATATTGCAGGCGCACCTTTGTACCATGTGGCAGGAAGGGCAGTACAAGCGCACCCGGGAAATCGGGGAAGTGAAGGAAAGCTTTGAAGATCAGCTCAAGCGGCTTGAAACCGATCATGTGGAAATCGGGATGATCCATTATGTGGATCAGGTGTCGGACTGGGAGGCCTGTCAAAACGGCGACGTGATGCGCTACGCGCAGGAGTTGAAGGCGTCCGGGGTGATCCGCACCATCGGCTTGTCCAGCCATAACCCGGCGGTGGCGCTGGCGGCTGTAAACAGCGGGCTGATTGACGTGCTGCTTTTTAGTGTGAACCCCTGTTATGACCTGCAGCCCGGAAACGAGGACGTGGAGTCCCTGTGGGATGAAAAAAACTATGCGGAGCCGTTGCTGAATATGGACCCGGAGCGCCAGCTGCTGTATGAAACCTGTCAGAGGCTGGGGGTGGGGATCACGGTGATGAAAGCCTTTGGCGGCGGGGATTTATTGAGCGAAACGCTTTCCCCGGCGGGCAAGGCGCTGACCGCGCTGCAGTGCATCCATTACGCGCTGACCCGCCCTGGCGTGGCGTCGGTGATGGTTGGCGCCCGGTCCATGGAGGATTTGGCGGCCAGCATCGCTTACGAGACTGCAGCGGAGAGTGAAAAGGACTATGCTCGCGCCTTGGCTTCCATGCCGAAAATCAGCTGGCAGGGGCACTGCATGTACTGTGGCCATTGTGCGCCCTGCCCCAAAGGGATTGCAGTAGCGGACGTCACGAAGTTTTTGAACCTTGCGGTGGCCCAGGGAGAGGTTCCGGAAACCGTGCGGGAGCATTACAAGGTTTTGCCCCATCACGCCGGAGAATGCATCCAATGTGGCTTGTGCGAAACGCGCTGCCCCTTTCAAGTGCCGATTATGGAGAACATGCGCCGGGCAGCGGAACTGTTTGGGAAATAAGCATGACAAATTGGCTTACCCTCGAAAAACCGCCGCTGATGCTTCAGCGGCGGTTTTTCGACCTTACGTCTATCCCTGAAATGTTTCCCGATTGATCCACAGGCCCAATGCGGGGTTCGGGATAAAGAAGATTTCCTCACCGTCCGGGAGTGTGTTGTAGCCGTATTGAAGCTTTGCCGGGTCATAGCGCTTTACCAGCGCGTCATAGCTTGCGGGGGTGAAACCAACGCCCCCGATCTCCTCCTCGCTGATGTGCTTCACCGCATAGGTGATGGAAAAGCGACCGTCTGAGGAGCCGTGAATGAGATGCGCCGCGGCCCCCATGTTCGCCCGGAGATCCTCGTTTTCCGGTTCCTGAAACAAAGAGAGGATGCGGGTTCTGCCGGTATAGCCGTATTTGCGGATCAATTGATCCACCAGCCCGTCCTCGCCAAAGCGCTCCACCCCAGGGGCGAGAACGATGAGCTCGCCGCCGTCGGCGATGGCCATGCGGGTACGGTAAATTGCTTTGTTCCCCAGCCAGGTGCTTTTGAATTCCCCGGGCGTGAGATATACCACGCATTTTTTAATCCCTTGCTCCACAAAATCGATATTGATTTCCTGGGCCAGCTTGACTGCTTCGCACAGGGTATCCCGCTTGGGCCCGCAAAACAGGCCGTGGGTGCGGATTTCGTCGTTTGGCGCGGTGGTGACGGTGAGCAAAAACAACACTGGGCGGTGCGCAAGAAACGTTTCAAACGCGTAGTCGAACATGGCCCGCACCGGCGTGTGGTCCCGGCCCATCATGCGCTCCATGCCGTACACCGCGCCTACCATGTGACTTTTGTTGATCATATCCGCGCCGCCCACGCCCACGAACAGGTTTTTCGCGTGGTTTGCCATGCCCACCACCTCGTGGGGCACCACCTGTCCCGGGGAGAGTATGAGGTCATAGCTTTCGTCCATGACCAGGCGGTTGATCTCCACCTCCACAGGCTGTGTCCATAGCCCCTCAGTGCGCTCGTTTAAAAATTCCCCGGGGATTTCCCCCAGCTTCATCACGTCCGTGCGCCAGTTGTGGGGGATGAACCGGGAGAACGGCACGCCTGGGAACATCAGGGCCGCTTCCTCCTTCGTCAAGGGTACATGGGTGCCCAGGGCGGGGAGTATATCCACATTAGCCCCCAGAGTCGTGTAATACTCATAGCAGACGCTGGTGATAAACCCCGCTTTGCTGTAAAACCGGGTATAATCCGGCGGTATGATGAGCACTTTTTTTGCAGGACGGGACTGGAGAAGGGCGAGAAGCCCTTCCTTTAGTTCCCCGTCGCTTAGACCCATATCCGTTTTCGCGCGCAGGCAAAGCTCCATCCCCTACACCCCCGAATACGCCGCGAAGCCGCCGTCGATGGGCAGCACCACGCCTGTGACGAACGCGGAAGCCTTGTCGTCGAGGAGGAACAGCAGGCCGCCTAATAGCTCCTGCGCTTCCCCGAAGCGCTCCATGGGCGTGTTTCTCAATATCTTGCCAGTGCGCGCCGTGGGCGTTCCGTCTGGGTTCCACAAAAGCGCGGCGTTTTGCGCGGTGCTGAAAAAGCCCGGTGCGATGGCGTTGACCCGGATGCCGGATTTGGCAAAGTGGACAGAAAGCCACTGGGTGAAGTTGGACACCGCCGCCTTTGCCGCGGAATACGCCGGGATTTTTGTCAGCGGCGTGAATGCGTTCATGGAGCTGATATTGAGGATGGCTCCCTGCTGCGCCTCCGCCATGTCCAGTGCAAACGCCTGGGTGGGCAGCAGCGTGCCCTTCATGTTCAGGCCGAATACGAAATCAAACCCGGCGGGGTCGATGTCGAAAAAGCTTTTCTTTTCCGGATCCAGCAGCGTCGCAGGATCGAAAAACTCATCATCGCAGGTGGCCCGGGGGTTGTTGCCGCCCGCGCCGTTGACGAGAATGGAGCATTTGCCGTAGGCGCTCAGTACCGCCTGATGTGCCGCCTCCACGCTGGCTTTTTCCAGCACGTTGACCTTCACGGCCATGGCGGTTCCCCCAGAGGCGGTGATTTCTTCCGCCACCAATTGCGCCTTTTCCTCTGCCAAATCCAGTATCGCCACCTTCGCGCCGCAGGCCGCAAGCGCACGTGCGAACATGGCGCACAGCACGCCTGCGCCGCCGGTCACCACGGCCACCTTGCCGTTAAAATCCGGTTGATAGGGAAGCTTCATAATCCTTTCCCTCCTTATGCGTTATAGGTGCTGGCTGCGGTATCGCCGCCCTCACCCGTCCAGTTGGTGTGGAAGAACTGGCCCCTGGGCGCGTCCGTACGCTCGTAGGAATGGGTGCCGAAATAGTCCCGTTGGGCCTGCAATAGGTTGGCGGGGAGGTTTTCGGTGGTGTATCCGTCGAAATAGGCCAATGCGCTGGACATGGCCGGGGCGGGAATGCCCGAAAGCGCTGCTGCTGCCACCACCTCCCGCCATGCGGGAATGAGGTCGCGGATGGCGTTTTCGAAGTAGGGATCCAGCAAGAGATTTGACAGCGCAGGATCGTTGTCATAGGCTTCCTTGATCTTGCCAAGGAACACGCTGCGGATGATGCAGCCCCCCCGCCACATCAACGCGATGCCGCCGTAATTGAGGTTCCAGCCGTAGGTTTTCGCCGCCGCGCCAAGGAGCGTATACCCCTGGGCGTAGGATATGATTTTGCTGGCGTAAAGCGCCTTTTTAATGCTGTCGATGAACTGCGCTTTGTCCACGTTTAGTGCTGCCGGCGCATGGGGGAACACCTTCGCAGCGCGCACCCGCTCGTCCTTCATGGCGGAGAGGCAGCGGCTAAATACCGCCTCGCCGATCAGCGTCAGCGGTACGCCCTCGTCCAACGCGGAGATGGCCGTCCATTTGCCGGTGCCCTTTTGCCCGGCGGCGTCCAGGATTTTGTCCACGATGGGGCCGCCGTCCGCATCCTTGTAGGCGAGGATGTCACGGGTGATCTCGATGAGGTAGCTATTTAGCTCTCCCTCGTTCCACTCGTGAAATACCCCGCTCATCTCCTTTGCGCTCATGCCCAAGCCGTCGCGCATGATCTGGTACGCCTCGCAGATCAATTGCATGTCGCCGTATTCGATGCCGTTATGCACCATCTTCACGAAATGCCCAGCGCCGTTTTCTCCTACCCAGTCACAGCAGGGTTCACCGTCCACTTTGGCGCAGACCGCCTGAAAGATGGGCTTTACCAGCGGCCATGCCTGGGGGGAGCCCCCGGGCATCATGGACGGGCCTTTTAAAGCGCCCTCCTCGCCGCCGGACACGCCTGTGCCGACGTACAGCAGGCCCTTGCTTTCTACATACGCGGTTCTGCGGATGGTGTCCGGAAAGTGGGAGTTGCCGCCGTCGATGATCACGTCCCCCGGCTCCAGCACCGCAAGGAGCTTTTCAATGTAGTCGTCCACCGCCTGGCCCGCCTTCACCAGCAGCATGACCTTTCGGGGGGTTGAGAGCGCGTCTCTTAGTTCTTCCAGGCTGTGGCAGCCCACGATGTTTTTGCCCTTGGCCCGGCCCATCGTGAACGCGTCCACCTTTTCCACGGTGCGGTTGAACACCGCCACGCGAAAGCCCTTATTTTCCATATTCATAACCAGGTTCTCGCCCATCACGGCAAGACCGATAAGACCGATATCCGCTTTTTGCATACTCATGTTCCTCCTAATCAGCGCTTGACCCGGGCATTGCCCTGGTAAATACTAAACACTTGTTGCTCGTCGGCGGGGCTGCCGTAGTCGTTGAGGGACGTGGCGGCCAACACCCCGCTGGCCCAGCCGAATTGCAGGCATTTCTCCGGTTCCCAGCCACTGAATATCCCGTAGAGAAGCCCGCCGGTGAACCCGTCGCCACCGCCAATCCGGTCGAGAACCGGGATCAAGCGGGGTTCTTCCACGAACCATTCCCCGTTGGCGTAGAACATGGCGCCCCAAAGATGCTCGTTGGCGCTTAGAACCTGGCGAAGCGTGTTGGCGAAATACTTCGTGCTGGGATATGCTTTTTGCGCTTCGCGGATCATACCCTTGAAGCCTTCAATCTTTGATGCGAGATCCTCGCCGCCCGCTTCCGGGCCCTTGAGCTTTAATGCCAGCTGATAATCCTCCTCGTTGCCCACCAGCACATCAGATAGGGATGCGATCTCCTGAAACGCCTTTGTCAGCTCTTCGTCCCGGCCTTCCCAAAAGGAAGCGCGGTGGTTGAGGTCGAAGCTGACTTTGGTGCCGTAACCCTTTGCGGCCTTCGCCAACTCCACGCAAAAGGCGCTGGTTTCTGGGGACAGGGCAGCGATCAGCCCGGAAATGTGCAGAAATTCAACGCCTTCCTCCCCGAATATCCGGGGGATGTCGAAATCGTCGATGGAAAGGGTGCGCCCCACTTCGCCCGCCCGGTCGTTCCATACCCGGGGCCCGCGCAGGCCGAAGCCGCTGTCCGCGATGTTGAACTGATGCCGGTAGCCCCACGGCCCGCCCTGAGGGACGTCCTGGCCCTCAAAGGATATGTTCCTCCCGCGAAGCTCGGACTTGATGAACGCCGCGATGGGGCTGTCTGCCACGAATTTGGTCAGCGCCAGGCAGGGGTAGCCAAGGGAGGACGCCACGTTTAGCACATTGGTTTCCGCGCTGGTGGCCTGAAGTATAAAGTGCTTGCTTGTGTGCACGCTCTGGCGGTCGTCCGGGGTGATGCGCACGCCCATACTGGTTGGGCACGCGAGGGCATATTTCTTCTTCATGATGGATATCCTCCTTACTGAATTTCGCTGAGCTTGACCGGCCGGTTTTCGGCGACAGAGCGCATGCACGCCAGCGCCAGAATGATGGACATGCGCCCTGCTTCCACGCCCACCTCGGCTGGGGTTCCGTTTTGAATACTGTTGACGAACGCCCGAACCTCCGCCTGATACGCGGCCATGTACCGCTCCAGGAAAAACCACAGGGGCTTTTCCGACACAACGCCGTCAACGGTGGAAAGCACCGCTGTGGAGGCCGTATCGTTTCCGCACTGGACAGAGCCTTTCGAGCCGAACACCTCAGCCCGCTGGTCGTATCCGTAGACCGCCTCCCGGGAATTGTCGATGAGAGCCAGTGCGCCGTTGCTGAGCCTTGCGCAAACCGTGGCGGTGTCCACGTCGCCCTCCGCGCCGATGGCGGGGTCGATCAACACCGCGCCCTGGGCGTACACTTCCTCGACTTCCGCGCCGGAAAGGAAGCGGAGCATGTCGAGGTCGTGGATCATCATGTCCATAAACAGGCCGCCGGAGCTTTTTACGTACGCTGCCGGAGGCGGCTGGGGATCCCGGGAGCTGATGCGCACAAACTGGATGTCCCCCACCTTGCCCGCCACGACCGCGTCCTTGAGGGCGCGGAAATTGTGGTCAAACCGGCGGTTAAAGCCGACCTGATACACCAGCTTTTTATTGGCGTTTTTGAGGGCCGCCTCCACGTCCGCGATTTTCGAAAGGTCGTGGTCGATGGGCTTTTCGCAGAACACATGCTTGCCCGCGTTGATGGCCTCGATGGAGATTTTAGAGTGGGTGTCCGTGGAAGAGCAGATCAGCACCGCGTCGATATTCGGATCGTCCAGTATCTTGGTGTAGTCGGTGTAGATATTCTCAATGCCCACGCTTTTTGCCCAATCCGAGGCTTGTTGAGTGAGATAGGGATCGGCGATGGCCCCAACCCGGGCGCCGTCCACGCCGGTTAAAATGCTTTTCCCGTGTACCTGTCCAATGCGCCCCGCTCCGATAATACCGATATTAATCATGATACTTCCTCCTCATACTGGCTGAAAATTAAGAGACGACGCCGAATATGCTGTTTGCGTAATTGGCCAATACATGTTCTTTGGAGGGCACGCACTGGGTTTCCAGGGCGATGGCCCCCGCATAGCCTGTTTCCATCAATGTTAAATAAATTGCCTTGAAGTCGATGGTTCCCTCGCCGGGAAGCCCCCGGTGGGAGTCCGCCAGGTGCACGTTGGTTATTCTTCCCTTTGCGCTTTTGATGGCGGAGAGTACGTCCCCGTCCTCCAGATTGGAATGATAGGTATCGTACAGCACACCTAGTGCGGGGGGGTTGCCCAGGCATTCGAAAAACGTGAGGCATTCCTCCATGGAATTGATGATGCTGGTTTCGGATTTGTTGATGGCCTCAAATTGCAGCGTCACGCCCCGCTCCAGGGCATAGTCGCATAGGGGAAGCAGCGTTTCGCCAAGGAGCATCAAAAGCGCTGCGGGTTCCCCGGGCTCCATTTTCCCGCGAATAAGCCCTATCGTCACCGGAGGGCGGTTTAGCTTTGCGGACAGGTCGATATGCCCCCGCAGCACGTCCTGGGCCTGTTTGCGCTTTTTGGGGTCCGGCGCCGTTAGGTACGCGCCCTCCAAGGCGTAGATCTGGCCGGTGGAGATGGTGGTGATGGCAAGCCCGTTTTTGATAGCCTCCGCCATTACGTCCTCAGCGTCCACTTGATCGGGATAGGCCACGGCGATCTCCACCCCGGTCAGCCCCCGGCGCGCTACGTCCGCGAATGCTTCCCGCCAGCCTGCCGCAGAGTAGGGGGAGAAGCCTGTGTCGAATTGAATGGGTACGGTTTGTGACAGTATATTCATATGCAACCGCTCCTTTTATTTGAAGTGCTTCCTTATACGGGCGCATGCAAAAGCGCCCGTATAAAGAAGAACTTCGCCAAAACAAACCGGTAGGGGCTGTAGCGCTAAGTGCATGCCAAGCGTAATCAAGATGCACGTAGCGCTACAGCAGGCCGTATTGCGAATGATTAGTCGAGTATGATGCCTCTGCGGGGGAGCTCGTGGATGCTCTTCCAGCCCTCGCTCAGCGGCTCGCGCAGGCAGGGCTCGATCTCCTCGTAGGGGCGGAAGCTGAACTTGGTGGGATCCGGCACGGTACCTGCGGGGTATTTTTCCAGAATGTCCTCACACATCAATGTCAGGTACTCGCAGATTGCCGCCACAGCCCGCTTCACCCGGCGCGGGTCAGCGCGGCTGGGCTTGCCCACAACGCCTTCGGGGGTGCCGAAGCGCTCGATCCAGGCATTGCCTTCCATTTCCTGCCAGCGGTTTGGCCGGTGGAAGCTGTCCACAGAGCCGTCGAAGAAGCCGTCCTGGAGGAAGCCGAAGTTTACCGGCGTGGCGTCTACGCAGGAGTCCATGTCCACCATCTCGGGGAACATGAGAAGCGCCGCGCTGGTCTCGCATTCGTCGGCATGGACGAAAGGCGTGGTGACGAAATCCGGACGCTCATCGCCCAGGGGATAGAAGAACTCGCGCACAGCCCGGTGCCACTCGACCACACAGGCGAAGGCGGGCAGCTGGTAGCGCTTAAAGAACTCCTGGATGGAGCTTTCCAGCATCCAGTCCTGGCCATGGTTGTTGACGAGGATGATCTTGCGGTAGCCGTCGTCCCACAGGCCAGCGAGAACATGGGTCAGCGTCTCGATGATTGTGGTTTCGGTGACCATGACGGTGCCGGGCATGCCGATGTGGTGATAGGGGTGGCCGCCGTAGTTGAGCGGTGGGAACGCCAGCGCCACCTCGTGGCCCAGCTTCGCGGTCTTGCGGCGCACCGCTTCGCAGATGAACTGAACCATGAACGTGTCAAGGCCGGAGCAGTTGTGCGCGCCGTGGTTTTCCGTGCAGCCGATGGGCACCAGAACGATATCGTTCTTGCGGCGCTTTTCGATCAGCTTGGAGCGGGGGGTGTTCTGGATATAGGTATTCGCCACGCCCATCTCGCAAGGGCTGCCGATGCCGTAATCGTCCAGGATTGCCTGAATTTCTTCCTCGGAAGCGTCCCAAATCCGCTTCTTCATGCGGCCGACCTTGGAGTCCTCAAAAAAGATATTGGGATAATCAGTTGTCAGATATTCTTTATAAGCCATGGGGTACCTCCTTTTAGTCCATCACGCAGGTGATCTTCATGTTCTTGCGGTCTGTCTGGAGCGCGATGATGTTTTCAGGCACTTCGTCCAATGTGATCTTCTTGGTGATCATCGGGAGCATATCCATGCCGGCGGCGATGCTGTCGATGACCCGGGGGAACGTGCCGTGACCGCTGTGGCCCTGGGCGCCCACGACCTGCGCGCGGCGCACCTGCAGCACTTCGCCGGTGACGGGGATCTTGGCTTCGGCTCTCGCCACCACCACCACGGTGGAGTTCAGGGTACGGCCTTCCCAGATGCACTGTTCGATGCCGGGATATACCTGGGTGGGCAGGCCGGTGGCCTCGAGATACAGGCTCGCGCCCATGCCGTCGGTGAGGCGCAGGACTTCCTGGGTGAAGTCAACCTTGGTGGGATCGATGACGTGATCGGCGCCCATGAGCTTCGCCAGCGCCGCGCGCTCGGGCTGAGGCTCGGACACGATCACGGTGGCACCGCCCATGGTCTTCAATTCATTGCAGGCCGCCAGACCCACAGGGCCGGTGCCGCAGATGACCACGTTGTCGCCGGGGCGCACGCCGCCACCGCGCTCAATCACCGCGTTGTAGCCCACGCAGCAGGGCTCGATCAGGGAACCGGCCAGGAAGATGTCCTTCTCGTCCTTGTACATCTTGCGCAGCGGCTCCAGGCTCCACAGGCAACGGTCGGGCAGAACGATGTATTCGCAAAACGCGCCGTTGACGTTAAAGCCGATCTCGTCGAGCCGCTCGCAATGGTTCGGCCAGCCGTCCGCGCAGGGGCGGCAGGAACCGCACCAGAGCATTTCTTCGGCGCAAACAAGCTCGCCGCCCTTGAAGGGCTTGTTGGTGACTTTGTCCTTGGCCCCAGGGCCGCCCTTGACCACAACGCCGGACAGCTCATGCCCGAGGATGCAGGGGAAGCCGGTCAGGCCGGGGTAGAAGATATAGCCGTCGTCGCCCGCCTGGGCCATATGTACGTCGCTGCCGCAGATGCCGCAGGCCTTGACCTTGATGAGAACCTGTCCCGGGCCGGGCTCGGGTATGTCATACTCGTCGATTGTGATATAGGGATCTTTCCAAACCTGGGAGCCTAAATACGTCTGAACCTTGTCAATGTCCTTCGAGCCGAGTTTGAAGCCGGGCTTCGGCGCCCATGTCGCGTGTAGGGTAACGCCTTTCATTTTCTGTGCCATACTACTTTAACCTCTTTTCGTGAATTGATTATTTTAACCCCGCAGGGTTTTTCCCGTGATCAAAGCGATATGCCTTGCGATGTGCCGCTTGAGCGCCACGGCGTAGGCCTCCCGTTCCTTTCGCCAGAGAGAATACAGCCGCTTCCTCAGGCTTTCATCCCCCAGCAGAAACCCATATGTGATATGAATAAGCTGCCTGGGGTCGTTCTGGTCAAAAAGGGAGGGCAGCTCATCGTCATGAAGCCGGCTAAGGGGCGGAATTTTTGAAAGGTCGGTGGTCACATGGTAATACTTGCTGGCCGCCTCGAAAGAGTCTAGGGCCAGTTGATGCGCCTCCCGGTACAGTCCGGGGGCCTCCTTTGCCACCACCCGCATGGCCTCCAGCCAGTTGGTGCCCGCTGTCTTCAGGTGGAATTTCCCCCTGGTGTGTTTCCCGATGATGGGAAACACGGAAAACTTGTCTGAGCCGGAGTGGATGGACAGCTTGTAACCAAAGTGACGGGCGATGGCCGCGTGAACCTTGAAATCCCGCTCAAAGGCGGCGAGATCGCCGATGTAGTCCACACCCTTTTGGAATTCTCCGATAAAGCGCGGGGCCAATGTTACAAAATCCACGCCCAGGCTGCGCAATTGCGCGGCGATGAAGAAATGCTGGGCAGGCGTGGTGGGTTCGCTGGTTTCGTCGATGGATATTTCAAGCTCCGCCGCCGGGTTCTCCCCAGCGAAATAGCGCTCAAACACATCCTTGGCAAACGCGATGGCGCCGCCGTAGATGGCCCTGGCGTCGGCGAGATCCTGAACGCTGAATGATATCTCCTCGTCCTCGATGAAAAAGGAGCGGTTCAGGTACGCCTCCTCCATCACCGGGTCCGGCTCAAGGGGGCGGGGGGGCTTGATATGGTCGCTGCAATCCAGGGTAATCATGGTGCAGCCCGCCTTGAGAGCGGCTTCGATATCCGCGTATGTTTTCAGGTGGTCGCCGTCCGCGCCGAAGCCGCCTCGAAAGCCCGTCTGATATACGGCGAATGTTGCCGCGTCGATGACGTCCTCATAGGTGCGGTTTGTGAGGCTCAGCTCCCGCATGGATTGCTGGGCCAGTATTGGCACGGCGCCGCAGCGTTGAAACACCCGGATATGTCCTGGGGCTGCAATCCCCAGCCGGTCGCCCACGCCGCAGCTTTGATCCCTTGAAAGCACCTTAACGGGTGCCGTGAAGGGGAACAGGGCCCGAAGCCGCAATGCATTTTCATGGATCAGCGGGGCCACGACCACGCCGTCATGAATTTCCCCTGCAAAACCTGAAACGTTTTTTGCGACGATCACGTCCTCATCCCCGGCGTCGGCCATATACACCAGGCCCTTGCCCACAATGCGGACGCTGTCCGGATACACCGCGTATGCTTCTGGGACAGGATGCAGGTTGTATGTGAAATCCTTTGCAAACTGTGTATAATGTGCCATGTTCCGCCTCCTATGCAAACGTTTACAGAAACGGGTAAAAATATTGTGTTATGCCTGATAGCGGATTGCTTTGCCCCCAGTCATGGAGGCATACGCCCGCTCCACTTTGGCCCAATTCTGGTCCCGGTCCAGCGCGATGCCGCGGCCAACGCCGGATACGATCTGGCCGACGCCGATTTCCTCCATCGTTTCTCCAAGCTCCCGAAGAAGCGCAGGGGCGCTGCCGGTCAGGGTGGACCTGCCGTCAAATATGATGTGGACATACACGTCCTCAAGCCCCCGTTCCTTCGCCATTTTGAGAAGGGCGACGGGATAGTCGATGGAGCCGTGGGATGACTTTTTCGTCAACAGGGAAATCAGGTGCAGGGCCTTGCCCCGCTGCTTCGCGCCGTCAATGGCGCTGTGGAATACGGGATTGTTGGCGAAAGAGCCGTCACGCATGGCCTGGTCGAGCCGCACGTCGTCCTGCAGCACCACCCTGCCGGAGCCAAGGTTGATGTGCCCCGCTTCGGAGTTGCCGGGTTTTCCGGGGCCAAGGCCCACGGCTTCGCCTGAGGCAGCAAGGGGCACCCAGGGCTGGTCTTTCAATATGGCGTTCCACACGGGGGGGTTGGCTAAAAATATGGGGTTATCGTCATTGTCCTGGCCAAGCCCCCAGCCGTCCAGCACGATGAGAAGCACCTTCGCCGTGCCCTCAAACCGGAACAGTGGCGTGCCGGTCATGGCGCTGGGTTTTTCGATGCCCATTGCGGCAAGCACCGTGGGCGCTACATCAGCCAGATTTCCATCCCTTGCGGCCACGACCGCGTCCTGGCCGATGGCCGCGAATGCCACGGGGTTTGCGGTGTGGGCCACGTGAGGCTCGCCCCCCTCAGTATGGAGAATTTCAAGATTGCCGTGGTCGGCGGCGAGAAGCACTGTATAGCCCGCTGCCCGGGCGGCGCTGATGGCGCGGTTGAGCTGTTCATCCACAGCACAGGCGCAGGCCACCTTTGCCGCATCGTTGGCTGTGTGGCCGATCACGTCGCCGTTGGCGAAGTTGGTGATGATAAAATCATAGCCCTTTTCCACCCCCGCCACCACGGTATCCACAACCGACGGAAGGCTCAGGGCGGGCACCGTGTCGAACGCCACGCCTTTGGGAGAGGGGATGCGCACATCGTCCTCGCCGGGGAAGGGCTGCTGGTTGCCGCCGTTGAAGAAGAATGTTACATGGGCAAACTTCTCGCTTTCGGCGCAGTGCAGCTGGGTTTTCCCAGCCTGGGAGAGCGTTTGTCCCAGGGTGTCCATCACCTTCGCCGGGGCGAAGGCGATGGGGAGATACGTGTATTTTTCGTGATACATGGTGAGGATCGTGAAGTCCAGCTCCGGGATTTTTTCCCGGGGGAACCCATGAAAATCCGGGTCCGTAAACGCGTCGGTGAGTTCGATTTCACGTTCTCCCCGGCGGCAGCAAAATATCACCGCGTCCCCGGCCTCAATGGCGCCTACAGCAACGCCTGAGGCGTTCTCCAATGCCATGGGCTCGAGGGTATAATCCGCCCCGCCTTTTTCATATGCCTGCTCTACCGCCAGGCTCAGCGCTTCTGCGCCCCGCAGCGTGCCAAATTCATTCATTGGGAAACACTCCTTTCACCAGAACTCAACGGATTTCGCCTTTATACAATGCATCCTCGTTCATGAGGGGGGCCTTTGGGAACACATTCAAAAGCTGGTCAAACCTGCGGATGATCCCGTCAGGCATGTTTTCCTGATTGAGCTTCAGAGGCGCCGCGCCTTCGTACTCTACGGCGATTGTGGCGCCGAACCCAGCGGCTTTTGCGCCGATGATGTCCCGCGTGAGGTTGTCGCCTACAAAAACAGAGGTTTCAGGGTCAGCGTTCGCTTGCGTAAGCGCCAAGAAATAGATGGCGGGGTGGGGCTTTCTTAGCCGCGTGACGGAGGACTGCTGCACGGTTTTGAAATAGGGTCTGAGCCCGTCCCGGTCCAGCCATTCGTCGATTTCGGTGCAGCCGATGAGGTCGCTGATGATGCCCAATGTATAGCCCCTGGCGTACAGCTCTTTGATCGTGTCGATGCCGCCAGGCACCACTTTGCGCTCACCCTTGGCGCGGCGGTACTGATACGTTAGTTCCGGTGCGTTTTTTACAAGCCGGTCCTTGTCGTAATCCGGCGCAAGCCAGCGGGTCCAAAGCATTTCCTCCGGCGCTTCGCACATATACTTGAGCGCCCATTCCCGGTAACCCACATACCGCTTATCGATGAGGGCGTGGAACTCCTCAGGGCCCATTTTCGTGCCTACAAGCTCCGCGATCCGCGCTTTCGCGGCGTCGGAATAGGGGGTATTCTCCGTGACGATGCGAAACGTACCGCCCAGGTCGATGAATATGGATTGAATGGCCTTTGTCATCAGTCTACCCTCCGGGCTTTCTCCCAGTTGACAGTTGGGGCTTTGGGGAACAGCTCCTTCAATTCCGCAAAGTCGAATATGATGGCGTCTGGCCGGTTTTCATCGGTGATCTTTTCCTTCGCCAGCTTTTCAGGGGTGGTGTAGAGTATAAACATGCCGAAGCCCGCCAGCCGGGTGCCTTCCACGTCCCGCTTTAGATTGTCGCCGATATACACGCAACGCTCCGGCTTGACGTTTATAAGTGTACACGCCTTTTCGCTGATGCGCGGGTCGGGCTTTCTGATCCCCTCCACGCAGGATAGCAGGATCGCGCTAAAGTATTTCGCCAGGTCGTCCTGCTCCAGCCAGTCGGGGATTTCCTTGGAGGTAACCAGGTTGCTGATAATGCCCAGCTTGTAGCCGTTCTCATAGAGGTCGCGGATGGACTGGGCGCCGTTTTTCGCGACAATCCGGCGGCCGTCCTTGTTTCGATATTCGATCGTCAGTTCCACGGCGTTTTCTATGATCCGCTCCCGGGGATATTCCGGCGTTAACCATTTGGTCCAAAGCTCCCATTCCGGGGCCTCCCGCATGGTTTCAAAGCACCATTTGCGGTAGCCCTCATAGCGGTAATCTAAAAATTTACAAAATTCGTCCGGGTCTCCGGTTTCCCCGCAAAGCTCAGCAATGCGCACCCTGGCCTGCTGTTCAAACGCCTCGTCACGTTCTACCAGCCGCAGCGTACCGCCCAAGTCGTAAAATATCGCGTCAAATTCGTTCAACATATATCCCCCTTAGACGTTTAACGGCGGGAAAATATCCAGCAGCTGTGAAATGGCGGTGATTGTGTAGTCCGGCTTCTGGCTTAGATCCTGGGGCTCGTTTTTGATGGTATCCGGCTCGTGGATGCGCACCATCATTTTCCAGCCCGCGGCATACGTGCCTTCCACGTCCCGCAGGGGGTTGTCGCCAATGTATGCGCAGTTTTCCGGCGGCTTTTTGATGGACCGGCAGGCCAGCCGGTAGATGTCCGGGTCCGGCTTTCTAAGCCGCACTTTAGAGGAGAGGATCACGCATTTGAAATACCGGGCAACCCCATCCTCCACCATCCAGTCGGGGATTTCGGTTTCGGTGATGGTGTTGGCGATAATGCCCAATGTATAGCCCCTGCGGTCCAGCTCGATGATGGTATCCTTTACGTCGGGCCGGGCCACCCGGCGGCCATCGTGGTCCCTCCACAGCCGGGTCAGCCTGCCTGCCACAGCGCACACCCGGTCGATATCGTAATCCGGCAGCAGATGCTGGCTCCACAGCTCCATTTCCGACACGTCCATGCCGCCGCTGCTTTTGGCGGCTTTCCGGTATTTCTTCCAGCGCGCCTCCAGTGTTTCAAAAAACTCATCATGGGGTACGGTCGCGCCCACAAGCTGCATCAATTCCGTTTCGGCGGCACGCGAAAACGCTTCGTCTTTTACTACGACGCGCAGCGTGTTCCCTACATCAAAGAAAATGGTGTCAATCATGGCGTTTGCCTCCCGTTATTTTAATTTGTTATATTCGCTGATAATTGCGGGGATCTCATCGAGGTTTTCAATAAGGTAATCCGGGCGGGGCGCGTTTTCTCCAAACCCGGCGTCCCGGTGAGCGATGGCGGGATTTTTGATCTGGATGATCAGCCCGAGGTTGGCGTTTTTAGCGCCCAGCACGTCCCTGGAGATGGTGTCCCCCACATATGCCGCCTCCTCGGGATTAAGCCGCATTTCGTCAAGTGCCATGCTAAAAATCCGGGGATCGGGCTTTCGTACGCCCGCTTCGCTGGAGAGGATGACGCATTCCATCCGCGTGTCCACACCGTATTCCTTCAGGATATGGGGCACGAAGGAGGTGGAGATGATGTTGCTGATAATCCCCAGGCGAAGCCCCATTACATGGAGTGTTTCAATTGTTTCCACCATGCCGGGCCTGCGTTTGATGCACACCCGGTCGTAGTCATACAGGAAGGAAAGCTCCTCCGCGATAGGCGCCAGGCGCGCTTCGCCAATGTTGTATTGCTTCAAAAAATATTCGTTCCAGATGCGAACGGATGGAATTTCACTGAGGCTTTGTTCGCTCCAATGCTTATACTCCTCCGCGTTTTCATATAACCTTAGGCCCAGTTCGTCCGCAGGTGTGTCGATGTGGATGTCGTATATTTTTAGGCGGTCCATCAACCGCCTTGCAAAGGCAGTGCGCAATTCGACACTGTTCGTAACGGTGTGCAGAGTGCCTCCAATATCAAAAAGAACGCCTTTTATCATAGAATTCACCTCAATCCGGCATTGTTAGGGCATGATTTAACGCAAACGTTTTCGCATCCATCTAAAAACACTTTGATTGTAATGCACATATTTCGTTTTGTCAATATACTTGGAGGATTATTTATTAATTTCATTGTGAAATCCTAAGTTTATCCTCTAAATATCCGTCATTCTTTGCGTTGACAAGTTCATATAATCGGTGTATTATAGGAGCTAAGCCGGAAACGTTTGCGACAATATCTTCCGGATTCATTCCGATTGGAGAGGCGAAGATATGAAAAAAGTTACGATAAAGGATATTGCCAAAGTAGCCAACGTGTCATATGCTACCGTATCCCGGGCGCTGTCCGGAAGCGCGGAAATTGGAGAAGAAACCCGAGAGCGGGTGCTGCGCATCTGCACGGAGATGGGGTATACCACGAATTATGTCGCCCAATCCATGGTCATGAAGCGTACAAAGCTGATTGGGCTTATCGTGGCCAGCATTGACAACCCCTTCATGGCGGAGTTGGCATATCATATAGAGGGGCGGGCGCGCGAGCTTGGATACAACCTGATGCTGTGCAATTCCTCCCACGATCTGGAGTTGGAGCGGGATGTATTCAAGCTGCTGATGGGACGGCAGGTGGACGGCATTATACTTGTTCCGGGCCACAGCGAATCGTACGCCACCCTCAAGGAATACATCAAGCAGGTGCCCACCGTATTTATGAGCGAAAACCTTCGGGACCTGCCGGAAAGCTATGTTGCGGTGGACAATTACCAGGGTACGCGCATCGGCACGGAGTATCTTTACTCGCTGGGCCACAGGGATATTCTCTATTTTGGCCGCCGCAAAGGCAGTATGACGCACCAGCTGCGCGCGGAAGGATATATCGACATGTGCAAGGAACTGGGGATTGAGTCCACGGTCTACCAGAGCGCCTTTCGCTATAGCTCCATCGACGCAGGCAATCAGATGGCAAAGCTGCTGTTTCAAAAGCCTCTCAAGTACACGGCTATATTCGCGGCTGCGGACTCCCTGGCGCTGGGGGTGCTTAAAGCGGCGGAGGAGGCGGGTATTCGGGTGCCGGAGGATCTGTCCGTCATGGGATTTGATAATATCACATACACGGGCCTGCCCAAGATCAACATTACCACAATCGAACAGCCTAAGAAAAGCATGGGCTTTCTGGCGGTGGATATGTTGCTGGAGAAGATCAATGATCAGTCCGCCGCGTATTCCCACCGTATCCTCGTGCCAACTTTGATTGAGCGCGGCTCTTGCCGTGAAATAAATATTATGTAGAAAGCATGAAAGGAGCGGAAATGTACCGTTACGATATGCATATCCACACAATGGAAACCAGCCGGTGTGGATACATTAAGACCCCGGAGATCGTTGAAACGTATAAAAAGCTTAATTATGACGGCATTTGTATCACAGACCATCTCCACGACCTGTACATCTCGCTGATGGACTGCCACGACGACTGGCAAGCCTGTATCGACCGGTTTATGTATGGCTATAACGAGGCGAAAAAAGCCGGGGACGCCATCGGCCTGACCGTGATATTCGGCATCGAGCTAAGGTTTCCCGAGAACGACAGCGATTATCTCATCTACGGCGTGGATGAACAATGGCTGCGGGACAATCCTTATGTATGCCACATGGATCACGAGGCGTTTTTCAAAAAGTTTGGCAAGGAAGTGCTCATCGTGCACGCCCAC
>CAYPKG010000003.1:0-23842 GCA_964411275.1 uncultured Oscillospiraceae bacterium | reverse complement strand
GACGAGGTGTTTTATGACTGCGTTCATGGGCTGGAGATTGCCAACTGCAATCCAAGGCACGACAGCCGCAACGAGCTGGCGCTTAAGCTGGCCCGGGAAAATCCGCACCTCATCCGGGTGTGCAGTTCCGACATGCACCGCCCCGGAGACGAGGGCCGGGCGGCCGTGCTGTTGCCCAACCCCGTAAAGGACTCCTTTGAATTCAAAGCGGCCCTGGAGCAAGGGGACTTTCAGCTTTGGTGCCCCCCGTACGCGGACATCCTAAAGGAAAGCGAGGCGGATTTATGCTGTTTGACACGATGATAATAGGCCAGGTCTGCCTGGATACCAACACGGATTTCGATGGTAGAGTCGAAAACAGCTATGGCGGCGCGGTTTTATTTTCCGGGTACGCGGCAGCCAACATGGGCAACCAGGTGGCCGCTTTGGTCAAATGCAACGAAAATACCGTGGATATAGCAAAAGCCTATGAGCTCTGCGAAAACATCACGATTTTCCCCTTGCACTCACGGGAAAGCACCCGCATGGAAAACACGTATTTTACCGCCGACCGGGAACGGCGCAGGCAACGCTGCAACGCGGTGATCGATCCGTACCAGCCTAGCGAGCTTCCGGATGTGGAAAGCCATATATACCATCTTGCGGGGCTTGTGAAAGGGGACATTGGAAACGATATGATATTGGCCTGCCACGAGCGGGGCGGCAAGGTGGCGTTGGACGTCCAGTGCCTGCTTCGCTGTGTGGAACCGGATGGAAGCATGGTGTTTCAGGATTGGAAGGAAAAGCGGGAGATGCTTCCCTATATCCATTTCCTGAAAACCGACGCGGCTGAGGCCGAGATACTTACAGGGCTCACCGACAGGGCTGAGGCTGCCAAGATATTGCACGGCTGGGGCGCCAAGGAAGTTATGATCACACACAACAGCGAGGTGCTTGTGTATGACGGAACAACCATTTACACAAAACCCTTAAAACCCCGTGGGCTTTCTGGGCGAACGGGGCGTGGGGACACCTGCTTTGCCGGATACATTACCAAACGGCTGAGTCAGGATATCGATACGTCGCTGACTTGGGCGGCAGCGCTGGTGAGCTTGAAGATGGACACTCCCGGGCCGTTTCAGGGCGGGCGCGAGGACGTAGAGCGGTTTATTGCCGCGCACTACCAGGATTAAGTTGCGCGGGAATGTTCTTTCACGCGAGAGGGTCTATCTGTCCAGTGACGGCTATATTATAATACAAGTTTAGTCTTTTCAGGAGGTGCATATTATGCAGGCGCTCATAGAGCAGTTGGGTTTGATGGAGCTTAGCGAGGTAACGGTTCTCGTCAGGCTGCTGATGTCGGTATTTTTTGGCGGTATGCTGGGCATAGAGCGCACGAGAAAGCGCAGGCCTGCCGGACTTCGCACGTACATGCTCGTGTGCATTGGAGCGTCTGTGGTGATGATGACGGCGCAGTTTATGAGCAATCTCTATGGTGGCGACCCCGGCCGCATGCCCGCCCAGGTGATCTGCGGCATCGGCTTTCTGGGCGCCGGCACCATCATTGTAACCCGTTATTTTAGGGTCAAGGGGCTAACCACCGCGGCTGGGTTATGGGTGTCAGCCTGTATGGGCCTTGCCATCGGGATCGGTTTTTACTTTGGCGCCATCATGACGTTTTTAGTGTTGCTGTTCGTCATGGTGTATGCCGACCGGATGGAAAACGTCTACACAAGGCGGCTTAACAAGCTGCACCTGTTTATCATATTCGACGATGTGCGCAACCTGAAGCCCTTCATCAACGATTTGAAGGAGAAGGGCATTGAGACATCAGGCGTGGAAACCACCAAGTCGGATTACAAGCAGGGCATCGGACTGTTTTGCCTGTTGAAGCTTCCGGCGTCCCTGGCGCGCGCCGATGCTATTTTGATGGTGGAAAACACCCAGGGTGTGTTGTTCACAGAGGAAATTGAGGACTAATCCATGATACCAGAGGCAAGCGCGCCTCTGGTATTTTTTAAATCAAAAATGTAAACGTTTGCACCAGAATACGGATGGAAAAGGCCGATTTACCGGGAAAAATCCCCAGTGGAGGGGCCCGGCCAGGCTGGAAAATTCGGGCGGCGGGATCACGAAAGGGTACAGGGTGAACGGGCCGTATTGCGGACTAGCACCCAGAAAATGCTGAAAACTAGGCGGTTTTGTAAATGTTTTATAAAATTTTTTTTAAAAATAAACAGAAATATTGTTGACATTTGACACAGTACATATTATGATGTGACTAACGCAAACGCTTGCGTACATGAAAGGGATAATTCACTCTGATCCGCGGATTATGCGGGTCCACCTTCTATCGAAAGTAAAGATTGATCCTTTTTCAATAAAAATCCCCAAAACGGCGTTTTTCGCGCCAGGGAAAGGAGAAATTGAATGATACGAGCTGTTATGTTTGACATGGGCGGGACGCTGGAGGACCTCTATTCCGACGGGGAAAACGAGAAACGCACTGCGCAAGGGCTGTATCGCATATTGGGTAGCCACGGCATTGTGGTGCCATATGACGAGACGGAACTCTGGCAAAAGGTGCATCCCGAAATACTCCGTTACAAGGAAGAGGCCGAGGGCACGCTCATGGAACTTAAGCCTGAGCAGATTTGGCCGGATTACGGGTTTAAAAACATTCCTGTGGACCGGGAAAAGCTCATCGCTTGCAGCGAGGAAATCGCTCATATGTGGGAGGTTACCTATTACAACAGGAACCTACGCAAAAATGTGGAACCCATGCTCAAAGGCTTGAAGGAGTTGGGGGTGTATGTGGGGGCGGTCAGCAATACCGCCAGCGTTTTTCAGGTGTTTGACACGCTGGAGGAATATGGGGTCAGGCAGTATTTTGACGACATTACCCTCTCAAGCGTTGTGGGCTATCGCAAGCCACATCCGAACATTTTCAAAATTGCGCTTTGTCAGGCAAGGCTCAAGCCCGAGGAATGCGCCTTCGTAGGCGATACGGTTTCCCGGGACGTGGTTGGCCCGCGCAAAGTAGGATATGGCCGGATATTCCAAATCTCTTCGTTTCTCACACCACTCAAAGATACCGGCAATTATGACGGTTTTGCGCCGGATCACGTAATCACTGACATATACGACGTGTATACCATACTCAAACAGGAGCTCGGAAAATAGCGCTTTCTACTAAAGAAAACGCGAAATCCGAAATCTCGCAGGCGAATGGATCTTGACACAGGACCCGTGAGATGATATACTTTCGCAAACGTTTGCGATGATTGTATTCATTATTGACCGCCATCAGTCAGAAAAGTAAATCGGTATAGTATTTTTGTTTGAACAACTAGGAAATTAGGAGTTATATCATGTCAAAGAAGAAACCTGGAAGTAAAAGGCATGCGCTTACATGGATTCGCGTTAAAAACCAGTTTTTTAATCTGGTTGGCAACCCCTTCAATGTGATCGTATTCTTTTGCATTATCATGCTGTTTTGCCTGATCGTCATCCCGCTTTTGACCATGATCGGGAACTCGTTTACGGTGGCGAAGGCGGAGCTTAGAAGCATCGCCGGGGCCGAGATCGGCGACTTCACGCTCTTTTACTGGAAATACCTATTGGCAAGTCCCCTGACAAAGGCGATTTTGTGGGAACCGCTGATGCATTCCCTGACCATCGGCTTTTTCGTCACCATCCTATCGGTCCCGCTGGGTTCCATACTTGCGTGGCTGATGGTGCGTTCGGACATCCCCGGAAAAAAGCTGTTGAGCATGCTGATCATCATCCCCTATATGATCCCGTCCTGGTGTAAAGCGTTGAGCTGGCTGGCAGTATTTCGAAACAGCACCTCCGGCAGTCTGGGATTGCTGACGGGGCTTGGCGTCAACATTCCAGACTGGCTTGCTTATGGCCCATTTGCCATCATTTGCGTCATGATCATGCACTATTATGCCTTCTCCTATATCATGGTGTCCGGGTCATTGCGCTCCATCAACTCGGAGCTGGAGGAAATGGGTGAAATTCAGGGGGCGAACAAGATTCAGATACTAAAAAGCATCACGTTACCCCTGGTGCTGCCCGCGGTGCTTTCCGCCGCCATCATGACGATTTCCAAGTCCATCGGCTCTTACGGCGTGGCGGCGAACCTTGGCAGCCGCATCAGCTATTACGTCATGGCCACAAGGATGAAAGATTTTATCAACGACAGTCCCCGGGGCGTCGGCTACGCCATGAGCATTCTCATGATACTCCTGGCCTCCGGCACCATATTTGCCAACCAAAAGATGGTGGGTGTGCGCAAATCCTTTGCCACCATTGGCGGCAAAGGAACAAGAAGCAACCTCATGCACATTGGCAAGGCGAAATATCTGCTGCTGGCGTTCATCGCGATATTCCTGTTCGCGGCCATGGTCATGCCCACGTTCGTGCTGGTCATGGAGAGCTTCCAGGTATATACAGGAGGCGGGTATGGCCTGGATAACCTAACGTTATACGCATGGATTGGAACTCTGGATGAAGCGCCGCTTGAATCATACGCCTATAATGGTATATTCAGGAATTCAGAGTTTATGAGGGCGCTGGGGAATACGGTGAAACTTTCGATTATAGCTTCAATCATTACCGCCTTCTCTGGCCAGTTCCTCGGGTATATTTCCACCCGGGGCCGGGGAAAGTGGTATGGAAAAATTACGGAACAGCTGGTGTTTGTCCCGTATCTCATGCCGGGCGTGGCATTCTCAGCGATTTACTTCGCCATGTTTAGCCAGGAACGGCTGGGCGGGCTGATACCATCCCTGTACGGGACGTTTGCGCTGATACTCCTGGTGTCCATCGTCAAGCACTTCCCGTTCGCTAGCCGTTCGGGCAGCGCGAACATGATGCAGATCCACGTGGAGCTGGAGGAGGCCGCCGATATATCCGGCGCAAGCTTCTGGCGGCGGATCCGCAGCATCGTGATCCCACTTGCCAAGAACGGCTTCATATCCGGATTTGTGCTGGTGTTTATCAGCATCGCGAAAGAGCTCGACCTCATTGCCATACTCATGACGCCGGCAAACTACACGCTGTCATTCCTGGCGTTTGAGTATTCCAAGAGCCTGATGCCCCAATGCGCGGACGCGATTGCCATCTGTATCCTGTTGTTTATCCTGGTCTGCTACCGCATCGCCAACGCATTTGGTGCGGATATCAGCAAGAGCTGGGGTTAAATCACCGTTCATTAGAAATCAGAATTATACCTAGAGTATAAAGGGAGGGTTTATCCAATATGAGCAGAATAGAACTGAAGAATATCGATAAATTTTACGGTGAAAACCATGTGCTGCGCGACATCAATCTCGTGATTGAGGATGGAGATTTCATGACGTTGCTGGGGCCGTCCGGCTGCGGTAAAACCACCACGCTGCGCGTTATTTCCGGCCTTGAAAAGCCGCAGAACGGCATGATGCTGATGGATGAGAAGACCGTCATCGACGCGGAAAACGCCTTTTATGAGCAGCCCAGCAAGCGCGGGCTAAACCTGGTGTTCCAAAGCTATGCGCTTTGGCCGCACATGACCGCATACGAAAACGTGGCGTTCGGGCTGAAGATCAAAAAGCTGCCCAGGCATGAGGTGGAAGAAGCCGTCATGCGGGCGCTCAAGACCATGCGCATTGAGGAATACCGGGACCGGTATCCCAACGAGCTGTCCGGCGGCCAGCAGCAGCGCGTTGCCATCGCCCGGGCCATCGCCACCAGCCCCAATCTGCTGCTGTTGGACGAACCGCTGTCCAACCTGGACGCGCGGCTGAGGATCGACATGCGCGCGGAGCTAAAGCGGCTGCACAAGGAAACCGGCACCACAATCATCTATGTTACCCACGATCAGGTGGAGGCCCTGACCATGTCCACAAAGATCGCCCTGTTTAAGGAGGGTGAGATCGCACAGGTCGATTCGCCTCTCGACCTGTACACCAACCCCATCGACCTGATAGCGGCGGACTTCATCGGCAACCCGCGCATCAACTTCATCAACGGTATGGCCACGTTTGACGGAAGCGTCCTAAAGGTGAAGAGCGAACTCGGGGAATATTCGTTCCCCAGGGACGAAATGAAGCTGGATGAGGAATGCCCCGTGAACGAGCCTTTCGAGTGCACGCTGGGAATCCGGCCGGAAATGGTGGAGATTCATTTAGAAGACCCGCACCACCCCCACGGCGTGAAGGCGAATGTATACGCATGCCAGCCCGCAGGAAGCGAGACGCTGATTTCCCTGACCGTTGGCACCGCGGAGTTCCTGGCAATTCAGCTGGGGCTGGTGGAGTATGAAATGAATACAACGGTTTATACCGTGCTGCATCCAGAAAAGATGAACGTGTATAATGTAGAGACAGGGCGGCTGATCAAGTACGCGCTGGCCGGTCACCATTCCTGATGAAACCTGCTTCCCAAGAACCATTAATCATGAATTAAGGAGGAGAACGCAATTATGAAAGCGAAGAGAGCACTTGCCTGCCTGCTTGCCCTGATGCTGATGCTATCTGCCTTTACCCTTATGGGTTGCAACAGCAAAACTCCAGCAGAAAGCGCCGACAATCCTTCCGATCCGGGTCCGCTTGCGGACACGCCTGAGCCAGGTGAACCGGATTATGACAACATGTCCGCACAAGAGCTGTACGATCTGGCCATCCAGGAAACTGGCGTCATCTCCATTTATTCCACCACCACCTCGGCGCAGACCGCGGTGAAGAAGTTCCTTAAGGAGTATCCGGAGTTTGAGGGCCGCATCGAGTATATCGAGTCGGACACAAAAACCGTGGCCAACCGTATCATTACCGAGTCTGATACGGGCAACTACCACGCGGACATCCTCCAGGTAAAGGATAATAGCGGCGAAATTTATTTTGAGCTGGTAAAGTACGATTATCTGGATGTATACTATCCCGCGGCTATCGTGCCCCATGTGGACGAGAAGCTGTTGCAGTACGGCATGCCGCTGTATTCTACCTACAGCCCCTGGTATTACAACACCGAAATGTTCCCGGATGGCTGCCCCATCAAGAGCTGGTGGGACATCGTTCAGGGCTACAACGAAGAAACTGGCACCTACACCGACGCCTCCGGCAAAAACACCCAGTACTGGAATGTTTTCACCAAGGACATCACCTCAGCGTCCTACGCTGCGCTTTGGGCACAGCTGATCGTGGACGGTGACGCCCTGGCGGAGCAGTACGAAAAGCAGTACGGCAAGCCCTTGGAGTTTACCTATCACGACAAGCTCAACAACACTGTGGGCATGATGGAATTCCCGGAGAACAACGGCGGCGTGGAGCTGTTCTGGCGGTTTACCCAGATGCTTACCACAGAACTTGACGACGGTGACCAAGTGGTATCCGCAGTTGACCTGTCCCTGAACGGGCCGACGCTGGGCCTTTGCTCCGGCAGTAAGCTGGCCAATACCACCAACGGTGCGAAGATCAACTGGTGCACAGGCCTTGAACCCTACACGGCATTTCGTGCCTGCGACTATCTGTACGTGGTCAAGGGCAGCGACAACCCCGCCGGCGCCCGGCTGTTCTTACTCTATGAGTTGGGCGGCGAGGATGGCCAAAGCGGTTGCCTGGGTGTGTTCAACACCATTGGCAAATGGTCCATCCGTGACGACTTTATTTATGACAAGACGCCTTATTCCGATGCGGAAGTCAATCTGAAAAGCCCCGATTTCGAGGAGATTTACAACTACTATCCCAACGTGAAGGCATACTGGATCTACTGGCGGAACATGGCGGCCAGCGCGTAGCGCTTTTATGAAACCTGCTTACCTCGTCCGCAAGGCCTTCTGGCCCTGCGGGCGGGGTGGGTACAAACCCAAATTTGGAGGCGATATTCATGGCTAACAAAACACAGCCGGCTCAACCCTCGAAGTTTAGAAGAAAGATGGACAGCTTTTGGATGACGCTGTTCCTCACGCCGGAAGGCAAGCCCAAGAGCGCATTGCTTCTGTATTCGTTTTCCATGAGCCTTGTATTCATTGTAGTGTACGGCATTGCGTACTTCTTCTTAATCGATGTAATCGAGCATGCCCTTGCCGCGTCCATGTCGGTTGCAGTGCGCAACGTGATGCAAGCGGTTATTCCCGGGCTTGCGGGCACGCTGGTGTGCTGCCTTGCCTGGTTTATTCCGGGGGATAAGCGGCTGTTGCCCTATTCGTATTTATGGCTGTGCGCATACGCGTTGCTGGTACTCATCACCATGATATTCCTGCTGGGCAATGAGGAGTACTCCGTGTTCTTCTACTTTTTCATGAGCATTGTGCCCGTGGGCCTAATCAGCGGTATGACAGCATCCCAGGTCATTTACCGCAAATGGCGGATAAAAGAAGAAGCAGCGAAATAGCGAAGAAGGAAAGCAATGCTATTACTTGATTTTTTGAACGTTGGCGACGGCGACGCCATGCTCCTTAGGGAACAGCGTCCGGGTGCTGCGGATTTTGTAGCGCTGGTGGACGCTGGGCGGCCGCACATTGAATTTTCAAAGGGCTCCCTGCGCCGGGAGGCCATTGCTCACCTGAAAAAAATCGGCGTGGACCATATCGACCTGATGGTTTTAACCCATCTGCATTTCGACCATATCGGGGGCGCGCTGCGTATTCTGCAGCATTACCCGGTGAAAAAGCTGCTGGCGGGGTATCTGCCACCTGCGGATGCCAAGTGGATCATCCCGCCATCCTTCGAGGAAAAGACAATCGTGGGCCTTTGCGAGGCGCTGAACATGCTTTGCGATATCGCCGCCGCCATGAAAAGAAACGGCGGACAATGCGAACTGGCAGAAAGAGGAACACTGGCCCTTACCAATGCGCTTCGTATGGAGGTAAAGCCTGCCGGCGCACAACTGCGAAACCGGCAACGTGATGTATTTGACGCGCTGTACCGGGGGGAGAACCCAGGCTATGAGCGGATATATGAGGCTTCTAAAGATCGTAATTGCTCAAGCGTAATACTCCGGCTTTCCTATTCGGATCGCAGCGTGCTGCTCACAGGCGATAGCTACGGCGCGTACTGGGAGGACAGGGGAGAGCAGCATTGCGATATTTTGAAGGTACCGCATCACGGCGACAGCAAATCCATGACCCCAAAGCTCATTGAAACGCTGAAGCCCGGCTACGCGGTGATTTCCTGCCAGAACGACTCCAGTAAAAAGGAACGGCCATGCCCAGAGATAGTGGCGTGTATGCAGCGGCATATTCCCTTTGTGCTGTGCACGGAAAACCAGGCTTTGCCTGGATATGAGGCAAGCAGCCACGAAAGCATTCGATTTTATATTCATGAGGATGGCAGGATAGATTGTCTTGACCAGATGTGAAGATCAGCTTTGTAAGAAGGTTCATTAAAATGTTCATTCAGATGAAACAAAATACAAAACAGGAGGATTTCATGATGAAAAACCGGTTGATCATTTTCTTGTTGGCGCTCTCAATGGTGCTGGCGATGGTAGCCTGCACGCCCGTGTCTCAAGAGCCTGCGCCAGACCCAGAACCCGCCCCCGCTGTAGAGCCTGCCCCCGCTGAAGACCCCGCCCCTGAGCCTGAGCCCATTGTGGAGCCTGAACCGGAAGAGCCGGAGCCTGCCGGGAATTATGTGCCTATGGCCATCGATTTCAAAAACAAGACCGGCGTTACCATCACTGGCCTATATGTGTATCCCGCCGGGGAAGCTGAAAAGGGCAACAACCTCTTATCCGCAGAGTGGCCCGACAAGGATGAGAACGAGGATCTCTATGAGATTTTCGCCTATATCGTGCGCCCCGAGGCGGAAGCCTTTGACGTGCATGTGGAGTATGCCGACGGCAATACCGCCACATGGGAAGGCGTTGCGGTTGCCAACAACATGAAACTATCCTTGAAGAACGGCACCGATCCCTCCACCTGGGAGATCGAGGCCGTGGACGATCCTGAGGATCTCGCCGGCATGGCGGAAGTGGTTGCGGCAGGAAAGACCTCCGACAACTATTATCCCGGCTATGAGATGCTGGGCCTCGAGATTAAAAACAAAACTGGCATGAAAATCAAAGAGTTCTATTTCTATGAGGAAGGCGCGGAGTATTCCAACTACAACAACATGGTGCCATACCTCGTGGACGCGGAAGGCAATCCCATTACTCTGTGGGAGTCTGGCAAGGGCGGCCTGTATGTGTTTAACTTCTTCATTCGCCCACAAGCCGACGCCTATGAAGTGCATGTCATTTATGAGGATGGCTCCACCATGACAGTTCCGGATATCGATCTGTTCACCCCCAATGGTGATGGGTTTACCAGCAACGAAATCTCCATGAAGGACGCGGTGGACCCCGACTTGACCGAAATCAGCTATGACGATGGCGATCCGGAACCCCTGCAGGATATCATTGATGCAATCGCGGCTGGAATTCCGGCGGATTGCTGGTATCCCGTGTATTAATCCAAGGAACCGTTAGAAACGAATTAACTAGAAAAGCCGCCGTGAGTGTTTCATGGCGGCTTTTGTTATATCTGCGCAGCGTTGAAGACGGTTAATTTATTTACTACTTTATTAAATTTTAACTTTCAGCTCCGGTACGGAGTTGAGACGAAATAGTTATGTTATACTGACCAAAGGTAGCGGGTTGTATGCCAAGCTACGTGAGGAAGATTGAAATGGAGAAATCGAATGAAACGCGCAGTCGCTTTGATTTTGATCGTTGTATGCATGGTAGCCGGATGTGCGCCTACATCGCAACCGGACGCTTTTGATGAGGCTGCGCCACGTGTTTATTTGGAAAATGTAGTTTTACCCACTGAAAACCATGGGGCATATGTCGATACATACTCCTTTGGGGGAGAAACGTCTAATCGGGATATGGATTTGTTCAACGCCATATATGAGAGCCTATCTTCAACACAATGGACCACGCTTGAAGAGGGGATCTCGCGATATACAGAATTTCTTGACCCGGGTAATGCTGTAACGACACCGTGCACAATTTCAGGCACACATGTCCTAAGCGATTATAGCGAATTAGATTCATCCCAATTGTATGTGGTTAAGGAATTCTATCTGGACCTCAATCTTGCGGCTATCGAGGTGCGCATTCGTCGTGAACCAGAAGAAATGTTTTTATTATTATTTGATATACGGGAGGATGGTTTTTTTGCCCCATTACGAATGTATTTTATTCAACAAGGTGAGGATTTTGAAAAAACATATCAATTTGTGGGAACAAAGGACGTCCGTTGGATGGTCGCAGCATTCACAGAATCGAGAGGAACGAATGTTTGGGTGCGTAAAATCGCCTTTTTTAACCCTGATACAAATGTCATCGATATTAAGATTGGGTCATTCGTGTCATTAGATTTTGAATGCATCGATCCATATTTAAATTGGGAATTTGTAGCCCGGGCGTTAGATTTCGATATGATTGTTCAGGATGATGCGGTAGTTAAAATAGACTATAGGCAGGAGGTAAAACTTTTCTTATATAATGGGGAGGTGCTTTCAAAGAAAATATGCACACCGATTTTTTATGATCGCCAACTTCAGCAGGGCTATCTCGCCACAGATGAGGAGCAATGGTTTTTAGCTGGTGATTGTTTTGGGGGAGAAATTGATCTGTTTTATGATGAACTTGAAGCGCTGGCTAAGGCCGATGAAGAATACGGGCTCTATTTGAAGTGCGGCTAAAACACAGGTGAAACGCCAACGTATGGAAACCTCCCACGCAAGGGGACGAGCAAGCTTGAAAATGGTGTTGCACCCATATATACTGTACGGTGAAGGGGTAGTTGCATGGAGAAGGAATTGGGAAACCCTTCGGATAGCTCTTGTATGGCTTATCTTTTTCATGTAGGAAACTACCATTAGGCAGGCAAATAATCTGGTTATAATCCAATGTTAGCATTTGAATAAGTGTTAATAACAAACATCTTAAAAAAGAGGAGAATGGTAATGAATGCTTTCGGGGAAAACTTAATCAGATATAGAGAGAAAAAAGGGTTTCAGGTTGAAGATTTATCAAAAAAGATAGATATCCCTTCCAGCATAATCGAGGAATGGGAAAATGGGAAAGGGTATCCTTCAATAGACCATCTTATCTGTATCGCGTCAATACTCGAAACCGATGTGAATCATTTGGTTTATCCGCAAGAGAAAATTCCCGACAATGACACCATAAAGCCGGTTAAAACGTTCAGGACTGTCCTGATAAGCCTTGTGGTATGCTTATTATTTGCATTTTCAGGCCTTGGTTATTATCTGTTCGGACTAGATAATCCATACAGTGGTATATATTTCGGACTTTTACTCATTATCGGCGCATTGGTGCTTTGCACATGCCTCATTATAAATGAGCTACGAGAGAATGTGGCGTATAATATATTGAAAGTGCTATTGAAAGTGCAACGATTGGAGGGGACTAAGGAAAATAAACCAATAAATAATTCTGCAACAACGGATCAGGATTAGCCTTCGGCTGTTAACCTCGGATCGTTGGTTTTAAGGCAAAAGAAAAAAGCCATCCTGGTGGATGACTTTTTCTCTTGGCTCCCCCTGTTGGATTTGAACCAACGACCAGGCGGCCCGCGCAATGGTCGCCTGCCGCGCTATCGCTTGCAGGCTCCCTTTTGCGGGCTTCCTTGTGCCTCGCTTCATCTGCCACTGGCAGCGCTTGGCACCGGAACAGTGAACAGCCTTCGACTGTTAACCTCGGATCGTTGGTTTGAAGGCAAAAGAAAAAAGCCATCCTGGTGGATGACTTTTTCTCTTGGCTCCCCCTGTTGGATTTGAACCAACGACCCTCCGGTTAACAGCCGGATGCTCTACCGCTGAGCTAAGGAGGAATACGCGGTTTCGTGTCCCGACAATGCCAGGAGGATAAACGGTACGCAAGTTATCTTACAGCAAGGGCAGACCTAAATCAAACGTTGAAATCGGTTATATTTTAAGAATATCATAAAATATTTCATAATTACTCCAATTATCTCAAAATTACGGCTAGATGCGTGTTTTGCAAAGAGAGGGTGGCCATTTGGGGCGTCTGAGTTGAGTTGACGGAAATCGGGCCGTATTATATGATGAAACAAAGCGGAAACGTACACCGCAAAACGCGGTGCGCGTCGAGACTCGGAGGAAATATCATGATGCGAGAGGAAACGGTTACGCCGAAAAAAGGATCGGTTTCCGACGTGATTTTGGTTGCATTGATTGTTTTTGGCACCGTATTGTTGCGGGGCCTTGGCGGTCTGTTAAGAACCGTCCATCCTTTTTTGGATTTGGCCGTACAGGTGCTTTTGTTTCTGGCGATTGTATTCGCCATCTACTATATCGTAACGAGACGGCTGGTGAAATTCCGGTATGTGCTTTCGGACAAGCAGTTTGTGGTGTACCGGGCCTTTGGGCGGCAGGAACGCCTTATGGAGGCTGTGGAGCTTTCCCGGATTATTTCCATCTGCCCGTACCCCGACATAAAAGGGGAGGCCGGCCGGGAAAACCGGCTGTGCCCCGGAAATAAAACCGACGCCACCGCAGTGCGGTACCGGCTTCACGGAGAACTCAACTGCCTTCTCATCAGGCCTGGGGAAACCATGCTGTTAGAATTAACCTCCCAATGGAAGGCCGCCGGTGAGGCGGGCGCCCAGTGAACCCGGACAAGGAAAAACGGAATAATGAGACGCGGCCCCCGCGGCTGCAAGAGGTTCTCGGGGAATACGAGAATGCCAACGCGGCGCGCTTTCACATGCCCGGACACAAGGGGCGGGGCATGGGCGGTTTCTGGCGGCAGGAGCTGATCAAATGGGACGTGACGGAGCTAAGCCACATGGATGACCTGCACGCGCCCACAGACGTCCTTAAACGGGCCCAGGAGGCCTGCGCTGCGCTGTATGGGGCTGAGGACACATTCTTCCTTGTAAACGGCGCTACGGCGGGCGTAAACGCCATGCTGCTATCCCTTGGAACAGAGGCGAAGGTGCTGCTGTCCCGTGACTGCCATAAGTCCGCCATTTCCGGCGCAGCGTTGGCGGGGCTGGACTGCCAATTCCTCCTGCCCGCCTATGATGAAATTGAGGGCATGTGGGGGATGGTGACCCCAGAGGCGCTGGAGCAGGCGTTGACAGAATTTCCGGCGCGGGCGGTGCTGATCACCTCTCCCAACTATTACGGCATGTGCGCAAACATAGAAACACTTGCCGAGATTGCCCACCGGCATGACGCTATGCTGTTTGTGGATGCTTCCCACGGAGCGCATTTCGTATTTGGGAAAACGCTTCCGCAAAGCCCGGCAAACAGCGCGGATTTGTGGGTGAACAGCGCCCATAAAACCCTCAACGCCCTGGGTCAGGCGGCTTTGCTGCACCGGGGGCGGGGTTGCCCCATCCCGGCGGAGGACATTCGGCGGGCATTAACGCTTGTTGAAACCAGCAGCCCGTCCTATCTCATCATGGCGTCGCTGGACTGGGCCTGCTACACCGCTGCAGTCCGGCAGGATTGGGACGCTCACAGCCGCTTTTGCCAGGACTGGGGGGCAAAGCTCAGTTCCCTTCCCGGGCTGCGGGTACTGGGACGGGATTGCGTGGGCGGATTAGGCATTTGGGACAAGGACCCGACGCGGCTGGTGATCGATGTGACCAGCCGGGGTATTACCGGCTATCAGGGCGCCCAATCGCTGGAGAAAGCCAATGTATATGTGGAGATGGCGGATATGAGGCGGCTGGTACTCATCTGCACGCCATCCGACGATCCTAACTGGTATTCCATGCTGTATGAGGCGCTGCAGGCCATGCCCTATGGCCGTAGGGTGCCGGGGCGGGAGCCGCATTTTTTTGCTTTGCCGCCCAGGGAGATGCCGCTTCGCCAGGCGGCGCTGGGGGCAGTGCGACAGGTGCCTTTTGCGCAGGCGGCGGGGCATATCGCGGCACAGGCGGCGGGCATTTATCCCCCGGGGATCGCTCTGGTGACCCCCGGCGAGCGGATATTGGAGGAAAGCATTTTGATATTGCAGGAACACCGGGCGATGGGCGGAACGCTGTTCGGGGTAAATGAAGGCGGGATGACCGTAGTCCGGGAGTAATTTTAGGGAGCGGGAGAAAGCATGAAGAAATTTCAGGTGGTATTCTTTGATTTTGATGGAACGCTTGTGGAAAGCGGCCCCGGCATCGTGGCGGCCATGCGGTTGATGCTTGAGGAGCTTTCAATAGCGCCGATGAGCGACGCACAGCTGATGAAGTTCGTCGGCCCGCCGCTGTACGACAGCTTTACCGGCATGCTGGGCCTCAAGGAAGAGGCGGTGGACGCTGCCGTCGCCCTGTACCGAAAACGGTACGATGAGGTAGGCGCGCAGCTTTTGAAGCCGTTTGCGGGGGTTATGGAGCTTCTTGCGGCACTAAAAAAAGCGGGGGTAAAGACCGCCGTCGCCACCTGCAAGGTAGAAGAGACCGCGAAGCTACAGGCGCACGAACTTGGGATGATGGACTACCTCCACGACATCGCGGGCCTGAACCTCAGCGAGGGACGCACCTCCAAGATGGAAGTGCTCATGGAATTGCTGCGCCGCTTCGACGTCGCGCCGGAGGATACCATCCTTGTAGGCGACCGGTTTTACGATGGGGAGGGCGCGAAGCTCGCGGGGGTGCCTTTTCTGGCGGCGCTATATGGGTATGGCGAAAAGGCGGAGTTTGCACCCTATGATCCCATCGGGTATATGGACAGCGTCGAGGCGCTGAAGGCTTTTTTATTGGGAGAAGGAAAGGAATAATTTCGCATGTCCAACCAAATCACCGAGGCCAGGCTGATGGAAGCCATTTCCCGCAGCAGCGCACCCCACGCAATTCTCATTTGCGGCCCGGAAGGCAGCGACGCAAACGACATGGCGAGGCGGGCGGCGGCCATGTGCTGCACCGGCTCGCCTGATCCTGTGGGGCTTTTGACATACCCGGATTATTACGCCTTGGGGCCTCGGGCGATTGGGGTCAACCAGGTGCGGGAATTGCAAACAAAGCTTAACGCAAGGCCGCTTCGGCCCTGGCGGGCGGTGAACATATTTGATGCGCAGCGGATGACCCATGAGGCGCAAAACGCGCTGCTAAAAACGCTGGAGGAGCCGCCGGAACAAACGCTGCTGCTGCTGTCCGGCCGTGAGGAGGGGCTTCTGCCCACCGTCCGATCCCGCTGCACCACATTGCGCTTGGGGATGCAGCCGCCACAGCTGCTGCTGGACGCGTTGCTTGAAGAGGGCATGGTGCCGGGGCATGCCCGGCTGGCCGCTGTGCTTTCGGACGGTTTGCCGGAGCTTGGCCGGGAATTTTCCACAACGGAATTTCGGGAATTTCGCCTGGAGGCGGCAGGCCTGTTGGAAAAGGTTCTTGGCCGGGCGCCCAACCCGCCATACGCCGCCCTGAAGCAACAGCTGGAACGGTTTCCCGGGCCGGTGGATGGGGTGGAACTCACGCCCACGGAAATGCAGCGCACTGCGGCGCGGGTCTTAGTGGAGATATGGATTTCCCTTTGCCGCGACGCGCTAAGAACCCTGCTAATCGAGCGTGAACCTGTGAACCATGACCGCAATTTGCAGGTGCGGGACATGGCTAAAAGCTTTACAATCGCCCGAATTCAGAGTATTATAGAGATGTTGGCCGCGGCACAGGTAAGGCTTAGCACGGCAAACCCGGGCCTGACAATGGACCGTCTGGTCACGGATCTTATGGAGCTAAAAATGACAGGGGAACCCTGTGAGTGAAGGATACGCGTATGATGAAAAAGGTAGTCGGCGTCCGGTTTAAGACGGGCGGCCGTATGTATTATTTTGATCCAGGCGAGCTCGCAATAGCGCAGACGGACGGCGTGATCGTCGAAACCGCCCGTGGCACAGAGTTTGCGGAGGTTTGCCTCACACCGCGGGAAATCCCGGAGGAGCAGATTGTGGCGCCATTGAAGGATGTGTTACGGGTCGCCACCCCTGAGGACTGGGATATGCGGGAAAAAAGCGCGCAAAAAGAAGAAGAAGCGTTTACAATCGCAAGCGAGAAAATCATTCAGCATGGGCTGGACATGAAGCTGGTGGACGTGGAGTACACATTCAATGGCAGCAAGATCACGTTCTTTTTTACGGCGGAGGGCCGGGTGGATTTTCGGGAGCTGGTCAAGGATCTCGCTTATGTGTTTAAGACGAGGATTGAGCTAAGGCAGATCGGCGTCCGGGACGAGGCGAAGATGCTGGGCGGGCTTGGCTCCTGCGGGCGGCCGGTGTGCTGCAAAACGTTTTTAGAGGATTTCCAGCCGGTTTCCATCAAAATGGCCAAGGAGCAGAACCTGAGCCTGTCCCCTACGAAAATATCGGGGCTGTGCGGGCGGTTGATGTGCTGCCTGAAGTACGAGCAGGAGGCCTACGAGCACATGCGAAAGCTGATGCCCCGGGTGAACAAAGAGGTTTTTACGCCTGACGGCAGGGGTATGGTGCTGGACAATAATGCCATCACAGAAAAAACCCGGGTGCGGGTTTCGCTGCCGGACGGCACATACGATAACCGGGAATATCATTACACGGAGGTCAGGCGGCCCCAGCCGGGAGAGGAATACGTGCCGCCGGCACCGCCGCCCAAGGCCGAAGCGCCGGAGGAGAACGACGCCCAGCCCCCGCAGCGGCAGCAGCGCCCGGCCCAGCGCCGCCAGAGCGGGGACGAGCAGCGAAACAACGTAGAGAGAAGGCCGCAGCAGCCCCGGCGCAAGCCCAGCCAGCCTGACAAGAGGGAACCTGCGGCGGCTCAACCGGGCGCAGTCCCGGCGGCGGGTGACGCCGCCAAGACACAAGAAGCCCAGACAAACAAGCCCCGGTCCAGAAACCGCCGTGGCGGCCGAAACCGCAGGCCGCGTCCTGCGGGAGGCGCACGGGCGCAGCAACAGCAGGCTACGCCCCGGGAACAGGAATAACACAAGGCCGCTGGGCTCAGTGGTTCAGTTGCGGCGGTAATGCGCCCCAACGATATGCATAGTACGCATAGCGTCACCGATATGTGCAGCAATCGTCTTTTTTTTCATAATTTGTACATTGCATTTTTATGATAGCATGTTACAATAAATATGATTAAAATATGGAGGTGTCCTATGGCCTACTTCATCAACGACGAGTGCATCAGCTGTGGCGCGTGTGAAGCCGAATGCCCTGTGGGCGCGATTTCTCAGGGCGATGATAGCTATGTGATCGATGCCGATACCTGCATCGATTGCGGCGCGTGCTCCGGCGTTTGCCCCGTGAGCGCTCCGAACCCCGCTGAGTAAGGGAAAAAGTAAAGAACCTCGTCCCATGCGGACGGGGTTTTTTCTTTATCCGATGGGATCAAAAATGACAGGTGATATACATGAACCAAATCGTTGAAATCCAAAAAAAGGATATGGAGAACATCGCGCCGCTGTTTGCGGGCTGGCCGGAGACGATGGCCTATTCCTGCCTTGAGGGGCATATGGGCCGCGGGTTTGCGGACGATGCCCATTTGCCCCGTTCCGGGCAGATCGTGGTGGGGGATTTTGTGATGTTCGCGGGGGAACCGGACGACAGGCTGGTTCAAAATGTGACGTCTTCGGGCGCGCTGCTGATCCCCAGGCACGAGGGCTGGGAACGCATGATCGAGGCTGTGTATGGCAACCGGGTCAGGCGCTTCTATCGTTTTGCCACAAAAAAGGACACCCGCTTTGACAAGGCCGCGCTGGAGGAATATGCCAACCGCGTTCCGCACGGATACCGGGTGCAGCTGGTGGACGAGGAGGCGTATCAGGCGCTTAGGGAAGAGGACTGGTCCAGGGATTTGTGCGGGCTGTTTGCGGATTATCCGGCGTTTGCCGCCCATGGCATAGGCGTTGTGGCGATGCATGGCGGCAGGCCCGCCTCCGGCACGGGGTCGTATTCTTACTATTCGGGGGGCATCGAAATCGAGGTGGATACCCATGTAGACCACAGGCAAAAGGGCCTGGGGCAGGCCTGCTGCGCCAGGCTTATTCTAAGTTGCCTCCATCGCGGGTTGTATCCCAGCTGGGACGCCCACGACGAGCGGTCCCTGCGGCTGGCAAAGCGGCTGGGTTACGAGCTGGATCATGCCTACCCGGCCTATGAATTTGTGGATGAGTCGTTATTGAAAGACCAAAAGGGCCGCTCCGGCTGCGATGCAAAGAAGGGCGAGAGCGCTTGCCCCAACGCCCGACAGCCAGCGCCTTAACGCAAAGCTGTGGGCGGCGTACAAACCACAGTAGACTGCCGCCACGCCTTGATATACTATGAAAACCAACATACGGCCTCCTTACTCCATCCGGGAACCGGAGGGATTGTAGTTTAAGGTTACTGTTACCTGAAATTCCGCCGTGGTCTTTGGAAACTCCCGTTCCCATTCATATTCTTCCCACTTTGCAGCGGACGAGAATTGCCTCACGGCGGCGCGGCCGATGCCAAAGGAGTCAGCCCCCGCATCCTGGCAGAGGGCAAATGTCTTTTGAAGGCCTTCTTCTATATACGCTGCGATATGCGCCTCCAGCTCGTCCGCGTCCGTGCTGGCCACGGTGGCAGGGCGCTCCACGGTGGCCTCGAGAAATATCATAAACGCCGCCTCCGGCGGATCGGACAGCGAGAGGGTCAATTTCGGCATGCCGCCGCTTTTTAGCGACACGCTCATGTTCAGCCCCTCCGGGTCGGGGATGTGCATGCGCCCGCTGCGAAATTCCCCACGGGCCATGAGCAGAAGCTGTGTCTGCTCGCCGGAGAGGGCCCCGGTCATATACGGCCCGTCGAACAGGGCGCAACCTGAGAGGTTGCTTTGCAATAACGTCGCTTCCTTCACCCCGTCAAGGCTCTCCTCCTTGACAGCGTCCTGATTGAGAAAATCCTCTCGAAATTCCCCCAGGGGCACCACGGGGTCCAGCACCGTGCTCCACGTCCCTTCGTAAAATTCGCCCAGCGTGGTGACCGGCGTGAGTCCGGTCACATTGCTGTACTCCAAAAAGCTCTGTTGGAGCTTGGCGAGATTGGGAGCGGTGTCGCTGTTGAGCCCCGTAAGGAATTCCCAGGCGGCGCCTTTGGCGACCATGATGTTGGCGTAATGCCGGATGCCCAAAGACCCCATAGACGCCCCCAGAAACTCCTTCGCCGCCGACCCGGACCGGGCCGCCCCTTCGCCAAATACGATTGCGGTGGTGCGGCTTAGCTCCAACTCAAAGGGGAGGCTTCCCTCCAGCAGCTCCACGGCCTCGTGGAGGCCGCCGCAGGAAACCCCGGTGGTCAGCGCGCTGTCGGCTGTGGCGTCTGTCTCGTCGCCGCCGCTGCCCTTTTGCAGAAGCATTGTGACATAAAAGGGCGCGTCCTTCCCCTCGTCCACCCCCAGCATCAGCACATATCCATATTCGTCCGCGCTTTTTGCGCCAAGACACCCGCCCATAAGCAGTAGGGCGCAGCAGAACAGAAGGAGAAATCCGCGCTTCATGTGGAAGCCTCCTTTTTCTTTGCGCTTTTTCTTATGGCGCAGTACGTTCCGATCACCACGGGCAGTGCAATCAAAAGAAACCCCCAGCGGTAGAGGAAATCCTGCATCTGTTGAAACCACACGAGGTTCATATGGGACAGCAGGCAAAGTCCGAATGTGATCCCCCCCGTTCCCAGCACTGCAGGGCGCACGTCGTGAACGTCAAACATCTCACACCACAGCAACGCCGCCGCGTACTGATAAAAGGCGGAGGCCATGATCCCCGCGATTGTCCAGCCAAACAGCAGCAGCTGATCCAGCCGGGGAAAGCTCCCGCCGGAGCGGATGCGCATCGTGAGCCGGTACAGGGGGGAATGCATTTCCCTTAAATCCTTATAGGAATATGTCATGCCCAGGCAAACCTGACTCGCGGCGGAAAGCCCTCCGCCGATGGCGCCTGCGATCACCCCGGTGCGCCGGGCGTTTTTCGGCCCGTGCACCCCCCGCGCCACGATCAACAGCGCAAGCAGCCCCGGCAAAAACCGGGAAATTCCTGTTAAGCTCAGGGTTATGATGGCCCCTGGGGGCGCGCCGGGGATGGGAAACAGGCGGTAGGTTTCATAGCTGGGGATTGCCATCAGCAGGGCGATGACGAGGCTTAAAAGAAACACCCAGCACAACAGCCGCGCCGTGCGGCCCAGGCTTTCCAACCCAAAATAACTCATGAGCAGCGTCACCGGGGCCAGGTAATAGAGTATTTGCCAATGGGAGGCCGCCGGGAACGCGAAACGGTTCAGCATCAGCACAAACCGGGACAGCCCGTCAGCGGAGGACAGGACGAGAACACAAAACAGCAACAGGGATAGCATCCAGGCAAACACCGGCCCGGCGGCATAGCAAAACAGCCCGTGCAGGGTAGCGGATTTTGTCCGTTCCATGCCCCGGCAGGCGTATAAAAACAGCAAAAGCGCAAGTCCCGCGCTGAAGGCGGCGCAGATGTACGCGGCGTTCCCCTGGCCATATAGCATGTTGTTGTCGGTGACGAATATGCCGCTGACGGACACGGCGATAGCGGCGGCGGCAATGGCTTCTTGGGCGCCGATGCGCCCCTCGCGCAAATTCATGAGCTGCTCTCCCCTTCCTGCCTAGTATTCAAATAATCCTCCGGGTTCTGGTGCATGGTGATCATCCCGCGCAAGAAAGCGGGCCGCCGGGAATAGGTCTTGGGGGCTACCGGCGCGAAAAACGGCACCCCATAGGATTTGAGCGAGGCCATCCACGCCGTGATGAGCAGCACCCCGGAGCATAGCCCCAGCAGCCCGCCAACCCATGCCAGCAGCACCAGGACAAGCCTGAAATACCCCGCCGCCAGCTGGGAGGAATAGTCGGGGATGGTGAAGCTTCCAAGGCCCGTGAGCGCTACCACGATCAGCACCAGCGTGCTGACCATATTGGCGGTTACTGCCGCCTGCCCCAATATCAGCCCGCCGATGATGCCGATGGACTGGCCGATGCTCCCCGGCACCCTAAGCCCAGCCTCCCGCAACAGCTGAAACACCCAAAGGAGAAACAGCATTTCCGCCCCCAGGGGCAAAAACACCATTTGCCTGCTTTGGATGACGGTGGCCAGTGACTCCGTGGACATCATCCCCGGGTGGTGGAGCGTCAGAGCCAGAAAATACCCCGGCAGCAGAATGGACAGCGCCGCGCCGATATAGCGCACCACCCTGAGAATTGAGCCTAAGGGTTGCCTAAGATAGCTGTCCTCGGAGGAGGACATGAGGGTGAATATGGTGGCGGGCATGACGTTTGCGTAGGGGCTGCCCTCTAAAAGCACAGCCACATGCCCCCCCATGATCTGGGCCGCCACCCGGTCCGGGCGCTCTGTCGCCAGCACCTGGGGGATGGGGGAGCGGCGGCGGGGGTCTGTCAGCTGCTCCAATATGCCGTCGCTGATGATCATATCCGTGTCCACGGCGGACAGCCGCCGCCTGACCTCTTCCACCAAAGCCCGGTTGGCCACCCCCTCCCGGTATGCTACCACCACTTTTACGTTGTTTTTGCCTCCGCTGTCCCGGAACTCGCAGACAAAATCCTCTGTTTTGATGATCCGGCGAAGGAGTGTCACATTGGTGCGGAGATTTTCGTTAAAGCCCTCCTGGGGGCCGCGGATCACCTTTTCGTTTTGGGCGGACTCCACCCCCCGGCTGGCAAAGCCCCGGGTATCCAGCAGCACCGCGTTTTTGTCCCCGTCCAAGAACACAGCGGTGCGCCCCTCGCTGATGGCGGATTTTATGTCCTTCCATAAGGGGTTGAGCTCTGCCTCCTGCATTGCGAATACATGATCGATGGCGTACTGTCCCCGGCCCTCCCCGTCAGGCGCGCCGTCCATGCACCCAGGGCGCATGCCCTGCCTGAGGATAAAGTGGCTGACCTGTTCTCCGCTTGCCATGCCGTTGATGCATACCACCAGGCAGAGGATGTCCCCGCCGATGTAAAACCGCCGGAACAGGATGTCTGGGTTGATGTCCGCCCGGAATTCCGACTTGAGCCGGGCCTCGTTTTCGGCGACGCTGGCGGACGCCTCCCCTTCCTCTCGCGGTGGCCTGGCGTACTCCTTCTCCGGCCAGGCTCCGGTTATGGTCCTTGGCCGCCCCCGCTCCGTTTCCAGTAATTCGAATTCCGCCGTCCCCTCGTCAAACCGCAGAGCTTGCGAAAACCGCTTTCTCATCCCCACCTCCACCGCCTTTCCCTACCTTAACAGTATTCGCATGGATCAGGGAAATCATGTATGAGGGAAGCAGCATGCAGTTTTATCATGATAATCATGATAAATTTAATGATAATCATGAAATAATAATTGACAATAGTGAATTGCGCGCATATAATGATCGTAGACGACAGGAAAGGAGCGGTGCAAAATGCTGCGCTGGTTCAGACGGGAAGAGAAGGAAGAAGAACCCCTCCGGTTGCCACAGGAGATGATCGACGCAAGGCTTGGGAAGATACAAAGGAATTGTAAGTGGATTAGGCGGGTAGTGCTGGTGCTGATCGCCTATTGTGCACTGAACTGTCTTTGGTCTATCGGGATGGCGTTTACAACATCCAACGACAATTTTATAGAATTCTATGTCAATGAAAAGCTGCCGCCTAATGTGGTATATGGGCTGGATCTCCCGGCAACAGCCGCCAAATCCATGGGTACGGCAAAAACGGCAATGGCCTGTTATTTCATCGTTGCGATTGCAGGCGGGATATTCGGAATATGGGCCTATGATACATTGCAGGAAACATTAAAGGATGTCGCGAATGGGAAAACACCATTTTCCATGACGTATGTCAAGCGGGTGAAAAAGATGGGTGTCATTTTCATGTTGCTGAGACCTTGGAATAGTCAAGAAAAGTGCAGTCTGCAAACACCCTAAAAGTGAAACAGCT
>CAYPKG010000002.1:16863-116521 GCA_964411275.1 uncultured Oscillospiraceae bacterium | reverse complement strand
GCAAGGCGGCAAGAGAGGGCACCCTGGGGTGTGTCGCCGAATTCGGCTGAACATCAAGGGGTTGCCACCCCTTGATAATCCCCAGACTCTACCCGCGGACTCGAATTTGCGGGATTTGTGCTTGCGCTTCCTGCATTCGCGCGTGTTTGAGCAGGTACATATACCGCTTTTGCGCAGCCTCCATATCGTATATTGCGTAATCCACCAGCGCTGGGTCACTGACGCTTTCAAAATACGCCGTGGCTTTTTTCCAATTCATCAACGCATCCGACACTTCCTGCCGGACATTACAATCCAAAGTGGCTTCCCCCGCCTGAACAGGCTCTTCCTCAGGGTGGAGCAGCCAGGCCTTGACCCGGTCCATCAGCCTCATACGGGGGCTCTTACGTCCCACTGCCCTGTCATACGCCCCATACATGGGCATTTGCTCCCGCCCGGCGGACTTCCTAAACTCAAAATTCACGTCATCGCGCATATATGATACCTCCCAACTTCGGTTTTTGAAAGTATTCCCTCCAAAGTTGGAAAATATGCACACGCCTTCCGCTATTCCCCAGTCGCAATGCGGGCAGCCCAGCGCTGTGCGCTTTTGTCCGCCTGCTCTACTGTGAGATGCACACCCGACTTGACTTGAAGGACAAACATATGCTGAAACATGCCGCCCTGGGCCTCCACAAGTTTTTTCAGCCGTTTTTCCAGCTTCGCAGGCACGTTATCGCTGGACTGGGTCACAAATGCATAAACACGTTTCCCATTGCAGCTGCATTCTTTAAAGAATGTATTGATGGCGGGCGGCGTGGTGCCTGCCCAAACGGGCATACCCAGAATGAGGGTGTCCGTATCCTCCTTTATCACCGGCAGGGCCTTGAGCTTGGCCTTGGCTTTTATGCTGGCCTGAAATCCGCCCATAGCAAAGCCTTTTTGCCCGGTGCGCTCCTTTTCCTCCACCAGTAAAAACGGCTCAACATCCATGATCTGCTGCAGCGCCACCGCACAGGCCGCGGTATTCCCCGTCCAGGAATACAGTATGATCTGACTATTCATTCTTCTCCCCCTTAGCAACGTTTCTCGTTGAAATCCGGCCATTTTCGATGATAAGCGCCTGCTCCGGCCAGCGCTCAGGCATGAGGCTTGTCCAATCCGGCGTACCATCCTCCTCCGCCATCGCCAGCTGAGCCGCGTAAATAAGCTGATCCGGCCCCACCGCCAATCCGTCCGCTTCCAAAGGCGGCATCAAAGCCGACGATCGCCAGCCTTCCTCATCAGACAAAAGCGAAGCCTGACCCAGCAATGTCTCCTCCAGCAGCCATTGAGAAAACAACCTGCCATCCTTCAGCCATCCTTCCAGGACGCTTCCATCCTCCATGGTGTAGCGAAAATGATAGCCTGTCTCGGTTTCATATACGCTGCCCACGCCCGGCTGCGGGCCAAACAGCTCCCCTTCAAATCGGCCCGGCTCCAGGTACGGCAGGTTTGCTGCCGGTTGCAGCAGCAATTGCAGATGTACCAAATGCCTCTCGATTTGAAGGCCATATTCATAGGCAAGGGCATCTAAATCCGCTTTGGTTTTCAATAATTCTCTATATGGCTCTGCCACCACGAAAAAATCGTTCACCATGGTTTTTATCGGGTTTTCAGGCACAGGCGTCGGTGCGGGAGAAGGCGTGGCGGTGGGCAAAGGCGTATTGACAGGTTTCGTCACCGGAACTTCCTTCGCGCATCCCACACAAATAAATGCCGCGCACATCAATAACGCCGCCAGATATAGCCGGGCCCTGGTCATTCGCCGTCCTTTTTCCCAGGCTGCACCCGTCGTACCCGATTGCGCACCGGGGAAGCCTGAGGGTTATCCCGTTGATTGGACGGATTTTGTGGCGCAACCGGAGCTTCGCGCCTTACAGGCGGCTGGGTATAGGGCCGCGTGTTTTGCTGGCTTTGCGGCGCATCCGGAGCTTCCCGCCTTACAGGCGGCTGTGGCGCGTACCGGCGGGTGTTTTGCTGGCTTTGCGGCGCATCCGGAGCCTCCCGCCTTACAGGCGGCTGTGGCGCGTACCGGCGCGTGTTTCCATGGCTTTGCGGCGCTACATACTCATCGCGCCCGGCAGGCGGCGGGGCATAGGGCCGCGCGCCTGGCTGTTTGGCCGGCGTATCAAGCTCGTCACGCGAAGGCTGCTGAGCATAGGGCCGCGCGCTAGACTGATACCGGCGCACATCCTTGTCCTCAGCCTCATCCTCGTCCTCGTAATCATCATCCATGCGGGCGTTGTTTTTCTTTTCGTAAATGGACAATACCAAAAGCGCGATCCCGGCAATGGCCATCAAAGCCGCCAGCACGATCAGAACGGTTGTCAGCGTGCCGCTGATCCCGCCTCCCGCTTCCTGGCCGGGATCCGGCGACTGGTCTGGTTCCGGCGTTTCCTCCGGAGGGGGTGTTGGCGCTTCCACATAGTCCGCCGTCAGCCGCGCCACAAAGCTGTGGGCAGCACCGGACAAATCCGCCGCCGTCAATGTAAACACCAGCTCCCTGGGTGTGCCGATGACCAGCTCCTCCTCCCGGATGCTTTGGCCCACGGGCAGAGTATTTAAGGAAAATATGTTGCCCAGCTGCTCCTCGCTGACCACCGCGGTGGAAAGCGGTACGGCGCTGTTGTTCTCAATCGTAAAGCGCACCTTCATGCGGCCGCTGTCGGTTAGCTGCTCCAGGGTGGACACGGTCATTTTGATTTTCACAAGATCAGGGTCGATATAAGGCATCACCGGATATTCCCTGGTATTATCCTCAAAGGGCTGCCCCAACGCGTCGGTGCCCGTCACAACAAAGGAGACATTGCGTACGATGTCTGACTTCACCAAATACGTGAGGGTTTCCTTTTTGCCCGCCTCCAGGGTGATGCGGTTGGAATTCACGTTGTTGCCCAGCTCATCGGTCACCTGTATTTTCGATATGGTCTGATTGCCGGTGTTGGAAAGCGTGATGGTAAAATTGGTTCCTTCGGCGGTATTCTCTCCCTGAACCACGTCAATGCCCAGCTTGACATTTACTACCGTGATGGTCAAAGGCTCGGCTGAAGCGGTTTTGATTTCGTTGTTGATATGATAGGTGATGGTAGGAACGCTGATTGCGTCCTCATTTCCCAGCGTATATTCGTACGTCACGTCCTGAGACTCCCCTGCCTCTAATGTCATGTCTGAGCGGATGGCGGTGCTGCCCGCGATGCTGTCCTTGATTTCAATGTTGGTCATTGGCAGGCTGGCGGAGGGATTCTTCAGCGTATAGGTCAATACCACCTTGTCTCCGATTGCGCCGGAGGTTTTGCTGGCCTTGCGGGTCAGCTCCATCTCCACGTCCCCAGCCCCTCCTACAGGCACGGTAATGCTCTGGGATTTGTCCTCCCCGTTTTCCGTCCAGCGCAGGGTGTATGTCAGCGCCTGACCCAATACATCTGCGTCAATCCGGACGTTGGGCAAGGAAAACCGCAGCAAACCCTCAGGAAGCACAGTGCCTGGCACCCTTTGAGCGCCGTTGAGCCCATAGCCCTCTATGGTGATGTTCTCCAGTTCAAACTCAGCCGTATTCTGAACGCGAAATAACACCCGCACGGTTTCCCCAACAGCGGGTGAGGTCGGCTCCAGCGACGGCTCTATGGTCAATGCCAGCGCGGGAATACATAGCGCCAGCAGCATGAGCGTTACGATGGCGGCCACGATGATTTTCTTCATCCGAGGTCCCCCTTTCTTTTTGGCGTATTTCCACCATATAGTATGGCCGGTTTAACCCGCTGTAGCGCCAAGCGCTTCGCCCGTTACCGAATACGCTTAGCGCTACAGCTTATACGCCTTAGCTCCCGTTAGACCTTCGTGACCCAGCCATGGGTGTCAGGAATGCTGCCCCACTGAATGCCCGTCAGGGTATCATAGAGCTTCTGTGTCAGCGTCCCGATCTCGCCATTGTTGATAACGACGGTCTTGTCCTTGTATGTCATCTCGCCCACAGGGGATACCACCGCGGCGGTGCCCGTCCCGAAGGCCTCCATTAACTGGCCCGCGTCCGCAGCGTCCATCAGCTCCTTAATGGAAACCCTGCGCTCTTCCACCTTGATGCCCATCTCCCGCGCCAGCTCCAGTATGGACATGCGGGTGATGCCTGGGAGAATGCTGCCTTCGAGAGCCGCTGTGCATAGGGTATCGCCGATCACGAACATCATGTTCATGGCGCCCACTTCTTCTACGTACTTGCGCTCCATCCCGTCCAGCCACAGCACCTGCTCGTAGCCTTTCGCAGACGCCTCTTCCGCCGCCAACAAACTTGCCGCATAGTTGCCGCCGGTTTTCGCGTAGCCTGTGCCGCCCTTCACCGCACGAACGTACTTGTCTTCCACATAAATGCGGATGGGCGCAAGCCCTCTTGGATAATATGCGCCAGAGGGCGAACAGATGATATAGTAAAGATACCGCTTGGAGGCTTGTACGCCAAGCTCCGCACCGTCGGCGATCATCGTCGGCCGAAGGTACAAGGATGTGCCTGCGCTATGAGGCACCCAGTCACGCTCGAGATCCACCAAAGCCGCCATCGCCGCATAGTTCTCCTCCACATCGATTTCCGGCATGCAGATGCGCTTGGCGCTTTGATTAAGCCTTCTTGCGTTGTCCCGTGCGCGGAACAGCAGGATGTCGTCTTTTTCAGAACGATAGGCCTTCATCCCTTCGAATATCTCCTGCCCATAATGCAGCACCGGGGACGCGGGGTCTATCATAAGCGGCTGGTAGGGTTGAATGCGGGGGTTAAACCAGCCCTTTCCGGCCTCATACTCCATGATAAACATATGATCGGAAAAGAGCTTGCCGAAGCCCAAGCTGCTTTCATCAGCGGGCTTCACTTTCGGGGCTGTGGTCCTGGTTACACGAATGTCCATGTCAATTTCCTCCTCCATGCTATTATGATATCCATTCGCCTCGGAATGGAAACGGAAAAAACCGATTATGATCTCTTTTCGTCCGGCACGCCCCCCGAAACAGGAAACGGCCAATACAGGGACTCCCCCGCCTTAGGCACCACCCGGCCGTCCGTATTCTGAGCAACGGCCTTTAAAAATGCCCCGGCATTGTTTTGTTCCACAAGCGCGGTGGCGGCCACCTTATCGGAAAACTCGGTATCCTGAAGCTGCCCGTAGGCGCGCAATACGCCCTCCAGCCTGCCCCAGCGGGGATACTCCGTCTCCATCCGATACCGGATGCAGGGACGCATTTCCACTATTCCCGCAGCGTCAATCGCCTCGCACGCCGTGCGGGAATACGCCCGCACAAGTCCCCCTGTACCCAGCAATACCCCGCCAAAATAGCGGGTGACCACGCACAACAGATCCGTTACTTTCTTGTTTTTCAGCGCTTCCATCATCGGCATCCCGGCAGTACCTCCAGGCTCCCCGTCGTCGCTGAAGCGGGCGGTAGCACCGGTGGCGCCCAAGGAATAGGCATAGCAATTATGGCTGGCGTCCCAATACCGTTTTTTAAGCTCCTCCAGTTTTTCCAGGGCCTGGGCTTCCTGCGTCAAAGGAAAGCAGCGCCCGATAAACCGGGATTTATTGATAATAATCTCCACTTCGGAGACCGTTTGTATCGTGCGGTATCCCCTTTGCATCCCTTACTCCGCGAGCTTGATCCGGCAAAAGCCTTTCTTGCCTTTTTTCAGGATCAGACCCTCCCCCGCAAGCTGCTCGAGAGGTATTGTCATTCCCACGTCCTCTACCCTGTCGTCACCGGCCAGCACAGCGCCGCTTTGGATCAGGCGGCGGGCGTCGGACTTGGACTTCGCCAGCTTCGCAAACACCAGAAGATCCGGTACCCGAAGCCCTGTCTCCATGATGTCGGCCTCGCTTAGGGACGCGGTAGGCATATTCGCAAGGTCTCCATCGCCGGAGAACAGCGCTTCCGCCGCGGACTGGGCCGCCATCGCATCGTCGGTGCCGTGGACCTGCTCAGTCAACGTAAATGCCAATACCCGCTTCGCCTCGTTGATTGCGCTGTCCTTGAGGGCGCCTAAGCGCTTGACCTCGTCCATGGGCATAAACGTCAAAAGCGCCAGGCATTTTTCCACGTCCGCGTCGTCCACGTTGCGCCAGTACTGGTAAAAATCGAATACGCTGCATTTGTTCTTGTCGAGGAAAATGGCGCCCTTTTCGGTTTTGCCCATTTTGTGTCCGTCGCTGGTGGTCAAAAGCGTTGTGGTCAGCGCAAAAGCGGGGCGCTGCTCCTTGCGGCGGATCAGGTCGGCACCGGAGAGGATATTGCTCCATTGGTCGTCGCCGCCCATTTGCATAACGCAATTTTCCGTCCTGTTCAAATGCAGGAAATCATAGCTTTGCAACAGCATGTAGCCCATCTCGAAGAATGTCAGTCCCTGCTCCATGCGGTTTTTGTAGCAATCAGCCGCCAGCATCCGGTTGACGGAAAATAACGAGCCGATGTCCCGCATAAACTCCAGGTAGTTCAGCGGCAGCAGCCAATCCGCGTTGTTGCGCATGATGGCCTTGCCCTCGCCAAAGTCAAGCAAGCGCCCCATCTGGGCCTTAAAGCAGCTGGCATTGTACTGCAACTGCTCCTGGGTCATGAGCCTTCGCATATCGCTTTTGCCGGATGGATCCCCAATCATGGCGGTGCCAGCGCCTAACAGGGCGATGGGGCGGTGGCCGCAGCGCTGCATATGCGCCATGGACATCAGCGCCACATAATGCCCGATGTGCAAGCTGTCAGCGGTGGGGTCAAAGCCAATATAAAACGTGATGGGCTCAGACCCCACGAGCTTATACAGCTCTTCAGGGTGTGAGACTTGTTTTATAAAGCCACGTTCTTCCAGCACATCGATTGCATTTTTCATCGTAGGTACTCCTTCCTTTTTCCCAGTGTATTCCGGGTTTCAATTCCACTAGAATACCAGAAATGCCCGGCATTGGCAATGCCCGACGGGCTGTTTACGCTATGTGTGGTCACTGCGCCTCGAGCAAGGACGTGCAGTGAGGGCAACGGGTCGCTCCCTTAGCAATCTCAGTCAGACAGTAGGGGCAAACGGGCTTGGGCGCTTCCGGCACAGGGGGTTCTTCCTGCTCGTGGCTGCGGTTTCTTCTTTTGCTAAGCAGCTTTACAATCAGGAAAACGCACATAGCCATCAGCAGGAAATCCAGCACCGTAGAAAGGAACAAGCCGAAATTTATCGTCGCCACTCCCGCCTCTTGGGCAGCAGCCAGGGAGGCATATTGGTTTGCGTCCATGGCATAATACAGGTTTTCAAACCCGACATTTCCCGTCAACAAGCTGATCAACGGCATAAACAGGTCGTTTACCACGCTGGTGACGATTTTCCCAAACGCGCCGCCGATCATTACGCCCACTGCCAGATCTATGACATTGCCCTTAAACGCGAATTCTTTGAATTCTTGCCAAATAGAAACTTTTTTCTTTTCCATGAAATCCTCCTTGTAAACTACTTACAATCCAAATAGCAACTTTTTTCTTTTCCATGAAATCCTCCTTGTAAACTACTTACAATATAGCATAATTGCCCATTCAATACAATGAACGGGGTGGAAATATTCTTTGGCGGAACTTTGTCATGATGAAAAACTCTGGATGTTTCTGTAAAACCGGCAGCCCGGTGAAACCTCATAAAAAATGCCGCTGATCGAAAGATCAGCAGCATTCCACATCCATATTCTACCTACCGCACCGGCACGATTTCCAGCCAATAGCCGTCGGGATCGGCAATGAAGTAAATGCCCATGGCCGGGTTCTCATAACACACGCAGCCCATGGCCTTGTGCTTTTCATACGCCGCTTCAAACTCAGCCGTGCGAAACGCCAGATGGAACTCGCACTCGCCCAAATCGTACTTCTCAGGATGATCCCGAAGCGCGGTCAGCTCCAGCTCGAAATCCGTTTCATCGTTCCCCAGATACACGATTGTAAACGAGCCGTCCGCCGCTTCTTTGCGCCGTTTCTCTTTCAGCCCCAGCGCCTCTTCATAAAACGCCATAGACCTGTTCAAATCGCTTACATTATAGTTTTCATGCACCATCTTAAACTTCATAGGTCTTTCCTCCCTTGACTAGCCTAAGCAATATAATCCGAACCAGCCGAAAATAGCACCATTTGGCGGTTTGCTTTGTCCACCCGAAATCATCAGATTTCGGGTACTTCAGTAACGTTCTATGTCAAAACCTACGGTTTCGACCACCTTTTTATCAGTCGGCATAGCGCCGCTATGCACTCCTTCTTCATCCTTGCACTCCATCCAAATGGAGGCATTTTCGGTCTACGAGTTTCCGGTGGCCAATTACTGGTCGATGCAAGGAAGGGGGCCGCAGGCGTAGCGGGGCTACGGCAAGGGCCGCTGACACAGTAGCGGCCTGTAATCCGCCGCCGCAAACCGGGTTCGGTTTACATTGCTTAGGCTAAGGTAAGGAGAGTTGAACCCGTGTGCCCAAAGTAGCCGTTTATGGGCCGTTTCTTTGTTCTCGTGCGTCGGTGTAGCCCCGCTACACCTTCCTCCTCGGCCTCGAAATGGCCTCATACTCGACTACTTTGGGTCAGAGAGTTTTCGTTTGTGAAGTGCTTGCTTGTGCTAGACGCCGTGGCGCAGGCGTGGTGGCGCCACGGCAAGCTGCGGCAACAACGCACAAGCGAGTGCAGCACAAACGAAAACCACATGGGTTCGACTCCCCTTACCTTATGTTATTCCGACCGGATGGCCGCCAACGCGGACAGCCGCATGGCTTTTACGGCCGGATACATGCCGCTGACGAACGCCACCGCCACGGAAAACAATACGCCGCCCAGCGCAAGCCAAATTGGGATCACGCTTTTCATAGATGCCATGCCCATAGACATGCCGTTTTCGGACGCAAACATAAACGTATTCATCAAAAAGCCCAGCAGATACGACAACCCCAGGCCTACCAGCCCGCCGAAAAATCCGATATAAGCCGCTTCCGACAGGAACATGGTGGAAATATTCTTCATCCGGCAGCCCAGCACCTTGATAATGTCGATTTCCCTTGTGCGCTCGTAAATGCTCATCATCATGGTGTTCATGATGCCGATGGCCGCCACCAGCAACGCCACGCCGCCGATGGCGCCCAGCAGCGACTGGGTTTGGCGCGCGCTCTGTTGCTGGATCTCCAGGGAGCTTTGCAGGCTATCCACGCCATAGCCCATGTCCTCGATGGCCTTTTGCACGGTGGTCACCTCGCTCGAAGAGGTGCATTTGACCAGCACAGAATTATAATTGTCAAAATCCAGGTTGATAAAATCCTTGTTATCCTTGGCCAGCTTCTTCAATGTGTTGATGTCCATCAACGAATAGTAGGAGCTGTTGTTTCCCTCCTCCGCCTGGACGCCCACCGGGTTCAGCTTATACATCTTGCCCTTGGGGCGGGTTTCGCCGCCATAGTCTTCGTAGTCGTATATGTTGTTATAGTCGAACGTCATCTGGAACCGGGATTTTTCAAGGCTGATCTTGTTGGTGCCGGTTTTATAGTCGAAAGCCTGCTTCCCAGTGCGGGGGTTATAGAAATTTTGCAGCACATAATTGCCGAACACCACCTCGATCTTGCTTCCGCCCACGTTCTGGGGCATGCGCCCGCCCTCTTCAAGCTTAAAACCAAACTCCTCCGCCACCTCCATGTCCACGCCGAGAATGGACAGGTCGGATGCGTACTGGCCGGAGGTAACCATGCACCAGGTCTGCACCTGGGGCATAACGGCCTTGACTCCGGAGATTTTTTTGATGGCCTGGACGCTTTTCTCGTCCAGCTTGACCTCTTCCCCCGACATCATTCCCCGGCCTGTTTCCACCCACCGGTAATTGTTGACTGTGAGCGTGCTCAAATCGCCCCAGTTTTCAAACATCTGCCGGTTGGTTTCCTGCATGCCGATGCCAAGGGACACCATGACCACGATGGACGTGGTACCGATGGCCATGCCCAACACCGTGAGAAACGCCCTGAGCTTGCGCCTCCACAGATTCATAAAGGCAATGGTCAGGATATCCCATATCTTCATACGTCCTCAAGCTCCTTCATGCGGCGGGCTTTCAGCACTTTTTTCAATACCAGCACGATCACGCCGGCCAGCACCACCCCGCCGATGGCAAACGCCCACCAAGGCAGGCCGCCACCCGCGCCGCCGCCGCCACCGTCGATGCTCATACCTGGATCGTCAGGCATCATGCCCATGTCATCCAAAACAGGAGCGCTGTCCTCCATGACGGTCAACGTAAAGGGCTTTTTCATGACTGTTTGCTCGCCATATAGGTCCTCATAGATGATCAGCACATTCCCCTCAATCTCGCCGGCAGTGGACGGGATGATGGAGAAATCCGGGCGGGCGGTGCCGCCGGCGGTGATGTTGCCGCCGTAATAGGTTTCCTCCATCCTGAGGCCCTCGCCCTCAATGTCCACCATGCAGTTGTAAATGGTGGATTTGCCCATGTTGTAGATTCCGAAGTAGATGCCCACAGACTGCTCCAGCATCACCGACGTCTCGTAAATGGTGGGTTCATCCACCTTGATGCGCACCCGCTGGTTGATGGGCAGCGACAGGCTGGCCGTGGTGTCGTAGGAGCGCTGGGTCTTGCTGCTTTCATAGCCAAACTTGATGGAAAGGGTGTGGGATTTCGCCTCGATATCCGGCGTGGACTGCAGCTTGATGGTCCGCTCCTCACTGTCGCCCTTGCCAATCTTTTTGATGTACAGGGAGTTGCTGCCGCCCTCGGCGGGGAGTATGTTTCCATCGGTGTTTTCCACGGTGATCTGGATATTCTCTATATCCTCGTCCTCGGCAGTGTTGCGCACGGTAAACGTCAATTCAAACTCGCTTCCGGCAAAGAGTTTGTTGCCAGTGTCCTCTTCCCCCTCCTCTTGGGTATTGAGGGGCTTTACGGAATAGCTTTCCACGATAAGCTTCGGGATGGAGGTGATGAGGTTGCCGTCCTCATCGGTAATGCCCCCCGCCGTATCGTCGCCTTTGCCTTTGATGACGTTGACAAACACGGAGAGTGTGGCCGTCTCGTAGCTGTCCTTGGCGTTGTTGAAATACACAGCGTTAAAATCCACCTGCTTGACGCCGCTGGTGGCTTTGTCAGAAATCTTGAAATCGTATATCAGCTGCTGCTTGGTACCTGGGCTCATGTCCGGCAGCTGCCTGGAGTAGTCCACCTCTTCGATGACGAAGGGGAACTTGCTTTGGTCTGCGGACAGCACCGGCGTGACGGTGATGCCTGTAACCCGGTTGCTCATCACGCTCCATACGTTTACGTTTCGGTTGATGATGGGGAGTATGATCCGTACCCGGTCCCCGGAACTGCCCGCCGGCGCAGCCACTGTCACGCCGTTGACATCGGTAGAATCCAGTGCCAGCGCCTTTTCCAGCGTGGAGTTGGGGTTTGTGGGATCGGTGGTGGGCGCGGGGTCGGGATCGGTTGTTTCTGCTGCCGTTTTTGTGGTTTTCTTCAATGTGAACGTCACTTCTACAGGGTCTGGACTTCCCTGAAAGTATATATTGAGAGTTTGGTTTTTATATGTATTGGATTTTTTTTGATCGTTTATTTTCAAACTAATAAAAATGTTTTTGCTCCCATTATTTGCAGGAATCTTAATTTCATCATCAGTATTTATGATCGACGCGCTCACGATGACATCAGTAGACGCCATCATCACATAATCAATGATCTTGTCTTCTGTTTCCATGTTCGTCAAATTCAAAGCAAACTGTGCTGCTCCACCCGCTTCTATAATAGTTGCTTCTGTTTCCCCATTAATCGTGCAAATTACGTTTGGCGCCGCCAACGCACTCACCGGAAACAGCGCAACCGCCATGAAAATAACCAGTACAAAAGCGAAAATTCGTTTACCCCTCATCGAACCATCCTCCATCTTTTTCCTTAGGCCCCGTACAGGGTGGTGTTGTTTTCCACATCCGTGATCTGCCCATCCAGAATATGGATGGATTTATCCATAAACGCAGCCATATTGGGGTCATGCGTTACCAAAATAAGTGTTTTGTTTCTTTCCCTTACAATATTGCAGATCATGTTCATCACCTCGTCCGAGGTTTTGGAGTCCAGGTTGCCCGTAGGCTCATCCGCAAAAACGATCTCCGGGTCGCTCACCAGCGCCCGGGCGATGCCCACGCGCTGCTGCTGTCCGCCGGACATCTGCATGGGCTTGTGGTTTAAATGGGTTTCAAGGCCCACCGCGCAGAGAATATCCCTGGCGAGCTTATTGCGTTTTCCCCGGGGCACGCCCCGAAACACCATAGGAAACGCCACGTTTTCCAGCGCCGTATAATACGGCATCAGATTGAAGGACTGAAATATAAAGCCTACATGCTGCTGCCGAAACAGTATCAGCTCACTTTGCGTCATCCTCTCCACATGCTGGTTGGCCACCACAATTTCCCCAGACGTGGGCCCCTCCAGGCCTGCCAAAACGTTCAAAAGCGTGGACTTTCCAGAGCCTGAGCGCCCCACAATACAGCATAGATCCCCCCGGTTGAGGGAGAAGCTGACGCCACGCAGCGCGTGAATGGATACCGTCCCCACTTTATATATTTTCTTAACATCTCTTACATCGATCAGGCGGTTTATGTGTTTTTCCAAATCCGCACCCCTCCATCCATACCATTGTGGTAATTCCGTTTCCTTAACTATGTCTTTTGTTCACTCACACCATTATATCCGTCTCGAATGTAAGACACAAATGAATTTTCATGAAACTTTTTTGTAATAAAGTATATTACAACAATTGCTTGACATTTTCCTGACATATAGATATTATTTTATATAGAGAATTGTCTATTTATGCTCTTCGGAGCAAACCCTAATCAGCAGTATATCATTAAGGAAAGGACGAGACACGCGATGATGAACATGAAGATCGATGGCCGCGACGTTCAGGTTGCCGAGGGCACAACCGTATTGGAGGCGGCGCTAGCGGCAGGAATACGTATCCCCACGCTATGCAACCTCAAGGATATCAACAACATCGGCGCCTGCCGTATGTGCCTGGTGGAGGACGCGAGGTCCGGCAAATTGCAAGCCTCCTGCGTGCTGCCCGCATCCGAGGGGCTGGAAGTAAAAACCGCATCCCCCAAGGTACTCCAGGCCCGCCGCGCTGTGCTGGAGCTGATCCTGTCCGATCATGACCGCCAGTGCCTCACCTGCAAGCGCAGCCAGAACTGCGAGCTGCAGGCACTCTCCAAGGAGCTTGGCATCACCGACATCAAGTTTGATGGAACCCGCATTGAAAAAACCATCGACGATTTCTCCCCCTCCATCGTCCGTGACAACAACAAATGCATCCTCTGCCGCCGTTGCGTGGCCGCCTGCGAGCACACCCAGGGCGTATACGCCATCGGCATGCAAAACCGTGGCTTTTACACCCAGGTCGGCTCCATCTTCGAGAAGAGCTTAAACGACGTGGCCTGCATCAATTGCGGCCAGTGCATCGCGGCCTGCCCCACCGGCGCGCTGACTGAAAAGGACTCCACCGAAGAAGTGTGGGCCGCCCTGGCCGACGACAGCAAGTTCGTGGTGTTCCAGCCCGCCCCCGCCGTGCGCGTGGCCATCGGCGAGGAATTCGGCCTGCCCATCGGCACCCGCAGCACCGGCAAGCTTGCCGCCGCCATGCGCCGCCTGGGCGCTGACCGGGTGTTTGACGTAGACTTCGCCGCTGACCTTACCATCATGGAAGAGGGCACGGAGCTGTTGGGCCGCATCAAGGAAGGCGGGGTGCTCCCGATGATCACCTCCTGCAGCCCAGGCTGGATCAAGTTCTGCGAGCATTTTTATCCCGAGTTTATCCCGAACCTGTCCACCTGCAAGAGCCCGAACCAGATGCAGGGCGCGCTCACAAAGACCTATTTCGCACAGAAAAACGGCATCGATCCGAAAAACATTTTTGTTGTCTCCGTCATGCCCTGCACGGCGAAGAAGTTCGAGGTCATCCGCCCCGAGTTTGGCCGGGAGAGCTATCGGGACGTGGACGCGAACCTGACCACCAGGGAGCTTGCCGACATGATTAAGCAGGCGGGTATCGATTTCGTGAACCTACCCGACGAGTCCTTTGACAGCATTCTGGGCGACTCCACCGGCGCGGCGGTGATATTCGGCGTAACCGGCGGCGTGATGGAAGCGGCGCTGCGCACTGTGGCGGACATCCTCACAGGCGAGGATCTCACGGCCATCGAGTATAACGATGTGCGCGGGCTTGAGGGCATTAAAGAGGCCACCGTATCCGTTGCGGGCATGGACGTCAACGTTGCCATCGCTCACGGCACCGCCAACGCGGCGAAGCTGTTGGACTCCATCAAATCCGGCGAAAAGACCTATCACTTCATAGAGATCATGGGCTGCCCCGGCGGCTGCGTGACCGGCGGCGGCCAGCCCATCGTGGACGCCCGCACCCGGTATGTGGTGGACCCGAGAGCCGCCCGCGCCAAGGCCACCTATGACGAGGATCAGTCGATGGTCATCCGCAAGTCCCATAAGAATCCCTCCATCACCAAGATATACGAGGAATTCCTGGGCGAACCCTGCGGCCACAAATCCCATGAGCTGCTGCATACACACTATGTCGCAAGGGATCGTTACTACAACAAATAAGCAAAGCAATATGCGCCCCGGAGCCGTTGGGTTCCGGGGCGTTTTGCTGCGCAAAGGATATCCTCAAACAATCGAAACGGGGCCGCTGACGCGGCCCCGCATTATATTCTATGAAACCGTTTCGCGCTTACCGCTCCGGCTCAATCAGGCCGTAATTGCCGTCCTTACGGGCATAAAGCACGTTGATGTCGCCGGTGCTTGCATTTTCAAACACATAGAAGGAATGTCCCACGAGCTCCAGCTGAAGCATCGCTTCTTCCTCGCTCATGGGCTTGATAGAAAATCTTTTTACCCGGACAATGCGGGGAACATCCTCCTCCTCAACGTCGTCGTAACTGCCGCCAAACAGCGGCTCGTCATACTTAAACGCGCCGGATTTCAAGCCCTTTTCCAATTTCGTGCGATGCCGGATAATCTGCTTTTCCAGTTTGTCCAATACGTTGTCGATGGAGGCGTACATATCGCCGGTGACTTCCTCGCCCCGGATAATGCCGCCGTCATAGGGGATTGTTACCTCAACGATGTGCCTGTTTCTCTCCACTGCCATGGTCACCTGAACCTCGGTATCCTTGTTAAAATACCGCTCCAGCTTGCCCACTTTTTTGTCCACCAGTTCTCTCAAATAGTCGGACACTTCAATGTTCTTTCCTGTGATGGAAATACGCATGCAGTTCAACTCCTTTTCGGCGCTGTTATGCTGGCTGGGCCAAAAGGCCATTCCATGTGCGCTACTATGTTATTTCTACAAGTATCACCAAAATCCCTTCTCCTCAATTGGGCAATTTTGTGAATTTACTGCTTCAAAATATAAATGCGGCTTTTTTTATTCTGTGGTATACTAATATCCATTGAAGGGGAAATGCTGAGAAAGGCTTGTCAAAGTGGTATTTTATTACGTAATCATCGTGTTTCCCATCATACTGCTGTTTTCCCTTGCGTTATATCTGCCCTGCTGCCTTTTTTTCAGGCAGAAACACGGCAAGCGCCCGTTTTTGCGGCATCTTGCCATATTCGCGCTTCTCGGAACGGCGCTAAGCCTGTTGTACGCGACTTTACTCGCGGGGGGCCTGCAGCTTCCACCTTCGTACCGGCTTATCAATCTCGTGCCCTTTGCCTGGGTAAAGGAGACGTATTCCATGGGCCCACGCAGGATGGCTGAGCAGCTGATATTAAATGTATTCATGGGCGTGCCGATGGGACTGCTGCTGCCGGTGGTGTTTCCCCGGTTTCGCAGGTGGTTCAAGACGGTGATTTCCGTCGCTGCCCTTATCGTGGTTGTGGAAACAATCCAATATTTTATCGGCCGCTCCGCGGATATCGACGACATTATCATGAATACCCTGGGCAGTGGGCTGGGCTACGGCCTGTATGTCCTGTTCTGCCGCCTGTTTCAGGACAAACCCTGGTGGAAAACAATGCTTGGGAATTACTAATACGAATGCAAATACAATTTATTTGAGGTGGTAACAATGAGTGATATCAGCAAAATAATAGGCGAACGCATAAAGAACCATCGTAACAAAATAAATCTCACGCAAGAAGAATTGGCTGCCAAATGCGGGCTTCACAACACATATATTGGACAACTGGAACGTGGTGAGAAAAACGCTACGTTAGAGAGCATTGAAAAGGTTGTGATTGGTTTGGAAATATCTTATGAAGAGCTTTTCGAGAAGCTTGTGCCTAAGAATGACCCTACACCGGGAATACCAGCTCAATGCTATGATCTGGTAAATTCATTGCCACTCAAAGAACAGCAAGCTGTGCTGGACATGATTTTGAAAATAGTCGAGTACAAAAAGATATAAGCCGGATTGACTTCCAGAGACTATCTTCGCAGATTTTTCAATGGCATGACCGCATAGGAAAATCCCTGTCAAGGATTAGCCGCCGCGAGCAGTGGCGAAGCCATCATAGACAGGGGTTTTTATTTGTGAGATGCTGCAAACAAGGGCGAAAGGGTAACGGCAATTAGCCGTACTATTCGTATCGCAGCGCCTCGATGGGATCCAGCATGGCGGCTTTATTGGCGGGATAATAGCCGAAAAACACGCCGATAAACATGGAAAATCCCACTGCAAGCAATATCGAAAATAGGGATGGCCCCGACGGAACCCCCAGAAGCGAGCTTCCGATATATCCTAATATTCCGCCGAATATCACACCGAACACCCCGCCAATCAGGCATACAATGGTACTTTCCACCACGAATTGCACCCGAATATTCCCGTTGGTGGCGCCCAGCGCCTTTCTCGTGCCGATCTCCCTAGTGCGCTCCGTCACGCTGACGAGCATGATGTTCATCACGCCGATGCCGCCCACAAGCAAAGAAATCCCAGCGATCACCGAGAGGGCGATGTTTACGTTGTTCATCATTGTGTTAAACTGCTCCGTGATGCTTTCCATACTCATCGTCATAATGCGGAAATTGGCGTTGTTTTCATAATACCGGTTGTAGAAATCCGACAGCTGGCTGGCGAACGTCAAGCTATCCACGCTGGCGCTGGCCATGACCGTGATGTTCTGATACCCGCTGGGGGAGCCGTTCAGCTTTTTCGCGGTGGAAACAGGAATATACAGGCTTGTACTGATGTCCTTTTCCGCCGCAAAGGAGAAGGACATCATGGTCTGCTCATATTTGTACACGCCCACAATGCGGAACGCGAAAATATCTGTGCCCACCCGAACCTTAATCTCCTCGCCCACGGCGGCCCTGGCATCCCCTCTAAACATGTTGTTGACCAGCTTATCCGATACCACCGCAGTAGAGCGCTTTCCATCCATATCCTGCTCGTTGAGGAACCGGCCGCTGACCATGCTGATGTTGTTGACGCCCTCATAATCGGCGTTGACCCCGGTGATGGACACGTTGGCGTAATCATGGCCTTCCTTCGCCTGGCCGCCGCCCACGCTTTCGCTGATGCTGACCCCTGCTACCGCCTCTGGGAACCGCTCGCGCATCTTATCGACCATGTCATCTGTGATCAGATCGTTTTCCGTAATCTTCACGCTGCGTGTACGGCCGCCGGTGCCGTCGCTTTTCATCTGCAGGCTGACCATGATATTTGTCGCGCCCAAAGAGCCCATGGCGTCTGTGATTGTGCTGGACATGCCGCCGCCCACGGTCAATATGCCGATGACGGAGCCGATGCCAATGATGATGCCCAGCATCGTCAAAAGCGCGCGCATCTTGTTGGCCTTCAGCCCTTCCCACGCTATTCGGATATTCTCTAATAATGTCATATGGCGTTCTCCAAATATCCGTCCTGCATGGTCAGCATCCGTTGGGTTTCCACCGCAAGCTCCTTATTATGGGTAATGAGCACGATTGTCTTCCCCTGCTCTTTATGCAGGTTGTGAAACAAATTCATCACCAACCGCCCGGTTTTAGAGTCAAGCGCGCCAGTGGGTTCATCCGCGAGTATCAACGCAGGATTGTTTGCCATTGCCCTGGCGATGGCCACGCGCTGCTTTTGGCCGCCGGAAAGCTCGTTGGGCTGATGGTGCATCCGGTCATCCATTTCCACCATCTCCAGAAGCTCTTTTGCCCGGCGGGTACGGTCCCGCTGGGACAAGCCTGCGTACAGCATGGGCAGCTCCACATTTTTGAGTGCGTCCGTGCGGGGGATAAGGTTGAAATTTTGAAATACAAACCCCACCTTTTTGTTTCGGATCGCGGACAATTCAGCGTCCTCCGCCTCCTCGATCACGGTACCGTCGAGAATATAACTTCCCTCCGTTGCCCGGTCCAATGCGCCGATGAGGTTCATCAATGTGGATTTGCCGGAGCCGGACGCGCCCACGATGGACACGAACTCCCCCTCTTTTACAGAAAGATCAATGCCGTGCAGTATCTCCAGCTCGTTGGGCTGGCCGATATAAAACCGCTTATATATCTCTTTCATTTGAATGATGGGCTTATTCATGGCGTTCACCTTAGCCTAACCCATCATCCCGGCAAACCCGCCCATCTGCTGCCTGACGGTGGAGGTATTGCTCAATGTGACAACCTGGCCGGGGGCATATGTGGAAGGATTGTTGACCACCCGCACGCCTGGGGCGATCCCCTCGCCGGACACCACCACGTCGAGATCGTTGTCGATGCCCATCTCCACCTTCACTTCCGTAAGGAGGTATTTGCCGTCCGCCTGCTCCACCGCAATGAGCACGCAGTTCTCGTCCAGCGCGTTTTGATAGACCGCTTCGTAGGGTACGGCCAGCACGCCGGACTGCTGCTCGATGATATAGTTGAGGCGCACGCTCATGCCGATGCGAAGCCCGGTATCTTGGGAGAGCACCTCCACCTTTGTGGCGTACTCCTCTTCCCCTGTCAGGTCGGTTTTGCCCTGGGCGTTTTTGTTGGCGGTGGGGGCAATGGTCGTAATTTTTCCGTCAAACACCTCGTTGCCGGTGGCGTCGGACTTAATTGTCACAGGCAGCCCCGTCTTTACCGTGCCTACATCATAGCCCTTGACGGAGGTTTCAACCACAAGGCTTTCGGTATCCTCAATGACGAACAGCAGCCCGCTGCCGCTTGCGCCCACCTTGGCATACACCGCTGTCACGGTGCCCGCAACCGGGGCTTTGATGGTGGCGTCGGACAGGGTTTTGTACATTTCCTCCAGCTGATAGTCGGCAAGGTCGGTTCCAGCGCTGATCTTTGCGGTGTTGAGGCTGTTTTTATAGGCTTCCAGCTGGTTGTCCGCCGCAACCTCCGCTGCCGTGCGGGATTGCAGGGCGGTTTCATACGCCCGCTGGGTGGTTTCAATGCTCCTGGCGTAATCATCAAGGGCGCTGCTGGCGCTGCGCACGCCGGCATGGTACGCGGCCTCCGCATTGTCGTAGGCGCGCCTGGCGGTGTCATAGGCTGTTTTCGCCTTTTCCATTGCGCCTTTTAGCGCGTCAATATTGGCTGTATTCCCTGCTGTCTGCGCCTGCTGTAGGGCTAAATTTGCCGCGTCAAGGGCCAGTTGCTTCTCATTCAGGGCAGTCAAATACGATGAGACGTCAACAGTTGCGTCGGTTACGCTTCTCGTCACCGCATCATCATAAGCTGCCTGTGCGGTATCCCGTTCGGCCTGCGCCGCTAACACTGCACTCTCTAATGGAGCGAGCACGCCAGGATCGATAGCCGTTTGACCGCTCGCGGCCTCATAGGCCGTTTTGGCATCCTCATACGTTTTTCTCGCGGTATTCAAATTCATCTCCGCGTTGTCCATTGCCGTCTCAAGATTGAGAATAGTGGTGTTCTCGCCCCAGTTCAGCGTATTGCGATAATCGTTGTACGCTTTCATAGCCTTTTGCCAGTTGTCATAGGCATTCTGCACGCTGGAGTTGGCGGAAATCAGGCTGGAATTGGTACCGCTGTTGATGCCATCCTTAAAATTGTCATAATTGTCCTTGGCTGTCTCCACCTGCTGGCCGGACGTCTTTTTCGAGGTATCCATGGAAATCTCTTTTTCGTTGATCTGCTTCTGGATGTTTTCAGGATCCAGCTCGCACAGCACATCGCCAACACTCACCACGTCGCCGACTTCCACGTTGACGTTCATCACCGTATAGCTCATGGTGGAATACACGTTTTCCGTGCTGGCGCTTTCCACCCGGCCGGTGGCGCTGATGGATTTTTCAATGTCCGCCGATGCAAGTACGGTGGTATCCGAATAGGCAAGCTGGTTGATTACCTGCTTGATCTGGCTGGTGCAGCGGATAAGCAAGAAGGCCACGACCAGCACGATGGCGCCCAAAACATACCAGCGCTTTTTAATCTTGCGCTTTTTCTTTTGTGGCTTTTCCTCTTTATTTAACGGCGCACTCTCAGCGACCTGTTTTTCTTCCTGGATGGCCTGCTCCTGTAACATCCTGCTTCCGTTCTCCTTTATTCAAAAATCCAGCTCATTATAATGTTTCAATGTGAACTGAGTATGAACATCATTTCGGAAAACAAGGCAACATTATAAATTCTCAATGGGCTGCTGACGCAATAGATTATAGAAAACCATTTTGTTACAAAGTTTCATGATTGCAGGAACAACCTAAGGGGTTCTGGCCCCATGACAACCCCCAAAAGGGTTTTTCGACAGTCTGAGGCGGCTTCCTTCCGGAAACCGCCTCAAGCATTTCATCCTTTTTATTCTATCGCGTTGGTGTCATCAAAATCCATGTTGTTGCTGTCGCCGATGGTGACCACAATCTCCAGCGTTTCTTCATCCCGGAGCACTTCAAAACGCAGCGTTCCTCCCACCTTGCCCTTGCTGACCAGCTTGGTCAGGGCGTTTTGGTCGGTGATGCTTTGCCCGTCGCAGGCGGTAATGATATCGCCTGGGAGAAGGCCCGCCTGCTCCGCCGGACCGCCGCGCACAGTGCTGTATACCAGCACGCCGTCTTCCAGGCCATTTTCCTCCGCTTCCTGCTTAGTTAACGTCCGGATCGTAACGCCAATCCCGGGACGCTGGACATATCCTTTTGTAATGAGCGCAGGCACCACCGTCATGACCTCGTTGATGGGCAGCGCAAAGCCCAGCCCCTCGGCGTTAACGCTTTGGCCGTACTCATCATAGCCGGCGATTACGGCCTTGGCGGTATTAATGCCAACCACCTCGCCTTTCATGTTCAAAAGCGGGCCGCCGGAGTTGCCAAGGTTGATAGCCGCGTCCGTCTGAATATAAGTGTTTTTCTTGCCGTCGATGTTCATATCCCGGGAACGCGCGCTGATAATGCCCATTGTAATGCTTCCCTCCAGCTCCCGGCTTAACGGCGTGCCAACCGCCACCACAAACTCCCCCACCCTGACCTTATCCGAGTTGCCAAGATGAAGCGCCTTGAGGCCGCTCATATTTATCTTCAAAACCGCAATGTCCATATGCTTGTCGGTACCCATCAGCTCCGCCTCGATCTCTTCCCCGCCCAGCAGCGTGACGGTAAGCCTTTTAGCGTCCTCCACAACATGGCTGTTGGTGAGAACATATCCCTCGGTAGAAATGATAAAACCGGAGCCGCCGCCCACCTCAATATACTCCCCGCCCAGGCCCTCGATATAGTTGCTGACCCCCACCACGCTTTCGCCAACGCTGTCGGCGATGTCGGGGATGGGATTGGCGATATCAAGTATTTCCGGCGCAATTCCGTCCAGGGCAGCCATGGGCCGCTCTGTAGGCAGCGGCGTGGGCTGCGGGGCCGGTGTAGGCGCGGTCATGCCCGGAAAGGGATCGCGGGCGCCGTCGGGCATATCCGGCAGGATATCCTGCCATTTGGGCATTCCCATATGCGACATGGACCATATAACGCCATAAATCAGCCCCCCGATGACGGACAGCACGATGAGCGTCAGGAATATGATCAGCAGTATTTTCCCTGGCCGGCGGGGCTTCTTTTCCTGCACGCCGCCATTCTCATAGTAGTTCTCATATTCCATGTTCATTACTTTTCTCCTCCGATCAAATTGCGCTCGCCCGCGGCATGCTGTAATTCCTGCGGCCGTTTGGGCCGGGGCGCCTCCGGTGCGCGCTTTAGTGTAAATGTAAACGCCGTACCATGTCCTTCACTGCTTTCCACCCAGATGTTTTCATCGTGCTGGTCCACAATCCTCTTCACGAGAGCCAGCCCCAGACCGGTGCCGCTTTGCAGGGTGGGCGTGTGCGCCTTCTCCACCTTGTAAAACCGGTCAAACACCCGGGGAATATCCTCTGTGGGGATGCCGTTGCCCTCGTCACGGACGGTGACTGTGGCAGACTTGCGGCCCATGACGGCAATCTTGATGGACAGCGTCCCTTTCTCTGGGGAATACTTAAGGGCATTATCGATGAGGTTTCTTAGCACCTGGACAATCTGAACGCTATCCGCCTCTACATAGCAGGGCGCGGATGGAACCTCCAAGTCCACCGCCAGGTTTTTCTCATTCACCCGGGTTTCAAACGTAATCAGCGTCCGGCGGGTCAGCTCGTTTAAGTCGAATACCGTGAGATTTAGCGTTGTCTGTCCGCTTTCAATCCTGGCAAGGTCCAAGAGGTCGTTTACCATGTCCGTCATGCGCCGGGTTTCGGATATGACCACATCCATGTATTTTCCCCGCTCATCCGGCGGGATTGTACCATCCTGCATCGCCTCTAAAAACCCGCGCATGGACGTCAATGGAGACCGAAGCTCGTGGCTGACATTGGCCACAAAGCTGCGCCTAGTTTGCTCCAGATCGTTGAGCTCATCCGCCATGACGTTAAAGCTCTGCGCCAGCTGCGCCACCTCGTCGGTGCCCCCTGCCTGCAAACGAAGGTCGAAATTCCCTTTGGAATACCGGCGCACGGTGGCGTTCATGTCCACAATCGGCTTTGTAATCCGGGTGGTGATGTAATACACCGCCAGTATCGCCGCCACCACCGCCACAAACGCCGTCAGCAGCACGTCGAGGTATACCTGTTTGATGGAGTCGTTGACCGCGCTCATGTCAAAATGGATGAGCAACAGCCCTTCCTGCCCCTCCTCGCCGATGATGGGCCTAAGGAGCGTCAGTGTGGACATGCCCGTAACCTCCCGAAACGCGTTCCAGGCCAGCACCCCATCCTGCGTCAGGGCTTTCGCGCTGCGGGCGGGCTCCTTCCAGGCGGAAAGCCGGATATTTTCAAAGCAAAGCGGCGATTGAAGCCAAACGCTGATCCCCGGCAGGCACCACACGGCTTGTTCCTCGGGGCCAAAGTAGGCGTTTCCCGCCTCATCGCACAGCTCCCACTTAAGGATCGTCTGGGTTTCATCCATAAACGAGTGAGGATTTCCCCTAAAGTCAATCACCTGAATAAGCGCGTCATACTGCCGGGCCACGGTGGTCAGCCGGTCGATGGCGGACTGCCGCTTTTTATCGTCGGCGTAATCCGTCACGACAATGGTGTTGATCTTTTCTCCCTCGTGGCGAAGCGCATTCTCCTCCTCCCTGATATACTGGCTTTTGAACATGCTTGTAACCGTTATTCCCATCAGCAGCAGCAGGCACAGAATAACGGTCAAATACGTTGCCAGCATCCGGGCAAACAGGGATTTGAAATGATCCGTTTTCATGAAAAAGCCGGATCAGTTTCTGTTAACTTCAAACTTATATCCTACACCCCAAACGGTTTTTATCTGCCAATCCGCCCTCTCGCCCAGCTTTTCGCGGATGCGCTTAACATGGACGTCTACCGTGCGGCTGTCTCCAAAAAAGTCAAAGCCCCATACCTGCTCAAGCAATTGTTCCCTGGTGAACACCTTGCCTTCATGGGAGGTGAGGAAATACAGCAGCTCAATTTCCTTGGGCGGCATCTCCACAGGCTTATCGTCAAGTACCACCGCGTAGTTTTCCAGGGACACCATCAGCCCCGGGAACGCGATTTTGCGCTCCTGCTCCTCGGGTGCGGCGGACCGGCGAAGCACCGCCTTAATCCGGGCCAGCAACTCCTTGGCTTCAAAGGGCTTGGGGATATAGTCGTCCGCCCCCAGGTCTAGCCCCTGAATCCTGTCGGTTGTATCACCCTTAGCGGTGAGCATGATCACAGGGATGTCGCTTTCGGTGCGCAGCGCGCTCAACACGCCCCAGCCGTCCAGCCCGGGCAGCATCACGTCCAGCACCACCAGCGCCGGCTGCGTACGGTGAAAGGCTTTGATCGCCTCGTCCCCCCGCTCGCAGGTGACGACCATATATCCGGCCTTTTTCAGATAAAGCTCAATGATAGCCAGGATGTTTTTATCATCGTCGATTACGAGTATGGTGTTATTCTCCACGTCAACCTCCGTTTTCATGATACGCTTTCCACCGTGATGCCGTTGACCTTCAGCAATTTGGCACTCACGCCGTCCCCAGACTTCAGTTTTCCCAAAAAGCTCCCGTCGTAAATCATACCGCTGCCGCAGGACGGGCTGTTGGCCTTCAAAATCGCCCGCTCCACGCCGTAGCGCCGGCACAGATTTAGCGTAGCCCTGGCGCCCTTAATAAAGCCCTCGGTCACGTCGGCGCCGGTGCTGTCCACAACACGGCCCCGCCCGATCAATACATCGCCCCCGTCGCCGCCTACAATTTCCGCAGGTGGCCGGGGCATAGGCAATCCGCCCAGGGCCTCCGGACAGACGGGGATCGCCTTGCCCGCCTGCACCAATTCTATGACGCGGGCATCGGGCTTGCTTCCTCCATTATAGCGGCAGGGATACCCCGCCAGACAAGCGCTCACCAGTATCATAGCACACCCCCCGAATGAGAATATGAACCCTATATGAATTTTCACACAAATTCATCGTTTCAAACACATTCTAACAGAGATTGGCCCCAGCTTCAATTCGCTTTTAATAGGGTCTGCTCATTGTCGCAACGTCACAACCGTTACCCCGGCGTCCCCCTCGCCGTAATTGCCCAGGCGGAAGCTCTTTACCTTGGTATGATGCCTAAGATAATCCTGTACGCCCTTTCGCAGCGCGCCTGTGCCCTTGCCATGGATGATAGATACCTCGCTCAACCCATGCATGGACGCGTCCAGAAGATACCGGTCCACCTCCATCACAGCCTCGTCCACCATTTTCCCGCGAATATCAAGCTCCATGCGCCCAACCGATGAGATGCTTTCTACCTGCACCTTGTTGGCGGCGGGGGCGGGCTTTACCACCTCTTCAATGATGCGGATATCCTGGAGGTTTACCATCATCTTAATCACCCCGGCCTGGACCCGCACCTCGCCCTTGGCGTCTGCCGGCTTCAATACCGTGGCGTTTTGAGATAATTTCAAAAGCCGTACCCGTTCACCGGGGCGTACGGACTTGGGGGGCTTGTCGTCCGCCTGCTCTCCAAGCGTATCGGCGTCAAACAATCCCTCCTCCCTCTTGCGCACCCGGTCCCGTGCCTGTTGAATGGCCCGGTCGATCTGACTGTGATCCACGCCCTTCATATTCCGAAGGCCAACGATCACCTGTTCCATCTCCTGCCGGGTTTCCCGCACCAACTGCCGCTGCTCTTCCCGGGCTTTGGCGCGCATGGCAGCCTTTTCCCCTTCCATGCGCTTTTTCAGCTGCTGGGTTTCCGATTTCAGCCGCTCCAGCTCATAGCGGGCGCGCTCCGCCTCGATACGCTCCTCCTCCGCCCGCTGGCGCTGGGACTGGGCGCTTTGGATGACGTCCTCAAACTGGACATCCTCCTGCTTCAAAAATTCCCTGGCCTTATGGATGACGTCTAAAGACAGCCCCAGCCGCTCTGATATTTCGAATGCGTTGGATTTGCCCGGAATGCCGATAAACAGCCGGTAGGTGGGCATTAGCCTGTCCACATCAAACTCCATGGACGCATTTTGCATACCCTCCCTGGTCATGGCGAATGCCTTGATCTCGCTGTAATGGGTGGTGGCGGCGGTCAGGCAACCCCGCCCATGCAGGGTTTCGAGGATGCTCATGGCAAGGGCCGCGCCCTCCACAGGGTCGGTGCCCGCGCCCAGCTCGTCCAGCAGCACAAGGCTTTTGTCGTCAGCATTGTCTAGGACCTCCACCAGATTTTTCATATGGCTGGAGAATGTGGACAGGCTCTGCTCAATGGACTGCTCGTCCCCGATGTCCGCATGCACCGCACGGAATACCCGCACGCCGGTTCCCTCCGCAGCAGGCAGGAACAGGCCCGCCTGGGCCATGAGCGTAAACAGGCCCAGGGTTTTGAGCGTCACGGTTTTTCCGCCGGTGTTTGGCCCTGTGATGATCAGGGTCTGAATGCCGTTTTGCCCAAGCCACACGTCCACCGGCACCACCCGGTCCGCCGGGATGAGCGGATGCCGTCCCTTTATGATGGTAATGCCCTCTTGTAGTATCTTAGGACAGGCAGCCTTCATCTGCCGCGCCAACGCTGCTTTCGCGAATATCAGGTCCAGCGCCCCGAGAATACCCAGGCTTTCAATGAGCGTGTCGGCATAGGGTTCCAGCATCGACGTCAGCGCCGCGAGAATGCGGGAAATCTCCTCCTGCTCCAACGCCATCTGCCGCTTGTACTCATTGCCAAGCTCCACGACAGCCATCGGCTCCACAAACAATGTCGCGCCGCTGCCTGACTGATCGTGGACAAGCCCGGGAACATATTGCCGGTACTCCTGCTTCACCGGCAGGACAAACCTGCCGTTTCTGATTGTGATGATGGGCTCCTGCAGGTATTTCTGGAACGTGGTGCTGTGCACCATGTTGTTTATCTTGTCCCGCGCCCGCTCGTTGGCTATCCGCATCTGCCGCCTGATGTCCGCAAGGGCCGGCGAGGCCGCGTCTGAAATCTCGTCCGCGCTGATGATGCAGCGGGAAATCTCCTCCTCCAGGCTTCTGTAGGCGCACAGCTGGCTTGCCATATGGCTCAACAACGTCAGCGGCTCTTCCGCATCGGTTTGTTGCAGCCGCTCTTTTGCGGTGCGGCTGACCCGCAGGCACCGGGCGGCCCCCAGCAATTCTCCGGCCGAGAGCGACAGCGCCGCGCGAACCCGCTTGAGTGTCATGCGCATGTCGTCAAAACCCTCCACAGGGCTTTGCCCGCCGCCTCTGGCGTAAAAGCGGGCGGCTTCCGCCGTCTGCTTCAAAAGTATGCGCGCCTCTGCCTCATCCCAGGTTGGCATTAGGTGTTTTGCAAGCTCCTGCCCGATGGACGAAACGGTATACTGCTGTAGCATCTCACGTATCTTATCAAATTCTAAAATGGACAGCACCCGCTGCTCCATAAATATTCCCTCCTTCATATCCCAGTCCTCAATCCCAGCCCCGGTTCCAATGCCCCCGGGTTGTGCCCATACGCACAGGCGTCTCCCCCGCCCTGGCAAGCACCCCTGCAGCGACACGCTCTCGCACCTCTGCTTCATTCTCGTCGGTAAACTCCAAAAGAAGAAAATCCGGCCGGGGTAGTGCCGACACATCATGGAGTATATCCAAGATTTCGCAATTTCGCACCCGAATGAGACAGCGCTCGGACCCATGCACCGGGTCCAGTGAAAAGCGCCGCCCCGCCTCGTCGACGAGGGCACCCCCGCCAAGCGCGCATTGCTGGCAGCCAAATCCCGCCTTGACCGGACAATGCAACAGCTGCATCAGCGCCGCCCGTCCGTAGGCATAGGCCCCAACGCCGTCCCGCCGGATCATGTCCCGCATCTGCCCCCGGTTCAGCTCCAGCGAAGCCGCTACCCGGTCAAACCCCAGCGCCCTGAGCGCCGCCACGCTATAGCCATTGGCGGCGTTGCAAAGCGGCCCGGCAATTTTGATTGTCAGCGGCTCCAGATACGCCAGCTGGCTCATGTGCTGGGCGATCCCCCCGTCAAGAAGCGCTGGGTTGAGGACGGTGGTGAGCCACCCCTGCTCCTCTTTCTCCATTGCCGCGGCGGGCAACTGCAACAGCAGCTTTGCTTTGTGTCGAAGAGGCTGCAATTCCTCTAACAGCGGCAACAGGAATTTCATATCATAGCAATTTGGGGACAGCGCGACCATGTCCGCCCCCGCCTCCACCGCCGAGATAACCCCGCCCGCGTTTGGCGCGATTGCGATTACCGGACAGGCGTTTTCCTCCTTATTGGCCACAACGAGTTGAGGCAATGTAACCGAAACGCCTTCCCGCCGCCAGGCGAGCTTGTCCATGAGCAGAGACACCCCCTGCCGCCTTAGCCCGTTGAGCGCCGCCGCGCTGATATAAGCCGCTACCGGCATTTCCACCCGGCAATCGGTCATGGTGAAGGGCGTGTCGAAAAGCTTTCCCACCTGGGCGCGATAGCGCTGTGCATCAGGCGTTTTGCCAGCCGGCTGCACCGGTTCGGCCGTTTGGGCGACAACCTCTGTTTCGCCCAAAGCGAGCTTCAGCCGCGCGGGTTCCCCCACCATGAGGGTTAACACGCCTGTCATATCCCGCCGCTTATTCTCCCGGCGGTATGTTTCGCGCATTTCGCTCAATGGCGATTGCTCATCGCTCAACGCACCGCGGCGGTTGGCAGCTACGTCCGCCTGGGCAAAGTAATACCCGGTTCCCGCTTCGCCTCTGTTGAATATCCGGTTGGCTGCGTTTATCGCTTCGCGCAGCTCCTTTTCAGACGCGCCGGAAAGCGCCATGCGGTACGCCCGTGTCACCGCCGCCACATATTCCGGCCGCTTCATCCTGCCTTCCAGCTTGATGCTCGAGACCCCCGCGCTAGCAAGCTCTTTTACATGAAACAGCATGGACAGATCCCCAAGGCTCAATGGGTATCCCGTCTTCCGCCCTTTTTCGTATTCGGTTGTATATGCTTTGCGGCAGGGCTGGGCACACGCGCCCCGGTTTCCGCTGCGTCCGCCCGCCATGGAGGAAAACAGGCACATGCCCGATACAGCCGTGCACAGCGCCCCATGGGCAAAGCACTCCAAAGGCATTTCGCATTGCCTGTGAAGCTGTTCGATTTCACATAGCCGCAATTCACGCGCCAGCACCGCCCTGGAGAACCCCATCATCGCCAGCTGTTCCAAGCCGTTTTTATCGTGGACGGCCATCTGGGTGCTGGCATACAGCGGCAGCTTTGGAAGCTGCTGGCGTATCAAAGCCGCAAGCCCCAGGTCCTGTACGATCAGCGCGTCCGCCCCCGCCTCATACAAAAAAGCGGCATAGGAAAGCGCCTCCTCCATCTCCCGGTCGAGAAGCAGGGTATTCACCGTCACCTGCACCCGCACATCCCGTACATGGCAGTAATCGAGGGCCCGGCTTAAATCATCGTCTGTGGTAAAATTCTTCGCAAACCGTCGGGCGCTGAACCGGCCGCCGCCCAGATACACTGCGTCCGCTCCGTTTTGCACGGCTGCTATCATGCTCTCCCAACTTCCGGCGGGGGATAATAATTCCATGGTTTCCTCCAAATAACGCTATTTTCAGCGGGCTTCCATTATATAGCTTAGGCTATTGTACCACAGGGACATTTGTTATGGAATAGCGGCCATCCGGCTGAATTTACAGTTTGTTTATGTTTTTCTCATGACAAATGCGTAATAGGATGGTAAACTAATTGCAATGATTTAAGGTGACTTAGGACGTCACTGGAATACCCAAGGGATTTGGGTGCAGGAGATCCATCACATGACGAAATTGACACGACACAAGTATGTATGCTTGTTTCTGACATTGCTTATATTTTTAAGCTGCGCGCCCGCCGCGCTGGCTTTGCCATATCTGCCCGCCCGTGTTCTTAAAACGGGGGATCTGGGCCTGCATGTGACAAATTTGCAAAACGGATTACAGGAGCTGGGCCTGTTTAACGAGCGGGCAGACGGCGTTTACGGCGAGGATACCGCCGCCGCCGTGCGCCAGCTGCAGCGCATGCTGGGCGTCAACGCTGACGGCGAGTTTAATCAGGAAACAATCGATCAATACGCTGCCGCCCAAGTCAACGACAATCAGAGCATCAGCATCCTCACGGCGGACATCACGAGCATCGAGGAAGAGGCCGCCGCCGCGCTGAAAAACGTGCTGAACGGCAAAGTCATCGGCATCGATCCAGGGCATCAACTCAACGCAGACCTCTCGCTGGAGCCCATTTCGCCCGGCTCCTCCCGAACAAAGGAAAAGATGAGCGTTGGGGCGGTTGGCGCGAAAACGGGCATCTATGAATATGAAACAAACCTGCAAATCGCGAAAAAGCTCAAAAAGCTTCTCGCCGACGCAGGAGCCACTGTCATCATGACCCGCACGAAAAACGACGTTTCCTTGTCGAATATAGACCGGGCAAAGCTCATGAACGATGCAAACGTGGACTGTTGGGTGCGCGTTCATTGCGATTTCAGCTCAGAGCGGGATAAATCCGGCATCAGCGTATTAACCCCCAGCACAAGCGGCAACAGTGCTATCTCCGGCAACAGCGCAAAGCTGGCCAAAGCCACCCTCAACGCTTTGTGCGACGAAACAGGCGCAAGCAAGCGTTCCGTCGTGGAAACGGCGGAGCAAACCGGATTTAATTGGTCCAACGCCCCCGTGATCACAGCGGAGCTTGGTTTTTTGTCCAATCCCACCGAGGATGTACGGCTCAACCGGGACGCGTACCAGAAGTCCTGCGCGGCTGGATTGTTCGGCGGCTTGGCGGAGTATTTTCTTTCATTGGAATAAATAACGGCTTAAATCAGTACCGCGGTCACATCGGCGCGGTTTTTTACGTGAAAAATCATCTGCCAGGCAACTTCAAATTCATCGCTGTAATGCAGGGACGAGCAGGCTGTCCGCAGTCCAGGCTCCGCTTTGCCGCCGGTGATGTAAATGGCGGTCGGCCCGTCCGCGCCGCCGATGATGCCGATTGCAGATCTTTGGGAGTTTTCCTTTATTTGGTAAAGGGGATCGCTTTTTATTTGGTCGACCAGAGAGAAGCCTTCCCTGGGTAAATCAAGGGCATATGTTAATGCCATGTAGTGCCTGGGAAACCCAAGCAAATGCTCCGCCAGGAAATTTCGCGGCAGCTCCTTCCTCTCCAGTTTTTCCACCGTCAGCACATGTTCTGCGCCAGTTTGGGGATGGGTAAACTCGATCCTTTCCCCAGCAAATTTCCCTTGAAACACCAGGCCGGGCAACGCAACCAAATCCGGGTGAAGTGTCAGACTCAGGGTGTTGATCTCGGGCCTGCGCGAGCGCCCCCATGGGAAGGAATACCGGGATATTGTCCACCACTGTTCCGGATCAAGGTTATAGTGGTCCAGTACGGCTTTCGCCTCTCCCGGATTATCCTCCGGCATACAGGGATTCCAAGAAAGGCTACAACCACATTGGTATTTCAGCGCCCTGCCGTTCATCCATATTTCCGGCGTATATGAAAAGCCGTCGGGCGGTGTTTCGATTTCTGCCTGGATCCCGCAGATTTCCTTTGCCGGCGTCTCAATGCAAACATCCACCACCAGCCCCTTAAAGCAGGAATATACCGACGGAACAAAGAAGGCTTGTCCCTCCCAATCAAACCGAACACCAACGGGTATTTCTATCCCAGGCCGCCCTTGTCCTCGTTTAGCCCAAAAATTGCTATTGCAATAGACCTTCCACGTGGAGAAATGTTTTGCGGTTGTGTCTGTCATATCCTCAACTTCCTTTCAAACTGTATTATACAGCAAAACCGCATTCAAGTGTTCGGCATTTATCCAAAAAGGCTTCCTCCGAATTGGAAGAAGCCTTTTTTATTCAAAAGAACATTAGCGCATCATGCTGCCGCTGTTCATATTTTGTTCCGCATAAGAGATCATGCGTTTCACCATTTCGCCGCCGATGGAACCAGCCTCGCGGGAGGTCAAGTCGCCGTTGTAGCCCTTCTTCAGGTTCACGTTGAGGGAGGAAGCTACCTCGTTCTTGAATTGGTCCAGAGAGGATTTGGTCTCGGGTATCAATACGCTGTTTCTAGCCATTGTTGTTGCTCCTTTCTACAGATTTTTTATCCGCGTTGTTACTTAGGCATATTCTGCTCAGCATACGCGATCATACGCTTGACCATCTCGCCGCCGATCGAACCGGCTTCGCGGGTTGTCAAGTCGCCATTGTAGCCCTGCTTCAGGTTCACGTTCAGGGAAGACGCGACCTCGGACTTGAACCTATCCATTGCCTCTTTGGCTTCGGGGACCAGTACATTATTCCTTGCCATTGTGTTTGCCTCCTTTCCACGAATATAGTCTTAATTTGTCCCAAACAAGTGAAGATATGAGTGGAATCTATTGGTTTCACAATTTTTTCATAATAAAAATAAAAAAGGACGCCATTGCGTCCCCTTATCGCCAATCACTTATATTTCAAAAAGAAATTTCGGCGCAAATCCCACATGATCGGCACTGACCAGCCGGTAATCCACCCCGTTTCGCTTTCCTTCAAATGCAATCCTGCAGCTGCGCCCGTGAAGATGCCCATACACCACCAAAGGAACGCCAGCCTCCTCCAGCAGTTTTGTAAAGCCGCTCTCCTCCCTGCCCTCGTTAAAGGGCGGGTAATGCAGCATCGCCACAGAGGGTTTTCCGGTTAACCCCAAAAGCGACAGCTTTAGCCGATTGACCTCCCGGTCATATATCTTTTGATCCACCTTGGGGTCAAACCCCACGCTGCCTGGACAAACCCATCCGCGGGTGCCCACAATCTCCAGCCCGCCAATGTCGATGCATTCATTTTGCAAAGCGTACGTCCCCTCGGGCAATAGCCTGCGCACCTTTGTGACGCTGCTCCACCAATAATCATGGTTTCCTCTAATCAGCGCCTTTTTCCCAGGCAGCCCGCGTAGAAATTCAAAATCAGGGAGCACATCCTCCAAATGCATGGCCCAGCTAAAATCCCCCGGCAACAACACCAGATCCTCTGATGACACCAGATCATTCCAGGCGGCGGCAATCCTGTCGGCATGATGATCCCACGCGGCTCCGAAAATATCCATGGGCTTATTCACCGCCCCGGATAAATGCAGATCCCCTATGGCAAAAACCCTCATGCTACCCCCAATTTCCACTTTTCAAGCGCAAAAGCCGAAAGTCGCGGCTATTCGTCAAGCGCGGCCTTCAGGAAATGCGATGAGCAGAGTAAAATCCGTCAAAATCAGCGACATCCCCCAGGGGACCTTCTCCTGCCGCTTCGCGGCAGTTCACCTTGTGCGCGGTGATTTTGACACCCTACATGCGGCAAGACCGACAGACGATGCAATCGTCCGAGGTCGCAGCTGCATGGAAAGCCCACCGCAGTGACCCCATCGACAAAGCCTTAGCTTTGTCGATGGACATTATATGTCCTCTTCCTCCTGGTCATCCTCATCGTCCCCGCCCGAATTAAGCTCGTCGTCCTCGTCCCCAAACTTCCTATGGATTTCCTGCAGCTCTTCGCTGGGAATATCCCCGGTAACCGGAACGTCGATCTCGTCAAGCTCATCCACATCGATTTCCGTAAGCTCATCCGGCTCCTGCGCATGCTCCATCAGCTTGTCAAGCTTTTCCCTGCGGCGAAGCTCCCGCAGGCAATACGCGCAAAGATCCCGCCCGTTTACAACGGGGTTTTCCCCGCATTCGATGCAAAGCGCCTGTTCGTCGGCATCCGGTACGCCCTTCATATCACGGCGGCATACATTGCATACCTTTTCGTCATCCCGAATATAGTTTAATTCACAACGCGGACATTTATGCAGACCCATCATCAATTTCCTCGCACATTTTAGTTGGGGTGTTGACCATATTATGCGAAAGGCGTATCACTGTGTCAAGGGGTTTTTTCATATAGTTTCATCACATTTTGTAATACCCTTTTTTAACTGCAGCGCATCCCCATATATTTCGCCCAACCGCGCTGCCAATTCTTCCCGTCCCACAGCACTTTGCGAGGAATACGCGATGGCCGCCGGCGGCGCTCCCAAATCTTTCGCTGCCACATTTGCCGCTTGCTTCTGCTTGCTTCTGGTGAGTTTGTCGGCTTTTGTGACGACAAGCGTAAATGGGATGCCATAGTATATGATCCATTGAAACATTTGGCGATCCTCCGCGGAGGGCGCGTGGCGAATATCCAACAACAGCAATAAATGCGTCACCCGGCCGGAGGACAGATATTGTTCTATCAGCTCCCCCCAAGCCAATTGCTGTTCTTTGGATGCCTTGGCATACCCATAACCCGGCAAATCCACCAGATAGAATTCCCGGTTTAGAAGAAAATAATTGATCAATCTGGTCTTTCCCGGATTTTGGGAGGTTTTCGCCAGTTTTTTGTTGTTGCACAGGGAATTGATGAGGCTTGACTTGCCCACGTTGGACTTGCCCACCACCGCAATTTCCGCAGGCAGTTCCGGCGGGTATTCCCCGCCGGGGCCAACGGACGTGACAAACGCCGCCTGCTTAATCCGAAACAGTTCTTTTTCTTCCATTCAAAACCTCTTAACAGCGCACGCTTTCCTGCGCGCCCTGATATTGTGCCTGGCCGGACGGGGCGGAAAAAGGTTGGGGCATGCGCATCAGCGCCAGCTCAAATACCTCGTCAAGCCCTTCTACAAACCGGATGTCCAGCGCCTGGCACACATGTTCCGGCACCTCGATCAAATCCTTGCGGTTTCCCTCCGGCAATACCACCATGCGCACCCCTGCCCGGACAGCTGCCAGCAGCTTTTCGCGCAATCCCCCAATCGGCAGCACCCGCCCGCCCAGTGTGATCTCGCCTGTCATGGCGACGGCAGGATTGACCGGGATGCCCACCAACGCGCTCAGGAGCGCCGTGGCCATCGTCACGCCCGCGCTGGGCCCGTCTTTGGGTACCGCACCCTCCGGTACGTGGATGTGCACATCCAGCTTCTGGTAAAAATCCGGCGCAAGCCCCAGCTGGCCACTGTGGGCACGAACATATGTCATGGCCGCACGGCCGCTTTCCTGCATCACGTCACCCAAATGCCCGGTGAGCTGAATGCTCCCGCCGCCTGGCGCCACAGCCGCTTCAACCCGGAGCGTTTTACCTCCCACCGCCGTCCAGGCAAGGCCGGTGACAAGCCCAACAACAGGCGTTTTTTCCGCCTCGTCATGGGAATACCGCACCCTGCCCAAATAATCCGTGAGCTTTTGCCCGCTCAATGTGACGCGTTTTTTGCCTTCTACGATCTCGCACGCCGCTTTGCGGCAAATGGAGCCCAGCACCCGCTCCAGCTCCCGGACCCCCGCCTCCCTAGTATATCCATCGATGATGGAGGCGATCTGCCCGTCCGTAATCCGAAGCTGGCTCTTTTTAAGGCCATTGTGTTGAAGCTGCCTGGGCAGCAAATGCCGTTTCGCGATTTCACATTTCTCATGCGCCAGGTAGCTTGGAACGTCGATTATCTCCATCCGGTTCCGCAGCGGCCCGGGAATGGCGTCCACATTGTTGGCGGTGGTCAGGAGCATTGCCTTGGACAGATCATAAGGCATCTCAAGGTAATGATCCTGGAACGCGAAATTCTGGGCGCTGTCCAGCACCTCTAGCATGGCTGAGGTAGGGTCGCCCCGGTGGTCATTGCCCAGCTTGTCGATTTCGTCAAAGAGCATCACCGGGTTTACGCTGCCCGCCTGCTTCATAGCCGCGATCACCCGCCCCGGCATCGCGCCGATATACGTGCGCCGGTGGCCTCTGATCTCCGCCTCGTCATGCACGCCGCCCAGGCTCATCCTGACAAATTTACGTCCAGTGGCTTTGGCGATGGCCGCGGCAATGGATGTTTTGCCCACTCCCGGCGGGCCAGCCAAACACAGGATTTGGCCGTTTGGCTTTCCAGCCAGCCGCTGTACCGCCAGATATTCAATGATCCTGTCCTTGACCTTTTCCATGCCGTAATGATCCTTGTCCAGTACCGCCCTGGCATGGGCGATGTCGAGGTTGTCCTTTGTCTCCTCCATCCATGGAAGCTCCAGTATGCACTCGATATACCCCTCAGCCACCGGCCTCTCGTGTGAGCCCATGGGCAGGGACCTCAACCGCTTGATTTCCTTTTCCAGCCGTTCCTGCACATGGGCAGGGAGGTTCTTTTCCCGCATGCGCTTCGTGTATCCGTCGGCCTGCTGCTCGCCGCCATCGTCACCCAGCTCCTCGTGAATGACCTTTATCTTCTCCCTGAGGACATATTCCTGCTGGTTACGCTCAAGCCGCTCTTTCACCTTGTGGGACAAAAGCTGCTCTACCCGCAATACCCCCAGTTCCATCTCCAGCATCTCCTCCAGGAGCGTCATGCGTGTTAATACGTCATTCTCCGCCAAGAGGGTCTGGCGCTGCTCCTGGGCGGCCAGGGTATGCCGCGCGATGGCGTATGTCAGCGCTCCCTCATCGGTCAATGTCAGCACCTCCTGGCGCTGATCGCTGGTGAGCTTGCCGTTTAACCGGGAAAACTCATTAAACCGGTCGATCAGCCTTCGGCGCATGGCTTCCACAACGAAAGGATCTCCCGCCTCGTCCTTGGGTTTTTCCACAGCCGCCTCGAAATATGGCGCATCCGCCGTAAACTCCGAAACCTTGGCCCGGGCAAGCCCGGTCACCAGCATGTGCAGGCCTTCCCCCTGTATGCGAAATACCTGCTTGATTTTACATATGGTTCCGAACAGGTTCAAATCGTCAAATGTAATCTCCGCGCGCTGGGCGTCTTTTTGTGCGCAGAAAAAAGCGACGCCGTCGCCGGATGCCGCGGCCTGCATGGCCGCAAGTGTTTTTTTGCGACCCGCGTCGCAATGGATTACCTCACCAGGCAGGACCACGATCCCCCTTAAAGGTATTACCGGTAATGTCTGCATTTGCTTCACCTCATGGTTTCATTATAACCAGTGAAGCAATGCATTGCAAATCATTACTGTACGCGTTTTCGCAGTTGTTTCTTTCTATTCAATCAGCGCGGCATATGCCGGCTCCGGCTGGGAGATGGGTTGTGCCACAGCGGGTTCCTGCCATGCTCCGGGAAAAACCCCGCCGGACAGGAACGATAGGGACAGCACTTCCTGAAGCCGTTTGACAGGCTGCACCAGTATGGGCAGCCCAGCAAAATCCTCCTCCCAATTGTCCGCCGGGATCAGCACACGCCGGGCGCCCGCGTTTACGGCCGCCTCCAGCTTTTCTCGCACGCCGCCCACGGGCCGCACGTCGCCGGTGATGGTAATCTCCCCTGTGGCCGCTGTGAGATGCTCCGCGCATTGCCGGGTCAAGGCGCTAAAAAGGGCGATGGCCAGGGCGATCCCCGCGCTTGGCCCGTCCATTGGAACGCCGCCGGGAATGTTGAAGCGCACGTCATACCCGGACAGATCATACTCCAGCGCCGTGGAAAAGGCTGCCAGCACATTTTCCACAGAACCCATCGCCATGGACTTGCGCCTTAGCTTCCGATCCCGCAAATCCAGTTCTTCCTCCTCCACCACCCCATTGAGGGTCAGCCGTCCCGGCCTGTCCGTCTTGACCGGTACCGCCAGGCACTCGATTTCCAGCACAAGCCCCGTCCCCGATCCAGCCACGGCTAAGCCGCTTGCGCAGCCGATACGGGGCGCTTTTGGCATGCGCTGCTCCATCCTGGGGGCGTAGTTGCAGGTGCGAACCACCCAGTCCACATCCTCAAGCTTAACCTCCCGCCTGCCTGCGTCATACGCAAGCCCGCAACACAGCTGCACGATGTTCACCGCATCCCTGCCGCTGTGGGCATGCAAAGCCGCCGCATGAAGCGCGCCGCCGTCAATTTCGTACCCCGCGCGGCGGACGGCGCCCAATGCGATCCGCTCCAGCTCCGGTTGGCCCAGCTCCCGAAAATATAGCTCCAGACAGCGGGAACGCAGGGCGGGCGGCAGCTCCTCAGGCCGCCTTGTGGTAGCCCCCACCAGCCGGAAATCGGCGGGCAGGCCGTTTTGGAATATGTCGTGGATGTGCTGGGGGATGTTTACGTTGTCCGAAGAATAATACGCACTTTCGAATTTGACGCTTCGGTCCTCCAATACCTTCAATAGCTTGTTCATCTGCATGGGATGCAGCTCGCCGATCTCGTCGAGAAACAATATCCCGCAGTGCGCCCGTGAAACCGCGCCCGGCTTGGGCTGGGGCACCCCCTGGGTGCCGAGACTCCCAGCCCCCTGATAAATGGGGTCATGCACGGAGCCCATCAGCGGGTCGGCAATTGCCCGTTCGTCAAAGCGCACGCAGGTGGCGTCCACCTCCACGAATTTGCTGTCCTCATTAAAGGGCGAATCTTTGCGCGCCTTTGCCTCTTCCAGCACCAATCGCGCAGCGCAGGTTTTTCCCACGCCCGGAGGCCCGAATATCAGCACATGCTGGGGGTTGGGGCCGCAAAGCGCCGCACGCAATGCCCGAATTCCCTCGTCCTGACCGATGATATCTGAAAAGCGATTGGGGCGCACCGACTCGCTCAGCGGCTCGTTGAGCCGCTTGGAGCGCATGGCGATCAGCTTTTGCAGCTCCATATTGCTTTGGGCTGTGCGCACCGGGCGGGAGGGCGCACCACCGCTGGCCTTTTTTTTCCGGTGCACAATGATCGCGATCACCGTCCCAAAAATCGCCAATTGTATCATAAAAGATAAAATATTCCAGTCCATAAGACGAACCTCCTTCTAATTCCCGCTTAGTATGTGTTTCTTGGAGGGAAATCACGACCGGGAGTTTTTACTAGTAAATGAAATCAATGCACATATCTTTTTCTAATAAATACAAAAAAAAGAGGCCGCGGCCTCTTTTTAAAAAAATATTACAATATTAATCGTCCCATTGACTGCGGTATTTTTCCATAATATTTCTTAGCAGCAGCGCCTGGGCGGGAGGCGTATAGGTAATCGCGTTGGCCCCGGCCTCCAGCGTCATGCTAATGCTGTCTACGGACACGCCGCCTGTGGCGATGATGGGGACATACGGATACTCCGCCCGGATCATGCGCACGATTTCAGCGGTTTTCTGGCCTCCGGAAACGTTAAAGATATCCACGCCGGCGTCAAGGCGCGCCTTGATGTCCGTGTGTTCGGATACCACGGTTGCTACCACGGGAATATCGATGATGCGCTTCAACCCCTCAATCGTCTCGTTGGGCGTGGGCGCGTTGACCACAACCCCCATGGCGCCCTGAAATTCCGCGTCCTGTGCGATGTTAATCGTCCGCTTGCCGCCGGTAATCCCACCGCCGACCCCGCAAAACACCGGCACATCCGCAACCTCCATGATGGCATGGGTGATGGATGGCTGGGGGGTAAACGGATATACCGCAATAATGGCGTGGGCGTTGATATTTTTAATAATCGCCACGTCCGTGGTAAACGCAAGGGATTTTATGAGCTTGCCAAATATGCTGATACCGGTGGCCTGATTGATGATCTCCGGTACTTTGATCATATGGCTTCTGAGATTGCCTTCTAGCTCTGGAACATAGCGATGATCTTCCATAGGCTTAAGCTCCTTTCCATTTGCTGTATGGAAAAATAATAATGCATTATTGCTTTAAGGTAAGAAAAGTCGAATCTCGCGAGTTCGGCTCCCCTTACTTTAATAGAATACCACATATAGAGTTAAAACAAAATGCATGCAATTGTAAAAATACCGCAAAGAAAGTAGCAAATGGAAAATACAAAAGACCTTCTGTGCCTTTTTTTGCTTAAACCGCCAAAGAACGCTATCTATGGCTATTCCCCGCAGTTTTTCAACCAAATCGCGCTTTCCTCGATATGTAGGTACACCGCCGCGGGCGCGGGTCCGCCGGGAAGCTCCCGCCCGGCCACACAGGCGGCAAGGGAGACGGCAGAAAATACGTCCTCGTCAAAGGCAGTCGAAAACCGTCTAAGCTCCTGCAAAGTCAGCTCGTGGATGGCCTTTTTTTCCTCAATGCAATAGAAAACCAAATTGCCGATGACTTCATGAGCGGACCGGAACGGCATTCCTTTTTTCACCAGATAATCCGCCGCGTCCGTGGCGTTTGTAAACCCGCGCCCCGCGCCGGTTCTCATAGCGTCCGTGGAAAAACGCATGCTGGAAAACATCCTCGTGAACATCAAAAGGCAGCCATTCACCGTATCCAAGGCGTCAAAGAGCGCCTCCTTATCCTCCTGCATATCCTTGTTGTATGCCAGCGGAAGGCCCTTCATCATTGCCAGCAGCCCCATAAGATCCCCGTACACCCGTCCGGTTTTCCCCCGGATCAGCTCCGCCACATCCGGGTTTTTCTTTTGCGGCATGATGGAAGAGCCTGTGGAATACGCGTCATCCATCTCCACAAACCCGAACTCGTCTGTGTTCCAGAGTATCAGCTCCTCGCAAAAGCGGGACAAATGCATCATGATGATGGACGCGCAGGCGGCGTACTCGATGCAAAAATCCCGGTCGCTGACGCTGTCAAGGCTGTTGCGGGTGATCGCGGAAAACCCAAGGGCGTTTTTTACCGCCTCCCGGTCGAGAGGATATGTGCTGCCCGCCAGCGCCCCCGCGCCCAGGGGCATGAAGTCCGTGCGGCGCTTACAGTCGAAAAGCCGCTCCACATCCCGGCGAAACATCTCGAAATAGGCCATCAGGTGGTGCGCTAGCGTGATGGGCTGTGCCTTTTGCATGTGGGTATATCCCGGCATAATCGTATGAAGATGGGCTTTCGCCGTATCCAGTATCGCGTGTTCCAGGGCGAGCAACCGCCCGATGGTATCATCAATTCCATGCTTCATATAAAGCCTGGTGTCCAGCGCTACCTGATCGTTTCGGCTGCGGCCGGTGTGTACCCGCTTCCCCGCCTCGCCGATGCGGTCGGTCAAAAGCTTTTCCACGTTCATGTGGATGTCCTCAGCGCTCTTCAAAAATTCCACATTCCCGGCCTCCACATCGTCAAGAATGCCGGTCAGGCCTTTGACGATGGCCTCCGCGTCCGCTTGTTGTATAATCCCCTGGTTTCCCAGCATCGTCGCGTGGGCAATGGAGCCTAAAATATCCTCCCGGGCCATGCGCTGGTCCACGCTGATGGAGGAGTGAAAATCGTCCATCGTTTTGTCCGCGGCCTTTTGAAACCGGCCGCCCCAGAGCTTTTTATCTTCCGCCATCGTATTCCCTCCGAACTCAATACCTCTATATGCATAAGGGCCTTTTATCAAAGGCCCTTTTTAGCTGCGGCCCAAAACCGCTTATTTGTTTGCCTTTTCCATCATGGCCCGCACCTTGAGCGGCAGACCAAAGAGGTTGATGAAGCCCTCCGCGTCCTTCTGGTTGTACACCTCATCCTCTTCAAACGTGGCAAAGTCCGGGTTGTACAGGGAGTACGGGCTCTTCACGCCGGCGTGGTATGTCTTGCCCTTGTAAAGCTTCAGCTTGGAAACGCCGGTGGTGTTTTTCTGCATGACGTCCACCATTGCGTCCATAGAGTCCTTGAGCGGGGTAAACCATTTGCCGTCATACACCAGCTCCGAATACTTCGTGCCCATGGCCTGCTTGTAGTGGAGGGTGTCCCGGTCGAGGGTAATGTACTCCAGTTGTTGCAGCGCGTCATACAGGATTGTTCCACCGGGATTTTCATACACGCCACGGCACTTGATGCCCACGAGGCGGTTTTCCACCATATCATCGATGCCCACGCCGTGCTTCGCGCCCAGCTCGTTGCATTTTTCAAGGAGAGCCACTGGGCTCATCTTCTCGCCGTTGACGGCTACGGGTATGCCCTCTACAAACTCGATCTCGATATAATCCGGCTCATCCGGCGCGTTTTCCGGCGCGTTGCAGATGAGATACAGGCTGTTCTGCGGCTCGTTCCAAGGGTCTTCCAAGTCCAGGCCCTCATGGGACAGATGCCAGATATTCCGGTCCATGCTATAGCTTTCCTCTGCCCGAAACTGCAGGGGGATGCCCCGCTCCTTGGCGTACGCGATTTCCTCGCTACGGCCCTTTATGTCCCAAATCCGCCAGGGGGCGATGATCTTCATTTCAGGCGCCAGGGCCATGATGGTCAACTCAAAGCGCACTTGATCGTTGCCTTTGCCGGTGCAGCCGTGGGCGATGGCTGTCGCGCCCTCTTTTTTCGCGATTTCCACAAGCCGTTTCGCGATGCAGGGCCGCGCGGTAGACGTGCCCAGGAGATACTTGTTTTCATACTTCGCCCCCGCCTTCAGGGTGGGAAAAATATAGTCCTTTACGTATTCGTCCTTCAAGTCCTCGATATACAGCTTGCTTGCGCCGGTCTTCATCGCCTTTTCATGGAGGGGCTCAAGCTCCTCCCCCTGCCCTACGTCCGCCGCCACCGCAATGACTTCATAATCATAATTCTCTTTTAGCCAGGGGATTATGATGGAAGTATCCAGTCCGCCGGAATACGCCAATATCACTTTTTCCTTTGCCATAACAGGTTCCGCCTCCCATGCGTGTTTATTGAGTGTAATTATACATAACTTCGCATAATTATGCAAGATGTTTTTCCATATTTTTTCTATATATTTTGCAATACGGGGTTTTAACCGGAGAAAATGGCTGAAAATTCCTTGACAAGCAAAGAAAAACCCCGTATAATACATCTGTTCAAGCAGAAGCGCCCGCTTCTCACCTTCCGGCAATTATGCCAGGAATGGTTCCAGTATACTGACTGGGAACCGGTTTGTAAACGTCAGTTTGAAACGGTAGAATGATGTGGGTGCCCAGTGCGCCCATTTTTTTGTGCGCAATTGAACGAGAAAGAATATGGAGGTGCTTCACCATTAGCAATCAGGATCTGATGATCAACGAGGGCATTCGCGACCGGGAGGTCCGCCTGGTCGACGAGAATGGCGATCAGTTGGGCGTGGTCACCAATCAGGCCGCACAAGCCTTGGCGGAAGAACGGGGCTTGGATCTTGTGAAAATCGCGCCGCAGGCCGTTCCCCCGGTATGCAAAATCATGGATTACGGCAAGTACCGGTTTGAAGCGAGCAAGCGCGAGAAGGAACAGCGCAAAAATCAGAAAACAATCGAAATCAAGGAAGTGCGTCTCTCGGCGACCATCGACCAGCATGACCTGGAGGTCAAAGCGAAGAATTGCATCAAGTTCCTCGGTGCCGGGGACAAGGTGAAAGTTTCCATCCGCTTTCGCGGCAGGCAGGCTACCCACGGGGAAATCGGCCTGCAAGTCATGGCTAAGTTCTTTGAGATGGTCAAAGAAGCCGGCGTCATCGACCGTCCTGCCAGGCAGGAAGGACGCAACATGTTCATGGTGTTGAGCCCCAAGTAAGCGAAATTCAACGCGTTTGCTTAAGCTATGGGCAATGCCGGACAATGCAGTAATAATATTTGTAGGAGGAATCCCCCAATGCCAAAGATCAAAACCCATCGGGGTGCGGCAAAACGCTTTAGTCTTACCAAAAGCGGTAAAGTCAAGCGTGCTAAGGCGTACAGGAACCACATTCTGACCAAGAAATCCACCAAGCGCCTGCGTGGCCTGCGCAAAAGCGGCTACATAGCCGAGTGTGAAGCCAAAAAAGTGCGCGAGCTCATCCCGTATAAGTAAGGAGGATTAGAGAAATGGCCAGAATTAAAAGGGCAGTCAATGCCGTTAAAAAACGTCGCAAGGTCATGAAGCTCTCCAAGGGCTATTATGGCGCAAAGAGCAAGCAGTACCGCAGCGCATCCCAGCAGGTGATGAAATCCCTGTCTTATGCGTATGTCGGCCGCAAGCTTAAAAAGCGTGAATACCGCCGCCTGTGGATCGCCCGTATCAACGCGGGTGCGCGCCTGTGCGGCACCACCTACAGCCGTATGATCAACGGCCTCAAGCTCGCAGGAGTGGAAATCAACCGCAAGGTGCTCTCGGATCTCGCCATCACCGATATGGCCGCCTTCCAGGAGCTGGCTGAGCTTTCCAAGACCGCCCGGGCGTAAACGAAACAGTACAAAAGGTAGGATATCCGGTCAAACGGGTATCCTGTTTTTTCATATGAATTGGACGCGTTCCCTGTAAAAATTTATGAAAGCAGGTACTCAACATGCGATGCAATAGCCGTCTTTTGGTCTTTCTCGCTCTCGCACTATTGCTGTTTGTTGTTTGCGCAGCCGCAATCGCGGCGGGCCCCGGCCTCGTTGCCAGTGCCACAGGCGATCCCCTCGTGGCTGTAGCGGTGAAACCCGCCGCAACCACCCCGGCAGCCACCGCTTCTACGGATGACGAGGCGCTCCCCTCCCTCCCCGCGCCGGGCAACGCGCATTACCCGGACATGCACCGGCCGGATTTTGTGTGCCCGGAGCTGAAGTTTATAACCGAAGGCTTTTTGGGGGATTTTTTCTATGATCCGGATGCAGTATCCTACACTGGCGAAGACATGACCATCCGAGAGCAGGCCTGGTGGGCCATGCGGCATCTTTACGACCTGACGGGATGGCTGCCTGAGAAAGCCGTGGTGGTGTACGACGGGTTTGACCTGCTCTTTGGCCACAAAAATCCCTGGAACGGGGATTGCTTCTTCTCCGCGCGGATTATGCCGGATACCGGGCGGCTGATGGGCTATCAGCTGACCATCGACAAGGAATATCCCCCCTATTCCTCCGACATCGTGGTGCCGGAAGGGTTTAAAGATATGACACTAAGTCAAATCGCCCTGTATTTCTATAAAAACTCCGCGTTCGGCGGGCGGGAACATATCGTTGACATCACGAAAAGCTCTGCCAGCTGGGGTGATGACGGTACGCATCTGTACCTGTGCGTCAACGATGAGGAATGCTATGAGGTGGATTTCTGGGACACCGAACTTAGAATTCCGGAGCGTATGTGGGGCCTGTACGAGATCGGGTATGAGCACTAAAGTTTAAGGACACAATCACCCCGCTGCCTAAAATGGGCGACGGGGTGATTGTTGTAGAAATATCGCTACATCTCCTTATAGTATTTGGAAATATAATAAACCTGGGCGAACACGAAAAACAGATACACCCCCACAAGCGTCAGTATAATCACCGGGTCCACCCCGAACAGAGCGAATGCCAACAACAGCGCCGCAAACACATAGATCATCAAATCATACACCTGGGCCTTGGCCTTGAGCCGGATGGCGCGGTTGCGCTCGTCCTTTGTCTCGATTTCAATTTGCTTGGCCGCATTGGGGTCCTTGCGCAGCGCTCTATATTTCAATGCCACGCCCAGATTGCCGCCGAATATACCCGAGCCGACGCCAACGCATAAAAATGGGATTGTATTGAAAAGCCCTTCCCGGTCAGAAAACGCCATCAACAGCGCCAATCCCGCCGCAACTATGACAAATCCGATGATGGCGAGCACAAAATGCCGCCTGCTACGAAACCGTTCCATCCTGATAATCCTCCTCATAAATAAAAACTTCTTCAATGCTTACCCCGAAATATCGGGCGATTTTAAACGCCAGCTGGATGGATGGGTTGTATCGCCCATTCTCCAGAGAGCCGATTGTCTGCCGGGACACCTCCAGCGCGGCGGCAAGCTCCTCTTGCCGCATCCCCCGGTTTTTCCGCAATTCTTCCAATCTGTTTTTCAATATGCGCCCTCCTCTTTTGGAAAGTTAACTTTCCATCTCATGATACCACAAGTTTTATATGATGTAAAGCTTACTTTCCAAAATAAAAAAATTGCCGCCCAGCATACAAAGAAAAGCGATTGCAAAACCAGCAGGACTGTGGTAGAATACTTCTCGTGGCTAGCCGGAATGATGGAATAGGCAGACGTGACGGACTCAAAATCCGTTGGTAGCGATACCGTGTGGGTTCAAGTCCCACTTCCGGCACCAATTAACGAGGTCAATCTGGATTTATGTCTCGCAAATCCAGTATTCAAGCGACCGGAAAGACCTTTTGAGAGTACTCTCAAAAGGCCTTTTTTTTAGATGTACAGGAACTTCTATCCCGCCTTGAATGTTCAGATATCAGATTTGCATACTGTTGCACCATGTCGATAGCTGTGTTTACATGAATTGAAGCGATACCAATAAAATTTAAAAAAGGATTTCATTCTAATGCAGAAAGGAGAAATGAATAAATGAAAATTCTCGTGCTAAACGGCAGCCCGCGTCCAAAGGGCAACACGAAACAGATGGTAGAGGCCTTTTTAGAGGGGGCAGCCTCTGCGGGCCATCGGGTGGATGTGGTGGATATCTGTCATAAGAAAATCGGCGGCTGCCTGGCATGTGAATACTGCCATACCAAAGGCAACGGAAGCTGTGCCCAGAAAGACGGTATGCAGGAGGTTTACGCCTTGCTCCAGGAGGCGGAAATGCTGGTAATCGCCTCGCCCATTTATTACCATGGGCTATCCGGACAGCTCAAATGCGCCATTGACCGTTTGTATGCAGCGGCATACCCGAAAAAGCCCCCCCACTTGAAAAAAGTGGCCATGATTTTGAGTTCCGGTGACGCGGATGTATACGACGGCGCTGTGTTCTCTTATCAGGGGGATTTCCTGGATTTCCTGGGCTTGGAGGACATGGGGGTGTTTACCTCATACGGCGCGCAAAATGGCTCCGCTGAGAAACTGGAGGAACTCAGATCGTTTGGCGCTTCCCTACAGTAGCAGGAATAGGGCTGAGAGTAAATTAAAATAATATGTAGGAGGGTAATACCATGAAAATAGAGCAATTTGTTACCGCGTATAAAGTAGAACAAGACCGGCTAAGAGCCATACTGCCGGATGGCTTTGTTTCCCTCAGGCCTGTGCTGAGAGTAAATGCCGAAATTCGCTATAGCGAGCCTGAAATCGTGTATGTAGAGCTGAATACTGCCGTTGAAGCGGATGGCAAGCGCGGTTGGCTCAACATTGGACACTGGGACAGCGCGAGCACGGAGCTATCCTTCCGAAGAAATGGAAAGGCAGTGACATTTACAGCCCCCTTCCTGGAGATCACCTATACAGGCGTGGGCATTGAGGGCGGCTGCCCGGCGGAAAAGGACAACGACGGATGCTTTTTTCTAAGCGAAAATCCAGTATTTCAACCAGCGAAGAAAATAGACAGCAATCGAGAATTCTGCGATTGCGAGTTTGCGTGGAAGTTCGCCGATGGCGGTGCACATGGGATCAGCACCGGAAAGACATACCCCGCATTTTCAACCGAACCTGCGAAGCAGTATGAAAAACAGGAGTTTACAGTGCAAAATGCAGCTTCAATTCCATGTGAACAGGTTTTGGGTTCATATGTTGTGGTGTTCGAACAATAAAACGCAAGCATGAAAAAACGCGCCGCTTCAAAAAAAGGCAAGGCTTAAAAATGGCCTTGCCTTTGGTGATTGATATACGATTTAGCCTTCACGTGGCGGTATCTCCTGAATATTATGGGCGGTAATCCAATCGCATAGTTTTTCCACAACAGGTCGCAAATCCCGCCCCATCTGGCTAAGCGAATATTCTACTTTTGGCGGAACTTGCGGATATTCTGTGCGCACAACCAATCCATCCTTCTGTAACTCCTTTAATTGGCTGGTGAGCATCTTATGCGTGACAGGATGCAAAAGTCTTTTAAGCTCCCCATACCGCAACACTTCATGGAACGCGAGAAAGAAAATGATCCTTAACTTCCATTTGCCGCCAATCATGCGTACAAGTGTCTCAAACTTCCCATAGCCTATTTCCTTAACAGAACAATCCTCTAATTTCATAATACTCTCCTTTTAGATAGTATCTTACAAAAAAGTGCATAGTATACGAAATGTATTGTTTGCATTATACTTCACTTATAATCCAATTGCAAACTTAAAAACTGAGGAGAGGTCGAAATGAAAATTATCATTATAAATGGAAGTCCAAGGCCAAATGGTTCTACTGCCCGGATATTAACCATCATCGGCAACTATTTACAAGCAAAGAACGATGTAGAGGTCGCTTTTTACAATTTGTCGGAGCTTGAATTGGCGTTTTGTAAGGGATGCTGCTATTGCTTCGAAAAAGGAAACTGTATTATGGACGATGATATCGAGAAATTGTCCAATGAGATTGTTAAAGCAGACGGGATTATTATGGGCACGCCAACTTATGAAAGCAATATATCCGGTCAACTGAAAACCTTTGCGGACCGCGGGCATTTGATCATGGAGCAATCACTCAATAAAAAATATGCCATCGGTGTCATTACAAGCGAAAACTACGGCGGCTCCAAAGCGGCAACAATTCTTAAGAATATCCTCTCTTATTCCGGCGCCTACATCAGCGCAATGATACAACATAAACTCCCTTTTTCAAATTCGCCCCAATTTGAAAAACCTTTTGTAACGCGGTTTGAACGAAGCGCCGAACGCTTCTATCAAGACATCAAGCATAAGCGGAAATATTTTTTACAAGGCATATTGCATTACGCGATTTTCAATATCGGCATTAAGCCTTTTGTTTTAAGCAAAGGGGATCGATATAAAGGCGTTGCAGAGCGCTGGAACGTTGAAAATAAAGGGGTTGCGGCCCCTTGATAATCCCATAATGACTTTTTCCACAGTCCCGCAACAGCACCTCATGGTGTTGTTGTTTTTTGCTGCATGTAATTGGCACGAAAATACATGATTTTAACTATTTATTCCAGCTCATCGCTGTGATATACTTTTTCCAATCAATCAATCAAAACCCAGGCAAAATCCCATGCATGAATTTGATACGGGAGATGGTTGTTTATGGTCCGTGCCGCTACCATTTTGGATGAACAAGCCGTTTATGAAATCAACTGCGAGCTGGTGGAGATGGCCCTTGATCCACAACAATTTCATGAGGCCTATTTGGATTATCTTAACAACCCAAAAATGCATACCCTTCTATTTGAAGAAGACGGCCAGGTTATAGCGCTTTTGACGCTGCGCATCGGTACCATGCTCTGCCAGGCAGGCACCATCGCGGAGATCATGGAGCTTTTTACCCGCGAGGGCATGCGCTCCCGGGGCGCGGGCCACCAGCTGTATCTGGAAGCCCGCCGCATTGCTAAGGAGGCAGGCTGCATCCGGCTTGAGGTGAGCTGCAGCAAAAAGCGCGTGGATGCCCACCGCTTTTACGAGCGCGAAGGCATGGAATTCACGCGCCTGCGCTTTACCGTGGATTTGTAGCAACACGCGGCAAAATTGTGGACGGCAAACTGTCGTTATGCTATACTGATCGAAACTGTAAGGAGTAAACTATTCATGTCCTCTTGGAATAAATGGGATCTACGTTTTATGGAGCTTGCCCATTCCATCGCGAACTGGTCCAGCTGCTATCAGGAAAACCGGAAAATTGGCGCGATTATCGTCAAAAACAAGCGCATCCTCACCACCGGGTATAATGGCGCCCCCGCCGGGCTGCAAAGCTGTGTAGAGCGGCAGGAATGCCTGCGCCGCAAGCTGGACATCCCCTCCGGCATCCGGCAGGAATTGTGCTATGCCATACATGCGGAACAAAACGCCATCATACAGGCGGCAAAACTGGGCGTCAGCATCGATGGCGCAACCCTGTACTGCACCCATCAGCCCTGCGTCATCTGCGCGAAGATGATCGTGAACGCGGGGATTTCACGGGTGTTGTATGCCCAGGGATATCCAGACGAGTTTGCCCTGCAAATATTCAAAGAGGCGGGTGTCCCGCTGGAGCGGTTGAACCCCGATCAATCCACAACCCCGCAAGAACCAGCCTGATGAAACTTTGCTCCCTATGTTTTTTGTGGCTGCTCTTTGGCATTTTTAAGCCGGCATTCACCAGCGGCGGCGCAATAGTATTAAATAAGGATGTAAGGCGATAGGATATGAACGAAAGCATTCAAAACGTATATGATCATTATCCGGAAGAATATAGAAAACCTTTGCTCCAAATAAGGGAATTAATTTACACTGTTGCCAGTGAAATGTCCGGTGTAGGTGAATTGGAAGAAAGCCTAAAATGGGGGCAGCCAACGTACTCAACAGTGAAACCGAAAACAGGTACGCCAATACGCCTGGATCGGTTCGGCGAAGATAAAATCGGGATTTTTGTTCATTGCCAAACCAGCTTAATCGAAAATTTTAGACAGCTGTTTGGTAACGCGCTGGAGTTTACAGACAATCGGGGGATTATCATAGACCCCAAAAAGAAACTGCCGATAAAAGAGCTTTCTTTCTGTATTGGAATGGCGTTAACCTATCATTTAAAGAAATCAAAATAAGCATCTATTTGGCCCATGAAGCTTTGCAATGGAGAATATTGATGAGAAAATTTTTGTTCTTTATACCCGCAATTATCTTTACTGCCTTTTATGGCTTTGTCATGATTGGAATCGGGCTTTCGGTAAGTCCGATGGTATTTATTTGGATTGCTCTGTTTATCATAAGTGGCATTCTATTGGCTAAAAACCTGTTCTGGGGCGGGGTTTTAGGTATTTTGCCTGGTTGCCATTCAATGTATATGAGTACGATAGATACAGGGCAAGTAATGAATATTGAATTGCCATTGGGTATTGTCATAGTCGCATTTTATTTAATATGTAGCGTCTATGTTTATGTAAAACACAAGAAACAACACGCTAAGTCTTAGTAGCTGGGCAGAATTTTCTACCGAGGAGTGTATCGCCAAATTAAAAGGAGGAAAATAATGAAAAAAATTTATATACTCATAGCCCTCCTATTAATAATGATATGTTTTATAAACAGCCCGTAAACGCAGCATCACTTTTTTCATTCATTATAACTATGTTTCATACTATCATAGAGAAAATGGCAATGATGCGCACGCAACCAATGCTATCGCTCTAAACTGTATCGAAATAGCCGATATACCAAAGAATTATGAGGTAAAAAGGACTGTCATAGATAAAGAAATCAGCGCCAACGTGGGCTATTTCCTCATTAATCTTGAAGCCTTAGGCGAACCTTCCCGCTGGCCTTTACTATACATATTTAGCGATGGGCATATTTGGATTGACCGAGATAATTGTCAAGGACTTTCATCGTTTCAGGTGCAAGGGGAACAAAAAGATGCTTTATATAAAAAACTGACCGGCTGCTTGAAAGCAAATTAACGGGGCTATAGCTTGTGACTGCTACAGCCCCGTTTTGTAACCTTTGCTTATTTCATCGCCTGTACCGTCTCAAACTCCTTCACCATCTGGGCGCTGGGCGCTTGCGACAACAGGCTGCCCACCACCACCGCGGCTAGCGACAGCAGGAACGCAGGCACCATCTCGTAAAGCCCCGTATGGGAGAAGACGTTCAGCCACACGACCCACACCAGGGCCCCTGTCACCATGCCCGCGATGGCGCCCACCTTATTCGTGCGCTTCCATGTCAGGCTCATCACCATAATCGGGCCAAACGTCGCGCCAAAGCCGGACCATGCGTTGGAAACAAGGCTCATGATTGTGGAACTTTCGTCCAGCGCAATCACCGTAGCAATAATCGCAATGATCGCCACCGCAATCCGGGAGATCAGCACCAGCGTCTTCTGGGGAACTTCTTTTTTCGTAAATTTTAGGTAAATATCGTTTGTAATCGTGGAGGAAACCACCAGCAGCTGACTGTCCGCCGTGCTCATAGCTGCCGCGAGGATGGCGGAGAGCAGAATACCCACCAGGAAGGGCGCTGCCGCAAATACCTGCCGGGTCAACAGGATAAACACCGTTTCATGTGTGCCTGCATCCGCCAGCGTGCTGCCCAGCTGCAGTCGGCCCACGATGCCGACTGCCGTCACCGCCAGGAGCGCGATCACGACCCAACCCGTGGCAATGCGGCGGGAATATTTGATGGTCTTGTAGTCACGGATGGCCATAAACCGCACCAGGATATGCGGCATGCCCAGATATCCAAGGCCCCAGGCCAGGTTGGAAATGAGGTCCTTAAACGTGTATGGCGTGCCGTCCTGGTACTGCATCAGGTTCAAAAACCCCTCGCCCAGGTTCAGGCTGCGCAGCTTCTCGCCCACATCCGCCCCGGAAATACCACCGAAGGCGAAAATCGGCACCGCAACCACCGCCACCAGCATCAGCATGCCCTGGAACAAATCCGTCCAGCACACCGCCTTGAAGCCGCCCATGAATGTATATACAATGATAATCACAGCCGTAATCACCACCGCCGGCTGATAAGCAAGGCTTGGAAACAGCGTCGTAAACAGCGTGCCGCCTGCACTCAGGCTGGACGCCACATAAATCGTGAACATCACGAGAATGGCGATGCCGCTCACAAGGCTTAATACCCCGCTCTTATCGTGAAATCGGTTTTGCAGGAATTCCGGGATCGTCAGGGCGTTATTGGCCACCACGGAGTAATTGCGAAGGCGCTTTGCCACCACAAGCCAGCTGGTATACGTGCCGATAGCCAGGCCAATGCCGATCCATAGCTGGTTCATACCCGCAAGGTACACCGCCCCAGGCAGACCCATCAGCATCCAGCCGCTCATATCCGACGCGACAGCGCTAATGGCAGACACAAACGGGCCCATGCTCCGGTCGCCCAAAATAAAGTCGGATAGCGTGTTTGTCTTTTTAAAGAATACAAGCCCGACGCCCAGCATCAGCAAAAAATACAGACCAAACGCGACGATTTCCCAAACAGAATTGCCCACTTCAAAACCCCCTACAATTTTATACAACACAGCGCATGCAGAATACCATGAGGCTCGTCCCCACCCTCCCTTGTATACATGCACACAGGCGCTATTTGACAGTATATATTAGCACAATCTTTATTTCAATAGTTTATCCGATATCGCTCCGCAGTAAATTCCGCGATAAAAAAGGGATCGTCTCAATTCGAGACGATCCCTTGGGGCCAACTACTTCTTATTTGTGGTAATTCACGGTGGTGTTGGTGACGGTGAACGCGGTGGGATCGCCCGCCGCATCGGGATAATCGTCGTCACGAGGCACATCGATGGAGCCGGAGGCGAGCTGTGCATACAGCGCGTCATAGGCGGCCTGGTCGAACACCTTGAACTTATTGGAGGCCATTGCCAAGGAAACGCCGTCGTTGCTGGCATCCATGGTCTGGTTCTGGCCGCCGGGGAAGTTGCCGTCATACAGCGCCTTCACGGCCTCGTAGGTGGCAACGCCCAGCCCCTTCAGGGCGGAGTTCAAGACTGTTTCGGACAGGTTGCTCTGGTCAACGTCAACGCCGATGACGGCCTTGTCCGTGCTGGCTTCCGCAGCAGCCATGACAGAGTTGCCGACAGCGCCGCCCGCCGCGAATATGATCTCTACGCCGCCCTCATACCAGCCGGCAGCCCGTGCCTGGTTTTCAGGGGACGCGGCAAAGTCGCCGGAGTAGTTGTAGTCCAGGGTGATATTGATGCCCTTTTCCTTAGCGGCCGCGTCGGCGCCGGCCACAAAGCCGTAGCCATACCGGACAACCGCGGGAACCGCCATGCCGCCCTGATACCCAAGCTTGGTGTAGCCATCCATCACGGCTGCGTAACCAGCAAGGTAACCCACCTGCTCCTCGGCGAATATGATGCCGACGGTGTTATCATTGGTGCGATATTGATAGTCCGCGTCATGCGGCCAGCCGTCGATCAGCACAAAGTGCACTTCCGGATACATATCCTGCGCGAGATAGATGGGCTCTTCAAACAGGAAGCCGGGGGTGACGATGACTTCCGCGCCTGCATTCACTGCCATCTCAATGGCGGACAGGTACGCTTCGTTGCTTTGCTCGGTAGGCTGATAATACTGGGCCTTTTTACCGCTCTCATCGGCGTATTTCACGAGACCTTCCCAGGTGCCCTGGTTAAAGGACTTGTCGTCGATGGTGCCGAGGTCTGTGATCAGCGCCAGCACAGGCGTGTCATCAGCGGGAGCGGGGTCCGGCTCTGCCGCAGGGGTAGCCTCAGCAGGCTCTGCCGCAGGGGCAGTGGGCTCCGCCACAGGTTCGGGGTCAGGCTGCTGGGCGCAACCGAACGCGGCAAGGGCCATAGCCATTACCAGTACCAAAGCGAGAATTTTCTTCATATGGTTCGATCCTCCTTTTGAATAATCGCGGTTTAACCGCATTGTACGGCTTTCTTACTACGCACCATACAGGTTTATTGTACCAAAATTGTTCATAAAAAGGAAGTGTTTCGTATGAATTTGATTATCATTGATTCTTTTCCAGGGGGATGGCGCCGTTAAGCCAAGGGGTGCTCAGGGATATTACGTGTTTTAGCTATCTTCCGTTGCGTCCGCGACCTTTCCTGCAAGCTGCATATACATAGTTTGATAATTTCGTATGCTTATCACCTCCGGTACAGATTGTATTTCTGAAATGATAAGCTATATATCTTGATAAATTCAATATATATCTCTATCATTAATAAATATAAATTATAAATGGAGATTTTATATATGAAGAACTTAAAAATATTAAGAGAGAAAAAGAAGCAAACTCAATTGAATTTAGGTATTGAGATAGGCGTACAGCAAGAAACAATCAGCGCATATGAAAATGGTAAGGCTATGCCTACAGCAGATACCTTGTTGAAATTAGCGAATTACTTTAATTGCTCCACCGATTATCTTCTGGATTTGACAGACATCGCTATGCCCGTCAATTCTCTCATTATCGATAATCTTAATGTAAATGAGGCAGACTTGATTGCATCCTATCGTGCCCTCAATCATGACAATAAGAATAAAGTGATTGGCTATATCAAAGCGCTGCAAAAATAACCTTTGGGCGTAGTGTGCAGTAATATATATGGCGTTAGGTTTCGTTCTCCCGGTACAAAATTAGGTACGTATGTGGCTCAAAATGGGGCTCAAATCACCAAATATGCATTAAACTTCAACCGCAAGGCACAAAAAAATGCCCAAGGATGGAGGGGCTCTTTAGCTTCGCCACCCGATGCTTGCGCTCCGCGCTGCGCATCCTTGGGCGGCGGCGCTTCCCGGGGCGGGCAAACGATTCGCCGGATCGTTTGCTCTTCCGCTCTTCGAGCCCCCGCTAATACAGCACCATAGACTAACAGGCAACCGCAAGGTTGCCTGTTAGTCTATGGTGGGGATGGAGGGGCTCGAACCCCCGACCTCTTCGATGTGAGCGAAGCGCTCTAACCAGCTGGGCTACATCCCCAAGCGCATGTTATATGTTACAATAAAGAAGCTTAAAATGCAAGTCCTTTTTTCACTCCCAAAGCCAGCAGTCTCATTGTCAAACCTCATCGGTAGATTTAACCCCGCTTTTCTTAACCGGCTGTCTTTTGAGCAAAGTAATGGGCGGTGTTACCGCCCATTCGCTTGCCCGGCGCATGCCGGGGCTTTACGCAAGATCCTTTTAGAACCTCGATGCTAGTATGCTTTCTTTGGCACGCCCTACCCATGCAATTTCTGGAAGAAAAATCCCCTGGTCAATCGACCAGGAGACTTAATGCCGAAAACTGTGTGATGCATCATCAGGAACCGGCTCTGTGCTTTAATGTTCAGCCGGGAAGGAATTGCCGCGCAATCCTTTGGCCATTACGATTAATACTTCCGCTTCCTTGCCGCTTCAGCCTTTTTCTTACGTTTTACGCTGGGCTTTTCGTAATGCTCGCGCCTGCGGACTTCCGCCAGAACGCCAGAGCGTGCGCACTTGCGCTTAAACCGTTTGAGAGCACTCTCCAGAGACTCGTTTTCACCAACACGAATTTCCATTTTTTTCCCTCCCCTCTGATGCAACGTTACACAGTGCCGTTGCCTGAGCGCTTTTCCTTGCAAAACACAGACACATTATACGCGACTTATGATGGGAAGTCAACCGAAATTTCATCCCGAAGGGAAATGTCAGATTGCCCTGCACCATTCCCGGTTTTGCCGCATAAGGTATAACAGGAGGAACAGGCGCATGGAATACACAAAGCGTTTTTCATTCAATCGAAAGCGAAAATTGAAGCTGGCGCTGGTTCTGTTTGCCGTGCTATTCATCCTCGCATGGTATGGGTTAAACGCCAATTTCCGGCCTGCGCTGGAAAATACGGCCTATGTTCGGGTAGACATGCAAGCGTCGGACGCCATGTACCGCGCGGTGCTCGACATGCTTGCCGATGAAGCGCCAGAACCCCTTGTGGACATCTATTCAGACGGCGGTCAGGTGCTGTACGGCCAGGTGCAAAGCCAGCGCCTGAACGTATTCGCCGCCGCCTGCGCCCAGCGGGCCCAGGAATACCTGGACGCGGCGGGGGAAAAAGGCATCCGCGTGCCCATCGGTACCGTATCGGGGCTGCCGCTCTTTTCCGGCCATGGCCCGAATGTCCTGGTTTCCTTCACATCCGAAAGCAATGTGTACGCAAAGCTCAACAGCGAATTCCGCTCCGCCGGCATCAACCAGACGCTGCACCGGGTGTCCATTGAACTCAACGCCCGAATTTGCGTGGTCGTCCCAGGCGGCACGTTTAACGTGAACTCCGTGGCTCAGGTGCCCATCGTGGAAACCATCATTGTGGGCAACATCCCCGAAACTTACGCCAATGTAGGCGATAAACCCCAAATTCTCAATCTGGTGCCTTAGCCTAAGCAATGTAAACCGAACCCGGTTTGCGGCAGCGGATTGCAGCGTCTTCATCAATCACGATAGCGCCGGTTTGCGCTCCTTCTTTTTCAGCTGGGGCAACGCCACCCCCGAGAGCACAATCGCCATGCCCATAACCTGCAGCCATTCCAGCTGATCATGAAACAAAACCACGCCGAGCAACGTGGCGATCACCGGTTCCGCCGTGGCGGTGATGCTGGCAACGCCGCCCTCAAGGCCGCTGTCCATGCCTTTTAGGTACGCCAGATATGAAAACACGCTGCCAAACAGCGCAAGCCCTGCATACCCCGCCCAAAGCGCGGGCGTAGGCGCGGGCAGCTTCCACGGGGGACGTAAAAACAAAAACACCAGCGTGCCCATGAGCATCATCATTCCGGCGTTGGTTCTCGAGGAGTGCATTTGCTGCGCCTTGCGGCCAAGCACCGTCACCATAGAATAGCAAATGCCGGACAATAGCCCGATCAAAAGCCCTGTGGCATTATTCACGACGGAGGACATGTCATACCCCCGCACCACGAAAAAGCAGCCCAGCACCGTCAGCAGCAGCGCGGTAAGTTTTCGCTTTGTGATGGGCTCACGATAAAAAATCCGGTTGAGGACGATAACAAACGCGGGCGCGGTATACAGGAGCATGGCGGCCATGGCGGTAGAGAGCATTTCCACCGCCAGCATATAGAATATAAACGTGCCGCCCACACCGCAAAGTCCATACACAATATAGAACGGCAGCTCTTTTACTTTGATCGTCTTAAATGTCCCGTCTATAAGAAACCAGACTAGAAACACCAGCGACGCTATGTACGCCCGCATTGCGGCTGCCGTGATGGGGTCGCTTCCGATTGCGTACACAAACCGGCTAAACGCAGGCAACGTAGCCCACAACGCAGCGCCAAGAAGTACGTACCCTACTCCCTTTTTCATTTATTGTCCAAAGCGATCAGCTCGTACCCGCGCTGCCCCAGCGCCAATTTTTCCGCATGCTCCGTGCAAACCCGCCAGTTGGTGACAGGATGGATGGACGCGAAGTGGTCGCAACGCTGCTCCTGCTCGGAAAGCAGGCTGCCGGGAAGAGGCTCCGCCGCGTTCACAAGATCCGCGCAGGCGCAATCCAGGGCCACCGGATCGAACGAGGCCAGCATGCCGATGTCCTGCACGATGGGGGCGTCGCTTTCACAATGACAATCGCAATTCGGCGAAACGTCCACGATAAGGCTGATGTGGAACTGGGGCCTGCCGTGCAATACAGCGCAGGCGTACTCCGCCATCTTCTTGCACAACAGGTCTTTTGACTGTGCATCAAAGTCCGAATACAGCGCGTCATACCGGCAAACGCCCATGCACCGGCCGCAGCCCGTACAGCGGCTTAGGTCGATTACCGCCTTGTGGTTGACAAAAGATATGGCGTCGTGGGCGCAATAGTTGGCACATTCCCGGCAGCCCCGGCACGCGTCATTGTGCGTCAGCGGCTTTCCATCCGAATGCATCTCCATCTTCCCCGCCCGGGAGCCGCAGCCCATGCCGATGTTTTTCAAGGCCCCGCCAAAGCCAGTGGCCTCATGCCCCTTGAAATGGCTAAGGGAGATGACGATATCCGCGTCCATCACCGCCCTGCCGATTTTCGCTTCCTGTACAAGCTCGCCTCCGGGCACCGGCACCCGGATATCGTCGGTACCCTTCAGTCCGTCGGCGATGATCACGTGACAGCCGGTGGAAAACGGAGAATAGCCATTTTCGTATGCCGCCTCGATATGCTCCAGCGCGTTCTTCCGCCTGCCTACGTACAGGGTGTTGCAGTCGGTTAAAAACGGTTTGCCGCCCAACTCTTTGATGTAATCCGCAACCACCTTCGCGTAATTAGGCCTAAGAAACGCCAGGTTGCCCGGCTCGCCAAAATGGATTTTGATGGCGGTAAACTTGTCCGCAAAATCGATCCCGCCCATTCCGGCAGCTTCCAGCAGCTTTCGAAACTTTGTGAGCTGGCTCACGCCCACCCGGGTCCGGAATGTGGTCATATATACCTTGGATTTTTCCATTTATATTGCCTCCTATTTGTTTCGATACCTCATATTATCAAATCCAATGCCTGTTTTCAATTGCAATCATATCCTGTATAATGGCAAAAGAACGGCTTTTGAAGGGGGACGCGCATTATGAGCTATGCGGATACGGTATTCATCCACAACTGCAGGGACATCCTCACAAACGGATTTTGGGACACAGGCCTACCCGTCCGTCCCCGCTGGGAGGATGGCGCGCCCGCCCACACGGTAAAAAAATTTGGCATCGTCAACCGGTATAACCTCGCGAAAGAGTTTCCCATCCTCACCATCCGGCGCACCTACTTAAAAAGCGCCGTGGACGAGCTATTATGGATCTGGCAAAAAAAATCCAACGACGTGAACGAATTAAAGGGCCATGTATGGGACGCCTGGGCGGATGAAACCGGCAGCATCGGCAAAGCCTACGGCTATCAGCTGGGGGTCAAGCATATATACCGGGAGGGCATGTTCGATCAGGTGGACCGGGTGCTTTTTGATTTGAAAAACAATCCCCAAAGCCGCCGGATCATGACGAATTTATACGTTCACAGCGATTTACATGAAATGGCGCTGTATCCCTGCGCCTACAGCATGACATTCAACGTCACGGGAAACGTGTTAAACGCCATACTAAACCAGCGCTCCCAGGACATGCTTACCGCCAATAACTGGAACGTGTGCCAATACGCCATCCTGGTTAACATGTTCGCAAAGGTTAGCGGCCTCATTCCCGGGGAGCTTGTGCACGTCATCGCCGACGCGCATATATACGACCGTCATGTGCCGCTGATAGAGGAAATGATAAAAAACGCCCCCCTCCCCGCACCCAGGCTGGAAATCGGCGAGATCACGGATTTTTACGCGTTCACCCGCGACAGCTTCCGGTTGATCGACTATCAGTATCAGCCATTTCCCCACAAAATCCCGGTGGCTATATAGTATGGAGGCAAATATGAAGCTTATCGCAGTAGTGGACGAAAACTGGGGCATCGGTAGATATGGCGGACTGTTGTTTCGCCTGCCCCCGGACCTGAAGCATTTTAAGCAAATCACAATGGGCGGCGTGCTCATAATGGGCCGAAAAACCCTGGAGTCCCTCCCCGGCGGGAACCCGTTGCCGGAACGTACCCATATCATTCTTACCAGGGGCGCAACGCTGCCCGAAGGTTGTATCCCATGCCCCGGCTTGGAGGCGTTGCCGAAACTGATTAACGCATTCGCCAAAAGGAAAATTTTTGTGGCGGGAGGAGCGCAAATCTACCAGGCGCTATTCCCCTATTGTGAGGAAGCTCTCATCACCCATGTCTACGCCGACGGCAAGCCGGACCGGTACCTCCCCAATCTGGCCGAACGCCCCGATTGGTCCCTTGCCGATTGCGGGCCAAGGGAAACCTACCAAGAACTCACATATGCCTATGCAACCTACAAAAATCATGCACCGCTTTCTTATAATAGTCTGGTCAATGGCGTATCGGTCTGATATACTGTAGTGAATGTTAGGGTAACCTAACCCCGGATCGGGGTTGTGTATAGATTTATAGGGGAGAAAACTTACCATGCGAAGGACATTGGGCATGCTTGCACCTGGCGAAAGCGGATATGTGCGCAGCGTAGGCAGCGACGATCCGCGGGTCAAACGCCGGCTGGTGGACATGGGGATCACCCCCATGACCAACATCATGGTTCATAAAATCGCGCCTCTGGGCGACCCAATCGAGGTGCATCTAAGGGGCTATTCCATGTCATTGAGGCAGGCGGACGCCCTGTGCATCACCCTTTTAGAGCCGGACGAGGCGGAGCAGGCGCTTGCCTGGGAACGCGCCGCCAACGAGGAGCGGGAAAAAACCGCCACTGCGCGGCTGCAAGCCCACAGCGAAGTTTCAGACCATGCCGCCCACGAGCGGGCGGCCCGTCTGACCGACTGGATTTTAGCGGCGCAAAACACCGGAGAGGACATCACAATCCCCGTCCCCTGCTGTCATAACTGCGATGGTGACTGCGCCCGTTGCGGCAAGGCCCATCCTCAAGCCACAAACAAAAAAGCACCAAAGAAAGGCTTTGTCCCCCGCGCAGACCACCGGCCCATCAAGCTCGCCCTGGTGGGAAACCCCAACTCCGGCAAAACCACCCTTTTTAACGCCATGACCGGCGCCCGGGAATATGTGGGCAACTGGCCCGGCGTCACCGTGGAAAAGAAAGAGGGCAAGCTGCGCGCCCACAATCACGATATGACACTGGTGGATCTGCCGGGCATCTACTCCCTCTCCCCCTATTCCATGGAAGAGGTCGTGGCCCGGAATTTTGTGGTGCAGGAAAAGCCGGAAGCCATCATCAATATTGTGGACGGCACGAATTTGGAGCGGAATTTGTACCTCACCGTCCAGCTGATGGAGCTGGAACGGCCCATGATCGTGGCTTTGAACATGATGGACGAGGTGGAAAAAAACGGCGATCAAATCGACTTTCACAGGCTGTCGTTGGAGCTAGGCGTGCCGGTGGTGCCCATCAGCGCCCGGACCGGCCAGGGTATCGAGGAGCTGCTGCGCCAATGCGAGCTTCTCATTACTTTGGTACACGAGCAGCTGCACCGGGGCTTTTGCATCGAACCGGACGATTTATACGATGACGTTACCCACGCATTCCACCACGAAATCGGAGAAATCATCGGCAGCAAGGCGGACGAAGCCGGGCTTCCTACCCACTGGGCGGAAATCAAGCTTCTGGAGGGCGACAAGCTGGTGCGCGAGGCGCTGAACCTGAGTGTACCGGAGCAGGAGGCGCTGGAGGCCATCCTGCGCGCCTATTCCGGTACGGATCAGCTAAACGACAACGAAACCCGGGTGGCGGACAGCCGCTATAAATACATCTCCCGCGTCAGCGCCGTGTCGCTCAAGCGCAAGAAAGAATTTGGGGAAAAGAGCGTATCCGATAAAATCGACGATCTTCTGACGAATAAATATCTGGCGATCCCGCTGTTTCTAGTGGTGATGCTCCTCATATTCTCCCTGACGTTCGGGACCGTGGGAGCCTGGCTGTCTGAGCAGGTGGAGCAGCTGATCGGCGGCGTGCTCGCACCGTTTATGGAAACCTGGCTTACGGGCCTTGGCACCTCCGGCTGGCTGGTGAGCCTCATCTGCGACGGCGTCATTTCGGGCGTTGGCGGGGTTTTGACATTCCTGCCCCAGATTGCGCTGTTGTTCTTCTGCCTGTCGCTGTTGGAGGACAGCGGGTATCTCTCGCGCACGGCGTTTATCATGGATAAGCTTCTGCGGCGTTTTGGATTGTCCGGAAAATCCTTTATACCGCTGCTCATGGGCTTTGGCTGTACCGTTCCCGCCACGATGGGGGCGCGTACCATGGAAAACGAAAAGGACCGGCGCATGACGATCCTGCTGCTGCCGTTCATGAGCTGTTCGGCCAAATTACCCGTGTACAAACTGATTGCCAGGGCGTTTTTTGGCCGTTATGCGGGGATCGTGATGTTTTCCATGTATGTCCTTGGAATTGTTGTGGGCGTTCTTACGGGATTATTGTTTAAGAAGACAATCCTCAAGGGGGAGGATGCCCCCTTTGTGCTGGAACTGCCGCCTTACCGGCTGCCAACCCTCAAAAACACATTGCAGCATGTGGGCGAGCGGGTCACCCACTTTTTAGAGAAGGCGGGTACCATCATCCTGGCCATGAGCATCGTACTTTGGTTTTTGCAAAGCTTCGATCTGCGCTTTCGCATGGTTGCGGACAGCGCCGACAGCATCCTGGGCACCCTGGGCGGGGCGCTGGCCCCGGCGTTTGTCCCCTTGGGCTTTGGTGCGTGGCAAGCGGTGGTGGCTCTCCTGTCCGGCGTCATCGCCAAGGAGGCCGTTGTTTCCTCCCTGTCGCTGTTTTACGGCTTTTCCGCTGCGGCTGGGGACGCGGCTGTCCGCGCGTCGTTATCCGGCACGTTTACGCCTTTGGCCGCGTTCAGCTTTTTGACGTTCGTCCTGCTGTATACCCCCTGCATGGCGGCAGTTGCCACAATGCGCCGTGAGCTAAACAGCAAAAAACTCACCTGGTTTATGATCATATATCAGATCGCCTGTGCGTATCTCGTCAGTCTTTTGATATTCCAGCTGGGTTCGCTGTTGGGATTGTAATCATATGCTCACAGGCTTGTTTGGGAGATGCTATTTTATAGACCTAAAAAACAAAGAGTATTTTTAATCTTTCGTCGCATTCATTCATAGATTCGTCACCATTATTTCTCATACATGTGCTATACTATCCAGTAGTATAATCTGATGGAAGGAAGTGGCAAGGATTGAAGAAGCGAATTATGTGCCTGTTTTTATCCGGGCTTATTCTCTTTGCCTGCCATTTTAGCGCATTTGCGGCTGAGGACGGCTTTGGCACGCCGGACGACCTACCGGGTGGAGACACAACCACTGGGGTGGATGCGTCAACCCCGCCTGCGGACACCCCTACCCCTACGCCTGAGGAGATCCCTACGCAAACGCCTACGCCGACGCCTGCGCCGACGCCGACGCCTACTCCGACGCCTACGCCGCCTGTCGTACAGACGCCTACGCCGACTCCTACAGGCACACCCACTCCGACTCTAAGCCCCACGCCGACGCCCACGCCCACGCCCACGCCTACGCCCGGATTGCATGTCATTGACGCGCCGGATCTCCATGTGGTGCTTGGAAGCAACCATTTCAACATCCTGAAGGATATTGTGGTGGTGGACGAGTTTGACAATCCCGTCCAAGTGGAATTGGCGGATAGCGGCGGCTTTGATATCCGTGTCCCTGGCACCTATACCATCCGTTATGTATATACGCACCCTAAAAGCGGATTGATGGGATACATCACGCGCACCATCACCGTGTATAAAACCGCAGCCCAGGAAGCGAACAAGCTGACGTTCGTGCTAAGCGACCTCACGTTTAAGGTGGGAATGTCCCCTGCGCCGGATGTCACAGAAAACGCTTACGCTCTGGATGAAGAGGGCAACCGGGTCACCGCCAGCCTTGGGCAATTGGGCGGCTACAACATCAATACTCCGGCGGAATATACCCTGCGTTTTTCCGCCATACACCCTGTTTCAGGGGAGTTGTTCTATGGCGAACGAAAGGTGGCTGTGCTTTCCGCCGAGGATTACCGCAAATATGAGCGCGGCAAGCGCCCGCCCCAGGGAACCAGCTCGGAACGCTATAAAAACTACATGGAATACCGCGACCAGATCGCGGACGAATTGCGGTCCGTGATGCAGTCGTTTTCCCAATCCCTATCTGCAAGGATCGAGCAGCTTCAGGCTGTGACCGGGGCTGTTAGCTTAGAGCTGTACGCGCCTGTGCCCACGCTGCTGGACGACAGCGGCATCGACGAAAACGAGCTTGCGGCGCTGGAGCTTGCCCAGTTGAGCCTTTCGTATCCCGTGGATGGCGCGCCCACCAGGCAGCTTGATGAGCTGAACATCTCCAACTGGTCTGATATGCTGGCGGTGTTCGTCACCATGAGCACGCTGAACGTAAAAGAGCCGCTGGATCTTGTCAATCTTCGTAAAATCTCACTGGACGGCCTTCAAGACGTATTCGCCAATATGGTGAAATTGACCTATCATGTAGCAGAAGACGGCACGCTGCGTGTGCTTGTCACCGGGCTTACGGCAGAGGAAGGCGCCGCGTATTACGACTTTGACGATGACCGGTATGACATATTGAACGAGCTTTTGCAACCGGAGTTCATGAAGGTGTTCGCTTCCATCACCGGCAACGATGCCTTTAGCGACCTGTCGCCGGAGGTTGAGGCTGAGATACTCGCCGCCCTTCCAGACGACCTGAACGTCCAGCGGGAAAAAGTGGTGCTAACCGCCCATTCCCTTGTTGGCAAGCTCACCTATTTCTGGGGCGGCAAGTACAACACGGTGGGCTGGAATCCCAAATGGGGCATTCCCCGCCGGGTAACCTCCGCCGACAGCCCCACCACAGGCACACTGCGCCCCTACGGCCTTGACTGCAGCGGTTTTGTGGCATGGGCGTTTATCAACGCCGTAGAGGACGCAAGCATAATTGATGCCATTGGCAACGGCTCCTCCAACCAGTGGAACCGTTCCAAATCCCTTGGCTGGGACGAGGCGCAGCCCGGCGATCTGGCGTTTCGGGCGATCCCCGGCAGCGTCAGGGTCAACCATGTGGGCATCATCGTTTCAAAGGAGAAGGACGGCACATACATGGTGGCCCATTCCTCCTCCTCCCGGAACAACATCGTCATCACGGAAGCCTGGTCCAGCGGCTTCCGGTATCTAAGACGACCCATTCTCTATGACGGGGAGGCAACAGGCAATGCGTAACCGTAACAAGCGTTATTTGGCTTTATTTCTGCTGCTGGCGCTGATTGTTTTCTGTGAAGCTGCACTTGCGGAGGATGCATTGTCTTTGTCCATCCGGCGGGACATGAACGCCGCCGCGGATGCCACCGGCGTATTTGAGCCGGGTGAAACCCTGTACTTTTTAGTCTCCCCCGGTGCGGCGGACTCGGCTTTTCGAGTTGAACTTTCGGGCCTCGTCCTGGATACAAAGAGCGTGGATGCTAAGGATGCTGAGATTATATTCGGCACCGACGGCTTTGCCGTTCTCTTTGAGGCTGGCGCCGTACAAAGCATCTCGTTTTTAGCGGAAGTGGAAACAGGCGTGACACAAGCCCATTGCCGGGTGGAAAACGGGGATGTTTCCTTGGCGAAACAAACGCTTGCGGTGAACTGGGAGCCTCCTCCCGACATTCCGGAAGAGACCCCCGCGCCCATAGAGCCCGAGGCAACCCCCGCCGTTGCCAAGGTTCAGGGCTCTCCCCTGGGGGTTGTGTATGCGCTCATCATATTATGCGTTGCCGGGTTCGCGGGCTTTATGGTATACCGCTTGAGAAGAAGCATCCGCCTCTTCCCTGTGCGCCAGCCTTCTGAGATGGAGAATGACGCGCTCCAGGCGGATGACACACCCAAAGCGGACGCAGTGCAATCGCAGGACGCCCCCGGCGAAGAAACCATTGCCGAAGAACCTGCACAATCAGATTCCGGGTTTTCTTCGTAGGAGAAAAATCAGGCCATCGACAGGGCCTTTGCCTTGTCGATAGGGTCACCGCGGTGATCCCCACCATGAACCGCACTTTCTAAGCCGCCGAAAAAGCCTAAGCTTTTTGGGCGGTACTTATTTTTATCGAATAAGGTTCACAATTTCTCCAAAATATCATGTTGACTTTTCGCCCAGCATTTAGCATAATACATAAGTGCTTAATAATTAACCGGTTAACTCTTTTCGAAAGGAGATAAACTTATGAAAACCCATTGCCGTCGCATCCTTATCACTCTGGATCAGTTGCATCTGCTGCGGCGGATCGCGCACCAGAAGCGGACGACAGACCTGCCCATCTACCGCGGGCAAATGCCAATGCTGGAATACATTCAACGCTATCCCGGCTGCACCCAGGCGGAAGTATCGGAGCGTTTTTTCATCTCCCCCGCGTCTGTGGCCCAATCCACAAAGCGCATGGAGAAAACAGGCTTTTTGGAAAAGCGCGTGGACGAACAAAACCAGCGCTGTAAAAAGCTGTACGTTACAAAGGAAGGGACATCAATTTTAGCCAAATACCACACCGCCTTTTTGGGATTGGACGAACAGTTAATCAGCGGCTTTACCCCAAGCGAACTTGCACAGCTAGAGGGGTATCTCAACCGCCTGTTGACGAATTTTGCGGGGGCTGCGGAAGTTGATATGAAGCAAATGGATAAATTCTCGTTCTTCGCGCTTATGAAAAAAATCGAGGACGATCAAATCCGAAAGGAAAAGGAGAGGGAGAATGTATAGAAGACTCTTTGGCTATGTGGGACAATATAAGCGCCAGACGCTGCTTGCCCCGCTGTGTATTGTATTCGAGGTATTCCTGGAGGTGCGCATCCCGCTGTTGATGGCAGACATCATCAATGTGGGCGTGTCCACCGGGGACATCGCTTATATCGCCCAGAAAGGGCTTATGATGATTTTAATGGCGCTGCTTTCCCTGTTTTTCGGGGCGCTGTCGGCAAAGTTTTCTTCCACCGCCGGCGCAGGCTTCGCGAAAAACCTCAGGACGGCCATGTTCAATAAAACCCAGGACTTTTCGTTCGCAAACGTGGACAAATTCAGCACCGCTTCCCTGGTCACCCGGCTGACCACGGACGTGAATAACACCCAGATGTCTTTCATGATGATGCTGCGCATGGCCGTCCGCTCACCGCTGATGCTGGTGATGGCGGTGATGATGGCGCTTAAAATCAACAGCGAGCTTGCCTTTATATTCCTGCTGGCGCTGCCCATTCTCGCCATTACATTGCTGGTTCTTTTGCGGTTTGCGTATCCCCGGTTTCAGGAAATGTTGGGCAAGTATGACACGATGAACCGCAGCGTACAGGAGGATCTCATCGGCATCCGGGTGGTCAAATCCTTCGTCCGGGAGGATCATGAGACCAAGAAATTCCGCGACGCCGCGAAAAGCGTCCTTGACACCCAGGTCAAGGCAGAGAAGATGGTCATATGGACGATGCCCATCATGCAGCTTGTTATGTACGGGTGCATGATCGCCATTTCCTGGTTTGGGGGCAACAAGATCATCGCCGGCTCAATGCTCACAGGCGATTTGATGAGCTTTATCAGCTACACCACCCAGATACTTATGTCTTTGATGATGTTTGGCATGGTGTTCATGATGCAGGTCATCTCCCGGGCCTCCCGACAGCGTATTTTCGAGGTGCTGGATGAGCACATTGACATCACAAATCCTGAGGGCGGCGCCACCACGGTAGCCGACGGCAGCATCGAATTCGATCACGTGAATTTCAGCTACGCCAAGCGCGACGACGTCCTGAACCTCACCGACGTGAATTTTTTCATTCGCTCCGGGGAAACAATCGGCATACTCGGCGGCACAGGCTCCGCGAAAACCAGCCTTGTGCAGCTGATCCCCCGGCTGTACGACGTGCAAAGCGGCGCGGTGCGGGTGGGCGGCAAGGATGTGCGGGACTATGATCTTTCCGCGCTTAGAAACGCTGTTGCCATGGTGCTGCAAAAGAACGTGCTGTTTTCCGGCACCATTTTGGAAAATCTCCGGTGGGGCGACAAGAACGCCACCCAGGCAGAAATTGAAGCCGCGTGCAGGGCGGCGGCGGCCCACGATTTTATCATGGGCTTCCCGAACGGGTATGACACCGATCTTGGACAGGGCGGCGTGAACGTGTCCGGCGGGCAAAAGCAGCGGCTGTGTATCGCCCGGGCGCTGCTCAAGCACCCCAAGGTCATGATACTCGACGACAGCACCAGCGCTGTGGACACAGTCACAGACGCAAGCATCCGTCAGGCGCTTCGCAAAAACTCCTCGGGCATGACCACCATTATCATCGCCCAGCGCATTGCCTCCGTCATGGATGCCGACCGCATCATCATCATGCACGAGGGCCGCGTGGAGGACATGGGCACCCATGAGGAGCTGATAAGGCGAAGCGATATCTACCGGGAGGTATTTGAAAGCCAACAAAAGGGGGTGGCGCAATATGTCGGGGCATAACGCAATGCGAAACGCGCGTACCGGCGCAAAGCCAAAAAATATAAAAAAGACCATAGGCCGCATCCTGCAGTACATGGGCAAATACAAGGTGCTGCTGGTGTTGGTGTTATTCTGTGTGCTGCTTTCGGCAGGCGCGTCCATCGCGTCGTCCTATTTCCTAAGGCCGCTCATCAACGATTATCTTCTGCCGCTGGTAGGCAAGCAAAACCCGGATATCTCCGGCTTTATCCAAATTCTCGTCACAATGGGCTGCATCTATCTTGTTGGGGTGGTGGCGAGTTATACCTACAGCCGGCTGATGCTGAAGATTTCCACGGAAACCCTTTTTCGCATCCGCAGCGACATGTTTACCCACATGCAGAAGCTGCCCATCAAGTACTTTGACACCCATACCCATGGGGAGCTGATGAGCCGCTACACCAGCGACACGGACACATTAAGGCAAATGCTCAGCCAGAGCATGGTGCAGCTGTTCTCCTCCACCATCACGGTGGTTAGCGTGTTTATCGTGATGCTGATCTTGAGCCCCGTACTCACGCTGCTGGTGGTGGCAATGCTTGTCATCATGCTGCTGGTGGTGAAAACCCTGGGCAGCAAGTCCGGCATGTATTTTAGGAAACAGCAGCAGGCCATAGGCCAGACCAACGGTTATATCGAGGAAATGATCGAGGGGCAAAAGGTGGTAAAGGTGTTCTGTCACGAGGACACAATCAAGGAGAACTTCCACAACCTCAACGAGCAGCTGTTCAAGGCGGCGGAGGGCGCACATACTTACGCCAGCATGCTGATGCCCATCATGGGCAACCTTGCCTACTTCCACTATGCCATCACCGCTATGGTTGGCGGCATGTTGGCGGTGGGCGGGCATCTGGACCTTGGCAGCCTTGCCTCGTTCCTCCAGTACACCCGCAGCTTCTCCCAGCCTATCACCCAAATTTCCCAGCAGTTTAACACAATCCTGCTGGCGCTGGCCGGCGCGGAGCGGATTTTTGACCTGATCGACCAGCCCGAGGAAGTCGATGATGGGTACGTTACATTGGTTAACGCCAAGATCGCGCCCGACGGCACGCTCTCTGAAACACAAGAGCGCACCGGCATTTGGGCCTGGAAGCATCCCCATCACGATGGTACCCTTACCTACACGCAGGTGAAGGGAGACGTGCGGTTTGTGGACGTGACGTTCGGGTACGAGCCGGAAAAGACCGTGCTCCACAACATCTCCCTGTTCGCAAAGCCCGGACAGAAGATCGCGTTCGTGGGCTCCACCGGCGCCGGGAAAACCACCATCACCAACCTCATCAACCGGTTTTACGATGTGCCGGACGGAAAAATCCGCTACGACGGCATCAACATCAACAAGATCAAAAAGGCGGATCTGCGGCGGTCGCTGTCCATGGTGCTCCAGGACACCCACCTGTTTACCGGCACCGTCCGGGAAAACATCCGCTACGGCAAGCTGGACGCCACGGACGCGGATATCGAGCGGGCGGCAATCCTCGCCAATGCAGACTCCTTCATCCGGCATCTGCCGGAGGGGTATGACACCATGCTCACCGCCGACGGCGCGAACCTCTCTCAAGGGCAAAGGCAGCTTCTCGCCATCGCCCGGGCTGCGCTGGCCGACCCGCCGGTGCTGATCCTTGACGAGGCTACAAGCTCCATCGACACCCGGACGGAAGCGCTGATCGAAAAGGGCATGGATCACCTGATGCAGGGGCGCACCGTGTTCGTCATCGCCCACCGGCTGTCCACCGTGCGCAATTCCAATGCCATCATGGTGCTGGAGCACGGCAATATCATCGAACGCGGGGATCACGACGATTTGATCACCCAGCAGGGCAAGTATTATCAGTTGTATACGGGTGCGTTTGAGCTAAGCTAGTGCGATTTCCATCGACAAAGCCTTGGCTTTGTCGATGGGGTCACTGCGGTGGGTTTTCCATGCAGCTCGGACGATTGCATCGTCAAACCTTCAAAACCTATGGTATACTAATCACAGAAACAAATGAGGAGGGAAACCATGAATTCGCTTCGCATTCAAAATATCCACACATTGATCACCTGCGACGACCGGGACCGCGTCTTAAAAAACGCCACCATCACAATCCGCGACGGCGTAATCGTTGATTTGTGCGAGGGCGCGGCCAAGGACGATTTTGATGGGGATGTGCTGGACGCAACCGGCATGTGGCTGTATCCGGGACTGATCAACACCCATCACCATCTGTATCAGTATTTCACCAGAAACCTGCCTGATGTGCAGAATTTAGAGCTATTTGACTGGCTGACGGCCCTGTACGGCATCTGGAAGGGCCTTGATGAGCGGACGGTGTATTTTAGCTCCCTTTGCGGCATGGGGGAGCTGATGAAATACGGCTGCACCACCTGCCTGGATCATCACTACGTGTTCCCCGCCCATAGCGCAGAAGGCCTTCTCCCCGCCCAGTTTCAGGCGGCGGAGGAGTTGGGCATCCGCATCCATGCTACCCGGGGCAGTATGAGCTTGTCGAAAAAAGACGGCGGCCTGCCGCCGGACAGCGTAGTGCAGTCTGTGGACGAAATACTTCTAAGCAGCCAAAGGCTGATTGAACAATGGCACGATCCCAAGCCCTATTCCATGCGGCAGCTGGCCCTCGCCCCCTGCTCCCCCTTCTCGGTGACGGCGGACCTTTTAAAAGAAAGCGCGAAGCTGGCCCGGGCGTACGGCGTGCGGCTGCATACCCACCTGTGCGAAACGAAGGACGAGGAGCGCTTTACATTGGAGAAAACCGGCCTGCGCCCCTATACGTACATGGAAAGCCTTGATTGGGTGGGCCCGGACGTGTGGTACGCCCACGGCATCCATTTTAACGACGAGGAATTGAAAGCACTTGCCGACACGGGGACCGGCGTTGCCCACTGCCCCTGCTCCAACATGAAGCTGTCCAGCGGGGTCTGCCGCATCCCTGACATGCTGCGCCTCGGGGTGCCTGTGGGGCTGGCGGTGGACGGCAGCGCCTCCAACGACGGCAGCAACCTGCTAGAGGAAATGCGCACGGCGTATCTTCTGCACAGGCTCAAATGGGGTGCGGACGCGCCAAGCGGTTATGACATACTCAAGATGGCAACAAGAGGCAGCGCAAATCTGCTGGGCAGGACGGACATCGGCCAAATCGCGCCGGGCCAGGGCGCGGACATGTTTTTAATCGACAGCCGCCGGATGGAACTCACCGGCGCGGGCCTCGATCCCATGAGCGTGTTCGGCACGGTGGGGTATCACAGGCCGGTGGACTACACAATCGTAAACGGCCGCGTAACCGTAAAGAACGGCAATCTTGTGGGCGTGGACGAGGGTCGCGCGTACTTTGAGGGCGAGGCAGCTGTAAAACGCTTGTTGCAGGGCTAATAAATAGGTGACATATATCATGAGATGTGTTATACTTGTCCGGCACTGAAATATGTGCCGGTTTTTAATGGAATGAAATATTGAGGACAGTTCGAAACCATCCTGTCGCCCGTTTGCCATCGGCCGGGCAATAAAACTATGGGGGGCCTCCAAGCCCAATTAGGGCGGCGGAGGGTTGCTTTATGTAGGTTTCGCTCGTCCGGAAGGAGCCCCCAATGAAGCAACTACACCCCGACACCAACAGCCTCGTATACGGCGCGCTGATCGCCGCGCTGTACACCGTTTTAACAATCGCAGTCGCCCCCATCGCCTCCGGCGCCATCCAGTGCCGGGTGTCAGAGGCCCTTTGCGTGCTGCCCTGGTTTTTCCCCTCTGCGGTGCCGGGGCTGTTCGCAGGCTGCCTGCTCTCGAACATACTCCTGGGGGCGCCATTTCTCGATCTGGTGTTTGGAAGCCTCGCATCCCTTTTGGCCGCCGTCTGCACCCGGTATTTTAGCGAGCTGGAGTTCAGCCGCTATCTCGCGCCGCTGCCCGGGGTGGTGTTCAACATGTTTATTGTGGGCTGGGTGGTGAACGTGCTCTATTCGCCGGAGCTTTCCTATTGGCTGTGTGCACTGTATGTGGGCATTGGCCAGGTCGGCGCGTGCTATGTCATCGGCCTGCCGCTGCTGTTTTTGTTGGAGCGGCTCAATATTCACCAATGAAAATATGGTGATCCCGACAGATTTTTCTTTAGGATTATGCTATACTGTTTGAGATTGCATGTGTTTCCCGCCTCTTCTTCGTGATCGGAAACAGAAAGGTCGTTTCGTTAATGAAAGGGAAAAAATTCAGTCTTGTACAGATTTTAATACTCGTTGTACTGCTTCTCATAGCGGCAACCCTGGGCTTTTTTGCCCTGGGGCCCATGCTCGCTCCCGGGCCGGAGTCCCCGATCTCCACCCCTGGGCCGGGCAAAAATCCTGGGCAGGCGGAAGCGACCCCAGCGGAGCCAACCCCCGAGCCCACACCGGAACCCACGCCTGCGCCCTCGTTTGATACCCCCCACGCGGATGAAACCGCCACAGCGGAAGTGTTTGGCTACCGGCGGGAGCTGGAGGTGGGCGGTCAGCGGGTGGACAGCTACATAAGGCCCGATCCCCTGGTATTCGGCAAGGGCGAAGACTACGCGGCGCTGCCGGGGGTATTGACGTTCCGGGGGGACAATTACCGCTCCGGCGCAAGCTATGGAACACTCTCCTCCAATGCAACATCCTTGTCGCTGGCCTGGACGGCGGAAAGCGGCAGCATGAGAAAGGGCATCTCCGCCAATGGCGAGGGCTATTGGACGGGCAGCGGCTGGGTGGGACAGCCCCTTGTGGTGCAATGGCCAAAGAGCACCAAGGCCATCATGAATATGTACGACTGGGCAAAGGCGGACGACGCGCTGGTGGAGGTAATATACGCCACCATGGACGGGAACGTGTATTTTCTCGACCTCAAGACCGGCAAGGCCACCCGGGACAAGCTCAAGATCGGCATGCCCTTTAAGGGCGCGGGTTCCCTCGACCCCCGTGGATACCCCATCCTGTACCTGGGCTCCGGCGAAGGATATTCCGACGAAAGCCAGGACACCCGGGCGCTTGTCTACAGCCTGGTGGACTTTACAAGGCTGTATGAGTTCGGCAAGCGGGAGGATCCCTTCACGCTACGGTCCTGGCATGCTTACGACAGCGCGCCGTTGGTGGACGGGGCGGCGGATACCCTCATATACCCCGGGGAGAACGGGATACTCTATACCGTTAAGATGAATACCAAATATGACGAGAGCACAGGCACCCTTACCATGAACCCCTCGGAGCTTGTAAAATACCGCTACGGCGCGGCCCGCACCGCAAACCGCACCGGCGAGGACAGCTACTGGCTTGGTTTCGAGGGCAGCGCCGCCATCTGGGATCATTATTACTATAACTCGGATAACGCCGGCCTGATGCAGTGCATCGATCTCAACACAATGGACATCGTGTGGGTGCAGGACACCTGGGACGATACAAACGGCTCCCCCGTGCTGGAAGAGGACATGGAAAACCACACGGCCTACCTGTATCTGGGCACCTCCCTTCACTGGACGAAGGGCAGCGACGATCACGGGGACATCGGCTTCTTCAAGATCGACGCGGTCACCGGCAAGATGCTGTGGACATACAAGCGCAACGTAGCCACCGTCTCCGGCGTATCCGGCGGCATTCAGGCCACGGCAGTGCTGGGAAAAGCGGGAAGCAATATTTCGGACCTTGTCATCATCCCCATCGCCCGCACCCCAAGCACCAGCGGCGGCGTGCTGGTGGCGCTCAACAAGCATACCGGCGAGGAGGTCTGGTCTATGGAAACCAACCGCTACGCCTGGAGCTCCCCCGTGGCCGTGTACACAGCGGACGGAACCGGGTACGTTATCCAATGCGATACCCGGGGGCATATCTATCTAGTTGATGGCAGAACCGGAGAAACCCTGGACACGCTGACCATCGAGGAGAATAATTTCGAGGCCTCCCCCGCCGTGTACGGCGATACCATCGTCATCGGCTCCCGGGCGGCGAAGATTTACGGGATTACGATTAAATAGAAACAACAGGCACAATTTGTACGGGGCTGACGCGCGTTGCGCGCGTCTATTCCCCCGCCATTTCCCCATCCGGCGTGGGCGTTATCTCCCAGGGATTGATCAGGGTTTCCTCCAAGACATATACCTTTTTCCCGTCAACCGTCAACTGCATCCACACATCAATGCTGCCGGTGGCGGACACCTTCGTGCCGGGGGCGATGGTGCCTAAAAATTCCTCCGGATGATCCATGCGGGGCTTTGCCCACACCTCGGCCTCCACAATCACAATCTTTTCCTTTGCCGGATAATCCGCGCCTGTGAGCGGCGCCACCTTAAAGGAAGCTTTCTCCCCATAGCACAGCCGCCCATCATAGAGGAATATCCAATGGCCGCCCGACGCGCCCACTTTTTTCACCTGTTCGCCGGGATACAGAACCGTTATCTGGGCGTATTCCTCACCCGGCCCCTCATACAGCACCGCGTTTGTGCTTGCGTAAAACTTCACGGTTTCTGTCTGCACCGCGTCCCAGCCCTCGCCTCCATCAGGATACCCAAGGCTGTATTGAACGCCGTCGATAACAAAATACCCGTCTGTACGCCTGTCCTTGCCCTCCTCGTAGACGGCCAGGGCGTTTTCCTCCACATATCCCGCCTGACCCTGCCATTTGATCCGGGTCCACTCGCCGAGGCTGCCGTTGCTTTCCACCCGGTCGCCAATCGCGAGGCTGCCGATGACAGCGGCGTTTTCATCCGGCGCATCCCGAACAACAGCGTCCATAACCGCCCGTTTTTTTACCGCCGGATACTCCACCGGGGTTTTGGGGGCATAGCTTAATTCCACATCCCGGACAAACCCGGTCTTGCCTTCAAACCCGATCATAGCCCAGCCGTCACCGGATATGCCTGTTTTCTCCGTTCTGGAACCCGTCGCCAGGCGGCCAAGCACGGGGAAATTCTCCCCAGGCCCGTCATACACCAAAATGGCCGCCGTGGTATACACCTCCACAGGCGTGACTGCAGTGACGGTATACAGCTCCGGCGTGGGGGATGGCGTGGGCGTGGGGATATTTGTTGCCTCGGGCGTGGGCGTGGCAGGCGGCTCGATGACATACTGGTTGTTTTCCGGCTCCCAGCGGATGCCTGCCTCCTCAAGCGGGGCGTCCAATTCGTATACGACGCCGTCAACCCGTACCCTTCCGTCCACGGCGAGGCGGGTCACCCCGTCCACCACCACGATGCGCATGTCCGCTAACGCAGGCACCGCAAACAGCATCAACATGAGCACGATTGCCGCCGCAAGCACGAAGGAGCGCCGCATGGGCCGCCTTATAGTCTTGTGGGCAGGCGCTTCCACTGCGCCCTCCCTTTTAATCGTCTCCAATAGATCCTGTAAGGGAAGCGCTTGTGTCTTTTGCTCCGCCGCGTCATAAAGCAGTTTGTTAAATAGATCCATCCAGCAAGCCTCCCTTCTCCAGCATCGCTCTGCCCCGGGCCAGCCGGGACCGGTATGTGCCGCCTGTAACGCCCAGCGCCTTCGCCGCCTCCTGTTGGGTGAGGTGCGCGAAATAATGCAGCACGATCGCTTCCCTGTAATGGGCGGGCAATTCCTCCACCGCCTGCCAGATCCGGTCCGCCCGCTCCCGCCTTATGACCGCTTCCTCCGGTGTGTCCGAATGATCTTTGTTTTCCGGCGGCTCAAATACAAGCACTTCCCGCCTGTTTTTTTTCAGCTGATCCAGGCCCGTGTTTCGCGCCGTGCGCCAGATCCAGGCCTTTACCTGCTGGGGTTCCAGCGCACAAAGGGTATCCCAATGGCGAAACGCCTGTAAGAACACCGTTTGGGTGACGTCCATAGCCGCCTCGTGATGATGAGAGATGCCGTATGCCGTCCAGTACACTATTGGCGACCAGTCCTCATACAGGACATCAAAGCTGTCATATGCCAAACGGCTGCACCTCCCTTTCCATCAATATATAGACGGTTGAAACCGTGATTTGCTGCAAATATGAGAAAGAAAATATTGGAATGCCCCATCCACAAGGACGCGAAAATCTACGGTGATAGCAGCAGGCCGTCAATCTCAAGCGCTTTGCTGTCCGTTTTTTCTAAAAGAGGCTCAGTTGGTTTGTCCTGCCCATGCCGGCGAAACAGCCCGCCTCCTCCAAGGCTGCCACCACCGCGGAGTTGGCCCTGGTTTTGAGCTGAAAATCCTCGATGGACAAAAACCGCTCTCCAGCCTTGCACGCATCGGCGATGGCGATGGCGGCGTTGACCCCCACGCCGGACACGGCGGAGAAGGGCGGGCGTATCTTCCCATCCTCGATCTGGAAGCGGGTGGCGTGGGATTGATATAAATCCACGGGCAAAAGCCCGATCCCCCTGAGATTCATTTCGTATACTACCTCAAGGATTGTCAGCAGGTCTTTTTCAAGCTTGCTGGCGGCCTTGCCCTTTTTCTCGATGGCTTTGATCTTCGATAGCACCGCCTCTGCGCCGCCAAGGGAGGGTTGTACGTCAAACGCGTCCGCCCGGACTGTGTAGTATACCGCATAAAAGGCGAGAGGGTAATGGAGCTTATAGTAGGCAATGCGAAAGCTCATCATCACGTATGCCACGGCGTGGGCTCTCGGGAACATATACTTGATCTTTTTGCAGCTGTCCACAAACCATGCCGGAATGCTTTGGCCCGCCATGGCCGCCTCCATTTCCGGCGTCAGCCCCCTGCCCTTTCGCACGCTTTCCATGGTCTTAAATGAAATGGAGGGCTCGCATCCGTGGGCAATGAGATAGTTCATGATATCGTCCCTGGTACAGATGACCTGGGACAGCGTGGCGGTTTTCGACAGCACCAGGTCCTGGGCGTTGTTCAGCCAAACGTCCGTGCCGTGGGACAATCCCGCTATTCGCACCAGCTCCTCCATGGTGGTAGGGCGGGTGTCCATCAGCATTTGCCTGACAAACCCCGTGCCGAATTCCGGGATGCCCAGGCTGCCCACGTCGCAGCCGCCAAGGGCCAGCAGATCCACCCCCAGCGGCTCGGAGCTGGAGTACATCCTGACCGTTTCCGGATCGTCCAAGGGGATGCTTCTCGGATCGATCCCGGTGAGGTCCTTGAGCATCTTCAAAGCCGTGGGGTCGTCGTGGCCAAGTATATCCAGCTTCACCAGCCGGTCGTCCAGGGCGTGAAAATCAAAGTGGGTGGTGATGGTGTTCTTTGTCTTTTGATCCGCCGGGTACTGGATGGGCGTAAATTCCATGATGTCCCGGTCTTTCGGCACCACCACGATGCCGCCTGGATGCTGGCCGGTGGTGCGCTTGACCCCGGAGCAGCCTGCGCAAAGCCGGTCGATCTCCGCGCGGCTGACCTTCCTTCCCTTTTCCTCTAAATACTTCATCACATACCCGTACACGGTTTTATCCTGTATGGCGCTGATGGTGCCCGCGCGAAAAGCGCGCCCCTTGCCGAATATCTCCTCGGTGTATTTATGGGCAACCGGCTGATACTCGCCGGAGAAATTGAGATCGATATCCGGGGTCTTGTCCCCGTGGAAGCCCAAGAACACCTCGAAGGGGATGTCATAGCCCGCCTTTTGATAGGCGGAACCGCATTTGGGGCAGTTTTTGTCCGGCATGTCCACGCCGCAGGCGTATTTTCTCCTGTCCACATCAAATTCCGAATGCCGGCAGTTGGGGCAGATGTAATGGGGCGGCAGCGGGTTGACCTCCGTAATCCCGGCCATGGTCGCCACAAAGGACGAGCCTACGGAACCACGGGAGCCCACGAGGTATCCATCCCCCAGGGATTTTTCCACCAACCGCTGGGCCACCACATACAGCGAAGCAAAGCCGTTATTGATGATGGAGTTGAGTTCTTTGTCCAGCCGTTTTTGCACCACATCCGGCAGCTGCTCGCCATAAAGCGCATGTGCGCCCCCCACCGCCATGTTTGTGAGGTTTTCCTCCGCGTTTTCAATCCTGGGCGCGTGGGTGCCGTCGGGGTAGGGTTTGAGCGTTTCGATGCTGTCCGCAATTTCGTTGGGCCAGTCCACCACCACCTTGTGGGCAAGTTCCTCGCCAAGATACGAAAACTCATTGAGCATTTCGCCGGTGGTTTTAAAATACAGCGGCGCCTGGTTGTCCGCGTCCGCAAAGCCCATTTCATGCATGATGATGGCCCGGAACATGGCGTCCTCAGGCTTAAAAAAATGCACGTCGCCTGTGGCCGCCACGGGTTTCCCCAACGCTTGCCCCAGCTCCACGATCCTTTTATTCAAATCCTTCAGGGCGTTGTCGTCCCGCACTATTCCCTCGCGTACCATAAACGCGTTGTTGCTTAGAGGCTGTATTTCAAGATAATCGTACCAATCGGCAATATTGCGTATGGTTTCCTCGCTCTCGCCCTTGACCATCGCCTGATACAGCTCTCCCTGCTCGCAGGCGGAGCCCAATATAAGCCCCTCCCGGTACAGGGATAGAAGGCTACGGGGAATCTGAGGGCGGCTGTGGAAATAGTCAAGGTGGGCGAAGCTGACCAGCCGGTACAGATTTTTCATCCCAGCCTGGGTTTTCGCGAGGATTACGATGTGGTTGGTTTTATACTTGCTTTTTTTGCCCTCTGTGAGCACATTGTCCTTTACCACGGCAGGCAGGGTCCTAACCCCCTTGTCCCGGATCATGTCAAGGAGCTTTATAAGCGCCAGGGCCGTAGCCTCTGCGTCGTCCACCGCCCGGTGATGATTTTCCAAGGAAATAGAAAGCCGCTTGCAAACGGTGTTGAGCTTGTGGTTTTCCATGTCCAGCAGCAGGTGCCGGGAAAGCATCAGCGTGTCCACATACGGCTGGTCAAAGGCGATGCCGTAGCGGTCGCCATGCACCCGGACAAAACCCACGTCAAACGCCGCATTGTGGGCGCACAAAAGCACGCCTTCGCCGCAAAATTCCTTAAACGCCTTGAGCGCGTCCTCGGTGCAGGGCGCGCCTTTTACCATGTCGTCGGTAATCCCCGTCAGCGCGACGATGTTGGGAGGAATGGGCCCGGCTGGGTCCACAAATGTGTTAAACCTGCCCATTACGCCGCCGTCTTTCATCTTCACCGCGCCGATTTCGATGATATGTCCCTGTTCGGCTTTTAAGCCCGTGGTTTCCAGGTCGAACACCACGAACGTCTGACCCTCAAGAGGCAGCAGCTCGCAGTCCGGCCTTAGATACCCTTCCACGCCGAACAGCGGCTTAATCCCCGCCTTTTTCGCAGCCTTGGCCGCGTCCGGAAACGCCTGTACGACGCCGTGGTCGGTGATGGCGATTGCCTTATGTCCCCAACGGGCAGCGGCGGCAATCGCCGCATCAACCTTTGTCAAGGCGTCCATGCTGGACATCGTGGTATGCAGGTGCAGCTCGACCCGCTTGCCACCCTCTACGGTATCCTCCCGGGAGATGGCGGGCAGCCGGTTCACGTCCAGGGGGTATATGGCAAGCTCGCCTGAAAACTGGTCGGGCCTGCAATCCCCACGCACCCGCAGCCGCTCCCCCGCCTTTTGAATGCGGGCAAGCCTGCTGTCCACCTTACGGGCCCGGGCATTCTCCAAAAAGAGCTTGCATTGGATGGTGTTCGTATAATCCGTAATGGAAAACAACATCAACTGCTTGTCTGAGCCGCCATTGAGCTTTCTTAATTCCATGGCGGTGATCTCGCCCTCCACCGTCACCCTGCCGCTGTCTTCGCGCAGCTCTGCCATCTCCAGGACGGCGCATCTTTTGATTTCCTTGCCATAAACCACGTCTCCCGCCGCCGTAGGCTTCACAGCAGACCGGGTGGTTCCTTTCGAGGGTTTCTCCGCCCCCGGCCCACGCGGTGCCGCAAACGCTGACTCCGGCAGCGTTGTGCTGGGCGCAGCCCCCGCGAGACGAACAGGCTCCGACTCATTTTCCACAACGGGCAGCACCAGCTCCAGGGCGTATCCAGCAAAATGCCGTTTTAACAACCCATAGAGAATATCCCGCTGCTCCATTGTAATTGGCTGCTGTGCCGAAAATGTGATCACAAGCCCGCCTGTGGCCTTTTTCAACCTGACCTGCTCTAAAGAAAGGCCGGCGGCCCAAGGGCCTGCCTGCCTTACGATTTCATCAAACTCCATTGCCATGTGTCTACTCTCCCCAACCATTCCTAAGCAATTAATCCAAACCCGCCGAAAACATCACCGTTTGCGGCTTCGTTTTCATCAGTCGGCAGGCATTTTGCTCAATTTCTCCGCCGCCTTCGAAAGCCAATGTACCGCTTCCATCAAGGGCATGCCGCCTACCTGTTCCCCTTTGTAAAAGGCAACCGCACGCCCCTCTCTGCCGCAGGCCAGACCCGCGTCCGCTTCCCGGGCCTCTCCTGGGCCATTGACCGCGCAGCCCATGACCGCCAGCTTGACTGGACGCGCCCCCATTTCCTCCGGCAGCGCCCCGCGCACAAGGGCCACGATATCCGCCAAATCCACATTGCACCTGCCGCAGGTGGGGCAGCTGACTATTTCAACCCCCGCCTTGCGCAGGCCCGCCGCCTGGAGGATCACCAACGCGGCCTCCACCTCTTGCACCGGATCCCCGGTCAGTGACACCCTGAGCGTGTCGCCGATGCCGTCGAGCAATAGCGCGCCAATACCCACGGCGGATTTGGCTACCGCAAGGGGGCCCATCCCCGCCTCCGTCACCCCAATGTGCAGCGGATAGGGCGCCTTTTTAGCCGCCAGCCGGCATGCCGCCACCATATCCGGGACAACGCTGGATTTAATGGAAAGCACAATGTCATAAAACCCGGCCTGCTCCAATAGCAAAGCATGCTTGAGCGCGCTTTCCACCATAGCCTCAGGCGTCGGCCCGCCATAGCGGCGAAGAAGCTCCGCCTCCAGCGACCCGCCGTTTACGCCCACGCGAATGGGCACCCCATAATCTTTGGCCGCCGCCGCCAGCTTTAAGACATTTTCACCGCTTCCAATGTTGCCGGGATTAAAGCGCAGCTTATCCATACCCGCCTCGATTGCGGCGATTGCCAGCCTGTAGTCGAAATGGATGTCCGCTACCAATGGGATGCGGATGCGCCTTTTGATTTCCTTGAGCGCACTTGCGCTGTCCATGTCATAGACGGAGCTCCTGACGATTTCGCAGCCCGCTGCGGCGAGTCGTTCAATCTGGGCGACTGTTTTGTCCACGTCCCGGGTGTCTGTGTTTGTCATGGACTGTATCGTAATGGGCGCGCCGCCGCCAATCGAAACGGCTCCGGCTTTGACGGGCCTTGTGTGTTCCCTTACCATACTGAAAGTCCCTCCCCATTAGCTGCCGGACAGCATGCGGATGTCGCTGAATACAAGAAATACCATCAGCACCATCAAAAGCGCAAACCCAATGAAATGCACCATGCCTTCCTTTTCCGGCGAGATGGGCTTGCGGCGGATGCCCTCGATCATCAAAAACACCAGCCGCCCGCCGTCCAACGCCGGGATGGGCAGAAGGTTCATGATCCCCAAACTGATGCTGATGAGCATGGCCATCTGCAACACCATTTCAAGGTTGGTGCGCACGGCATAGCTGACGGTGGCTACGATGGCCACCACGCCGCCCACCTCGCCCTGCTCTACCTTGCCGGTAATGAGGCGGCCCAGCACGCCAAATGTCTCTTTTATCACCATCCCCGCGTAGGAGAATGTGCCGCTGATGGCGTCAAACAGCCCCTGCTTCTCCCGAAGATAATAGGTGCCCACCATCACGCCCAGCATGTTTTTGTCTTCCTGCTGGTTATAGATGTCTGCAACGAGGATTTCCTTTTCCGCCCCATCCCGAAGCACCGTGAGGGTAAGGCCCTCCGCCTTGGCAGCGCCGATGGCCGTTAGGGCTTCATCGTTGGTAATAACCTTCACTCCATCCACCGCGATGATCACGTCCCCGGTCTCTACGCCGCTGACCGCCGCGGGAGCGCTCGGGCTTGAAAGCTCCTCCACGCGTACCTGCGTCTCGTTGGTGTACACGCCGTAGCCCATAAGAATGACGGTGCCCAGCAGCAGCGCCATGATGAGATTGCATAGGGGCCCGGACAGCACCACGAGAATGCGCTTCCACACCTTCTGGTCGTTAAAGCCCCCGCCGTCGGCAACCCCCTCGTCTTCGCCGTAGAAGCGGCACATACCCCCAAGGGGAAGCGCGCGCAGGCTAAACAATGTGCCGTTTTTTTCCTTGCCCCAGATCTTCGGGCCCATGCCCACGGCAAACTCTAAAATCCTGAATTTCAGCAGCCGGGCCACAAGAAAATGCCCCAGCTCATGCACGGTGATGAATACGCCCAGCAGCAGCAATGCCGCGATGATGGACAATATGTTCGAAAAAATGTTTTCCAACTATGTTCGTTCCTTTCTTCCCTCAAGCAAGCTCCAATGTTTTCCGCTTTGCGAACGCGTCCGCCGCCAACACCTCCATAAGGGAGTCCGCCGGGAGCCCGCTCCCTGCCGCCATGACCTCCTCCACCAGCCGGTGGATGTCAAGAAAGCCGATGCGCCCATCAAGAAACAACGGCACAGCCGCCTCGTTCGCGCCATTGTATAGGGTGGGCAACGCGCCGCCCAGAGAAAGCGCCTCGTAAGCAAGCTCCACCGCCCGGGCAAGGGGCTGCTTCACGGGTTCAAATGTCAGGCCCGCCGTTTTCGTGAGATCCAGCGGCTCCGCCGGGCCGGCGACCCGCTCTGGATATGTCATGGCGTACTGAATGGCCAGGCGCATATCCGGCTTTGACAATTGTGCGATCACCGCCCCATCCTGATATTCTACCATAGAATGTACGATAGATTGCGGATGAACTAGTACACGAATGTGTTCTTTTTTCAAATCAAAGAGGTACGCCGCCTCCAAAACCTCCAGACCCTTGTTCATAAGCGTTGCGCTGTCGATGGTAATTTTCCTGCCCATGCTCCATGTGGGGTGGTCGAGCGCCATTTCAGGGGTCACGGTTTTCAATCTGGCCTCGGAGTACTCCCGAAACGGCCCGCCGGACGCGGTGAGTATGATGGATTTGACATCCTCCCGCTTCCCGTTCATCAGGCACTGGAATATAGCCGACTGCTCGCTGTCCACAGGCAAAATCCGGCCGCCTCCCGCCTTTGCCGCCGCACGGACAAGGGCATTACCGCAGACGATGCTTTCCTTATTGGCCAGCGCCACGGTCTTTCCCGCGTTCAGGGCCGCGAGAAGGGGCGGCAAAGCCGCGATGCCGGAAATGCCCATGACGATGACATCCGCCTCAGGATGCGCCGCAAGCGCCAGAATTCCCTCGTCCCCAGGGAGATACGCAGTCCCCTCAGGAAGCCCGGCGCTAACACTGCACAGATCCGTTTGAAGGGCCGCAAACCGGGGAGCGAATGCCAAAGCCTGCTCTAAAAACAGCTTGGCGTTTTGCCCAGCGCCAAGGCCAAGCAATGTAAAATGCTCCGGCAAAGCCGCGATTACGCTAAGCGCCTGCCTGCCGATAGAGCCGGTGCTGCCCAGCACCACGATGTTTTTTCCCATAGACTTACCCTCGCTTAGGCTACCGCGCAAAATAATAAAAATACGCGAATATCACAGGCGCGCACAAAAGCACGCTGTCCAGCCGGTCCATGACCCCGCCGTGGCCCGGGAATATGGAGCCATAATCCTTCACCCCTGCCCAGCGCTTGATAAGGGACGCGAACAGATCCCCCACCTGCCCCAGCGCGCCGCACAGCCCGCCCAATATCAGCAACGCAACAATGGAAATGTTGCCGCCCCAAAACGGCTGCAGCCAAATCACCAGCCCGCCGCCAATCACCCCGCCCAAAAGCGAGGCGATGCTGCCCTCCACGGTCTTTTTGGGGCTGATGTCCGGACACAGCTTATGCTTTCCGAAAAAGCTGCCGATGAAATACGCCAGGGTATCCCCTACCAGCGGGCCGGCAAACGCCAACAGCAAGCCAGTGACGCCGATATGCCGTGGAAACCCGCCGCCCAGCAGCATAAGCACCGCAAAAAAAGGCAATGGGTACAGGAATATGGAAAGCCCCGCGAAGCAGTCTTCAGTGGTTCGGCGTTTGTTAAAAATCCGCTCCACAATCACCATTAACAGGCACAAGGCTCCCAGGAATGCAACCGCAGCCGCACTGCAAAATAAAAAATGTAGTATGCCATAAAGCCCCGCAAACAGGAACCCCGGAAGCAACCAGGGCGAAAGCGCTTTGTTTTTGAGCACCTGGCCCATTTCATATACCGCGAGCATGGCCGCAAACGTAAACACCGCCACCTGCACCCAGCCGCCCAGGTACAGCATGGCCGCAAACAGCCCCACCAACAACAACCCTACTACAATCCGTTTACCCATATTTCATCCTTATCTTTCCGGAAATTAAGGGATGAGCCCCTTTGTTATGCCGGCCTTGCTAAAAGCGGCGTTTTAGACCTTTACAGCCCGCCAAACCGCCTTTTGCGAAACGCGAATGCCTTAAGGCAGGCAATATACCGTTCGTCCGAAAAATCCGGCCAGAAGTCATCTACAAACATCAGCTCCGCGTACGCCGCCTGCACCATCATGAAATTGGAAAGCCGCTGCTCCCCGCTGGTGCGGATGATCAGATCCGGCTCCGGAAGCCCGCCTGTATAAAGCCTCGTGAGGATCGCCGCTTCATCCACATCCTCAGGCGAAAGCTTTCCTTGCTGCACAGCCGTTGCGATATCCTTGACTGCACGCACAAGCTCCGTCCGGCTGCCGTAATTGAGGGCGATGGAAAGCTTTAGCCCACCGTTGTTTTTCGTGCGCGCGATGGCCTTGTCAATGGCATCCACCACGGCTTTCGGAAACGCCGCATACTCTCCGAGCACGCCAATGCAAACCCCGTTTGCATGAAGCTCGTCGATTTCCTTATTAAAATATTCCACCAGCAGCGAGCAGAGCACCCCGATCTCTTCCTTGGGACGCTTCCAATTTTCTGTGGAAAAGGCGTACAGGGACAGCGCCGTAATGCCGAGATCCGAGCTTAGCTGAATGATGCCTCTAAGCCGGTCCACCCCTGCACGGTGGCCTATGCTGCGGGGGAAGCCCCGCTTTGTGGCCCAGCGGCCATTGCCGTCCATGATGATGCCCACATGCTGGGGCAGCGCCGCTGGGCTCAGCCCCAGCGCTGCGATCTCTTGCCCGTTCAGCTTGCTCATGCTATTTGTTCCTGGCTCCTTTCATCGCCCTTCCTTTCGCGGCAACAGGGCGGGGAAAATCCCCGCCCCCCATTTATTCTTCCTCAATAAGCCGTGTGCGAAACAGCGCGTACGTAAGCTCCACGCATCCGGTCTGCACAAACTTCTGCCGCACGACCCGCTTTTCGTCCCCCTCCAGCCCCTTGCGGCTTCTGACCTCTTCTTGCGCAGTGACCCGGTTCGCGGCCTGCTCCAATCGATCGATTGCCGACGAAAGCTCCAACCCCAGGACGCTAACCGCCTCCATCAAACCTCTAAAATCTCCTTTTCCTTGTCGGAGATAATCCTGTCGATGTCCTTGATCGCCTCGTCCGTCAGCTTCTGGCACTGATCCTCCATGATCTTCTGATCGTCCTCGGTGATGTCGCTGTTTTTGCGCTGCTTTTTAATCTGATCGTTGGCGTCGCGGCGGATCGCGCGGACGGCAACCTTGCTTTCCTCGCCTTTCTTGCGCACCACCTTAACCAGCTCCTTGCGGCGCTCCTCCGTCAGTTCCGGGAACACAAGGCGGATGACCTTGCCATCGTTGGTGGGATAGATGCCGATATCCGACTTCTGGATCGCCTTTTCGATGAGGCCCAGCGCCTTCTGGTCCCACACGGAAATGATCAGCAGCCGGGGTTCCGGCGACGATATATTGCCCATCTGGTTAATCGGCGTGGGAGTGCCGTAATAATCCACCATCACCCGATCCAACACCTGGGCGTTGGCCCTCCCAGCCCGAAGGCTTGAAAGCTCCTGCTTCAGAACGGAAATGGTTTTGCCCATTTTTTCTTTCGCGATTTCATTGACCTCTGCCATGATGGTTCCTCCTTGCTCTCGTTTGGATGGTTTGTCTTGCTTCATTGTACCGGAAAAGGCGAAATGTTACAAGGGGGAATAGCGGCTGCGCAACGCCGAAAGCTTAACAGCCTTTTTCCATTTATGCCTTGTAGTGATAATGATTACCCGGTATAATTGCACTATTGATGTTAAAGTAAGCGAGGATAATGTCTCATGAGTAAATACCGTATTGTGACCGACGCCACGGCGGATCTGCCCCAATCGCTGGTAGAAGCGCTTAATGTCAGCGTCATTCCCATGGAAGTGCATTTGGGGGATGAAGTCTATACGTTTGAGCCCACCTATTCGCAACTCAATCCCGCCACATTTTATGAAAAGGTGCGCTCCGGCGCACAGCCTACCACCACACTCATTAACGCCTTTACATATGAAACCGCTTTCCGCCCTATTTTAGAGTCTGGGGAGGATATCCTCTACATCGCGTTTTCCTCTGGGCTAACCGGTTCCCAGCAGAACGCAAATCTCGTGGCGGCGGAGCTGATGGAAGCCTATCCGGAGCGGAAAATAATCGTGTTTGACAGCCGGGCAGCGTCCCTTGGCGAGGGGCTGCTCGTATACCATGCCTGCAAAAAACGGGACGAGGGCCTGACCCTTGCGGAGCTTACACACTGGCTCCACAGCACCCGGAACCGCCTTTGCCACTGGTTTACGGTGGGCGACCTGCATCATTTAAAGCGCGGCAGACGGGTTTCCGCCACGGCAGCCACATTCGGCACCGCGCTCAAGATCAAGCCCGTACTGCACGTGGATGATGAGGGGCACCTCATCCCGCTGCAAAAGGTGCAGGGGCGCAAGCGCTCGCTCAAAGCGCTGGTAGATCTCATGCACGAAACCTGCCTGCCCCATGAAAACGATGTGATATTCATCGGCCATGGCAATTGCCTGGAGGACGCGGAGTATGTAAAAGCGCTGGTTGAGAAGCGGTTTGGGTTTACGGGTTTTCTCGTGGATTTCATCGGGCCTGTAATCGGCGCACATTCCGGGCCGGGCACAGTGGCCCTGTTCCATATCGGAACCCATAAATGAGGTGAACGATGCAGCAAAGCTTTATTCCGGCGGGATACTCTTCCAGCCTTGACCTTTACGACACCCAAAGCGCCATCGGCTTAATCAAAAGCTGTTTTCAGGCGGATTTGGCCACGGCGCTGAACCTCAAGCGGGTGTCCGCGCCCTTGTTTGTGGACCCCGCCACGGGACTAAACGACAACCTGAACGGAGTCGAGAGGCCCGTGAGCTTTCAGGCGCCTGCCACAGGCGTGACAACAGCGGAAGTGGTGCATTCTTTGGCCAAATGGAAGCGCATGGCCCTGTACCGGTATGATTTTCATCCCGGCAAGGGTATCTATGCCGATATGAACGCAATACGCCGGGATGAAGCACTTGACAATCTCCACTCCATTTATGTGGATCAATGGGACTGGGAAAAGGTTATCACAGCGCAAACCCGCACAGAAGAGCACCTGAAAACCACCGTTCAGGCCATCGTTACCTGCATCTGCCACACGCTGGACGCCGTACGGGTGCATTTTCCGGCGATCAAAACAGAGCTGAAGCGGGAGGTTTCCTTTGTAACTTCCCAAGAGCTGGAGGACCGCTGGCCGAACCGTACCCCCGAAGAGCGCGAATTCCTGTATGTCAGGGATCATCCCACCACATTTCTCATGGGTATAGGCGATAAACTGCGCTCCGGCGCGCCCCATGGCGGCCGTTCCCCGGACTATGATGACTGGGCGCTCAACGGGGATATCCTGTTTTATTTCCCTGTGCTGGACTGCGTTCTGGAGATTTCCTCCATGGGCATCCGCGTCAATCCACAAAGCCTGGACCGGCAGCTGACGCTTTCAGGATGCGACGACCGGCGGGAGCTTGCATATCACAAAATGCTGCTTGACGGCACCCTTCCCCTTACCATGGGCGGCGGCATCGGCCAGTCCCGGCTGTGCATGCTGCTGCTGGGCAAGGCGCATATCGGCGAGGTGCAATCCTCCATTTGGGATCAACATACTCATCAGGTGTGCGATGAAGCGGGCGTCATCCTATTATAGCTCACTATTCTCAATCATTATGAGTTAACTAACGGCCGGTGCAAAACACCGGCCGTTCAGCCCTATCCACAAAGCCAAGGCTTTGTCGATGGCTACGCTATCCCATCATACAGCGGATGCTTCGCGCATAGGGCAAGCACCAGGTTCTTGACCTCGTTGAGCGCTCCTTCGCCGTCCACCACAACCTTAGCGATGCAGGCGCCGATCTCGGCCATATCCTCTTCCTTCATCCCCCGGGACGTCACCGCCGGGGTGCCGATGCGCACGCCGCTGGTGATAAAGGGGCTTTTGGTCTCGTTGGGGATTGTGTTCTTGTTGACTGTGATATGGGCAAGATCCAGAAGCTTTTCCACCTCTTTGCCCGTGCGGCCGGTGCTGGTCAAGTCCACCAATATCAGATGGTTGTCCGTGCCGCCGGAAACCAACCGGAGACCCGCCGCCTGCAGCGCGTCGGCCAAGGCTTGGGCGTTTTTCACGATCTGCTGCTGATACTCCCGAAACGCGGGGCTTGCCGCCTCCAGGAAGCTGATGGCCTTTGCTGCGATGACGTGCATCAGCGGGCCGCCCTGGGTGCCGGGGAATATACCCTTGTCAATCTGCTTTGCAAGCGCCTCGCGGCATAAAATCATGCCGCCCCGGGGCCCCCGCAGTGTTTTATGGGTTGTGGTGGTGACCACATCCGCATAGGGAACGGGATTCTGGTGCAGTCCCCCCGCCACAAGGCCCGCGATATGCGCCATATCCACCATGAAATAAGCGCCGACTGATTTGGCGATTTCGCCGATCCGCTCAAAATCGATGGCTCTCGGGTATGCGCTGGCGCCCGCCACGATCATTTTCGGCTGATGTTCTTTGGCTAACGCCTCCAACGCTTCATAATCGATGCGCTCCGCCTCAGCATCCACGCCATAGGGAACGAAATTAAAGTATTTGCCGCTCATGTTCACTGGGCTTCCGTGGGTCAGGTGGCCGCCGTGGTTCAGGTTCATGCCGAGTATGGTATCGCCATACTCCAGCAGCGAAAAGTACACCGCGATGTTCGCCTGCGCGCCGCTATGAGGCTGCACATTGGCGTGCTCCGCGCCGAACAGAGCTTTTGCCCGGTCCCTTGCGAGGTTTTCTACGATGTCAACATACTGGCAGCCGCCATAATAGCGCTTGCCGGGGTATCCCTCCGCATATTTATTTGTCAAATGGCTGCCCATGGCCGCCATGACCGCAGGCGACACGAAATTTTCAGAGGCTATCAGCTCCAGATGATCCTGCTGGCGATTTAGCTCCAGCCCCATTGCATCCGCAACAGTGGGATCAACGGCGCGGAGAAGGTCGAATTGTATCATGGGTTTCACGCTCCTATCTATGAATGGTAACATTCATTATATCCTGCAAACGAAGTCGAAACAATAGGAAACCGAATGTTTTTTGCGTACAGCACCTTATCATTCCCATAAATTCCGCACCAAACGCTTTAGGCTTAATCCGCATTCCCCTGGACTCTGTCCGGTACACCCGGGCTTACTTGCGCAGCTTCGCCCGCGGAAAGCCGGCTGCGCTCCTTGATGAGCGCGTTGTCCGCGCGATCCAGTTCCTCCAGCAGCGCTTCAATCCGGGACAGCAGCGTGTCCCGCTCCTGCTCGTGCTCCTCCAATGTGCGGATTACCTCGTCAAGAAACAGATCCACTTCCTGCACGTCATAGCCGCGAATGGCTTTGGTAAATACCATATTGACAATATCATCTGAAAAAATCACAGCCGAAATCCTTTCTAATGGTGATACGGGAAATCCCCCGAAATCAAATATCTCGGGGGATCAAAAAGGCGCAGGTATCAAGGGGAACCTCCCCTGCCGTTTGCCAGCGAACTTGAATTAGATCAGGCCGCCGTCTTCCAGCCCGCCATCACCGTTGCCAATAACATCATAGTTATTGGGAGCCACCACGAATATCCCCCTGGCGATTTTGAAAATGGTGCCGTTGAGAGCATATACAGCGCCCGCCATGAAATCAAGAATTCGCTGCGCGCACTCGATTTCCAGTTCTTCCATGTTCACGATCACGGGCTTACGGCTCTTCATGTTGTCAATGATGTTCTGGGTATCCTCATAGCTGATGGGATGATACACGATCATCTTCATCTGCAACGCCGTAGGCATACTGACCACATTGCCATTGGTTACGGGCTTTTTCTTCGCGTTTGCCCGTGCGCCGAAGTTGACGACGTTGTCCGGGCGGTCGTCGGGCTCGTCCTGATAATAATCGTCGTGATACAGTTCCTCATCCATGTCCGTTTCTTCAATTCCGATGTAGTCCAGGAAACGATTGAACAGCTTAGCCATTTTACTTTCCTCCAAACGAAAAATCTATTTCGTTGGCGCTTGGAGTTCTTTTATATCCGCGGCGGCTGCTATACACAGTCTCTGCCGAATACGGATCAGCCCTTCGTTGCGTGGCTTGTCCGTTGGATTACAAATATTAATACTGCCTGTTACCGAACAGCCCCGTGCCAATTCGCACGATTGTGGAACCTTCCTCAATGGCGGTTTCGTAATCCCCAGTCATGCCCATGGACAGGTGCTCCATCGTTGCGTTGGGAATTCTTTCCGCTTTGAGTTCCTCGTACAGTCCACGCATTGCGATAAAATATCGCCTTGCCTCCTCTGCTGCACAAATGGGCGGAACGCACATAAGGCCTTTGACACGAATATTGTCCAGCTTGCCAATATCCCCGGCAAGTGTCCTAAGTTCTGTGAGAGAAGTCCCACCCTTTTGTGACTCATCGCCAATATTGACCTGGATCAGGATGTCCTGCACCACGTTGCGCTGCTTTGCCAGCCGCTGAATTTCCTCTGCAACGCCGATCCGATCCACGGATTGGATGCAATGCACATTTCCTACCAAATATTTTATCTTATTTGTTTGGATTTGTCCAATAAAATGAATGTCACATCCCGTCTTTTTTATAAATTCCAACTTTTTGGTCAATTCCTGGGCACGGTTTTCGCCCAATTTGGTGATCCCCAGGGCGATGGCTTCGGCCATGCGCTCTATTGGCACGTATTTTGTGACCGCAAGCAGCGTCACTTCATCGGGGTCTCTGTTTGCCCGCACGCATGCCGCCGCAATATTATCTTGAATGCGATGATAATTATCCGCTATGCTCACTGCAACAATCTCCTTTTCTAGCCGCGCTGATACCGGAGGCCTTCCATGAGGCTTGTCCCGCCCTTCGCACGGATGATAGCATGGTTTTCATCCGTTGCGAGCACGTCCACCGGCGTGAATACAGCGTTATCTCCGGATAATATCTGGATGCCCGGAATGCCATCCTCGATCATGACGGCATCAAGGGGCACTGAAAAGCCGGAAGCATCCAGCATGATGGTAGCCTGGGCGGTGCGGATGCCGATGAGCGTCCCCAAATCCTGCTCAAACTCCAATATATTCACGATTTGCTTGTCCGATACGATGGGCTCGTGTGCCTTGCCAAGAAATGCCTGCTGCTCATACCCGTCGAACAAAACCGTATACTGCTCTCCCGCGGATACCCGGAAAGGGTTTGTTGCATCGGTCAAAAACGCGATGTAAAAATGATCGCTGTCGATCAGCCGGTATAGCGGGCTCTCCGACGATGTGGACATGGAGTTTCCATTGCCTGCGGCGCCTTTCAGAGCGCTTGCCACCAGGTCGGCGCTGATCAGATCAAGCTTGGCCGCGTTTAGCACAGGCTCGTACCCATCGAAGTAAAAGCTCACAATGCCGGAACCCACATCGTTGACGATGTCCCGCTTCCAACTGGCCAGGTTCTGCTGCTGCTCCTCTTCCCGTTTGTAAAGCGCCGTCAACGTTTCATCCGGTTGGATGTCGCGCATCTGCTCCATGCGCTTGTTGAGAAGGGCTTTGAGCTCCTGCTCAAGCCTCAATATATCCGTCTCTCCCCCGTCCCGGGCCGCAATGCGGATCGCCTGCAGCTTCTGATCAATCTGCAAATTGGTTGCGTCCAACTCCGGATTGACTATTCCCGCAAGAAGCGTGCTCTGATACTCCATGATCTCCCGGCGTACATCCAAAAGGGATTGCATCGTGCTGTCCTGGTATCCCCAGCGGAATACCTGGGCAATCTGCGTTCCCTGCTCTACCGCCGCGCCCTCCGCAACGTCAAATATGATCTTGTCGTATTTTTCCGTGGTGCAAGACACCTCATCCCGGATAATCACGCTTTTCGCCTCGTAGTTTAAACGCATGGCGCCAAGCTGCAATTCGCCCTGCTTGCCATAAAAAATCAGGAAATAAATCCCCAGCGCAATGCCAATGATCAGTATACACAGGATTACCCAAAACCGCGCCCGAAACCTGACTCTCGCCATGAAGCACCTCCCAGTGGGCTAAGGTTACATGATATCATATCATATTTCGCGCGCTTCTTCCAGTGCGTAACCTTTTTTTTGCGACCGTCCATATTGCCTGTCAAAGTTTTCTTTGTTTTTGTCGGTATACAGGCGGAACAATTCCTCCGCGTCCATGCCTGCGCGGATGCACATGCTGATAAAGAAATGCAGCACGTCCACAATCTCTTCCTTGAGGGCGCCTTCGTCCACAGGCTTCGGGTTTTTCCACCATTTGAAGTTCACTTCGTTTAGCAGTTCCGAAAGCTCGGCCATTATGGCCAACACGTCCTTTTGTATCCACTCCTCACGGGTATAGGTAAGGCCCCGGCGGGCCGCGATATCGTCATCCAGCTGCTTTTGCAGGTTGAATATAACCTCCAGCTTGTCCATATGCTCTCCCCCCCTCCATCCTGTTCCTATTCGTTTAACAGTGCCGCAATTGCCTGCTCCTGCTTGTCCACCCGGCCCACGATCACCGTAGAAAGCTTATCGATATCCAGCGTGGTTTGCATGATGGCGTTTACGTCCTCCATTGTCACCGCCTCGATGCGGGCGACGGTCTCCTCCTCGCTGTACAGCTTTCCTAAGAGCAGCTGCGCCTTGCCCAGCGCGCTCATCCGGCTGGACGAGCCCTCTTGCGCCAGCAGGTAGCTGCCCTTGAGCTGATCCCGGCCGCGGATAAATTCCTCCTCCATGACGCCTTTTGTTTTCAGGTCATGAAGCTCTTCCAGGATGAGTTTGACCACCTCGGTTGCCTGCTTGTCCCCGGTACCGGCGTACAAAGCGAAATATCCGGTGCTGCCGTAACAGGAGGGATACGAGTAGATGGAATACGCCAGGCCCCGCTGCTCTCTGATCTTCTGAAACAGCCGGGAGCTCATGGAGCCGCCCAGGGCGTTTGACAGGACGAACAGCGGATACTGCGCCTGTGCGTCCAAGGATACCCCCGGCAGGCCCATGCAGATGTGAATCTGCTCAATATCTTTTTTGATGGACTGGAACCTGCGCCCGCCCGCCGGCTTGTTGATTAATTTGGGTTCCCTCTTCCCGCCGCTGCCATAGCCTGAGAAATACCGCTCCAGGAGCGCTAAGAGCGCATCATGCTCCGGCAGGTTCCCCGCCAGGGCGATTACGATGTTATCCGGCATATAATGGCGTCCCATATAGGAGAGCAACCCCTCCCGGGTAAAGGCCATGACGCTTTCCTTGGTGCCAAGAATAGGCTTTGCCAGGGGGTCGCCCTCATAAAACAGGGCGGACAAATTTTCATGGGCGATATCCTCAGGACTGTCCTCCACCATGAGGATTTCCTCGCACACAACCCCCTTTTCCTTTTCAATCTCCGCCGGATCAAAGACGGAAAAGCGCAGGATATCCGATAAAATTTCTACCGCCTTTGGGAGATGCTCGTCCAGCACCTTGGCATAAAAGCAGGTGCATTCCTTGGACGTGAAGGCATTGATGTTGCCGCCAATGCCGTCCATTTGCGCGGCGATGTCCTTGGCGCTGCGGTGCTCCGTACCCTTAAAAAGCATATGCTCAATAAAATGGGACGCGCCTCCCTCCCCCGCAAGCTCGCGCACGGAGCCTGTCCCAATCCAAACGCCTACGGCGCAGGAACGTATATGCGGCATCTTCTCGCCGATCACCCGGATCCCATTTTTTAGTGTTTCCATCATAATCATAGCATTGTACCTTTATCCTTTGTTTATAGCACACCGCTCACCGTAGTGATGGCATATCCCTTATTCGCAAGGCCCTCCATGCACGCGGGCAGGGCGCGAACCGCCTCCGCGGTGGGTTGCATTAATATTATACTGCCTTCAAACGGCTTCTCCAATGCACGGGTAAGCATATCCTGCGCATTTCCCCGGGCGCTCAATAAATCCACCGTGCACAGCACCTGCAATATGCCCAGCCGGGCTGCCGCTTTTCCCGAGGGCTGCACGCTGCGCCCACCGGAATAATATAAAGACGGACGCACGCCGCTGCTGGCGTTGACAGCCTCAATTGCAGCGATTACATCTTCCTCAACCCAGTCCGCATCCCCATCCTCAAGGGGATTCATGCCCATGACCCCCAGTTCATGCCCGTCGCGGACCATGCGGCCCAACAATTCCCCGTTCTCTTTGGACCAATCGCCGCTTACAAAAAACGTGATTGTGATCCCCTTGGCCTTGAGTTCGTCCAGCAATGTGGAGAGGCTTTTCGCATTCCAACTCACCGCGCACGCCAGCGCTACGCCGTCCTCTTTATGGCCGCGGTAAACGGGGCTTCCGTGAAGTTCACTCATGGCGCTTTGGGCCACCGGCGTGGCTGTAAACAGGTATAGTGCGCCCATCAAAAGCGCAAGCAGCGTGTTTACCAGTAATTTCCCCCGCCCCGTCACCCATCCGCGCATATTCGTTCCCCCCATCCGGTGTCGCTAGTATCAGCATATGCCGGACAGGTTGCCAAGATGCGCCAAATATGGACAAGGAGAGAGGCGAAAAACCTCCCTCCTTTGCGATCAAAAGACCGCCGCTGCTTTGCAGCGTTTTTTGTCTTTCCCTCTCGCCCTAGATTGCCGGGACAGGCCCAAAACCCTTATCCGTTATTTTGATCCTCGGGCAGGAGTCCTTTGCGGGTCAGGTTGATCTTGCCCATCTTGTCGATCTCCACCACCCGCACCAGGATTTCATCCCCGATGTTCACCACATCCTCCACCTTCTCGACCCGCTTATTGGACAGCTTGGAAATGTGCACAAGTCCATCCTTGCCGGGGGTCAGGTTGACAAACGCGCCGAAGGGCATGATGCGAACCACCTTGCCCAGGAACACGTCGCCCACTTCGATGTCTTTCACGATGCCGTCGATGATCTTCTTCGCCTTGTCGGCGGCCGCCGCGTCAGGCGACGCGATAAACACCCGGCCATCGTCCTCGATATCGATCTTCACGCCGGTATCGGCGATGATCTGGTTGATTGTCTTGCCGCCGGTGCCGATCACAAGGCGGATCTTATCGGGATGGATATTGAAGGAAATGATCCGGGGCGCGAACTCGGACAGCTCCGCCCTGGGAACGCTGATGGTCTCAAGCATTTTGTCCAGGATGAACAAACGGCCTTTGCGCGCCTGCTCCAGCGCCCGGGTAAGGATTTCTTCATCGATGCCCTTGATCTTGATGTCCATCTGGATGGCGGTGATGCCCTCCTTGGTGCCGGCCACCTTGAAGTCCATGTCGCCCAAGAAATCCTCAAGACCCTGGATGTCCGTCATGATGGCGATGTTGCCATTGGCATCGTCCTTGATAAGCCCCATGGCAACCCCTGCCACAGGCTTTTTCAGGGGCACGCCCGCGTCCATCAGCGCCAGGGTACTGGCGCAAATCGAGGCCTGGGACGTGCTGCCGTTGGAGCTGATGACCTCGGACACAAGGCGCATGCAGTATGGGAACTCCTCCTCGCTGGGAAGCATGGGCAACAGCGCCCGCTCCGCAAGCGCACCATGGCCCACCTCGCGGCGGCCGGGGCCGCGCATCATGCGGGTTTCGCCCACGCTGTAGGGGGGCATATTGTACTGGTGCATGTACCGCTTTTCTTCTTCCAAGCCGATGCCGTCCAGCATCTGGGACTCGCCCATTGTGCCCAGGGTGGCGATTGTCATGACCTGGGTCTGCCCGCGGGTGAACACGCCGGAGCCATGAACCCTGGGCAGGATGCCAACCTCGCTCCAGATGGTGCGGATTTGGTCATGGGAACGGCCATCGGGGCGGATGCCCTTATTGATGATCTTATCCCGGATGATCTCTTTTGTAATCGAATAGAGTACAGCGTCGATATCCTTGGCGCCATCGGGATATTCCTCCGCAAATGCGGCGATCGTCTCATCCTTGACCTGCTGGTTGCGGGTTTCCCGCTCTTTGCGATCAAACGTGTCAAGGCTCCATACCACCTTGTCAAAGGCATAAGCGCGCACCTTTTCGGCCAGAGTCTCGTCGGGCTTCGCGATGACGATCTCCCGCTTGGGCTTGCCGACTTCAGCGGTAATTTCCTCAATAAATTCTACAACTTTTTTGATATGCTCATGGGCGAACAGGATCGCGTGAAGCATTTCCTTCTCAGAAACCTCGTTGGCCCCTGCTTCCACCATCATAACCGCGTCTTTGGTGCCCGCAACCGTGAGCTGCATGCGGCTTTCCTCCCGCTCCATGCAATCGGGATTGAGAATGTATTTGTCGCCGATCATGCCAACGCTGACGGAGCCGGTGGGCCCCATAAACGGTGCGTCGCTGATTGAAAGCGCAATGGAGGAGCCGATCATTCCCAGCACGTCGGGAGCAACGTCCTGCTCAACGGACAATACCGTCACGATCACCTGCACGTCGTTATAAAACCCCTTGGGGAACAACGGCCGAAGCGGCCTGTCGATCAGGCGGGAGGTCAATATCGCCTTTTCCGTGGGGCGGCCCTCGCGCTTAATAAATCCGCCGGGGATCTTGCCCACGGCATACATTTTTTCTTCAAAATCCACCGAAAGGGGCAGGAAATCCACGCCGTCACGGGCGGATTTGGAAACGGTGGCGCAGGCAAGCACCGCGGTATCCCCGCAGCGCAACAGGCATGATCCACCCGCCTGCTCCGCGTATTTGCCGGTTTCGACGATCAGCTTGCGATCGCCCAGCATCATTTCAAATGTACGTTCCACTTATTTTCTCCTTTGTTTGCTATCCTTATTTTTATCCATTCCAACCTAGTATAGCATGGGAATGAGTGGGTTTCCATAGAAAATTCAACAAAAATAAGGCCCCGGGCAATTATTTTTACCACAGCGCCCGGGCAGGCATCCAGCCCAAGCGAAAGTGCGAGGCAGGTATCTCTTCTTTATTAGGGATATGCATTCTCCTATTCCATGGGTGGAACGATCCTATAGCGTGCGGATCAATATCATATACAGCGCAGTGCCAACGCCAATGCTCAAAAACGTGTTCTTTCGCCATACCTGCATCACTATGATCACAACGGCGCTGGCGATCTCTGCAAGACCGAAGGGAAACGCCTGAAAATCGATCCCCCGAAGGCAATATACCACCAGTATGATCATAATGGCGGGAGGCAGCACGTTTCCAAGGTATTTTACGATGGGCGGCAGCGCCTTTTTCCCGCCAAACAGCAGGTATGGAAGGCCCCTTGTGAGCAAAGCCGTCATTGTTCCTACGGCGATAGCCCAATATATCATGGCATTGTCATACATGTGCCTCGTCCTCCTTTCGCATTTTCAGCGTCACCCTGTCCCGAAGCACCATCAAGACAATCAGGCTAACCGACATGGCGGGCAGGAGGAAGTTGTCCGGCCCCAGCAAAAGATAAAATAGAAACGCACTGGAAACGCCGATGATGGCGGGCAGCCGCGATGGGAATTTCATCCATTGATCCACGCAGACGGTGATAAAAAACGCCGTAGCGGAAAACTCAATTCCAGAAATATCGAATGGCAGCACCTCGCCGATCACCGCGCCCAGCACGGTGCTGACGATCCAGAGCATATGACAGATCACCGCGATGTAAAAGTAGGCCTTGCTCTCCTCCACCCCCTCGGGGCATTGGAGCGTGCAGAATACCGAAAATGTCTCGTCCGTCATCGTCAGGGCCATATAGGGGTATTTCCAGCCCATTTTCTTAAATTTTTCGATAAAGCCCAGGCCATAAAAAAGGTGCCGGGCGTTGACAAAAAACGTGGTCACCGCCAGCATGTACAAAGGCACCCCAGCGCTCATCAACGACAGCATCACGATCTGCATGGAGCCCGCGTACACAAACGCCGAGCACAGTCCCACTCACAGCACGCTAAGCCCCTGCTGGTGCGCGATCATGCCGAAGGCCAGCCCCACAAACACATAGGAGAATATCAGCGGGATGACTTTTTTAAGCGCAAAGCGCAATGTATTCAATCAAACACCTCTTTTTTGCACCCCAAAACCTTCGGGCTGGCGATTGGCATGTATGCCGTTCACCTTTTCTTAGCATACCGATCCTCTTCGCTGAAAACGCAGCCGCAATATTTCTGCATATACAGGCCCATTTCCCGGGCCATTTGCTGCCCCTCCCTGAACCGGGGGCGAAAATCCCGATTTAGAAAAGCGATGCCAAACCGCTCCCCCATCTTCTCTGCAACCTCTCGCATCAGCTCGTTGTTTTGATAGGGGCTGACCAACAGCGTGGAGGTAAACGCGTCAAAGCCATTTTCCTTCGCGTACCGGGCGGCGGCTTCAAACCGCAGCGCATAGCAAACCCGGCACCGGCCATCAAAGTCCCCGCCCACCGCCGCAAGAAATGGGCGCAGGCCATAGGCCCCCTCCTCCACCAGCGCCATCTTCGCCCCGGCGGCGAAGGCCCGCATGCCCTCGCGCCGGGCGCGATACTCGGTAAATGGGTGGATGTTGGGGTTATTCCAATACCCCACGGGCTCAATTCCCTCCTGGCGCAGCATGTCCACACAGCCGGCGCTGCACGGGCCGCAACAGCAATGCAACAGCAGTTTCATGGCTTTAATTGCGCTTTTCGCGAATTTCCTCGTTGATAAGCGCGAGGAATGCGGAGAGCGTCATGGCGCCCATGTCCCCCCCCTTGCGGGAACGGACGGCCACCACGCCGTTTTCAATTTCCTTGTCGCCGATGACCAGCATATAAGGCACCTTCATCATCTGCGCCTCTCTGATCTTAAATCCGATCTTCTCGTTTCTCAAATCCGCGTCCGCCCGAATTCCGGCGGCCTTCAGAGCATCCCTGATTTCCTCCGCCTTTTCGTCGCTACGGCTGGTGATTGTCAGCACCCGAACCTGCTGAGGGGCCACCCAGGTGGGGAACGCGCCCGCACAATGCTCCGTGAGTATGCCGATAAACCGCTCGATCGAGCCGAAAACCACGGTGTGGATCATAACCGGGCGGTGCTTTTCCCCGTCCGCGCCCACATAGGAAATGTCAAAGCGCTCCGGCATCTGGAAGTCCAGCTGGATCGTGCCGCACTGCCAGGTACGCCCGATGGCGTCCTCCAGGTGGAAGTCGATCTTCGGGCCGTAGAACGCGCCGTCGCCCTCGTTGACGACAAAGGGAAGCTCCGCCGCCTTCAATGCCTCTTCCAAAGCGTCCGTTGCCAAATTCCATTGCTCATCGCTGCCCATGC
>CAYPKG010000002.1:0-16853 GCA_964411275.1 uncultured Oscillospiraceae bacterium | reverse complement strand
GGCCGGGTGGACAGCTCTACCGAGTATTTGAAGCCGAATGTGCCATAAAAACACTGGAACTTGTCGATGACGCCCAGGATTTCCGTCTTGATCTGCTCCGGCGTCATGAAAATATGGGCGTCATCCTGGGTAAAGCAGCGCACCCGCATCAGCCCGTGCAGCGCGCCGGACAGCTCGTGCCGGTGGACAAGGCCCAGTTCCCCCAGCCGCTCCGGCAGGTCGCGGTAGGAGTACTTTTTCCGCTTGAACGCCAGAATGGAGCCGGGGCAGTTCATGGGTTTCACGGCGTAATCCATATCGTCGATCTTGGTAAAGTACATGTTGTTCTGGTAATGATCCCAGTGGCCGGACTGTATCCACAAATCCCGATTGAGTATGATGGGGGTTTTGATCTCCTTGTAGCCCCGCATTTCATGCTGCTCCCGCCAGAAATTCTCCAGCTGGTTGCGCAATATCATGCCGTTGGGGTAGAAGAACGGGAAGCCCGGCCCCTCGTCATGGATGTCAAAAAGGTCAAGCTCCCGGCCCAGGCGCCTATGATCACGCTTTTTCGCCTCCTCCATTCGGAACAGGTAGTCGTCGAGATCGGCTTTTTTTTCAAAGGCCGTGCCGTAAATGCGCTGAAGCATCTTGTTCTTTTCGCTGCCCCGCCAGTATGCCCCCGCCACGCTCAAAAGCTTGCAGTTCTTCACCTTACCCGTTGATTGCACGTGAGGGCCCGCGCACAGGTCAACAAAGTCGCCCTGCTTGTAAAAGCTTATGATGGAGTCCTCCGGCAGATCCTCGATGAGCTCCACCTTATAGGGCTCGTTCTGCTCCTTCATGTAGGCGATGGCCTCCGCCCGGGGCATCTCAAACCTGGACAGGGGGAGGTTTTCCTTTTGGATTTTTTCCATCTCCTTTTCGATGGCCGCAAGGTCGTCCGGTGTAAAGGGGGTTTCCTTGTCAAAATCGTAATAAAAGCCATTTTCGATGGCCGGGCCGATGGCCAGCACCGCGTCAGGATACAGGCGCTTCACCGCCTGGGCCAGCACATGGCTTGCGGTATGCCGGTAGCCCCAGCGGGCGTCCGGGTCTTCCCAGTTCAAAAACTCGATGCTGTGGTCGCCGGTGAGGGGCATAAACGCATCCGCCCGCTCTCCGTCCACACGGCAAAGCAGCGTGCTTTTCGCAAGGCGGGGGCTAATGCTTTGAGCAATGGCAAGGGGGGTTATGCCATCGTCATAGGCGCGTATTCCTCCGTCGGGAAATGTAATATTCATCGTGTCCTCCTATTATCCGCTTTCGTATTTTTGATAAAAAAACGCCCCTTGCATCCACTGCAAGGGACGGCAATCTACCGTGGTTCCACCCTCTTTGCATGGAAAACCCATGCCACTTCGTCGGCCTGTATCGCAGCCATGCGGCATGGTCCGCAGGTTGGTTGTTCCCATCCGCCCCCGCGAGCACGCTTTCAGCCGTGGCGCGCCTCTCTTTTCCCGGGTGCAATTGGATGGTACTTTGTCCCGCTTCTTCCCATGCTGTAGGTATTATATACCCCCGCACCCCGCCTGTCAAACCCCCAATACCGCCGTAATCTCCTCCCCGTAGTCAATCCTCCCTGTTTTTAAACCCGCGGTGGATGGCGGCGCAAACCGCTTTCATTTTTCGGCTTGCCTTTTTCCTCTCCTTTGGTTATAATAGTATTACAAGTATAACTTTTATAACTATTATTACTTTTAGGAGGCAGTATGATTAAGAAACCAAGCCATTATATGGCCAGCGTAAAGGTCGGCCCAAAAGGCCAGATCGTAATTCCGAAGGAGATTAGGGATATGCTTGGAATTGAGCCGAAAGACACTCTGCTGATTATGGCGGCCGCCGACCGCGGCATTGCCATCAACAAGCAAAGCGTATTGGAAGGGATTGCTGCCGCCATATTTGAGGGGCAGGGCCCGGCAGTGTATCCCAATGAAAATCCGGAGGATCTCACAGGCTTCGCGAAGGCCATTCAAGACACAGTGGAAGAAGGCGAAGCAAAGGTATGAGCATATTGACGGTGCGCGCTCTCAAAAAGCGGTATCCCGCCTTTTCCCTCGGGCCGCTTTCCTTCGACATTGCCCCAGGAAAAATCACGGGGCTGATCGGCAAAAACGGGGCTGGCAAAACCACAACCCTCAAATGCCTCATCGACCTTGTGCATCCGGACGCGGGGGAAATTTCTTTTTTCGATCTCCCCTTCCTCCCCCATCAAAAGGAAATCAAAAGCCGGATCGGGTTTGTATTCGGCGGCGTATCCTATTACCCGATGAAAAAATTATCCGCCATCGCAGGCGTTACCCGCAGTTTTTACCCGAATTGGGATCAAGAGGCCTATCTTCGCTATTGTGACCGGTTTTCTCTTGACCAAAACAAAACCCCGGCCACGCTGTCAGCGGGGATGCGGGTGAAATTTGCCCTGGCCCTTGCTTTGTCCCACAAGGCTGAGCTATTGATACTCGACGAGCCCACCAGCGGCCTTGATCCCGTTTCCCGGGACGATCTCATCGACGTGTTTCTAACACTTTGCGATGAGGGCACCACCATCCTGTTTTCCACTCACATCACCTCAGACCTGGACGCCTGTGCGGACCGTATCCTCTACATCCAGAACGGGAATGTGATGGCGGATGCGGACATGAAGCCGTTTGTGGACGGGTACCGGGTGGTGGCGCTGACTGTAGACGAGGCCAATGACCCCCGCCTCGCTCCCCGGCTGATCGGCTTGAAGCGGGCCAAGGAAGGTATGACGGCGTTGATCACAAAAGAGGAGGCGGTAGCGCTGGGCCTTGTGGCAGCACCCGCCGGGTTAAATGATGTGATGATTCATTTTGAAAAGGCGGTGGAATGAATGAAACGGTTGCTGCAAAAGGAAGTCAAGCTCTCGATGCACCCAACGATGCTGATATTCCTCCTGTTTCCGGTCATGCTGCTGATCCCCAGCTATCCCTATTACATTGTGTTTTTCTATCTGGGGCTTGCGGTGTTTTTCACCTGCCTGTCTGGCCGGGAAAATCAGGATATCCTCTACATGATGGGCCTGCCCGTGGAGAAGCAAGACGTGGTTGGCGCGCGGATGACGTTTGTTGTAATTGCACAGCTACTCTCCCTCTTCATCGCCATCCCATTTGCCATCCTCCGTCAGAAAATGCCCGTGGGCGGCAACCCCGTGGGCATGGACGCAAACTTAACGCTGTTCGGGCTATCGCTACTTCTCTTTGGGCTATTTAATTTAACGTTCTTTCCTTTATACTACAAGGATGTGAATAAGGTAGGCCGGGCGTTCATCATATCCAGCACCGCTGTATTCCTCTATATCGCGGTTGCCGAGGCATTGACCCATGTGCTGCCGCTGTTTCGGGATGTGCTGGACACACCCGATCCCGAAAACCTTGTGCCAAAGCTGGTTACCCTCGCCATCGGCCTTTTTCTGTTCGCTGCCATGACCGCTATTGCCGGAAAAATCAGCGTCAAGCGGTTTTTAGCCCAGGATCTATAAGGGATTATAGCTCAATAGTCACCGCATCCATCAGCGCCGCCTCTTCCCTGTCATGGCTCACCATCAGGATGAGAGGCGCCGCTTTTTTGATGGCGTTGGCCACCCGCTCTTTCAGCGCCGCGTCCAACCCCTTAAAAGGTTCGTCCAGCAGCAGGATATCCCCGCCATAGGCACAGGCCCGGGCCAGCGCTACCCGCCGCCGCATGCCTCCGGACAGCGCGCCGGGAAGCTCGTCAACCGCGTCAGAAAGTTCCATTTGGTTTAGCCACAGCAGCGCCAATTCCCGATCCGCCCCCCTGTCCTTGCCAGGCAGCACAGAAATTACGTTTTCAATAGCCGTGCGCCAGGGAAGCAGCCGGTCCTCCTGAAACACCATGGATACCCCCTTGCCCTCCATGCCGGAAATCTTCCCTGCGGTAGGCTTTAACTGCCCGGAAAGCACCCGAAGAAGCGTTGTCTTTCCCCGGCCAGAGGGGCCCATCACCGCCACCGTGCCCGCCTCGGGCAGCGTCAGCGAGAAGTCCGTCAATACGGGTTTCTCCGGGCCATAGCCCGCGCATACCCCAGTCAGTATGACGCTCATTTGCCCGCCCCCCTTCCCCGGTCCACACGGCCGCTCAGCCGCTTTAGGCCGCCTACTACCAGAAGTTCCAGCAGCATGGACACCAGGATCACCGCCACCGTCCAGGCGAATGTGTCCGCCGTTTCCAAATTGACTTTGCTTTGCCACATGCCGTTGCCGATGGAGGGCTTGGCGTAGGCCAGTATTTCGGCAGCCACCCCGGATTTCCACGCCAGGCCCAGGCCTGTGGCGCAGGCCGCCAGCAGGTGGGGCAGCAGAGAAGGCAGGTAGATCAGCCGAACTGTTTTTAGAAAGCCCATGCGAAACACCTTTGCCATCTCCAGGAGGTTTTGATCCACAGCGCGAAGCCCTTCCTGGATGTTCATCCAGACGACGGGCAGTACCATCAAAAATGAAATGAACCCTGGAACGAAGTTTGCCTTCGTCCACAGGATCACCAGCAGGATAAACGACACCACCGGCGTCGCGCGAATGATGCTGCGCAAAGGGGTCAGCAGCGCGTCACAGGGGCGGAACATGGCGCAAAGCGCGCCTAAAAACGTCCCCAGCGCCACCGCGCACAAAAAACCCGCAAGCACCCGCAAGAGGCTTGCGGTGATCGACAGGGCGAAGCTCCCCGTCCCGGCAAGCCGGATGAGGGCGAAAAACGTGTCAACAGGAGACGGCAGTATGAAGGAGGAGCCCACGGCCTTCGCCGCAAGCGCCCAAATGAGCAGCCAAATCGCCGCGACGAAAAGCCCCGTCACGACGCGCTTCAACATAGAGCGCATGGAACTCCTCCTTTTTTTGCAGTTTAGATCACTATGCTCTCAATGATGGTTGCGTACAGCAAACCAGCCGATATTACGGCATATAGTATATCGCATCCGGGGGCAATTCGCCACCCACGCTTGCGGGATTTGCCGCATAGAGCACCTCAAACATGGCCTTGGCGCTTTCGCGCATTTCTTCCCCAGTCAAGCAAACGATATTGCAGTTGGGAATTGCTTTTGTGGCGGCAGCGGCGCTGGGCAGTATTTCAAATTTCTCGATCAGCGCGCCCGCCGCGGCATTGTCGGAGTTTACAAACGTGACGGAGTCCATGTAATCCGAGAGGAAATTCGTGATACTGTCCGGATTTTCCTCGATGTAGTAGCGCCTAGCGATAATGCAGCCCTGCACCAGCTTCGCGCCGCCTGCGGCCGCATCCCATTCCTTTGTCAGATCAAGGGCGATGCGCACATCCGGATTTTTCAACAGAACCGAGGTGACGTTGGGTTCCGGCAGCATGCCCAGCGTCCGTTCCCCCGCTGCCAGCAACGACGCGAGGTCCGCGTGCTCCATCATGTATTCGATTTCCACCTGTCCGGCTACGCCGTTTTTCTCCAACAAGTAATTGATGATAAACTCCGGCGTGGAACCCTGACCGGTAGCGTACAATGTCTTCCCGGCAAGGTCAGCCACGGACTGGATCTCGGTTCCGTTTTCCAGAACGTATAGCACCCCCAATGTGTTGACGGCGATGATCGCAACGTCCCCCTGGGTTTTCGCGTAGAGATTGCCCGCCAGGTTGATGGGCACTGCTGCAATCTGCACCTCTCCTGTCACGAACCGGCCCACGATCTCATCCGGCGCGGAAGCAATTGTAAACCCATAGGGCTGCTTGCTCTCCCCCGCTTCATTCATCTCCATCAGCAGCGCCATGCCCATGCCGGTGGGGCCTTTGAGGGTGGCGACCTGGACAGGGCGGTCTTCATCAGGCGCTTCCTGGGGCTCCTCCCCAGGCGCCTCCGTTTGCGCCGGCGGTTCCGGCTGTTGAATTGTGGGTTCGGTAGCGGGCTGCGCATCCGGCGCCGGGGCCGCACATCCCAAAGCAAACACCAGGGAGAATACCAGCATTACCGCGAGTATTTGACGTTTCATTGATCGTTCCTCCTTAAAATTGAGTGGTATTAATCTTCTTGTTCCGCCATTTGAGCGCGCCGGGGCATCAGCTGGATGTACCGCCCTGAACCCCGTTTTATGCGGCCCTGAGCCTCCAGAGCGTCCAGCGCCCGGTAGAGAGAGGCCCGGCCTACGCTGAGCGCCTGGGCAAGGGCCGTATAGCTGTATGCAAGCTTTACCTCGCCATTCGCGTCCGAAGCGCCGGAAAGAAACAGCAGCAGCCGCTCCTCCACCGTCGGGCAGAGGAACGACTCGATCCGGCCCGTCAGAAAATCGATCCGGCCGGTCAAATACTGCAGATAATTGTCCGTCAGCCGGAAGTCCGCCGCGAACATGGCCTTCAAATCCTCCTCTAAAATCACAATTGCACGGGAAGCGACAGCCGCGCGAACTTGGGTGGGGTACGGGCCGCTTCCCCCCCGGAACAGCGCCGCCGCGCCAAACATGGCCCCTGGCTCCAATATGCTCATCAGCATGCCGCCGCCAGCAGGCGCCTCTTTGTAAACCGTCGCTTTCCCCTCAAGAAGAATTCCCAGCAGCGGCGTAAATACCCGGGGAGATAATATCACCTCGCCTGCCGCATATTCAATCAGCTGCGCCTTCGATCCTGTAAGAACTTTTTCCAGCGCGTCCAGGGGAAGGCCCCGAAACAGAAACGTCCTCTCAATCATTTCCCATTCCCGTTTCTTTAGCTCCATTTTTTCTCCTTTTTGTCTCATATGAGACAGTTTTATTATAAACCATATACCACCAACCGTCAAGATTAAAACAAAAAGCCGCCGGATTTTAATAGAATGGTTGTTAAAAACCCTTCCATTAAAATCCGGCGGCTAATGAGGCCTGCTATTTCATTTACATATCCTGAAAGCTCTCCTCAAATATCCGGTCGATTGCCTCCCGCGCTTGCAATTCAAATGCCATGTACCGCCGAAGAAAATCCTGGCATTCCGGGGTCACGATGGCCCCTCCGCCCTTTTTCCCGCCGATGGCGGTGATCAGCAGCGGAAAACCAAGTGCCTGCTGTGTTGTTTTTACCATGCGCCAGGCCTTGGAATACGCCATTCCCATCTCCATTGCCGCCGCGCGCAGGGAGCCGTTTTGCTCGACCAATGTTATCAATTGGGCAATGCCGGGGCCAAAGCATTTTTCCTCCCCATCCGGAATCATTTTATATACCCGCAAGGAGCACCGGCAATGTAACTTCGTGTCCATATCCGCTCCCCCATACTTTTTCTTAATCCCATCATACCCGTTGCTTCCCGGATTGACAACCAAATTTCCTGATGGTATTCTCAAACTAGTGTTATCCTTTGAAAAGAATAACGAATACGAGGAATGCCTATGTCCATACTCTCTTTAAGCGCCGCCCTTCGCATACCGCCGGGCATGACCGCCATCATCGGCGGCGGCGGCAAAACCACGCTGATGTTTGCATTGGCCCGGGAGCTTTCGATTGAAAAAAGCGTGATCATCGGCGCTACGACGAAAATTTGGCCGCCTCATCACATCCCCATCGCGGACACGCCGGAGAAAGCGAAGGCACTGCTTTTGCATACCTCTCCCGTGTGCGTGGGAAATCCCGGCCCCATGGGCAAGCTGATATTGGGCATGGATCCAAATCGATTGCTCCCTCTTGCCGATCATGTGCTGTTGGAGGCGGACGGCTCCCACGGCCTTCCCTGGAAGCTCCATGGCCCGCAAGAGCCGGTTATTCCGCCGGAAGCGAATTTTGTTGTGGCTGTTGCGGGGTTATCGGGCATCGGCCTCCCGGTCGGGAAAACCGTACACCGCCCGGAGGTTTTACCCGCGCTGCGCCCCGCTTCCCGGCCGCTCACCGTAGACGACGGGCTGGCAATCCTCTCTACATATCCCAAATGTGATGTGGTTGTGCTCAACCAGGGAGCCGGACGGGGTTGTGGGGACTATGGCCGGGCCATTGCCCGGGAGTTGCCCTGCCGGGTGGTAATCGCCGAACTGCAAAAGGGACTTGTACTAGACTGCTTTGAGGAGGGATATCGATGCTAGTGTATCTGCGCGGCGCTGGGGATATTGCCAGCGGCACCGCCCTGCGCCTTTTCAACAGCGGCATTCAGGTGGTCATGGCCGACCTCCCCCATCCTACCGTGATCAGAAGAACCGTAAGCTTTGCCCCCGCCATTCTAAACAAAACGGCAACTGTGGAAGGGGTGACGGCGGAGTTTGCCTGTGGCGTAGAGGAGGTTCCCGATATCCTCAAAAGAGGACGCATCCCGATATTGGCAGATCCCATGGCCGCCAGCATCCCAATCCTCCGCCCGGACGCGGTGGTGGACGCTATTCTCGCCAAGCGGAATATGGGCACAGCGCTGTCCATGGCCCAGGTGGTGGTTGCCCTTGGCCCCGGGTTTCAGGCGGGCGCGGACTGCCATGCGGTGGTGGAAACCAATCGTGGGCACGACCTTGGGCGGGTGCTGTACGAAGGCCAGGCCAAGCCCAACACAGGCATTCCCGGGATCATCGGCGGATACCGGGAAGAACGGGTGCTGCGCGCGCCTTGCGCCGGCATATTTCGCACCTCAAAAGAAATTGGGGACATGGTGGCGCCAGGCGACGTTATCGCCACAGTGGATGCCCAGCCCATAGTCGCGGCCATCGGCGGGGTCATTCGGGGGCTTCTTGAGGATGGAACCCCCGTCAGCGCAAACATGAAAAGCGGGGACGTCGATCCCCGGGGCAGGGCTGAATACTGCTATTATGTGTCGGACAAGGCCCGGGCCATCGCAGGCGGCGTGCTGGAGGCCATTCTAAATCTAAGCGGCGCATTCAAAGGAGATACGATGGAAGATATTAAACTGACCAAGCTGGCCTCCTGCGCGGGCTGTGGGGCAAAGGTAGGCGCTGGCACCCTGGCGAAGCTGCTGAGCGGGCTTCAGGTGCGCACCGACCCGAATTTGCTGGTGGGCTTTGACAAAAGCGATGACGCCTCCGTTTACCGATTATCGGACGAGCTTGCCATCGTGCAGACGCTGGACTTTTTCCCGCCCATCGTGGACGATCCCTACCTGTTTGGCAAAATTGCGGCAACGAATGCCCTGTCCGACGTGTACGCCATGGGCGGCGAACCCAAGCTCGCCATGAATATACTATGCGTCCCGGAGGACATGGACAAGCTTGCAGTGCAGGCGCTGTTGCGCGGCGGATACGATCAGACATACGAAGCCGGCGCTATCATCACAGGCGGCCACAGCATATTCGATCCGGAGCCGAAATACGGCCTTAGCGTCACAGGCTTTGTGAACCCAAGCCGGGTGCTAACCAATTCGGGCGCCAGGGCGGGGGACGTTTTGCTGTTTACAAAGCCCCTTGGCATCGGCATCTATACCACCGCCGCAAAGGCCGGACAGCTTTCCGGGGAAGGCGAGGCGGCCATGATCGAGTTGATGACCACCCTCAACAAATCCGCCCGGGACTGCATGGTCAAATACCGGGTACACGCCTGCACGGATGTCACGGGTTTCGGTTTTTTGGGGCATCTGTATGAAATGGCAGCTGGCAGCTCTCTTACGGCGCATATCGATACAAGCGCGGTGGCAATCCTTCCGGAGGCCCTTTCCTATGCCCGGATGGGCCTGTTGCCCGCAGGCATGTACCGAAACCGCACCTACGCCGAAATGGCGGTGAAGCCGGGGCAAACGCCCCTGGAAGTCCAGGACGCGCTGTATGATCCGCAAACCTCCGGCGGACTTTTGATCGCTGTTGATCCAGCGGATGCCAACGCCCTGTATGACGAACTGAGTCAATGCGTGCCCAAGGCCCAGCGTGTGGGCGTTTTTGCCCCAGCGACGGGGCGCGCGGAAATCATATTGGAATAACCGCGTCGGGTTTATGGCGGTTGAAAATTCTATTGCTTAGGCTTGCCCTGTCATGGGCAAGCTATTTTTATGATAACCCTTGATGGACTCACCGTGATAATACCGGAAAACGCCTCGCCCGTAAAGCGCATTTTGGGGGCTCTGTTCCCCCGCTGGTCCCGCTACGCCCCAGCCATGCGCACCGTGCTTTCAGGCATTACCCTTCAAGTGCGCGCAGGCGAGGGCTGGCGGGCGCTGGGGGATGCGGAAAACGGCACCACGGCGCTCTACCAGGTTCTTGCCGGCCAGACGCTGCACACATCCGGGCAATTGTCCATCGCCGCTCCAAACGCATATGTTTCCGGCGCGGGCGAACAGCTGCTGCCTGACTTCTCCGGGCAGGAAAATGCCCGGCTGATTTTGCGTCTAAAAGGCCTTCATCCCGCAGAAATCAAGCAGCTGCTTCCAGAAATTATGGCGTTTGCAGGGCTGACCTCCAAAGCGTTTTTAAACCCCGTCTCCAGCTATTCTACAGCCGAGCGCGCGGCGTTGGCCATTGCGGCTGCGCTATATAGCCGATCGAAAATCCTTCTTTTCTCCCGGTGCCTGGAGCTTTGTACGATAGCAGTCCAGGAGGCATGCGTTGTGAAGATCGAGGAGCTTTTGCAATCCGGGGGATGCCTCGTTCTGGAAACCCAAAGCGACGCGCTGGCCATGCGATTATGCGGGCGGCGGTTTGCCTTGGCGCAAGGCCGGCTTGCCAGCGCCGGGGCAAATCTCACGGCGTTGCCAAGGCGCAGAGCGGAAAAACCCGTTCTTTCCCAGTGGAAAGCCGCATTTAGCGCACCGCTCACCCCAGCCCCCAACGAGGCCTCCGCGGCGCTCAAACAGGTGCGCCAACAGGTGGAGCGGCTCAACCGCCAGTTGACCGCCTACGCCAACGCTAACGACGAGTTTGCTGACGAGGTGCGCAGGCTGGAAATGGCGCTGTATTTGGAAGAGCAGCGCAGCCAGCAGCTAAGCGGGCTTCTAAACCGTCTTTTGAAATCCTTTTCCCAAACCCTGGCGCTACTGCATGAGCAATTTAGCATTCTCTCGCGCAAATCAAAAAAGCCGCCCCGGCCTTAAATGAATAGTTTGCCTTTCTCTGTCTGCTTCGGTATAATGTACGTAATAACACCATATATTGAATGAAACAGACAAACGAGGTACAACATATGGCCACAAAAAAGAGAAGTTCCAAAAGTAACGCGAAGATGCGCAATTCCATCTCTCTCATCCTTGTTTTGCTGCTGATATTCGCGGTGAACTATTTTATGGGAGACCCCCTGGGTCTTCTGCCGGAGCCGGACCCCGCCGTAGCAGCCCCCACAGCAACCGCATCCCTGGAAAACACGCCAAACCAAGGCGGCGCGCAAGCCGCTGCCGGACAATCATTGGAGGTGTTTGTGCTGGATGTGGGACAGGGGGACAGCATATTCCTGCGCTCGCCAAACGGCAAAACAATGCTCATCGACGCCAGTGAGAAATCGGAAATATACAAGCGGATTGACAGCTTTTTGCAGGAGCAAAATGTCACAAAATTAGACGTGGTAATCGCCACCCATCCCCACGCGGACCATATCGGGAACATGCAAAAGATTGTGGAAAACTATGAGATCGGCACATATTACATGACCGACGCCATGAACACCACCAAGATGTTTGAAAGGCTGCTTGCCGCCCTGGACGAGCGGGACGTGAACGTGCAGCAATGCGTGGGCGGTGAAAACTCCTTCATCGAATGGGATGAGCTGGTTGAAATCCGGGTGCTGAGCCCTCTTCAAGGCTTTCGGTACAGCGATTTGAACGACAGCAGTATCATATGCCGGGTGAAGTACGGCGACACGGCCATGATTTTCACCGGGGACGCGGAAATCCCCGCAGAAAAGATCATGCTGGGCGCGTTGCCGGGAAGCTATTTTAAGGCGAATGTTCTCAAGCTTGGGCATCACGGCTCGAGCACCTCCACAGGCGAAGCTCTGCTCGCGGCTGTGGATCCGGACATCGCCGTGGCCAGCGTAGGCGAAGACAACGACTATAACCACCCCAACGAGGAAACACTTGATGCATTAAAAAATGCGGGCATTCCCTTGTATCGTACCGATTTGAGCGGGATCGTGCATTTCATATTTGACGGTAAAAAAGTCACTGTGGAAACCGAGAAATAGGTGAAATTCGATACATTAACTGAATACATTGCGCCCCGGCTTCATCCAAGCCGGGGCGCTGTTTTTTATTAAACCCCACAGGCCTTGTATTGTTCCTCGATCAGCGCCTTTAATACAGCGGTGATTTCCCCTACCGACACCTTCTTGTTATATGACTTGTCTCTTGAAACGATCTCGCAGCAACCGTCCTTCATGTTCCGGGGGCTGAGTATTACCCGCAATGGAACCCCCAATAGATCCGCATCCGAGAACATGACCCCTGCGCTAATTTTCCTGTCGTCATACAGCGTCTCCACATGCTGCTCCATGAGTTCCTGATATAAGCCGTCCGCCAATCCCTTTACTGCAGCATCATCCGCACGCAGGCAACAGATATGCACCTGCCACGGCGCAATGGACATCGGCCAGATCGGGCCGTATTCATCGTGGCTCGCTTCACATACCGATGCGGCAAGCCGGCCTACGCCTATTCCATAACAGCCCATGATGGGGTTTTTAAGAGCGCCGTCGTTGTCTAGATATAGCATCTCCATCGCGCTTGTATACTTTGTACCAAGCTGGAATATATTGCCCACTTCAATGCCGCGGGAAATGCGGATGGCCTGTTTGCCGCAGCTTGGGCAGATGCCGCCCTCTTGAATTTTAGCGAAGTCGAAATACTCCACATCCTTGTAATCCCGGCCGAAATTAAATCCGGTATAGTGGTATTGATCCTTGTTGGCGCCGCAAACCAAATTGGAGGCTCCCTCGAGGGATTTGTCAAACAAAACCCTATGGTTACCTTTCAATTCACGAGGGCCAATATACCCTGCGCATATTTGAGAAGCCTCGGTAATGACAGCAGGATGTATCTCCGCGCCAATATAATTCGTCACCTTTGTTTCGTTGACCTCGAGATCCCCGCGAATGAACACGATTACATATTCATCGGTAAGGTTTTCCTGATAGACAACCGCTTTACAGGATTTTTCGATGGGCGAAGACAGGAATTGGCATACATCCTCAATGGTATTCGCGCCCGGCGTATGGGCAAGCTTCAATTCCTCCATCGTTTCGTCTTTTTGATTAAGCACGATGGTTTCGGCCGCCTCCATATTGGCGCGATAATCGCATGCGTCGCAAATGGCAATGGTATCTTCCCCGACGGGCGTAAGCAGCATAAACTCATGGGAGATATTTCCGCCCATCATGCCCGAATCGGAGGCCACGGAAATCACGCCGGACAGGCCCGCCCGGGCGAATATCCGCTCATACGCATGAAAGCACCGGGCATAGTATCTTTCCAAATCCTCCTGGGAGGTGTGGAAGGAATACCCGTCTTTCATGGTAAATTCCCGCACGCGAATTAAGCCGCCCCGGGGGCGCGCCTCATCCCGGAATTTCGTCTGCACCTGATAAATCATAAAGGGATATTTCAGGTAGCTGTTGCCATACTCGCGCACAAGCTGTACAGCGGCCTCTTCATGGGTCATCCCAAGCACCATTGGCGTGCCGTTACGGTCTTGTAGGCGTATCAGCTCATTACCGACGCTTTCGTAGCGTCCCGATTCCTCCCAAAGGGAAGCGGGCAACACCACCGGAAACAGCACCTCCTGGCCGTCGATGGCGTCCATTTCCTCCCGGATAATTTTTTCAATCTTCTGTGTGATGCGCCGAAGCGGCGTATACAAAGAAAATATGCCGTTGGTCACATACTTCATATAGCCGCCGCGCAGCATCAGCGCTTGGCTGTCAATTGCGCAGTCCGACGGCCTTTCCTTAAAGCGTTCTCCAACGAGTTTGTCCATTTTCATCACAATATCCTCCTAAAAATAATAAGCCCCAAGCCGGTTAACAGCTTAGGGCGAACATACAGTCCGTGGTACCACCTAAATTCGGCTTGCGCCGCGCTCATATTCGTATACGGCATAATGCCACATACCATTCCCATTGCCGGAGGGATATCCGATGAGCCTTACTTGGAATAACCGTTCGGGCCATAGCTCAAAGATGGGTTCCGCATTCTTTCATGAAAGGCTTGCACCTTCCGCCTTCTCTCTTACAATCCCAAATGCGTACTATTTCTCATCATAGCCTGCTATTCAATTGTGATATAGTATAGCCGATATCAAATGCCTTTTCAAGCTTTTTTTCTCGGCATCACGGCTTGAGGACAACCTTGATGCAACCATCCTCTTTATGGTCAAAAAGCGAATAGCCCTTTGGGCCATCACTCAGGCTTAGCCGATGGGTAATGATATCGGTGGCGTCAAATTGCCCTTTCCTGATCAAATCCAGAATTGGTTCAACATAGCTGTGCGCCGGACATTGCCCCATCTTGAGGATCGCGCCCTTTGCGAAGAAATTGCCCAGAGGAAACATATTGTAACGCCCTCCATACACGCCTACCATTACCACCGTGCCGCATTTTCTGACAGCCTCGGATGCCATTTCTATGGCTGACTTGGAGCCGGCCTGGAGCTTTAAAGCGGTTTCCAGCTTTTCCATCACCGACATATGGCCGTCCATTCCGACACAATCAATGACCACATCGGCGCCGCCGTGGGTGATCTCCTTCAGCTCCTGCCCTGTATTGTCATAGTCCTTAAAATCCAATGCTTCCACGCCGTAGGATCGGGCGTGCTCCAACCTGTATTTCACACTGTCAACAGCGATAATCCGCCTTGCCCCCAGCATCTGACACCACTTGATGCTTGTAAGGCCGATTGGGCCGCAACCCAGAATGACTACGGTGTCCCCTGCTTTCACTCCGCCGATATCTACCCCCCATCTCGAAGTGGGGAGGACGTCTGTCAAAAAAAGCACCTGTTCATCGGTTAGTTCTTCGGGTACAACCACAGGGCCAACGTTGGCAAAAGGAACCCGGAGATACTCCGCCTGCCCGCCCTGATATCCGCCATAGGCATCGGAATATCCAAAGAGGCCGCCAGCTTTACCATTTGGGTTGGAATTGTCACAGGAGCTATACTGCTCTTGATCGCAATAGACACAGTGTCCGCAGGCGACCGGAAAGGGAACGATCACGCGATCCCCTTTTTTTACCCTGGAAACACCCTTGCCCACTTCCTCCACAATGCCCATTGTTTCATGGCCGAGAACATATCCAGGTTTCAAGGCGGTAACACGGCCATTGATCAGGTGCAAATCAGAACCGCATATGGCTGTGGATGTCACCTTTACAATGATATCATCCTCCTGCTCGATAGCTGGATCGGGAACCTCCTCGAACCGTACGTTTTTCACTCCCTCGTATACAAGAGCTTTCATTATAATTCATCTCCTTACTATATCCGCTACTTCAGATTAGTTTGGCTTTTAGGGTATAATAAATTCAAGAAATTATGTAAGCGCCTGTCATCTAATGCAAAAGGAGTTCTATGGGGCCATCAAGCATTTTACAGTAAAAACACGTAAAGCCCTTTAGCAAGGGCTTTTGAGGTCAAGATATCAGTTGGATGACTGTTTCTCAGTTTATGCTCTCCTTGATATGCGAAACCAAAGGTTTAATATACTCTTTAGATGAAATGTCATATGAACTCGATATTGCATGTTCAAATCCTTTTTCATGCTCGTCTTTATCTTTTTTCTGCTTCAACATAGCCCTTACCATTTTCATCATCATTCTATCCAGGAGACCCATTTTTTCATAGCACATACCACTTTGCATATAGAAATGCGGTACGTTCATCAATTCATCAGCAGGTAGATTTTGCTTCCAAAAATCGTTTATAATTTCTTCCGTATCGTTTGGTGTAGCCCCAGTTGCGAAAACGATAAAGTTCTTGGAGGAACTCTTTTCAAATAGTTCTTTCGCTTTTTTATAACCATCAATCCTACCCGCATGTGATCGACTTCCAAAAATCACAGTGTCATATTTCGACATCACTTCTATGGTAATGGACTTAAAATCAGCGATGGCGCATCCTATTTCATCCGCTATCATTTGTGCATACCTTTTTGTAAACCCCGTCTTGCTTTTATAAACTACAATAATCTCATGTCCCATCGTGGTTTGCCTCCTTATTCTCCAATGCCTGTTTTAAGAATGCCTCATACGCGATTTGCTGTTGGGTAAATATTTCGTCTGTTGAAATTCCAGGTGTTGTTACAGCGAATATGGCACCTAATCCAATTGTATAAATCAGCATATTCAAATGCAATTGTTTTGCCTCCGATATGCTAATATTCAATGTACCAGCAATAAATTCGGCAGTGTGAGGGGTGGCTTCTGACTGGTATAAATCATCCAATGAAGAAATATCCTGCCGCTCATGGAGGATAAAAATTTTGTATAGATTTGGTTCTTCTTTTGCCATTTGAACATATGCTTGCCCTGTACTGCGAAACAAGTTGCTTTTATCAATACGGGCTTCTACAAACTCTTTTATATAGCGTCTTACCCGCTCAATGACATTTTGCCGCAGTCCCTCCATGTTTTTGCAATAGCTATAAATCGGTTGTACGGAACAGGCTAGCCTATCTGCAATGTTTTTAACCATGACTTGTTCCATTCCGTCTTTTCTAGCGATTTCAAAAGCGGCTTGGACGACCATATCTTTAGTAATTCTTTGTTTTGGCATGACATCGCCTCCTTGTAAATAAGTTGTATAACCTATTTATATAAACGAATTATATATATGATCGCGCTAGATGTCAATGGTCATTATAATCAAATTTGCTTAAAAAATAGCAAGTGTGTACTTTGGTGTGTACCTAGGTGGATAAAAAGACAGAAGGGGCTGTAGCGCTAACAAGCTACGGCTCCTTTCTTAAATTTGGAACGCCAAACC
>CAYPKG010000001.1:0-118230 GCA_964411275.1 uncultured Oscillospiraceae bacterium | reverse complement strand
GCCGTGGAGAAACCGGGGCGGTAAAAAGAAAATTCACGTCCGCAAGGTTGAATATGCTGGTTCCTTGCTTCAACCCCTGTACGATACTAATCCCAAATATGGCCCCAAATATGCCCACGAGAAACGCGGCATACCCATTGAGATTTTGAAGGCTCTCCGGCCTGGCGGATTTCCCGCTGGAGATAAACAGCACGACGAGAAGCGCCAGAATTACCACATACATAATGATGATCCCGGGCTTTTTCATTGTTTCCCTGATTTTATTTTTGATGGTGCGGGAAAAGATATAGCCGATGGCGCTCATGGCGTCGCCTCTTTCGCGCCTTCTGTAATTTCAAAAAACAGCGCCTCCAGGCTTTCCTGCCCCTGCTCATTCTGGAGCTGTGCGCGGGAACGGGTGGCTGCGATAGAGCCGTGCATCATAATGAGCACATCATCCCAAAGCTCCTCCACACTGGACAGCAGATGGGTGGACAGGAGAATTGCCGTGCCTGCCGCCCGTTCTTCCTTTAATATATCCTTTAGCTGCCGGATAGCATGGGGGTCAAGGCCCACCATAGGCTCGTCCACAAGCAAAAGCTTGGGCCTTGGCAGCAGCGCGCAGCACAGGCTGACCTTCTGCTGCATGCCCTTGGACAACTCCTTGCCGAGCTTTCTTCTCATATCGGTTAGTTCAAACCGCTCGATCAGCTGCTCCACCCGGGACTGCCAATCGTCGGTGATCTGGTACGCTTTCGCGATAAACGTGAGATGTTCCTCTACCGTCAACAACTCGTATACCGCAGGAGCCTCCGGCACATATCCCAAAAGCCTTTTTGCCTCAATGGATTTGTTCGGTTGTCCCCCGATGGTGATGTCGCCCGTAAACCGAAGCAACCCCGCAATTGCCTTGATACAGGTGGATTTCCCGGCGCCATTGGGCCCGGCAAGCACCGTGATCGCCCCCGCGGGGGCGTGGAAGGAGATGTTGTCGTTGGCAAGCACTTTGCCATAACGCTTTGTAACGCCGTTGAGAATGAGCATGCATACCTCCCGATATCGTATTGCCGCAAACATTATATGGCATATTGCTGATTACCGCAAGAAAATGTTTTATGAATTCTCCCTTGCGATCCCTTGTTTCAAATGCCTTTGCCGCCGCACCAAACCTCCCGCGAACGCATACGATACAACAGACAAGGGTGATGCGACTCCCTTGCCGCGCCGAGAATATAAGGAGGAACCTATATGCGTAAAACACCATATCAAAAAGTGTGCGACTGTTGTTTTGAAAACAACGGAACGCAGCTCAATCCACTGACCACAAAGAACACTGTGGCAGCGGGTAACGCGTGCGAGGGCTGCATGGGCGAAGAAGAAAGCTCAGGCTGCGTGCTGGCCACCGCATACATGCCAATTCAGGATTATAAAGCCGGATACTGCCCCGACGAAGCGCTCTGTCAGGGCACGCTTTTTCCTGAGTTAGTGCGTCCCTATTGTTAAAAGGAGGCGAAGCAACGATGGAAATGACGCAACAAGCATTATCGATGAAGATTTCCGAGTGTCAGTTCGTTTGCGTCGAGCTGCAGCTGTATCTCGACACGCATCCCTGTGATGAGGATGCCATGGCAGATTATCTTTGCTATTCGGAAAAGTTAAACTCACTCATAAGCCGTTATGAGGAACTGTACGGCCCGCTCATGAACTTCGGGCATTCAGCCACCGACGTAGGCAGCTGGGTACATTCCAAATGGCCCTGGGAACTGTAAGGAGGCACGTATATGTGGATTTATCAGAAAAAACTTGAATACCCCGTGAAAATAACGTCCCCTGACCCGCGCATGGCAAAGCTTCTGATGGCGCAATATGGCGGACCCGATTCTGAGCTGGCCGCCGGCCTTCGCTACCTGACCCAGCGCTATTCGATGCCGGACGACCGCTGCCGTGCCACATTGACAGATATCGGAACAGAAGAACTTGCCCATTGGGAAATGATCGCCACCATGATCACCCAATGCATGAAGGGCGCCAGCTTGGAAGAGCTGAGCGCTGCGGGCCTCGCCGGATATTATACCATGCACAATCACGGCGTTTATCCCGTAAACCCCGACGGCGTGCCGTTTACCGCGGCATACATCGCCTGCACCGGCGACCCGATCGCGGACCTGCACGAGGATCTGGCGGCTGAGCAAAAGGCCCGGGCCACGTATGAACACCTGATGAACATGACAAACAACCCCGAGATTATCGACCCCCTGCGCTTCCTGAGGGAGCGTGAGATCGTTCACTTCCAGCGTTTTGGCGAGTGTCTGGCAATCGTGCAGGACTTGCAAGCCAAGAACAAATGCACATGCCGGGGGCACAGGATGTAACGATAAAGCATTACACTGGTTGGCAAGCCAATAAATTGGGTTTACAAAGCGCGGTTTAATGCCGCGCTTTTGGCGTTACAAGAGAAGCAAACCGCCCGCGCACCCTCAGCCAGGCCGTCTTTTTTTGATTACCCCTTTCCCTTCGTGTAGATTTTGTTTATAATAGCTATGAGCAAGCCGAAAAAGGAGTTCTGATATGCTGATTACGAGCCGGAATAACCCCCATATCAAGGATGCGAGAGCGCTGAAAAGCAAAAAAGGCCGCGAGGCTCAGCTGGCGCACCTGATCGAGGGGCCGAAGCTTTTAAAAGAAGCTGTGATCTCCGGCAAAACAATCCGCACGGGGTTTATCGAGGAAGGACACGAGCTTTACGAGGCGTTACTCTCCGGCAGCGGCGCGATTACCCACATCGTTACGCGCAGCGTATTGGAGTCCATCTGCTCCACCGAGACCCCCCAATGGGTGGCCGCTATCGTAGAAACACCGGACACCACCCCGCCTGAAATATATCCCACAGGCATGCTCATCGCCCTGGATGCCGTACAGGATCCCGGCAACCTGGGCACCATTTTGCGCACCGCCGACGCCATGGGCGCGTCCGGCGTGCTGCTCTCCCCCGGCTGTGCCGACGCGTTTTCGCCCAAGGCGATCCGCGCGGCGATGGGCTCTACCTACCACCTGCCTATCTGGCAGGCGGAAAATTTGAAGGACGCGCTGCAAAGACTCAGAAATGACGGGTATACTTGCATTTGTGGGCATTTGCAGGGGCAGGAAGTGTTGCCGCATCCTACGGACAGATGTGTGATCGTCATCGGCAACGAAGGCAATGGCGTGGCAGAGGAGAACGCCGCGCTGTGTGCCCTTGTACGCCTTCCCATGTATGGGCAGGCGGAAAGCCTCAACGCATCCATGGCCGCCGGGCTGTTGATGTATGAGGTGGCGAAGGCCATGCATGACGCATCGCCTATCACACAGTGAACCGGAGGAACAAACAACATGGACAAACAGAATAGCAACACCAGCGGGTGGCTGAAAACCGCTTTTAAGCGGTATTTCATCGACGCCATGAGCGCAATGGCGCTCGGGCTTTTTTCCTCGCTCATCATCGGGCTGATACTCTCTCAATTATCGGGTATTTCGTTTTTAAGCTGGCTAAAACCCTTCGCGGATATGGTTGCCGCAAGCTCTCCCGTTGTGGGCGCGGCCATCGGCGTCGCCATTGCGTATGGGTTGAAGGCAAAACCCCTCGTCATATTCTCCTCAGCCGTTACGGGCGCCATCGGCTATCAGCTGGGCGGGCCTGTGGGCGCGTATCTCTCGGCTGTTGTGGGTGCCGAAATCGGAAATCTCGTCGCTGGGAAAACCCCTGTAGACATCGTACTTGTGCCCATCGTGACGATCAGCGTCGGCGGGCTTGTGGGCAGGTTTGTGGGCCCCGGCATCAGCGCCGTCATGACCGGTCTTGGAAGCTTTATCAACACCGCCACCAACATGCATCCTATTCCAATGGGCATTATCGTCAGCACCGTTATGGGCCTGGCTTTGACAGCGCCCATCAGTTCCGCTGCCATCAGCATTTCCTTAGGGCTTGAAGGGATTGCGGCTGGGGCGGCCTGCGTGGGCTGCGCGACCCAGATGGTGGGGTTTGCAGTGGCTTCATACCGTGAAAACAAGTTTGGCGGGCTGATCAGCCAGGGGCTGGGTACATCCATGCTCCAGTTCGGAAATATCATGCGCAGGCCTGTGATCTGGCTTCCGCCAACCATTGCCTCGGCTATACTCGGACCCATCTCCACAGCTGTGTTTGGCATGACAAACAACGCCATGGGCGCGGGCATGGGCACCAGCGGACTCGTAGGGCAGTTTGGCGCATGGGCCACGATGGCAGGCACAATGCCCGCGTGGCAGGCCATTGTCCTGATCGTGTTGCTGCATTTTGTGGCTCCCGCTGTGCTGACGATACTCATCAGTGAGTTTTTCAGGAAAAAGGGATGGATTAAACTCGGGGATATGCAGTTGAATCTTTGATCGGGTTTTGACAAGGGTGGAACCCTTTCCTAACGGATATTCTTCATAATGAAACAGCCGCCGCACAATAGCCTGCGGCGGCTTAGCGTGTCAAAAAAGCGCAAGCTGATCAGCAGCGGTTTTTCCACAAATATGCGGCGGCTTGTTTTCACCGCTTACCTGCGAAAGAATCCTTTCTTATGCTTGACCTCAGGCTCCTGGCGGTTTTCGCCCAAAGCCTCTGAGAACGCGATCAAGGCCGTGCGCTGCTTTTCGTTTAAATGCCTGGGCACATCAACGTCTACCTTCACCAGAAGATCGCCCTTGCCATTGCCCCTAAGCCGTGTAATCCCCTGTTCCCGCATGCGGAATGTTGTGCCGGTTTGCGTTCCTTCCGGAACGGAATACTTGACTGAACCCGTCAATGTGGGCACCTTGATCTCCCCGCCTAAAACCGCCGTTGTAAAGGGGATTGTCATATTCAGACGCAGGTCGTAACCGTCTCTGATAAACTGTTTATGAGGCTTTACCCGGATCATTACATACAGGTCGCCATTTGGGCCGCCGCGCAGGCCCGCCGCCCCCTCTCCCCGCATGTTCAGCGTCTGCCCATCATCGATGCCTGCCGGCACATTCACCACAATGCGGGTGTTTTTTCTAATTCTTCCCGCGCCCCGGCAATCCGCGCAGGGCTCTTTCACGATCTTGCCCGTGCCTGCGCAGGCGTTACAGGGTCTGACCGAGGAAAAGGCGCCAAACACAGTGTTCTGCTGCGTGCGCACCTGGCCTGACCCGCTGCAGGTGGGGCATGTGACAGGCGAGGTACCAGGTTTCGCACCGGAGCCGCCACAAGTAGCGCAGTTTTCCTCTCTGGTAATTTGGATCTCCCGTTTTACGCCGAAGGCAGCATCCTCAAAGGAGATCGTCAGGGAATATTTCAAATCGTCGCCCTGTACAGGGCCGTTTCGCTGTCCGCCGCCGCCAAACATTGTTTCAAATATATCCGTAAAGCCGCCAAACCCGCCGCCGGAGAACGGAGAATATCCGCCGCCCGTCTGGTCGAAGGCCGCATGTCCAAACTGGTCGTACCGGGCGCGCTTATCGGCGTCGGTCAAAACCTCCGCCGCTTCATTGATTTCCTTAAAGCGAGCTTCCGCCTCCTGGTCCCCCGGATGCAGGTCCGGATGACAGGTTTTCGCCTGTTTACGAAAGGCTCGCTTGATATCATCCTCGCTGGCGCTTTTGTCTACCCCCAGCACCTCGTAATAATCGCGTTTATCTGCCAAAACTCATTCCCCCACAGCTTGTCAGGAAATCGGCCCCGCCTGTTTCCTGAGGATCTCACACGCCTTGACTAAGCCGAAGCGCGGCCGCCAAAGCGCGCAATGCAACTGACCACTTAGGGGCTCCGCTCAGGCGGATCAACCGCCGGAGCCGGAACATAAGTCAAGGGGCCGCGGCCCCTTGACAAATCCCTAAGATAACACATCTGCTTACTTCTTGTCGTCGTCCACGACCTCATACTCAGCGTCCACCACGGTATCGTCCTTCGGAGCCTCCTGGTACTCGCCGCCGGCGCCAGCCTGGGAGCCTGCTTCCTGTTGTGCCTGCTGATAGATCTTGCCGAACACCTCGTAGGATACCTCTGTGGCCTTTTCGGTGGCGGCCTTGATCATGGCTGCGTCGTCCCCCTCCAGTGTCTTGCGAAGATCGGCGATGGCATCCTCCACCCGCTTCTTGTCGTCGGAAGAAATCTTGTCGCCCAATTCTTTCAATGTCTTTTCCGTGGTATATACCAGTTGATCCGCATGGTTACGGGTTTCCACGCCTTCCTTGCGGGCCTTATCCTCGCTGGCGAAGCGTTCCGCTTCCTCTACCGCTTTCTTGATCTCGTCCTCATTGAGGTTTGTGCTGGCGGTGATGGTCACATTCTGCTCGTTCCCAGTGCCCAGATCCTTTGCGGATACATGGACGATACCGTTCGCGTCGATGTCAAACGTAACCTCGATCTGGGGTACGCCCCGGGGTGCGGGGGCGATGCCAGCCAGCTGGAATCGGCCGAGGGTTTTATTGTACTGGGCCATTTCACGCTCGCCCTGCAGCACATGCACCTCGACAGAGGTCTGGCCGTCCGCCGCTGTGGAGAAAATCTGGCTCTTCTTCGTTGGGATGGTGGTGTTGCGGTCGATCAAACGGGTGAACACCCCGCCCACGGTCTCAATTCCCAGAGACAAAGGCGTTACGTCCAACAGCAAAATGTCCTTGACCTCGCCGCCCAATACACCCGCCTGGATCGCCGCGCCGATGGCGACGCATTCATCGGGGTTGATGCCTTTGAAGGGTTCCTTGCCGGTGACGGTCTTCACCATTTCCTGGACAGCAGGAATACGGCTGGAGCCACCCACAAGGATCACCTTATCGATCTGGGAGTTGGAAAGCCCTGCGTCCTTCGTGGCTTTCATGACGCAATCCCTGGTTTTGTCCACAAGGTCAGATGTCAGCTCGTTGAACTTCGCCTTTGTCAGGGACATATCAAGATGCTTGGGGCCGGAGGCATCCATCGTGATAAATGGCAGGTTGATGTTTGTCTGGGCCATGCCGCTTAGCTCAATTTTCGCCTTCTCCGCCGCTTCCTTCAGGCGCTGCATGGCCATTTTGTCCTTGCGAAGGTCGATGCCGTTGTCCCTCTGGAAGGCGCTGGCGATGTGATTCATCACCCGCTCGTCAAAGTCATCCCCACCCAGGCGGTTGTTGCCGGCAGTGGCCAGCACCTCAAACACTCCGTCGCCGATCTCCAGGATGGATACGTCAAACGTGCCGCCGCCCAGGTCGTACACCAGGATTTTCTGGTTGGTTTCTTTATCAATGCCATAGGCAAGAGACGCTGCCGTAGGCTCGTTGATGATGCGCAGCACCTCAAGCCCCGCGATGCGGCCTGCGTCCTTGGTAGCCTGCCGCTGGCTGTCGCTAAAGTACGCCGGAACGGTGATAACCGCCTGGGTAACCGTCTCGCCCAGATACGCTTCCGCGTCCTGCTTCAGCTTCTGGAGGATCATCGCGGAGATTTCCTGGGGCGTGTATTCCTTGCCGTCAATACGCTCTTTGTGGGAGGAACCCATTTCACGTTTGATGGAGCCCACCGTGCGCTCCGGGTTGGTAATGGCCTGGCGCTTTGCCACCTGACCCACCATCCGTTCCCCGTCCTTAAACGCCACGACGCTGGGAGTGGTGCGCGCGCCTTCGGGATTGGGGATAACGATGGCTTCGCCGCCCTCCAACACCGCTACGCAAGAGTTCGTCGTTCCTAAATCGATACCGATAATTTTACCCATAACATTGCCTCCTGTTTCTATATGCAAAAACTATTCTTATTGTGATCTATTTTAGCGCCCATTATTGGGCTACTTTTACCATTGTATGTCTGAGAATACGGCCTTTGACCTCATACCCCTTCTGAAATACGGCGAGTATGTCGCCGCTTTCGTGTCCCTCAGCCTCCTCCTGCATCACAGCGTTGTGCAGGTTCGGATCAAACTTTCCGTCGGCGGGAATGCTGGACAGCCCGGATTTCATCAAGGCATCCATAAGCGTTCGCTGCACCAGCTTTACGCCCTCTAAAAATCCTTCGTCCACGCCGGTGGCGTTTTCGATGGCCCGGTCAAAATTGTCCAGTACAGGCAACAGCTCCTTGATGCAGTCCCGGACGCCGTCGTCAAAGCTGTCCGCCCGCAATGTGGCGTTCCGCTTCCGGTAATTGTCGAAATCCGCCTGCAGCCGTTGGGCCAGCGCCACTGCCTCGTCCTTTTCCTTTTGCAGCGTCTCAATGTGGGTTTTGACCTCCTGAAACTCCGCCTGGGTCAAGGTAACGTCTGTGTTCTCCTGCTCCGCAGGCTTTTTAGTATCTGCTGCCTTTTCAACATCCTTTTTGTTCTTCGCCATTTGTGCTCCTCCTTGCCCAGCCTAACGCGGCTCGTCATCCAGCACGCCCATAAGGGCTTGCGATAGGCTCAGGCTCATAAATTCAAGTATGGATAATATCCGCGCATACGGCATGCGGGTGGGGCCTATCACGCCAAACGACCCCAAAGGATCGTCGCCGATCTTGTACGTGGCAGTGACCACGCTGCAGTCCTGCAGTTCCGGCTGGTCGTTTTCCGCGCCTATTGTGAATGAAAACTCCAGTGTGCTGGCACGCTTCAGCAGCCGGTACAGCGTGTCTTTCCCCTCGATGGCGGAGATAAACGTCTTGGCCTTGGCCATATCGCTGTACTCCGGGTAAAACAGGATGTTGGTTGCCCCGGACAGCTCGATCGCGCTGGGCTCCGGCTGAATATTCCTGCCGATCGCCTCTAGCACTGCGTTCATAAACCGGCGGTCCTTGCCCAACTTCTCGTAGAGCAGGGGCATTTCAGCGATTTCGTCAAGACGCACATCCTTGAGCTGATCCGTCAGCATCCGGCTGATTCGCTCCAAATCGCTGATACTTAGCCCATCCGGAATGCGAAGCATCGAGTCCCGTATAAACCCAGCATCCGTTACCAGTACCATCAGCGCCCGGTCGGACGTGACGGGGACTAGCTGAATGTGCTTGATGCGCACTGCCTGCAACTGCGGCGGCAGCACCATGGCGGTGTAACGGGTGATGTCCGAAAGGGCCAATGCTGTCTGCTTCACCACCGCCTCTACCTCGTCCATCCGGCGGGAAAAATACTGTCCGATCACATTGCGCTCATTAGCGCTTAGCTGCGCCCGGCGCATGATATTATTGACGTAAAGCCTGTATGCCTTGTCCGACGGCACCCGCCCGGCGGAGGTGTGCGGCTGCTCCAAATAGCCCATTTCCTCCAGATCGCTCATTTCGTTGCGAATGGTGGCTGAGCTTAAGCTGATGTCCTTCCGCTTAGAAATGCTTCGGGAGCCCACCGGCGTCGCCGTCAGGATGTAATCGTCTATTACAGCCTGCAATATTTTCAGTTTTCGTTGATCCAGTTCCATTTTCAAGCCTTCCCTCTCGACCACGGGTTCCGGGTGTTAGCACTCGATCCTCCTGAGTGCTAACATAAAAATAGCACTTGCCGCGTGCTTTGTCAAGGCAGGCGATAGCACCGCAATGTGACAAATTGGAAACAAAAAATAGCCAAACCCGACGGGATTTTCCACTCCCCGGATTTCCCTTTCATCAAATCCTAAAAAGAAAAAGCCGGATTTTGTCCGGCTTTTCATTGTTTTATATCACTTCTGATCCTTATCGTCGAAGGGATCGCCGCATTCGGGGCAGAACTTCGGGGGATTTTTCGGATCTTCCGGCTCCCACCCGCATTTGTCGCATTGATACAGGGGCTCCGCCGCGGGCTTCTTTGCCCCGCATTCGGCGCAGAATTTGCCCTTATTCACAGCGCCGCATTTGCAGGCCCAGCCGTTCTCGGCTTTTTTCTCGCCGCACTCGGCGCAGAACTTGCCGGTGTTTCCCTTATGTCCGCATTTGCAATCCCAGCCGTTTGTGGATGGCGCAGCTTGTTGTTGTTGCTGTCCCATCTGGAATAGGCTTTGGGTGTTCGCACCCCCGGCATTCTGCGCCATGTTCATCCCAGCAAACGCCATAAACGCCCCCGAACCCTCGTTGGCGGCGGCGGACTTCATAGCCTCCGCCTGGGCGCCCACAAGGTGTGCCGCTGCCATATTCGGATTGCGGAAGACCGCGCTTTTTTGAAGTTCTTTGATCGTCTTTTCGTCTTCCTCATTGGCGGTCATGGAGCTGACGCCAAATGCCACCACCTGTACGCCGCGAAGGTTGCCCCACTTCTCAGACAAAACGTCGTTGAGAGCACCGGCCAGCTCCGCCGTGTGTCCGGGTACGGCGCTATAGCGGATGCCCATTGCGGAAATCTTGGCGAACGCGGGCTGCAGGGCCGTCAGAAGCTCTGTCTTAAGCTGGCTGTCGATCTGATCCCTAGTATAGTTCGCTGTGACGTTGCCGCACACGTTTTTGTAAAACAGCATGGGGTCGCTGATTTTATACGAATATTCGCCAAAGCAGCGAAGGCCGATGTCCATGTCAAGGCCGATGTTTTGATCCACCACCCTAAATGGCACGGGGTTGGCGGTGCCATACTTGTTGCCGATGATCTCCTTGGTGTTGAAGTAATAGACACGCTGATCCTTGCCGGTATCGCCGCCCATTGTAAACCGCTTTTTCAAGGTGTCCCAGCTGGCCTTCAAGCCCTTGCCAAAGCCGCCATAAAATATGGAAGGTTCTGTGGAGCTGTCCCACACGAATTCCCCAGCCTCTGCGCAAAACTCCACCACAGCCCCCTGATCCACGATCATCATGCACTGGCCCTCGTTTACCGCAACGATAGCGCCGTTTGTAATGATGTTGTCGGAGCCTTTTACATTGCTGCTTCTGTTGGTGTTTGTGCGCTTGACGCCCTTGGTTGCCAACACGTTTGTGCTGAGCGCGTCACAATAAAAGTACTCCCGCCATTGATCCGCGAGAACGCCGGAAAGGGCGCCAATCCCCGCTTTCAATAAACCCATAGTAGTTCTCCTTTCAAACGATGCGTTTTATTCTTAATTACTGCGCTGGGAGATGCCTTTTATAGCGTAGATCGCCCAGTCGTGATCGCTTAACGTGATGACCGTATCGCAGTACGGGCACTGCGCGCTTTGGTTTATGCTAATCGGCGCGCCGCAGCTCGGGCAATGCATGTCGGTCATGGCCGCCTTCTCCTTCGTAGTCTGTAGAGAAGGCCGCACCAGCTGCCATTCGTATTCCATAAACAGCTCCTTGGTTTCGCTGCCGGAAACAAGGGCGCCGGTGGCGTCGTTCTTGGTATAGTCCACGATCCTGGTGCGTAGCCTCACAATCATGTTATCCATCTCATTGGATTGATACCAGCCACGCAGGTCTACCCCAAGCACCGCGATCCGCTCAACATAATTGGTGCGGCCGGCGTTTTTCATGCTGGTGAGCTGCCGGTCCATCTGGGTAAACAGCGCGTCCGTCAGAAATGGCCGCACAGGGGAAATATCCTGATCCGTCCAACAATTTTGCATCTGGACATAAAGGTTTGACATTTTCTCCCGAAACGCCGCCTCATCAAAGCCGGGATCTTTTTCAAAATAGCTTGACACGGGATTTAGCATGGCCGCAGGCGTCGCCTGGGCTCCGGGAGCCACGGGCCTTGTGCTGCCCCGCCCTTTATTCTGTTTCTGCATCCTAATAAGAATGTAAATAACGATCACCGCGATCACGAGGAATGAACCGCCGCCGCCCAGGAATATGGGAAGGCCGCCACCCGAGTAATAGCCGCCGTCGCTGCTGCCCCAGTCAGAGGACGAGTCCCAATCGGAGGACGAACCCCAATCGGAGGACGAGCCCCAGTCGGAAGAGGAGCTTCCGCCATAGTCGTTGTCCCCGGCGTAGTTTCCAAAATCCGCGTGGGACACAAGCGGCATGATCAGCAATGTCAACACCAATACAAGCCCCAGTATCGCCAAGCCGTTTCGTTTCATACAATACCTCATTTTCTTCTTAAATATACGCTATAATAATACCCTAAATCATAGCCCTTTGTAAATACCGGCTTTCATGATTTCACTTTCTTCGGGTTATGCTAATCATATGTTTCGAAAATATGAAAAAGAGCGACTTTCCTTGTTGGAGCGCAAGCTCGACAAAATATTATTTAACATGGAACGCTCCCGCTTCAAGGACTATATTGAATATATCCAGGACCGCAAACGTATGTTTTTAAACGCATTTTTGTATGGACTTTTGCGCGGCCTTGGCTCTGCCATCGGCTTTTCCATACTTGGCGCGGTGTTATGGTATGTATTAAAGGAGGTGGCAATGTCCAGCCTGCCTTTGATTGGAGACTTTATCTCAGAAATCGTGCGCATCGTTGAAAGTCGGGTTTGAAAATCCGCGCAGTATCCGTTACAATAATATACATATGACAGGTCAGCCGCGTCGACCGCCGGTCGCGGTTTTTCCTACTTAAAATCCTCGGCAATAATCTGCCGGGAGAAGGAGCGGTACATATGGGCTATGAAATCGAGATGCTGCACATCACGAAAGAATTTCCTGGCATCATCGCCAACGACGACATTACGCTACAATTGAAGAAGGGCGAAATCCATGCGCTGCTGGGTGAAAACGGCGCTGGTAAATCAACGCTGATGAGCGTGCTGTTCGGGCTGTATCACCCGGAGAAGGGCGTCATTAAAAAGGAAGGCCGCGAAGTCAAAATCCACGACCCCAACGACGCCAATGCCCTTGGCATCGGCATGGTGCACCAGCATTTCAAGCTCGTGCACAATTTTAGCGTGTTGCAAAACATCATTTTAGGGGTCGAGTCCACCAAGCGCGGATTTCTTAAAATGGACGACGCCAGAAAGCGGGTATTGACTCTGTCCGAGCAATACGGCCTGAAGGTCGATCCGGACGCGCTCATTGAAGACATCACCGTGGGCATGCAGCAGCGGGTTGAAATATTGAAAATGCTGTACCGGGACAACGAAATACTGATATTTGACGAGCCCACCGCCGTCCTGACCCCCCAGGAAATTGAAGAACTGATGCAAATCATGCGTGATCTTGCCAAAGAGGGCAAGTCTATCCTGTTTATCACCCATAAATTAAACGAAATTAAGGCCGTGGCCGACCGGTGCACCGTCCTTCGAAAGGGCAAGTGCATCGGAACTGTGGATGTTGCCGCAACCTCCAAAGAGCAAATGAGCGAGATGATGGTAGGCCGTAAGGTAAACTTTATCGTGGACAAGTCCCCCGCCCACCCCGGCGATGCCTGCTTTACGGTTTCCGGCCTCAGCGTCAGAAGCCGGGTGGCGGAGCACGGGGATAAGCTCGCGGTGAAGAATGTGTCCTTCTGCGTGAGAAAGGGAGAGATTGCCTGTATCGCAGGCATCGATGGCAACGGGCAAAGCGAGCTTGTATACGCGCTCACCGGCCTGATGCCTATCGAGGCGGGGACCATCGCTCTAAACGGCAAGGACATCACCCGCATGAACGTGCGGGACAGAAACAAAGAAGGGCTTGCGCACATTCCCGAAGACAGGCACCGGGATGGATTGGTGCTGGAATTTTCCATGGAAGAAAATCTGGCGCTGAAAAAATATTATTCAGAGCCGCTGCAGCGTCACGGCGTCATCCAGTTTCCAGCGCGAAGAAAATATGCCGAAGGTCTCATAGAGCGGTTTGACATCCGCTCCGGCCAGGGCGCGGAAACCCCGGCGCGCAGCATGTCCGGCGGCAATCAGCAAAAGGCCATCGTCGCCCGGGAGATCGACGTGGATCCGGAGCTTTTAATCGCCGTCCAGCCCACACGGGGTCTGGACGTAGGCGCGATTGAGTACATCCACAAGCAGCTTGTGGCCCAGCGCGACGAAGGGCGGGCCGTGCTTTTGATCTCCCTGGAGCTGGACGAGGTCATGAACGTTTCTGACCGGATCATGGTCATCTTCGAGGGCGAGCTGGTGGCCGACCTGCCGCCTGAAGAAATCACCATACAGGAGCTGGGCCTTTACATGGCGGGCTCCAAAAGGAGTGTGGCGCATGCGTAAAACACGGTTGATTGAAAGCAAGGGGTTTGTCAACGCCACCGCATCCATCATTGCCATCCTGATCGGGCTGTTGTTCGGGTATGTGGTGCTGCTTATCACCAACCCCGCAAACGCCACGAAAGGTCTTTTTGTGATATTGGAGGGCGGCTTTGGCGGACAGGCAAAGGGCGTAGGCCAGGTGCTGTACTTCGCTACCCCTATCATTATGACAGGTCTTTCTGTGGGGTTCGCGTTTAAGACGGGGCTGTTTAACATCGGCGCTTCCGGACAGTTCACAATCGGCGCGTTCGTGGCCGTCTACATCGGCATCAAATGGACGTTCCTCCCAGGTGCGTCCCATTGGATCGTGGCGCTGCTTTGCGCGATGGCGGCGGGTGCGGTGTGGGCGCTGATCCCGGGGCTGTTTAAGGCGCTGCTCAATGTCAATGAAGTGATTTCCTGTATCATGATGAACTATATCGGCATGTATCTTGTCAACTACCTGGTGATGCGCCCAGGAATATACGACTCCACTAAGGCCCAAAACGTCAACGTCGCTTCCTCTGCGGTGCTGCCTACGGCTGGGCTTGACAATATATTCTATAATCAGAAGGGAAATCTTACCGATCCCTCCAGCGTGAACATCGGTATCTTTATCGCCATCGCCATGGCGGTTCTCATGTATTTTATACTCAACAAAACCACATTCGGCTACGAGCTCAAGGCTTGCGGCCACAACCGGCACGCAAGCCGGTACGCGGGCATCAACGAAAAGCGCAGCATCATCCTCTCCATGGTCATCGCCGGGGCGCTGGCGGCCCTTGGCGGCGCGATGATTTATCTTGCGACTGCGGGGGGCAAACATCTAAAGCCCGTGGACGAACTGGCTGCGGAAGGCTTTAACGGCATCCCAATCGCGCTTCTGGGGCTTTCCAACCCCATCGGCATCGTATTTTCGGGATTGTTTATCTCCTATATCACCCAGGGCGGATTTTATCTACAGAGCCTTGGTTACGTTCCCCAGGCCATCAGCATCATCATCGGCGTGATCATCTACTTCAGCGCGCTGTCGCTGGCGTTCCGGCAGTTTGTGACGCGGCTGTTTGGCGGGAAAAAGAAGGAACCTGCTGCCGTTCCGGATACGCCCCCCGACATTGACGCCATAGAAAGCGGAAAGGAGAATGAAGCATGAGTACAATCTATTTTATATTCCAACAGGCCATGTTTTTTTCCATCCCGCTGTTGATCGTTGCGCTGGGTGGCATGTTTAGCGAACGAAGCGGCGTTGTCAACATCGCCCTTGACGGCATCATGATATTCGGCGCGTTTTGCAGTATCTTCTTTATCCACACTGTCCAAGACACCATGAGCGGACAGGGGCTGTTGCTGATCGCCATTGTGATCGCCATGATCTCGGGGATGCTCTTTAGCTTGTTTCATGCCTACGCTGCCATCAACATGCGCGCGGATCAGACAATCAGCGGCACGGCGCTTAACATGTTCGCCCCGGCGTTCGCCATCTACACCGCCCGCATGCTCCAGCCCAACGGCGTGCAGCAGGTAGCGTTTACAAACTCCTTCCGCCTGGCGAAGGTGCCTGTATTGGGGGACATCCCGGTCATCGGCGACATGTTCTTTCAAAACGCGTACATCACAACATACATTGGCTTTGCGATCCTGGTGGTGGCGGCTGTGGTGCTGTACAAAACCAAGTTCGGCCTCCGCCTTCGCGCATGCGGCGAGCATCCCCAGGCCGCGGACTCCGTTGGCGTTAACGTGTATAAAATGCGCTACGCTGGCGTGCTGATTTCCGGTGCGCTGGCAGGGCTTGGCGGCCTTGTGTTCATCATTCCGGTCACCACGGAGTTTAACGCCACCGTCTCAGGTTACGGGTTTCTGGCAATCGCCGTGCTGATTTTCGGTCAATGGAAGCCCGTGCGCATCCTGTTCGCGTCGCTGTTCTTCGGCCTTATGAAAACAATCGCCGCTACCTATACCAGCATCGATTTTCTTGTGTCGCTACAAATTCCAGGCGAGGTATACAAGATGATTCCGTATATCGCCACTTTGATCGTGCTGGCATTTACTTCAAAGTCCTCTCAATCTCCCCGGGCAAGCGGACAGCCCTATGACAAAGGAAGCAGGTAACGTAAATGGCAAAACTGTATTTTCGCTATGGGGCAATGGGCTCGAGCAAAACCGCCAACGCCATCATGGTCAAATATAATTATCAGGAGCGGGGGCAGAACGCGCTTTTAACAAAGCCCGCCACCGATATCCGGGACGGCAAAAACCGCATGATCTCCCGTTCCGGAATTTCAGAGGAATGCACTCTGTTCCCGGATATGGACCTTGCTCTTATCAAGGACCACGCTTATGACTGCATCATCGTGGACGAGGCGCAGTTTTTAACAAAACGGGAGGTTGAGCTTCTCGTGCATATCGTGGATGATTGGAATGTACCGGTCATCTGCTACGGCCTTCGCGCGGATTTTCAGGGAAATCTATTTGAGGGAAGCATGTGGCTCTTGGCGTGGGCGGATACCATCGAAGAGGTGAAAACCGTGTGCTGGTGCGGGAAAAAAGCCCTGTGCAACGCCCGGCTGGACGGCAAGGGCGGCATCACAAAGGTGGGCGAGCAGGTGGTTCTTGGCGCAAATGACAAGTATGTAGCCCTGTGCAGAAAGCACTGGACTCAGGGGAATATCGGGCCAAAGAAATAATAAATAGCGGTATGGGCTACGCTGAAAGCTGGAGCGATCCCTCCAACCCCAGGCATATCGTCACTTTGGCCCGCACCGGCTATATATTTCATCCATAATTTACAGCGGTATGATCCACCCGTTTATTCCCTGATCGTCCAACTCAAGGCACGCAAGCGACGCGGCTTGACCGCCCCGGGGCAGCGACAGGCTTCCCGGATTAAGCAGCAGAACCCGCCCCTGCCGCTCCATCTGCGGCATGTGGGTATGCCCAAATAGCGCGGCCTGGCACTCCAGCTCCTGCGCCCGGAAGCTAAGCCTGTTCAGGCTGTATTTCACCCCATATTGATGCCCGTGGCTTATAAGCAGCCGTATTCCAGGCAACGGCTCGATCACGGTTTCCAGCGGCACGCCGGGAGCGCTGTCGCAATTGCCGCGCACCATATGGACTGGAAGCCCTGTTCTCGCCTGAATATCCAGCGCATCTCTAACGAGGTCTCCCAGATGCACGAGGGCTTCTACCGGCCCCAGACGCGATAACGCAAATTCGAACCTGGCGAGGCTTCCATGGGTGTCGCTGATAACGCCTATTCGCATGTCCGCTCTTTTTGAAGCGCCTCTTGCAGCTTCACAAGGGCCATCCGCCGATGGCTGATGCCGTTTTTCTCCTCGGCAGATAGTTCGGCAAAGCTTTTTTTCATAGGCTCATAATAAAACAGCGGATCATAGCCAAACCCGTTCTCCCCTGACCCAGCATGCAATAACCGCCCTTCGCAATAGCCGGTCACGCAGAGCGTTTCCCGTCCCCGCCTGGCAAGCGCGATCGCACTTGCGAACCGGCAAATGCGCTTTTCGTCCGGAACCCCCAACATATCCCGCAGCAGCTTATCGTTATTTGCCTCGTCATCGTGCTCTTCCCCCGCGTACCGGGCGCTGTACACGCCGGGCGCGCCATGGAGCGCGTCCACAATCAGCCCGCTGTCATCGGCCAACGCCGCGTCAAAATCGGGCCCGGCAGCCTGGAGGGTTTCCTCCGCCTTTTTCATAGCGTTTATTTCAAACGTATCGCCGTCCTCCACCACGTCCAGATCGATCCCGGCCTCGCGCTGGGAGTAGATATCAAAATATCCACCCAGGATTTCCTTGATTTCCCGCACCTTATGCGCATTGTTGGATGCAATTACCAGCCTCATATTTACGCTCCTTCAATATCCTCATCGCAGTATACCATAATCCTGCGTGAAACGGGAGAACCTTGCAGCCGTTTCCTTGCTTTTTCCTTATCATATTTCGTCATCGTCTTCGTCTTGCATGGCGTTGCTTGCCTGTGCAATCAACGTCTGTTGCGCAGATGGCAGCGCCAGGATATGCCGTTGCAAGCACTTACGCAACAACAGTTCCGATGTCCGCAATACGCCTTCATCAATGTCCCTGGTCAAATGATATTTCTTCGATAATGCGGCGATTTCCATCAGGTCCAATCTCTCTAAAACATCCTGCACTTCTTTCTTGGTTAATTCGGCGTCCAGCAAAACATCTTCCAAATCGGCAAGGGAGTGGATATGCTCCTCGATCATCGCAATCTTATCCTGAGAAAAACGGCACTGCATAATTTCCCCTATCACCTTGCGGCACTCTTCATCTTCCATTTTTTCGCCATAGGAAAAAAAGATTTTACGGTCATTTTTCACAAAAGCCGGTGTAACGAAAACATGCTCCAGCATATGCTCCTGGGCCGCAATTTGAATTTTTTCCGCTATTAGAGGCAAACTGTTTTGTAAATACCCGTTGAGGCCTTGCCTAATTTCAAAGCGGCAGCTGAGCTCATCACAAGCTTTACCTAGTATCGCGGGTATTTCGCCTTTTGATTGTCCTGAAAAGCATTCTAAAAGAAAACGCGCTCCTGCTTTGGATACATCCAACCGGCGCGGGTCAGTCCCAGCTAAAACACAACCCAACGCCGCAGTCAATACAGGCTCGTACAGGTTTATTAAAAGCTTCTGATAATTTGCCGCAAACCCTGATAACAGGTGATGAATGTCGGCTAAGGAAAAATTGCGTAGAAATTCATTTTCATAGTATGCGCCCTGTACATAGGCTGCGATAAACTCAATCCCGGTTACTTTGGGCGTGGAATTGTAAAGGGGATAGTCTGCGGTGATATGGTGTTCCTGGGCCGCATAATCGGGATAATACCGCTTAAAAAAACCTGGTATCCCGTCTTCAAGGGTTGCGCGATGAAAAATATTTGGAATATCCACAAGCTGGTGAAGCAGTTTCCCATGTATGGTTTTTGTGGCCGAAAGCATGATGTTAATCCGCTTGCGGCCCTTTTGATATAGCTCGGCAATCGGTGCGCTTTGCAGGGCATACACCCCGTCGTCCGGGTTTGGATATGTCTTTAGCCACAAACCGATTGTGAAGAGAATGGAAGCCATCATGCTTTGCGCCGTTTCTATTCGTATGGAGCTACTAAAGCCTGAATTGTACCGATCGGTAATAGCAGACAGAAGGCTGAGGCACTCGTACTGCATGCGTTCAATGTCGCTGCCGCTTAACATCCCTTTGTCATGGGCATGCTCAAGCAGCGACTGGAAATAGTCCCCTTCATCCAGCCGCGCCCTGTCAATCAGGCGTTGCTTATCTAGGCCGTTATTCATAGTTTTCTCCCTCGTTTTCTAAAACGCCGTCCTCTGAAGCATCCGCGGCATAGCCGAACCGCAGGTTTCTTGCCAACTGGTATAGCTCCCGGCTTGACAATAGATCAAGAGAGCCTTGGCATACACCGTCAAATGCTGATTTCATAAACTGTATCAAGTCGTCATCGGCGATGAGGTCCATTGTTTCATTTTTGTAATAGTAAAAAATTTCAATCAGCTCGTGGATCGTCTGTACATAGTTCTCTTTGTAAATATAGGGTGAATAGCAAAATTCCCTGACGATCTTATGGATCACACCACCGCCAAACTCAATACGCCCGTTATTTAGCAAAGAGGCAGCGCGGGTTTCCACCAGGTCGATTGCCTGCGCCTGAGTCAGCGCAAGACCCACCCGCTCCGTTTCCTCGTTACATTTTATCAGTTCAGCCACGGCCTGCTTTTGTATCAGGCCGGATGCAAATGGGATAAGCTCAAAGCTCAAATACATCACCCCTCCTATACTTAATACACCCAAAGCCTTGAGATTACCAGTCTTGTTTTTTTGCTCGTTTTGTGGTATTATAACCATAGAAAAATAAGATATTATTTTAAAAAAGCCACGTCTGTCGTGGCTTTTTTGTATTCGATTGCCATGGTAGGTGGCAAAATGCCCCGCCATTTTGCCCCTTCAATAATGCAAGTGGCAGAGTATAATCCGTCAAAATCAGCGACATGTGCGGTGATTTTGACACCCTACATGCGGCAAGACCGACAGACGATACAATCGTCCGAGGTCGCAGCTGCATGGAAAACCCACCGCAGTGACCCCATCGACAAAGCCGAGGCTTTGTCGATGGCCTAAAACGGCATAGTCCTGATGGACCATGCCGTTTTCTTGAGATTTTATGGTTGTCCTGAATTGCTCGCCTGTTTTTTGTCCATGGCAAGCTAGATGGACAGATCCTCTACATACAGCGTCGTGACACCGGCGGAAGCCGCCGCCACGGGCGCTGCTGCTACAGGGCGCTTGGCTACAGCCGCAACAGGCGCCGGCGCTGCTGCGGGCGCAGCAGGAGCTTCCTTATTAGCCTTGCGGGCTTCAAAGAACTTCAGCGCCACCTGGGGAAACAATGCGTAGGACAGCACGTCCTCTTCCTGAATCATGAGTTCCTTGATCTCTTCGCGGTACTTGTCAAGCTCCGGCGTCAACAGATCCGCCGGGCGGCAGGTGATGACCTCTTCATCGCCGATTGCCTTTTTGCGGACTTCCTCGTTGACCTCGCCGGGCAAACGGCCGTATTCGCCGTGGAGAAGCGCCTTGGACTCCTTGGAGAACATCTTATAGGGTTCTCCCGCCAGCACGTTGAGCACCGCCTGGGAGCCGACAATTTGGCTTGTGGGCGTCACCAGCGGCGGATAGCCAAAGTCCTTGCGCACCCGGGGGATCTCCTCAAGCACGTCGTAGTATTTTTCCTCGGCGTTGGCCTGCTTCAACTGTGAAATCAGATTGGACAACATGCCGCCGGGTACCTGGTACAGCAGGGTGTTCGTATCCACATTGAGAACCTTCGGATCGAGATTGCCCTCTTTGGTGAGCTTTTCGGCCACGCCGCGAAAATGCTTCGCAGCCTCGGACAACTTCAAAAGATCCAGGCCCGTATCATACTCGGTGCCCTTTAATGTCGCCACCAGCGGCTCTGTCGCAGGCTGCGCGGTGCCGTTGCCCATCGGTGACAGGGCGCAGTCCACGATGTCCACCCCAGCCTCCATCGCCTTCAAATAGGTCATGTCGCCGGTGCCGGTGGTGTTGTGCGTGTGCAGGTGAATGGGAACATTTATCTCGGACTTCAGCCGCTTGACCAAGGAGTACGCGTCATAGGGCAGCAACAAGTTCGCCATGTCCTTGATGCAGATCACGTCCGCGCCCATCTGCACCAGCTCCTTCGCCAGCTTTACAAAATAGTCCTCGTTGTGCACGGGGCTGATGGTATAGCTGATGGCGGGCTCGCAGATGCCGCCGTACTTTTTCGTGTACTTAATGGCGGCTTCAAGGTTGCGGGGGTCGTTGAGCGCGTCGAAAATCCGCACCACGTCAATGCCGTTTTCAATGGCCTTGCGGCAGAACTGCTCCACCACGTCGTCGGCGTAATGCTTGTAGCCCAGTATGTTCTGGCCCCGGAACAGCATTTGCATCTTTGTGTTGGGCAGGGCCTTTTTCAGCTTTCTGATCCGATCCCACGGGTCCTCGTTCAAGAAGCGCAGGCAGCTGTCAAACGTCGCGCCGCCCCAGCACTCCAAAGACCAGTAGCCGATGCTGTCGAGTATTTCGCACGCCGGCAGCATGTCTTCCACCCGCATACGGGTGGCGGCCTGGGACTGGTGCGCGTCGCGCAGGATGGTATCGGTAATCATGAGTTTATGTGCCAATGTACATATTCCTCCTTTCGAAACTAGAACGCCCTAACCGCTTACATATACAGCGACAGGAACACGCCCGCCGCAATGGCGGAGCCGATTACGCCCGCGACGTTGGGGCCCATGGCATGCATCAGCAAGAAGTTCCCGGGGTTCTCCTTCTGGCCGACCACCTGGGATACCCGTGCGGCCATAGGCACGGCGGATACGCCTGCGGAGCCGATCAGCGGGTTGATCTTCTTCTTTATGAACAGGTTCATGATCTTCGCCAGGACAACGCCGCCGAATGTACCGAAGGCAAACGCAGACACACCCATACCCATGATCTTCAAGGTTTCCCCGCTCAGGAAAGTGCTTGCCGTGGCGGTGGCGCCGACGGACACGCCCAGGAAGATCGTGACGATGTTGATCAGTTCATTTTGCGCGGTCTTGGACAGGCGCTCCGTCACGCCGGACTCACGGAATAGGTTGCCCAGCATCAAAAAGCCGATCAGCGGCGCGGCAGAGGGCAACAACAGGGAAACAAATACCGTCACCACGATGGGGAACAGTATTTTTTCCGTTTGGGAAACAGGCCGCAACTGCTCCATCACGATCCTGCGCTCCGCCTTGGTGGTCATTAGCTTCATGATGGGCGGCTGAATAACAGGCACCAGTGCCATGTAGGAATATGCCGCCACTGCGATAGGACCAAGCAGCCGGGGCGCTAATTTTGACGTGACGTAAATGGCCGTGGGGCCGTCCGCACCGCCAATGATGCCGATACTGGATGCCTCGTTGGGTCCAAACCCAAGGGCCAGCGCGCCCAGGAACGCCACGAAAATGCCAAACTGCGCACCCCCGCCTAACAGCAGGCTTTTGGGGTTGGCGATCAGCGGGCCAAAGTCCGTCATCGCGCCCACGCCCATGAATATAAGCGACGGGTATACGCCCAATTTTACGCCAAGATACAGGATGTCCACCAGCCCCGGCGTGATGGTTTCCACAACGCCGTTGGCCCTCACCACCTCGAGGCCGTCCTTGAACGCTTCCCAATGCATCTGGCCGCCCGCGAATATCTCCTCATGAAACAATCCGGCGCCGGGCAGGTTTGTCAGCAGCATGCCGAATGCGATGGGCACCAGCAGCAGCGGCTCGAACTTTTTTGCGATCGCCAGATACAACAGTACAAAGGCGATCAGCATCATTATCAATACACGCCAGTCATTGCCGATTAAAGCAAAGCCGGTGGATTTCAAAAATTCCAAAATTGCTTGCATTACATCCACCCTTCCTTAGTCGTTTGGTGCAATGCACTTAGTTCAGCACGCAGAGCACGTCCCCCGTATTCACAGCCGCACCCTTTTGCACATTCACCGCAGCGACAACGCCGTCGCGGGGGGCCATGATCTCGTTTTCCATCTTCATCGCTTCCAATACGATCAGAACGTCGCCCCGCTTCACAGCGTCGCCAGCCTTGACCTTTACGTCGAGGATATTGCCGGGCATGGGCGCGCCGATGCTCTCCTGTCCCGCTGCAGCCGCCACAGGCGCTGCTACAGGCGCCGCGACAGGAGCCGCTACGGGCGCGGGCGCCGCCGCACCGTTGATTTCTTCTACCATGACTTCATAGGATGTGCCGTTAACGTTCACGAGAAACTTGCGCATAGTTTGCCTCCTTAAAGTACAACATATTTGTTTTTTAATACATTACTTGCTCAAACCGGACGAATGGAGTGAATTTTCAATCCGCTGACGTCCGTTTCCATTTGCGCCGCAATTGCCGCGCTGATGGCCGCTACCATCTTCTGGCGATCGTTTGGCGCCGCGCCAACCCGGGCAATGGAATGAATGCGAAGCCCTGAAGGGTTCGTTCCCATTTCAGTGGCAATGGCTGCCGCAATGGCCGCCACAAACTGGGGCCTATTCGCAATAGCCGCAGGGACCGCTGCCGCTGGGGCCGCTGCCACTGCAGCCGGGGTCGCGGCGGGGGCCTCTTTCTTCCTGAAAGCACGCACTGCCGCGCTCATAAGCTTCGTAATGTAGATGAGAGCAACCAGGCCTACAAATACTGTGCCCATGCCAAGCAGCATGACAAACCAACCGGATACTTCATTTCCCATATTCTTCTTCACCTCCTACTCTGAAAGTTTTGCTTATATGTATAGAGAACTTAGAAAAACAGTTTATGGCTCTGTAATTAACCCTATTGTGCCATTTCCGCAAAACCACCGCATTATAATTGCTTGTCATTCTAATACCTTTTGGAGCGAATAGCAAGCATTTTTTTGTATTATTTCACAGGAATAGCAAAAAGGCAAGTTGTGTTGAAAAATTCACAACTTGCCCCAGTGTTATAATCAATTCTTATTAATCGAGCCTTTTCCCATTTTTTCTCAGCGCCTCATGCAATGCCAAAAGCTCCTGCTGTGTAACGTCGCGCCATTCTCCGGGTGCGAGGTTGCCCAAATATAGAGGGCCCACCCGCTCCCGCCGAAGCAACAGCGTTTTATGACCAACCGCTTCCAGCATCCGGCGGATCTGCCTGTTCCTCCCCTCCCGGATTGTGATGGAAAAGCAGGTGCTGCCCGTGCGGGTCTGCCGTACGCGCTCCACCTTCGCGGGCGCGGTCATGCCGTCTGAAAGCTCCACCCCCCGGGTCAAATTTGCGGCCTCATCGGGGGTTAAAATACCGTCGCACACTGCGTAGTATGTCTTTGGCACCTTGAATTTCGGGTGGGTCATGAGATACGCCAGTTCTCCGTCGTTGGTCATGATCAAAAGCCCTTCGGAATTCACGTCCAGCCGCCCCACGTTGTACAGCCGTTCCGGCACATCCTTAAAAAAATCCTGAACGGTTTTACGCCCCTCTGGATCATCGCTGGTGCTGACAACCCCCCGGGGCTTGTAAAACAAAATGACCCGCCGCTTTGCTTCGATCAAGACGGGCTTTCCGTCAAGCTGAACATTGTCGGTTTCCGGCTCCACCGTCATACCCAGGGTGGCGGTCTTTCCATTCACCGTGACCCGCCCGTCCGTAATCAGTACCTCACAGGCCCGGCGGGAGCCAATCCCCGCGTCCGCTAAGTATTTTTGCAATCGCATATGCCCCATTCCCCTTCCCCATCGCTTGTATTTAAGCCGACCATCCCTCCATAATCCGCCAGAGATAGTAGGGGTACTCCTTGCGAAGGACGGTGTTTTTCGCCACAAGGGTTGTGCTTGCCATCATTCTGCCGTCACACCAAACCTCCACCCTGCCCACGCTTTGCCCCTCCAGTATAGGCGCTTCCAGCGTCATGGGACAATCCACCCTGATTTCCGGCTTGTCCTCCCCGTCTTTTCGTACCGGTACCAGTATATCGTTTTTTGCCATGGCTTCCAAGCTGTTTTTCATGCCATGGCCAATTTTTATTGTTTGCACCCCTTCCCCTGCCGAAAAAACCGTTTTCCATTCATAGCGGGAAAACCCAGCGTCCAAATAGCTCACCGCGTCATTCCACATATTGGAGGCGTTGAGCACCACGCCTACGATGGTGTTTCCCTCCCGCTCGGCGCTAAAAACAAGGCATTTCCCAGCCGCTTTTGTGTAGCCGGTTTTGACGCCGTTGCCTCCCTCGTATTGCCAAAGTATCTTGTTTTTGTTTTTCAGGGTACGCATTATGTCCCCTGTGGTGGTTTTATGATATTGGGTGCTTACGATCTCACGAAACAGCGGGTTTTTCATTGCCGCCGCCGCAATCAACCCCAGATCATAGGCCGTGGTGTAATGATCGGGGTCGTGCAGGCCGTTTGGCGTGACAAAATTGGTGTTGACGCAGCCAAGCTCTCGGGCCCGGCTGTTCATCATCTGGATAAACCCTGGAAGCGACCCGCCGATGTGGGTCGCGATTGTCACCGCGGCGTCGTTGCCCGAAGAGAGCATCAGGCCATACAAAAGGTCGCGAAGGCTCAGCTTTTCCCCCCTGTTGAGGTACATACTGGAGCCTTCCACCCCGTAGGCCGCGTCCGGCACGGTGACCATAGCGTCAAGATTGCCCCGTTCCACCGCTAGAAGAGCCGTCATCGCCTTTGTTGTGCTGGCCATGGGCATAGGCGCGTGAGCGTTTTTCGACGCCAGAACCCTGGTGGTATTGACGTCGAGCAACACCGCCCCCGCCGCGCCCACAGCCACGTCCTCCGCCAGGGCGCTTTTTGGGCATAGTAACAGCAGCAGCGCCATAAGGCATAAACCGATCCTCGCGCCGTGTTTCAGGCCCATGGCTTAGAGACCCGTGTTTCCGGCGTCGGCGGTTGTACCTGTTTCGGAATTAGCGGAGTTGCGGGATTGCTGCTTTTGCTCGCACGCATCCTTCACGATCCGCTCCACCTCCTGGATGGTATGGGGAACCATTTCGATAATCCGGTCCAGCGTGCAATTATAATGGGCAGGCAAAACCTTTACGCAGCCGTTATGGATGGCAAGAAACGCCATCGGCGTCAGGTTCACGCCAGCTACGGACACGCCGCTAAAGGGATAGCGCTCCTCAGTGTCCGCCTCCTGTCCGCTGTATCGCACCGGTTCCGGCCGACCGTACTCGCCGCCGCCGGACAAAAAGCCAAGGCAGACCCGGGATACGGGTACAATCACCGTGTCGTTTCCGGCCATAACCGGGTTGCCGACGATGGTGTTCACGTCCACCATTTCCTTTAATTGTTCCATGGTGGTTTTCATAATGTTCTCAATGGGATGTGCCATGAATGTCACCCTTCCTTGTTCTTAATCGCCGCATAAGTACGGCAACTATAATTTGGATAGGGAACCAGCGGCCTATGCCTTCCAAATTCAACCTGAAACGCGTTTTGGTGAATGTTGGCATTAACCCTACTCGAAGCGGTTTCCCTTTTTCTCCAAGCAGGCAATGCAGGACGATTGACAGCGCTTCACTGACCGCCCCTGCCAGCATAACGGTGGCGAACGCGTCGTCCCGGATGCCCACATGCCCCGAAATCCGAAATTTTTTAATTGCCATATGATCCCATATGGCTTTTATGGCCCATTTGCTCCATAACCCAGTCTTGTTCTTTGGCAACAGTTTATGCCACAAATCCCATACCCTACGCATTTCCCCAGTGCGCTTGTTCCAGTACAGGGTGATGACAGGCTCTCTTAGAATGTTTAGTCGAAATCGGAAATTTAGCCGTACCAATCCATATAGCCCCGTGAAGCACACCTCAATGGGGCCGCCAGAGAGAAATTCCAGATGTGCCGTTAGACTTACCCCCGCCGGCAGGGATAGGAGAAGCAAAACGATAGCGACCGCGCCCAACAAAATCCAAACTAGCAGCAAGCGTTCGTTCCCCCTTCCATCCAAAAATAACAAAAACAGGGCATGCCCTAGTAGCATGCCCCTGGAGAAAACAAAAAAAACAAAGAATTGTAATGTGCCGCCCGGTTCCGGCCGCCCACCGACGGTTTCGTCGTACCCATTGCGCCGCATGCGGGCTTGACAGCCCTCTGCTAATACCCCATTTTAATTGCTTTTTTAAGCACCTTGCCCGCAATAGGCGCGGCGTTGCTGCCGCCGCTGCCGCCCTTTTCCAGCACCACGCACACGGTAAGCGGATGCTCCGTGTCCGCCACAAACCCCACAAACCATGCATTGGGCTTATCCCTGCCGGATACCTCGGCAGTGCCGGTTTTCCCGCCCACGGTGTGGCCTGAAATGGCCGCGTTGCGGCCTGTACCGCTTTCCACCACAGCGATCATATAGCTTTTGAGCGTTTCCCACTCGGTGGCGGTAAAGGGCTTTTTGTAGGCTTCGCTTTTGAGCTTCCCCGTGGCGGTGCCGTTCACCGCCACAACCGCCTTTAAGAGCTTCGGCTCCATCATCACACCGTCGTTTGCCACGCCCCCAGCGATCATGCACATGTGCAGCGGCGTCATGATATCCTTATACTGGCCCACCCCGGACCACGCCAGGTCCAGCTGCGTTTCCGGCTTTTCATACGAGCTTGCGTAAGCCACCATATCGCTAAAGAGAAAATCATCTCCCACGCCAAGCTCCCGCGCCACCTTTTTCATCCGGTCCGCGCCCACCTCCATGGCGAGCTGCGCGAACACATGGTTGCAGGATTTCATAAACGCGGACTTGAGCGTAAGCTCCCCGTGATATTGGCCGTTATAATCCCGGACAACCCTGTATTTGCCGCTCAATCCCGCGCTGCTGCCCCCAGCCTCAGCCTGGTTTTGCTTGTCCTGCTCCGCGGTGATGTTGACGCTGGAAAGATAACGGCCCGTTTCCGTATCAAACGCCAGCGGCCCATCACAGGTAAATGTCCGGGTTTCCACCCCCGGCAGGTATCGAAGGGCCGCCGTCAATGTCACGATTTTGAAGACAGAGCCTGGAGGATACAGCCCGGCGGTCACCCGGTCCACCATGGCGGATTTGTCCAGGCTCCGCTTGCCGCTTAAATACTCGTCCACATATTTGGGATCGTAATCCGGCCTGCTCACCGACGCGAGGATTTCCCCGGTTTTATGGTTCATCAGCACCACCGCGCCGTTATAGTCCCCGAGAAGCCCATAGGCGTAGTCGCAAAGCTTCGCATCGATTGTCAATTGCACATGGGAGCCATAGCGATTGGCGCCGGAAAACACCTGGGATACCCTCTCGAACACGCTTTGGTCAAATCCCAGGAGGTATTTCGAATAAAATGTGTCCGCGCCGAATGTCTGGCCGTAGCTGTCTCCTACCACATGGGAGGTAGCCCGCCGCACCGAGCCGTCGTCGATGTACACCCGGTCGCCGTTTCTATCTGTGGTGGCCAGCACCGTGCCTGCGCGGTCGAGAATGTTCCCGGCGATTACGCTGTTTTTCTGGCTGGTCAGGCGGGTGTTATACGGGCTTGAAACCCAGCGGGTGCCGTAGGCGTTGATGATGTACAAAAGATACACGCACAACACCAGGAACATGGCGCAAAACAGGGCCAGCATGGCTTTGATATGCCGTCTCGTATTCATTTCACACTCTCCTTCAGCGCCCGCTCCAATTGCTCCCCGCCCAGGATGGCGACCCCCTCTAAAATGCCCAGAAGCAGCATGCTGGCGATCAAGGAGCTGCCGCCATAGCTTACAAACGGGAGCGTAATGCCCGTGAGCGGAATAAGCTTAATGACGCCGCCGATGATGATAAAGCTCTGCAATGTAATCAGCACCGTGCAGCCGAAGGCGCACAGCATGGTAAACCGGTCCGGGGCGTTCAGGGCGATGAGCGCGCCGCGAATGATGAACACCAGATAAAACGCGATGACGCAGACCCCAACGATCACGCCAAACTCCTCGCAGATCACCGCGAAAATATAGTCCGTATGATACGCCGGGATCACCTTGGGGGAGCCTCTCGTGAGCCCCATGCCAAACAGCCCGCCGCTTGCGATAGCCATCAGACCCTGGGCGATCTGGTAGCCGGAGCCGGAATAGGTAGCCCAGGGATTTTTCCAGATGGTCACCCGGGCGCGAACATGATCGAATATGTAATAGCTGGCCACCGCCCCGCACGCGCCGACACCCACGCCCATGGCGGTAAGGAGCGTGTTGCCGGTGGCCACATAGTATACGATGAGCGCGGTTCCGGCAATCAGCACCGCCGCGCCAAGGTCCCGCTCCAGCACCAGCAGGCCTACCACCATCAATACATATACAAGCATTGGCAGCATGTCCTTTAAGCTATTGGAATTGGTCAGCCAATGGGCCAGTATGAACACGGTTAAGACTTTTACAAACTCCGAGGGCTGAAAGCTGAAGCCGCCGATATTGATCCAGTTTTTCGCGCCGTATTTCTCAGCGCCGATCACATACAGCACGGCGAGAATGCCCACCCCTGCCAACATCATAATCCAGTTCAAGCGCCTAAAGAAATTCGGAAACCGCATGAGCATGATGGCTACCACCATGCATACCATGCCGATGCCGAAGAGCATCACCTGTTTGTAAGCGATGTCCGGATCGATCCGGTACTGCACGATGAGTCCGATGGCCACAAGCACGTTAGCGATGATGAGAAGATACCGGTCAAGATGCCGAAAAACGCTGGTCAGCAGGATATACTGAAACAGCAGCAACACAACCAGTATCCCGCCAAACAGGAACGCGCCGTAATCGATGTTCACATCGCGAAACGCCAGAAGGGAAAACGCGGACATCTCAAAGAGTATGATCAATGTGAGAAGCCCCGCCGCGCTTACTCTATTCCATCTCTTCATAAGCCGGCTCCTCCTCCTCTTCATCGCCGCTGAGATACAGCATCAAAAGCGCTTCCCCCAGCTGCAGCGTATCCCGGGTGTACAACAGCTCCTCCCGGCGCTTTTTGATCCGCTCGCCGTTTAACAGTATGCCGCTTTGCGCCCCGCAATCCGCCACGTGCAGCCCGTCTTTTTTTTCATAGATCAAGGCGTGGGTGAGGGCCAATGACGGCAGTTCAATGCGGACCTCCGCCCAGCGTCCCCGGCCGATTGTGTTCTCCTGCTTGAGGGCGTACCGCTCTCCGGCGATCTCCTCGGGGCTCAGCGCCACGAGATACCCCGGGGATATGCTGCGCACCTTTTTCTTTACCTGCTGCATCGCCCGAAACTCCCGCACGGAGTGCTGCACAAGCCGAATGAGGATGTAGGCGATGAGCACGAGAAAGAAGTACCGCATGCCCATTGCCACGATGTCATAAGCGGTTTCGTACATCAACCCACCCCCTTCGGTCGTAATTCCGCTGTCCTCAAACAAATATAACATAAAGCCGCCAGAAAATGATGGCGGCTTTATGAATTTTATCGTCGTATCTGCGCACATATGTGCGAATGCCACATTCGGGCGCCTTAACCTTCCTTGGACTCCTCGATCACGGGCTGGATTGTCACCAGCGTCCCAGGCTCGCTTTCCTCGTCCTCTTCCCTCCGGTTGGGGATCACGAGGTTCATGACGATGCCCACCACCGTGGCGATGGCAAGGGGCGAAAGCTCCACGGCGCCCATCATGATCTTCAACGACGGGTCGCCTGTGATGTCACCGGCAAGGCTCATGGCGCCCAGGCCCAGGCCTAAGGACAGCACCACGGACACCACCATGAGATTTTTCGTGTTGGACAGGTTTACCCGCGCGTCCACAAGCGCCCGCAGGCCGGAGGCGGAGATCATCCCGAAAAGCACGATGGAAGCGCCGCCGATGACCGCGGACGGGATGGTGCTAATCGCGGTGCCAAATATGGAGAACATGCCGAATACCACCGCCATGCACGCGGCGTAGAATATGTTCCTGGGGTTGTAGTTCTTGGTGATGGCCAGCACCGCCGTATTCTCGCCATAGGTGGTGTTGGCAGGGCCGCCTAAGCAACCGGCGATCATGGTGGCCACGCCGTCGCCCATGACCGTGCGGTGGATCCCGGGGTCTACCATGAAATCATGGCCGCAGATATTGCTATTGGCGCTGATGTCGCCCAAATGCTCCATAAACGTCACAAGCGCCAGAGGCACGATTGCGAGGATGGTGCTGATGTCCAGGCTCAGGCTGCCGTAAAAGCCGAATGTTTCGCCCATGTTCTGGAAAATGATGATCCTGCTCCAGTCGCATGCGGAAAAGTCCACAAGGCCGATAAACAGGGAATACACATACCCTACGATAAAGCCCATGAGAATGGGGATGACCTTCAAAAAGCTCTTGGGCTTGGCGTAAGCGTTTACCAATATGATGCTCAACGCCGTCACACCCGCTGCGGTCCATTCCTTCCAGGCGGGGGTTCCGCTCCAGATGGCCTGCCCGATGATGTTGTTCCAGAACATCTTCGGCGCGAGGATCATGCCGATGACGATGATGACTGGGCCGACCACGATAGGCGGAAAGAGTTTTTTCACTTTTTTCACGCCCACCTTTTGAATCACCAGCGCCAGGATGATATACACGAGGCCGGCCAACACCACAGCGGGCATTGCCTTGCCCATTTGCACGTTCCATTCCGGGGTGCCGATGCTTGTCCCGGCCATGGAGCTTTGCAGCGCGGGCAGAAACGCGAAGGAGCTGCCCAGAAACACAGGCACCTTGCGCTTCGTGATGAAATAGAATGCGATTGTGCCGAGGCCCGCGCTTAAAAGCGCCACGCTGATGCTCATGTTGCACAGGATGGGCACGAGCACCGTCGCCCCAAACATGGCAAACATGTGCTGGAAGCTCAACACGGCCGTCTTGGCGTTGAGTGTGCTTTCCGTCTGATAATTCATAAAATAAGTCCCCCCATAAGAAATTTATGTACTGGCCCAAGCGGGCCGCTACATCCGCTCTACATACACAGAGTTTATCCCGTCATATTCCGTCACGAGTACGCTGACCAGCTCGTCTCTGGCGGTGGGCACGTTGCGGCCCACATGATCCGCCCGGATGGGGAGTTCCCTGTGCCCCCGGTCGATGAGCACCGCCAGCCGAATTTTGCCCGGACGGCCCCTGTCCATCACCGCGTCCATGGCCGCCCGTGCCGTGCGCCCGGTAAACAGCACGTCGTCCACCAGCACCAGGGTTTTCCCGTCCACGGCGCAGGGCAGCTTTTCAGCGTTTACCACCGGCTCCTTTGAAAGAAGGGATAGATCATCTCGGTAATACGTGATGTCAAGCACGCCCACCGGAATGTCTATCCCTTCAAATTGCGATATTTTGTTTGCGATCCGCTGTGCAAGGGTTTTCCCCCGCCGGAGAATGCCCACAAGCATCAATTCTCCAATCCCGCCGTTGGCCTCCAATATCTCATGGGCCATCCGCGTCAGCGCCCGGTTCATGGCGCTTTCATCCATCAACTGTTTTCGCACCGGCTTCACCTCCCATAAAAAATGCGCCCTCCATACCGGAAGGCGCACAAATGCACGACGAGACATATGCAAGCCTTCCCAACATCACGGTGTCGGATTAAAGTCTTACGAACCTGTGCAACTATACCATATATTGTGTCGAATTGCAATGAATATTTCAAGGCGCGTGTATCATATCATGAAAAATCAACGCTCTGGATTTCGGGTATTCCAATCAGGTTTTCTCCCACACCGGCGTTCCATTCCAGCCCGCCCGCTTGAGCGCATGCAAAAAATCCTCAGGCGGCGGCGCGAGAAATGTCATTTCCTCGCCGGTACGCGGGTGCATGAGGGTCAGCTTCCAGGCGTGCAGCGCCTGCCCCGCAAGCCCCAGCTTCGGTTTATCCGGGCCATATACGATATCCCCCGCAACCGGATGCTTTAAAAACGCCATGTGTACCCGGATCTGATGGGTGCGCCCGGTTTGAAGCTTCGCCTCCACAAGGGTGAACTGGTTGAGCCTCTCCAACACCCGCCAGTGGGTCACGGACGGTCGGCCGTCACCCACGATGGCCATTCGCTTGCGGTCAACCGGATGTCGGCCGATCGGCTGATCAATTATTCCAGCGTCCTCCCGGATGTTTCCTTCCACGATAGCAAGATACGTCCGCCCCGCCGTGTGCGCCTTGATCTGCGCGCTAAGGCTTTGATGCGCCAGATCGTTTTTCGCGACCACGATCAGCCCGGAGGTGTATTTGTCAATCCTGTGCACGATACCGGGCCGCAGTACCCCGCCGATCCCGCTTAAATCCTTTACATGATACAGCAGGGCGTTGACCATGGTGCCGGTCTGGTTGCCCGCCGCAGGGTGCACCACCATGCCCTTGGGCTTGTCGATGACCACGATGTCCGGGTCCTCATACACGATGGGCAGCGGGATGTCCTCCGCCTCTACCTCGATCTCCTCCGGAGGCGGCAAGAGCATGTCCACCCTGTCCCCAGCGCTAAGCTTGTGGTTGGCCCGCCTGGGGGTGCCGTTGACGCTTACGCCCCCGTCCAATATCAGCCGCTGCACCCTGTTGCGGCTGATGTCCGCGGCTTCCGCCAAAAAGACATCCAGCCGCGCGCCCGATTGTTCTACCCGAAACGACTGGGGCTCTTCCTCCTGTTGTTCCATCAGCTCGTCCTGGTTCTGAAAAAGCCTAAACGGGTCAATCCGTTCCATCTGTCCTACCCTCAGCCTCTCCCGGCTTTTTTTCTTCCTTCACCTGACCGTCCAGGGCATTCATCAGCGCCTTTCCCTTGGGCAAAAACAAAAGGTCAAGAAACAGCAGCCCCGCGCCCACGCAGACGGCGCTGTCGGCCACGTTGAATATGGCGAAGTTGATCAGACGAAAATCCAGCATATCCCGTACATACCCCAGTAGCGCCCGGTCGATAAAATTGCCCAAGGCCCCCGCCAGGATCAGGGAAAGGGACACTCGAAGCAGCGGATGTAAAAATTTCCGTTTTTTCACCAATATCCATATGATCCCGGTGCAGGCGAGAAGTGTAATCACAAGGAAAAACCATTTCCACCCGGAAAGCAGGCCGAAGGCCGCCCCGGTATTGTGGACGCTGGTAAAGTGAAACACCCCTTCCCAGAGGGGATAGGTGCTGCCAAGTGGCGAAAGATGGATATCCGTCAGGTATTTGGTAATCTGATCCGCCGCCAGAATAATGGCGACGAGAATGGCATCAAGCATAGGTTCCTCCTCAAGCGGGTTATGATCCGTTGCGCGCAAGCTGTGAAATATCCGCCCCAGCGCCCAAACCCGGCGGCAACGAATTAACTATACCATTTATTCGGCTTGCTGCATATACCATTTTTCAACGGTACGCAGGGGATCGGTATCCCGTACATCCGAAACGTTTTTGATATCCGAAAAGTATATCACGGAATTTAATCGGAAATACAGCATGATAAATGGCAGTTCTTCCACAAACCTCTGTTGCAAGGCGCTGTGCGCTTCCTTCAACGCCGTCTCATCCCCAGCCAATTTTACGTTTTGCAGCAACGCATCCATATTGGCGCTGCTAAAACCGCCAAAGTTTTTCGCTCCGCCGGTGCCGATCAATGCAGACAAATTACCGTTTCTTGGGACATTTACCCCCGCCATCGCCAGGTCGAACTCTTTGTTATGCAGCTTATCCATAAACTCGCCCTGTTCATCCCCAAGGGCGTATTTCGCTGTCACCACTTCGATTTCAAAGCCCACCGCAGTAAGCTGCGCTTCCACAACCGCGGCGGCGCTTTTTCGATATGAACTTTCCGTGCTTTCATTCACCAGCAGTGTTAATTTGAGCTTGCGCCCATTTTTTTCAAGAAAGCCGTCCCCGTCCCGGTCCTCATATCCAGCCTCTTTCAAAAGATTATCAGCCATAGCGGGCATGTAATCATATACCTTCGATTCGGCAGAATACAAAAAACTATCCGTCGGCACCGGCACATCGCATAGCGTCGCCCGGTTCATGTACACGTTTGACACGATCTCGCTGCGGTCCAGGGCCATGGCGATGGCCTTTCGCACGTTCACGTCCTTTAGAATGCTGTTTTGGTGGTTAACCAGGAGGATTTCCGCGTCCTGGGTATTGACGTCAAGCACCGCGATCTCCCCGGCGCTGCGGTATTTCCCCGCGGAAACGGAGTCCGTTGGTACCATGCTCAAAAGCCCGGCCTCCAGGCTGTCCAGTGCCACAGCATTGCTTTCGCGGGACAGGCCATATATCTTTGTGATATACGGCATCTGCTTCCACCAACTGTCGTACGCGGAAAGCTCCAGCGTTTGGGCGGAGCCGGAGTCGGTATAGTTCGTGATTTTATAGGGGCCGGTGCCGATCAGCGTTGTGGCATTGGCGCTCTCCGCCCGGATGATGGGAAAAAGCATGGCATAAAGGCTCATATATCCCTTGCTTTTCATCGTGACACGCACGGACAGCTCGTCGATCTGTTCGCAGCCGGACACGAACTCTTCAAGAAAACTGTAATAATAGCAACTATCACTCATAGCCCGGATCTGATCGTATGTATACAGCACGTCCTGGGCGCTCAAGGTGCCTGTTCCGTCGTGCCAGCGTACGCCCTTTCGAAGCTGAAATGTCCACACCAGTCCGGTTTCATCTACGCTCCATTTTTCGGCTAGGCTGGGGACGATCCGGTTGTTGGCGTCGCAGCGTACCAGCGGCTCGCTGATGAGAGAGCAGATGTTGCGCATCTCCTCGGTGTTGATTGTCAGCGGCGTGACGCCGGTGCCGGTATCAGTCTCTGATGTAAAGGGGTTGATGGGCATAGGCAGCGAAAATTCCCCCCCTTGCAACGGCACGGGAGACGCTGTCGCCATGGCAATCTCTGTGGGCGTGGGCGTGGATTGCGGTTCATTCTCCTGCCGCTTGCAGCCAGCAGGCAAAACCGCCAGCAGCACGCACAAAAGAATGGCAATGCATTTATGCTTCATCCCATTGATCCGGATATAGGTTTGTGTATTTTTCATATGCGCGTTGCACCTTTTCAACATATCGTTTGGTTTCCGGGAACGGAATATTGATCAGCTGGCCGTTTTCGGAGATTTCCGGATCGTTCAGCCATTTATCCACGTTTCCATGGCCGGCATTATAGGCAGCCAGCATCAAAGCCCTGTCCTCATCCAGGCGGTCCGCGAGAAATCTCAAATACCAGCAGCCGAAGCGAACATTCAACTCCGGCTCGTACAGCCGCTCTGTGGTGAAGTCTAAAATGTCCAGTTTTCCCGCAATCCACTCGCCGGTGGTGGGCATCACCTGCATCAGCCCCACCGCCCCGGAGGAGCTGACCGCGTCCTTTATATTGCTGCTTTCCGTGTGGATTACCGCCGCTACCAGGTACGGATCGATATCAAACTCCAGGGCATATTTCTCGATCAAATCAGGATATACCATGGGATAGGTGCGCTTTTCCAAAACACGGCTCACATAAAAGGCCGCCACTGCCGCCATTACTATCAGCAGCACGCCCGCTATCACCAGCATACCTCTGCGCCGCACGCGCTGTTTTCCATCTCTACGTTCCATGTTCCTCGTTTTCCCGCGCGTAAAGCGCGTCCACCCGTCGATAAAGAGCCGCCAAATCCCCGCTGTTGTCAATGATCACGTCCGCGTATTTGCGCTTTTCCCCTTCAGGCATCTGCGCTTTTATGCGCAGCCGGGCCTCCTCTATGGTGCAGCCGTCCCGTTTCGCGATGCGGTTCTGCCTTACAGACTCGTTCGCTACAACCAGCCAAACCGCATCCATCTCCTTTTGCATGCCCACCTCGATCAAAAGCGGCACGTCCCATATGACAAATCCCCCAGGCTTTGCGACGCTTGCTTCCTGTGCCAGCATCCAGCGCCGGATATGTGGATGCAATATCCCGTTTAATGCTTCCCGCTCCCCCGGGTTCTGAAACACAAGCCGCCCCAGCTTGCTCCTGTCAAGGCTTCCGTCCGGGCGTATCATATCCCGGCCAAAGCGGGCGGCAACAGCCAGCAATCCAGGTGTTCCCGGCTCTACCACCGCCCGCGCGCCCTCATCCGCATCGATCACATGCGCGCCAAGCGCTTTCAGGCGGCGGCTGACGGTAGATTTCCCCGAGCCGATGCCGCCTGTCAGCCCAATTCGCTGAAATCCCCTGGCGCTCATTTGGTTTCAAACCAGCTTTGGCCGGTTTTTACGTCCGCCAAAAGAGGCACGGAAAGCTTCATCACATCCTGCATGCAGTCCTTCAAAAGCACGCTGACCGCATCCGTTTCCTCAATGGGCGTATCCACAATCAATTCGTCATGTACCTGCAAAATCAGCTTTGCCTGAAATCCCTTCTTAGCAAGCGCCCGGTGCACCCGCACCATGGCCAGCTTAATGATGTCCGCCGCAGTGCCCTGTATGGGCATGTTCATGGCCACACGCTCCCCAAAGGAGCGGGTATTATAATTGCCGCTCTTCAGCTCAGGCAGCGCCCTAATTCGGCCCATCAGCGTCCGCACGCAGCCCTCTTCCTTCCCCCGCTGCACACTTTCCAGCATGAATGCGTGCACCTTCGGATACCGCTCGAGATACCGGCTGATATATTCCTCCGCCTGTTTTCTCGAGATTGAGAGGTTCCGCGCCAAGCCAAAGCCGCTGATGCCGTATACGATCCCGAAGTTCACCGCTTTGGCCGCGCTGCGCTGCTCAGGCGTGACCTCATCAAGAGGCGTGTGAAACACCTCGCTTGCCGTGCGTGTGTGAATGTCGCCCCCATCCAGGAAAGCATTGATCATTGTCTGGTCCCCGCTGATGTGGGCGAGAAGCCGCAGCTCAATCTGGGAATAATCCGCCCCCAATAGAACCCGCCCGGGGCTTGCCACAAACGCTTTTCGGATTTCCCTGCCCAACGCTGTGCGCACGGGGATATTTTGCAAATTTGGCTCCGTGCTGGAAATGCGGCCAGTCGCCGTCACGTTTTGATTAAAGCTGGTATAAACCCTGCCGGTTTTTTGATCCAGCATATTGAGAAGCCCATCCACAAACGTGCTTTTCAGCTTTGTCAAAAACCGATACTCCTGCACCAAAGCCACGATGGGGTGTTTATCTGAAAGCTGCTCCAGCACGTCCGCATCGGTGGAGTACCCGGTTTTTGTTTTTCGCATTGCCGGAAGCCCCAATTTTTCAAACAACACGTTTCCCAATTGCTTTGTGGAGAGGATGTTGAAGCGTTCGCCCGCAAGCTCATATATCTCGCCCGCAAGCTCCTCAATGCGGGTGCTGAAAGACCCCTGCAGTTGCCGCAATATGTCGGCGTCCACAGCGAACCCCTCCCGCTCCATATCATACAATACGATGATGAGCGGAAGCTCCACCTCTTCATAAAGCTTGTAAAGGCCGTTGTCGCGAAGCTCCTGCATCATGGGCCCGTACAGGTGAAAAAGCGCCGCCGCGTCCGCCTTCGTCCCCGGCCCCAAACGGGTGTCCAGGAGCCCCTGCAGGGTTTGGGCCGGGCGGATGGCGTTGCATAAATAGTCCACGATCATGGCGTCAAATGTGACGCCCGCAATATGCCCGCCCTGCTTATCGATTGCATGCATCCACCACTTGGCGTCAAAGAGCATTTTCTCAATCTTAGGGTTCTCAAGCAGGGGAATAAGGCATTGAAATACGTCTTTGGGGTTCAGCCCCGGCTCAAGTAGCGTCCCCTGAAACGATACTGCGTACTGGTCGGCGCCCGTGGCAGTGAGATACAGCACATCCTCCGCCAGCGCCAGGGCAAGCCGCTTTGCCTTTTTGAGCGTTTCCACCACCTGCCCCAGGGTAATTTCGTCCTCCACCCTGATGGTGGCGGCGGCTTCTTGCGGCGTTGCCTTCGCCACTTTCATTGCCGCAGGCCCGGGAAGGCGGGCATAAATCGCCCGAAGCTCCAACCGCTGCAAAATCCCCGCAGCATCCCCAAGCCGCTGAGGGTCAAACGCACACTCCGTAAGCGTCATCTCCAACGGCGCGTTGACGTCGATTGTTCCAAGGCGGTAGCTTAGCCTGGCCAAATCCGCATTGTTTGTGACTTTCTCTCCCAGCTTGCCCTTGATTTCATGGCCATGGGCAAGAACCTCTTCCAATGTCCCATATTGGCCAAGAAGCTTGAGCGCCGTCTTTTCCCCCACCCCGGGGATACCGGGGATGTTGTCTGAGCTGTCGCCCATAAGCCCCTTCAAATCCCGCATATGGTCTGGCGTCAGGCCATAAGCGCTCATCAGGGCATCCGGGTCATACTCGATTGTCTCCGTGATGCCCCGTTTTGTTAACAGCACATGTGTGGTGTCGGAAACAAGCTGCAGCGCGTCCCGGTCGCCGGTAACCAGAAGAGCGTTCTCCCCCGCCTCTGCTGCGCGCCTGCCGAATGTCCCCAGTATATCGTCCGCCTCATAGCTTGGGCACTCGCAGATGGCGATGCCCATGGCGGTCAAAATCTCTTTTAGCAGCGGAAACTGGGTTCTGAGATCATCAGGCGTTTCCCGGCGCCCAGCCTTGTATTCGGGGTATGTCTCGTGCCGGAACGTCGGCCCGTGCATATCGAATGCCACCAGCAGATAATCGGGCTGCCGCTCCAGCAGCTTGATGAGCATGCTTAAAAATCCGTGCAACGCGCCGGTGGGTATCCCGTCCCTGGTGGTCATGCTGGGAAGCGCGTAATATGCCCTGTGCAAAAGACTGTTGCCGTCAATGGCAATCAAATTACCCATGCTTCTTCTATTCCTTTTCCATGCGGATTTCACGCATATCATATTCCTCCCGTACCTGCTGGTACCGCACCTGAACGTCCTTCATGATCCGGTGCCAGGGTATAGGGATTGTTTCCCTTGCCTTTGTGCCCACCCGCTCGCGAAGCTTTGGGTTCTCCATGATCCTGATGAGGGTATGGCATAAATCCTCAGGGGTCTCCTCACATAAAAATCCGTTTTCGTTTTCCCGAATGCACTCCGCGGCGCAGGAGTTTCGCACCAGCACCGACGGCGTTCCGGATGCAGCGGCCTCGCGTACCACCAGCCCTGCCGTATCATAAAGCGATGGAAACAAGAACGCGTCCGCCCGGGCGTACAGGCCCATCATGCGGTTGCGGTCGGACAACTGCCCAGTAAACACGAACTGTTCGTCCATGTTGAGTCTATGCACCAAATCCTTGATTTCCTGTTGATGGGGCCCCTGGCCCACCATTACCATTTTGAAGCGCGGCCTCTCTTTCTTATACAGCGCCAGCGCCTCAACGCTCAGGCGGATGTTCTTCTTCCAGTTCTGCTGGCCGACAAACAAAAAGACGTCCCCGTCCCCCAGCCCATATAGGGCGCTGGCCTCGTCCCGGTCCGCCTGGGTGGGAAACCACAGGTCCGTTCCGTTTGGCATAATGACGATGTCGCGTTTATAGCCGTACTCATGCAGCACCTTGGCCGTAGCCTCGTTGACCGTCCACACCTCAAAGCAGGCATTGTAAAAGCTCACGATCAGCTTGACCCCCGCCTCCGCGATGACCTCGCTGCCGGTGGCCTGATAAAAATCATCGTAATATTTCGAGTGAAACGTGCCGATTAACGGTGCGTCATGTAGTCTAGAGAGCCGCAGCGCCTCCACCCCAGCCCCAAAGGGGCTGTGGGCGTGCAGCAAATCCAGCTGTACTTTATGCGCTTGCCGCCGGTAAGCATTGTCCAGAACAGGCAGTCCTGCCCGATACTGCGGCGCCTGGGGAAGCCTGACCCCATGATACGGAATAACGGGACAGGGATATGCATGTTCCTGCCCGTCAGGCGCTTTCGGAGACACCAGAAAGCAGTTTTCCTGTAATGCGGTAAGCTCCCTGGCATAGCTTGCCACCACCATGCCTACACCGTCCAGCTCCGGCGGGAATGTATCGCAAAACAAACCCACGTTCATGCTAAACGACTCCTTTATATTTTATTCCACCACGCCATATACCATGGTGGGCCGGTTTTGCTGTACAACGATACCTTCCCGAAGGGTGCGCACTGCCTCCTCCACCCGGGTTTCATCGTTGACATACAGCGTGCAAAGGTTTTCCCCTGCCGCCACCGCGTCGCCTAATCGCTTGTGCATCACAAGCCCTACCGCAGGGTCGATGACGTCCGCTTTCGTAGCCCGGCCTGCGCCCAGCATCTGGGCAGCATGGCCGATACGGCTGGCGTCCATGGCCGTAACCCGGCCGACGCCCGTAGCCTTGACGGGGATTTTCTCCCGCACCTGGCACAGCCGGTCGATGCGGGTCATATCGATATAGCTTGCGTCGCCGCCCTGGGCAGCTACCATTTCCTGCAACTTGTGAAGTCCCGCCCCGGAAGAAAGCGCCCGCTCCAACTGCCCCCGGGCGTCCGCCTTGCCGCTTGTAAGGCCACTTAATTCCAGCATGTAGGAGCCCAGCAGCATGCAAACCTCGTACAGGGGATCGCCCGCCGGGATGCGCCCGGACAAAAGCTCAACCGCTTCCCGGACCTCCAGGGCGTTGCCCACGGCAAGTCCCAGGGGCTGATCCATGTCGGTGATCAGGGCCACTACCCGGCGATTTAAGTTTTTCCCGATATCCACCATTGTGCGCGCCAGCGCCCTGGAGCCCTCCAGCGTCTGCATAAACGCGCCCGATCCGGTCTTTACGTCCAGCACGATGGCGTCCGCACCGGCAGCCAGCTTTTTGCTCATGATGCTCGACGCGATGAGCGGCACGCTGGAAACCGTGCTGGTTACGTCCCGAAGGGCGTACATCTTTTTATCCGCCGGCACCAGGTTGCCCGACTGCCCGATGACCGCAAGGCCATTTTTCTTGACAAGATCGATAAACCGTTCAAGAGGCTGCTCTACGCTAAGCCCAGGGATGCTCTCCAGCTTGTCCAGCGTTCCGCCGGTGTGCCCAAGCCCGCGCCCGCTCATTTTGGCTACCTTGCCGCCGCAGGCCGCCACCAACGGCGCTACCACCAGGGTGGTGGTGTCCCCAACGCCGCCGGTGGAATGCTTATCCACCTTGACGCCAGGAATTTCGCTTAAGTCCACCACGTCGCCTGAATGCATCATGGCATGCGTTAGCTCCGCGGTTTCCTCCGCATCCATGCCCGAAAGGCATACCGCCATCAAAAACGCGGCCATTTGATAATCAGGGATTTCATCCCGCACATAACCCTCAATCAACCCATGGATTTCATCGGTTGACAATCGTTCACCCTGTTTTTTCTTTTCAATCAGTTCCGTTACGCGCATGCATGCGGCTCCCTTCCCCGTCAACTGTAGTAATCATTGCCGCCGATGGTTTTATAATACGTCCGGCTTCCCCAGGACTTGCTGGAGCGGGAAGCTCTAAAAAACATCACGTCCGATGGAAGCACCCGCTCGCCGCCATTGAAAATGGCTTCCGCCGCGGTTATGGCCTTGCTGCTTGGCGTCAAACCCTCAAAGCTGTCATACGTAACAACGGTAAACTGGCCGCTTCGGTAAACTTCTTGTGTTACCGTGCCCCCAAACTTTCTGGATGCGCAGCGGTTATACAGGACATTTGCCATCGCCTTGAAGCTTGAAGTGGACTGGTCCTTCCCTTCCGCGTAGATGAGCTTTGCCGCAAGATATATATCGCCGCTGCTGTAATCACCTGTATCGCCCTGAGGGATGCTCTCCTCCTGCTCGGGTGTCTCGATAGCCGCAGGCTTTTCGGTGGGCTTGGGCGTGGCCTTTGGTTTCGCCGTGGCCTTGGGGGTAGGCTTTGGCGTCGGGGTTGGGGTGGGAATATCTCCCAGGCCTACAAACGACTTCAGCATAAAGCCCTGCTTGTCCCCAATGGTGACGCGGTACCAAATATCCTCAAGCTCTGTGGTTTTCGCGGTGATGACAAGCTTTGTATGATAGTCTAGCACGCCTACGATGGGATGCTCCGTCCCAGGCCCCTGGCGCAAGTTTACATCGTGAGCCAGCACATACCCCTTCTCATTGTTCACGTTTTTTAGGGCCATTGCCGGCCCGCTTATATCGGGGCTTGGTTCAGGCGAAAGGGTGGGTTTGGGCGTAACAATCGCGGACAGCGGGGCCACCCCTGCCGGTGTCTGATGTATCATGTTTGGCGTTGCCGTGGGCTCATGGGTCATTTCCGGCGTAGATGTGGGGGTTGGCTGAGGGGTGTCCGGCGCGTGAAATTCAATGTCAGCGGGCGCGTCCAATCCCGCCTGCGCCTGTGATGTCTCAGCAGGCGCGCAGGCGGTGAGGAGCAATGGTATGAACAGGCAGGCGGCCAGTAACCGCATCCCGCATTCCCGCCACTTACAATACATATTTCCTAATATCCTGCTCCACAAGCGCGTCCTTGAGCCGTTCCTTCACGTACGCCCCGTCGATCACCACCTCGATGTCCGGATGGTCGCCGGTGGCGTTAAAGGAAATATCCTCCAACATGTTTTCCATGATGGTATGCAGCCGCCGCGCGCCAATATTTTCCGCCGTTTCATTGGTGATAAAAGCATAGTGGGCGATTTCCAAAAGCGCGTCCTCCCGAAACACCAGGTCAATATGATCGGTTTTCAAAAGCGCAGCGTACTGCTTTGTGACCGCGTGCTCCGGCTGTGTTAAAATCCGGGCGTAATCCTCTTCGGTCAATGCCAAAAGCTCTACCCGGATGGGGAACCGGCCCTGAAGCTCCGGAATGAGATCGGACACCTTGGCCACATGAAATGCGCCCGCCGCGATAAACAGCATATAGTCCGTTTTGACGGGGCCGTATTTGGTGTTGACGGTACTCCCTTCCACGATGGGCAGGATGTCCCGTTGCACCCCTTCCCGGGATACATCCGGGCCGCCGTGGGAGCCGCTTCCCGCAATCTTATCGATTTCGTCGATGAATATAATGCCGTCCTGCTCAGCCTTGTTCACGGCCTCGCGGATGACCTCATCCATGTCAATGAGCTTGTCCGACTCCTCCTGAACCAGGATGCGCCGGGCTTCGGATACCGGCACCTTCCGGCGCTTTTTCTTTTTCGGCATGATACCGCCCAGCATCTCATTGATGTTAATATCAATGCCCATGGCGATCATGGTATCGCTTCCGGCGGACTGTTCTTCCACCTCCACCTCCACGATCTCGTCCTCCAGCCGTCCGGCGCGAAGTTCAGCCTGCACACGGTCCCTGCGGGAGAAATGCGCCCGCTTTTCTTCCTCGCTCATCTGTGGCTCCTTTTGCGGCTGGCCCGCGCCCAGAAGCAGTTGAAGTGGATTGGCGGGAGGCTGGGTTTCTGACTTTCGAAGGGGAACCAAAAGATCCACCAGCCGCTGCTCCGCCGCTGTCTCCGCCATCAGCCTTACATCCGCCCGGCGCTGATCCTTGCAAAGACGGATGGACGCCTCCACAAGGTCGCGCACCATGCTGTCCACATCCCGGCCCACATAGCCAACCTCCGTAAACTTTGTGGCCTCAACCTTGACGAACGGCGCTTCCACCAGCTTGGCAAGCCGGCGCGCAATCTCGGTTTTGCCAACGCCGGTGGGCCCCATCATGATGATGTTTTTGGGCGTGATTTCCTCGCGCAATTCTTCCGGCAAACGGCTCCTGCGATAGCGGTTTCTCAGCGCCACCGCCACAGCCCGCTTTGCCTTGTCCTGGCCCACGATGTATTTATCAAGAGCGTCTACGATTTCTTTGGGAGTCAGCATTTCTTATACCTCCTCCACCACGATATTGCCGTTGGTGAACACGCAGATTTCCCCAGCGATCTTCAGCGCCTTCTCGGCGATCTCCTTCGCGGACAAATCGGTGTTCTGCATAAGCGCCTTGGCCGCTGAAAGGGCGAACATGCCGCCGGAACCGATGGCCGTCACGCCATCGTCCGGGTCGATTACCTCGCCGGAGCCGGATATGACGAGAAGCTCGTCCTTATTCGCGGCGATGAGCATGGCCTCCAATTGCCTTAGCGCCTTGTCGCTTCGCCAGTCTTGGGCCAGGGACACCGCCGCCCGGGTCAGGCCGCCGCTATATTGCTCCAACTTGTTTTCAAACCGCTCGCACAGGGAAAAGGCATCCGCCACAGAACCCGCAAACCCTACCACGACCTTGCCGTGATATAGCCTGCGCACTTTTCTGGCCGTATGCTTCATGATCGTAGACTGGCCCATCGTGACCTGGCCGTCACCGGCGACGGCAGTTTTGCCGTTTCGCCGTACGGCGATGATTGTCGTGCCCTTGAGACCCATGTTATGTCCTCCTTCTTCAAAAGTCAAAAAACCGCCGCTGCTAAGGCAGCTTGCGCTTTTTGAGGATGCACGTTTTGATCATCCCCAATGTTTTTTGACAGCGCACTCCATCTCATTCATCATACCATACCCTGGGGGAAAGCGGTAAAAAAGCCATTAGGGTTAACAGTTATTTTTCAAATCCTCCACGATTATGTCAATTCGCATGAGCGCCCGCTCCGCCATCTGGGCATAGCGTTCCTGCTTGTTTCTAATCCGTTTGGGAAGCCCCTCAATAAGGCCAAACGTTGCGTTCATGGGTTGGAAATCCCCGCCGTTGTAGTGGGCCACATAATGCCCGAGAGAGCCGATGGCGGTCTCCGGGCCAAAGTCCATGGGCGAAAGGCCGTGAAGCCGCCTTGTGAGAGACACCCCGGCAGTAAGCCCGCTGGCGGCGCTTTCCACATACCCTTCTACGCCGGTCATCTGGCCGGCAAAATACAGGTCTTCCCGGGCAAGAAAGCGGAAATCAGCGCCCAGTATCCCTGGGGACTGCAAAAAAGTGTTGCGGTGCATCACCCCATAACGGACGAATTCCGCCTGCGCCAATCCGGGGATCATGCGGAACACCCGCGCCTGTTCTTTGAATTTCAGATTGGTTTGAAAGCCCACGATATTATAAAGGGTTCCCTCCCGGTTATCCTGGCGAAGCTGCACCACCGCAAAGGGCCTAATGTGACTGCCATCCTCCTGCGCCTGAGAGAGCCCCACTGGCTTTAGCGCGCCAAAGCACAGCGTCATTTCCCCGCGCTTTGCCAAGATTTCTATGGGCATACAGCCCTCGAACACCTTCGGGCGCTGATCAAAGTCGTTAAGGGGCGCGGTTTCTGCCCCGATGAGCGCCTCGTAAAAGCGAAAATATTCCTCTTTGGTCATGGGGCAGTTGAGATAATCATCCCCGCCCCGCCCATAGCGGGAGGCTGAAAACACGATATTCATGTCCAGGCTTTCCTTCGTGATAACCGGCGCTGCCGCGTCGTAAAAATGCAGCCGCTTGCCGTCTGAGCCCAAAAGCGCCTCGATGGCGCCGTTGATTGGCCCCTGTGTCAGCGGGCCTGTCGCGATAACCGCCGGCCCTTCGGGAATATGATCCACACGCTGCTCCACCACCTGGATGTTTTGATGATTTCTGATTTTCTCCGTGACAAACCCGGAAAACCCATCCCTGTCCACCGCCAACGCGCCGCCGGCGGGCACCCGGTTTGCGTCCGCCGCCTGCAAAATAAGGGAGTCAAGCCGCCGCAGTTCTTCCTTCAACAGGCCGACCGCGTTTTGCAGCCGATCCGAGCGCAGGGAATTGGAGCACACCAGCTCCGCAAACCCGTCCGCCTGATGGGCGGGGGATTTTTCATGGGGCTTCATTTCATAGAGGGTCACGAATACCCCCCGGTTCGCCAATTGCCATGCCGCCTCACACCCCGCCAGACCCGCGCCTACGACACTGGCGGCCAATGGGGAATTATTCGGCATCTTCCTTTTCCTTTCTTCGCAATACATTCCCGCAATCCTTGTTGGTACAGGAAACGAAGCTGCCGTTCTGGCCCATTTTCTGCACCATCATGGCCCCGCATTTTTCGCATCGCTCCTGTACAGGCTTGTCCCAGGACACAAAATCGCAGGCCGGATACTTTTCACAGCCGAAGAACGTTTTCCCGCGCTTGCTCTTTCTCTTGATCAGCTCCGCCCCGCACTGGGGACAGGGAACATTGATCTTTTCAAGAATGGGCTTTGTGTTGCGGCAGTTGGGAAAATTCGGGCAGGCAAGGAACCGGCCGAACCGGCCCATTTTGTATACCATCATGGCCCCGCATTTTTCACAGGGGATATCGGACACCTCGTCGGGAATGTCCACCTTTTCGATGTTAGCCGAAGCCGCTTCGATGGTATCCTTAAACGGCCCATAGAATTTTTCCAGTACGGCCTCGCTGGTGTTTTCGCCATCCTCGACGCTGTCCAGCTGATTTTCCATGTTCGCCGTAAACTCCACATTCACGATGTCCGGGAAGTTTTCTTTCATAAGCTGGGTGACCACAAATCCCAATTCCGTGGGGATCAGCAGCTTTTTTTCCCGGGAGATATACCCCCGGTCAATGATGGTGGAGATTGTGGGGGAATACGTGCTGGGCCGCCCAATCCCTTTTTCCTCCAGCATGCGCACCAATGACGCCTCCGTATACCGGGGAGGCGGCTGTGTAAAGCGCTGGTCGCTGTCGATCTTCTTGACCGTCAGCGGATCCCCAGCGGCGATGGGCGGCAGGGTGGTTTCCTTCTCCTGCGCGTCGTCCCGGCCCTCGGTGTAGATCACCGTAAACCCGTCAAACAACGTGCGCACGCCGTTGGCGCGGAACGTGCAGCCGTTGGCGTCGATTGTGACGGTGCAGGTTTCATACTTCGCCTGGACCATTTGGCTGGCGAGAAACCGCTCGTAAATCAGTTTATATAGCTTGTACTGGTCGTTGGACAGCGACTCCCTGATGTCCGCCGGGGCATAATCGATATGAGCGGGGCGGATGGCCTCATGGGCGTCCTGGGCGCTGGCCCGGCCTTTGTAAACATTGGGTTTTCCAGGCACGTACTGCGCGCCGTACTGGGCCTTGATATGCTCCAATGCGGCCTGCTGCGCCTCGTTGGCCACACGGACGGAGTCGGTACGGATGTATGTCACAAGACCTGTGGAGCCTTTTCCCTTAAGCTCTACGCCCTCATACAATTGCTGGGCAACCAGCATGGTGCGCTTGGTGGTAAACCCAAGCTTTCTGGACGCTTCCTGCTGCAAGGAGCTTGTGGTAAAGGGCGCGGGGGCATGCTTTGTTTTCTGCCCGCTTTTGACGTCTGTCGCGACAAAATTAGCGCCGTCCACCTTCGCCAAAACCGCTTTGGCTTCTTCTTCATTATGTAAGTCGCTCTTTTTGCCGTTGAACCCATAGAACTTGGCGTCGAATGTCTTTTTTGCGCCTTTTGTATGCAGATGAGCGTTGATCACCCAATATTCTTCCGGATTAAACGCCTGGATTTCCTGCTCCCGGTCGCACACGATCCTGGTTGCGACGGACTGCACCCGTCCGGCGGACAATCCTTTTCGAACCTTTGCCCAGAGGATGGGGCTGATGGAATATCCCACGATCCGGTCGAGAAGCCTGCGGGCCTGCTGGGCGTCCACCAGCCGCATGTCGATGGGCCGCACGCCTTTTAAGGAGCCCTTTACCGCCGAGGCGGTAATCTCGTTGAACACGATCCGGCATTTGGAGTTTTCATCCAGCTTCAGCACATGCGCCAGATGCCAGGAGATCGCCTCGCCTTCCCTGTCAGGGTCCGTGGCGAGATACACTTTTTTTGCGCTTTTCGCCTCCCGGCGAATGCGCTCCAGCACATCCCCCCTGCCCCGCAATGTAATGTATTTCGGCTGGAAATTATGTTCAAAGTCAATGCCCATCTGGCTTTTGGGAAGATCCCGCACATGCCCGTTGGACGCCACGACCTTGTATTTGCTGCCTAAAAATTTTCCGATTGTTTTCGCCTTGGCGGGCGATTCTACAATGACCAGATTATCCGCCATATTTCTCTCCTTGCGTATTTGCCTGCCCCAGAATACGGGGTTCGGCCGTCCGGACGTTAAATTGAATACACTCTGCCCGGTAATTGCTTCATTATTCCTGAAAACTCCATAGATGTCAAGGCTGAATTCACCTGTGCGGCAGGCAGCGACAGCATTTCGCATAATTCGTCCGCGCTCATCGGCCCGCGTTTTAGCGCCTCGTAGATCCGGCGGTTGACCTCTGGCCATCGGCTTTGATCCAAGGCAGCCCCTTCCTCCGGCGTCACCATATGCCTGTCATATTCCTCTAAAATATCATTGACATGAAATACCGGCTTCGCCCAATTCTGGCGGATCAGCCGGTTGGGGCATGCGCTGGTTTCCCGATCGATTTCCCCCGGCACGGCAAACACGTCCCGGTTTTGCTCCAGCGCGTAATTCGCCGTGATGGATGCGCCGGAGCGGCTCCCGCCCTCGACGATAACGGTACCCAGGCTCAAGCCGCTGATGATCCTGTTTCGTATGGGAAAATTCCCCTTGTGCGGCCTCGTCTTGGGCAAAAACTCCGACACAACCGCGCCCCGTTCCACAATGCTGTGATACAGGGCGTCATTTCCCGACGGATAAATGACGTCCACACCGCAGCCAAGTACCGCCACCGTGGGATTGGCGCTGTCCACAACACTTAAAGCGCCCAGGGCGGAAAACCGGTCGATGCCATCCGCCATGCCGGAGACGATGGTGGCCCCGCATTGACAAAGCTCCATCCCCAGCCGCCTGGCCATCCGCTCGCCATAGATGGAATTATTGCGCATCCCCACCATGGCGATGGGCAGTTCCGGCTCAGGGTCAAGCCGCCCCTTGATGAACAGCACTGTAGGCGGGCTTTGAATTTCATTTAATAATGCGGGATACCGGCTTTCATCCGTAGCGATTGCCACATCAATTTCCCGTTTTCTAAGCCAGCTTACATATTGGGCGATATACCGCTCGTTGGCGGAGGCTTTGAGCTTTTCAATCACCTTGTCGTCAACCCCTTCAAGGGCAGGAAGGCCGCCCTTGCCCGCAAGCCGGTACAATTCCTCCATGGAGTCAAACTGGGCATAAATCCTGTGAAACAGCTTCACATGATGACCAGTGACGCTATTGAGCCAAAGCCAAAGGCATTCTTCTTTGGTAAACTCCCGCATGGATCATCCCTCTTTCCAGTATTTCCCTTCCAGGCTGCGATATTGAATGGCTTCCGCCACATGCTCCTCGCCAATCTCATCGCTGCCGGACAAATCCGCAATGGTGCGGGATACCTTCAATATCCGGTTATACGCCCGTGCGCTTAAGCGAAGGCTGTTAAAGGCTTGTTGCAGCAGCCGTTGGGAGGGGGCGTCCATTTTGCAATATTTCTTAATCATCCGGTTTGTCAGCTGGGCGTTGCAGGTAATGCCCTCCGCCGCATACCGGGCCTGTTGAATGGCCCTGGCGCAGTTGACACGCTCCCGGATGGCAAGGCTTGTTTCGGACTTTCCCTTGCCCGCGATGTCAGAATACCCCACTTCTGTCATTTCCACGTGCAGATCCAACCGGTCGAGAAGCGGCCCGCTAATGCGGTTTTGATACCGGCGAATTTCATAGGACTTGCAGCGGCACGGGTTTATCCTGCTGCCGTAATTCCCGCAGGGACAGGGGTTCATGGCCGCGATCAGCATAAAGCGGGCGGGATATGTGGCGCTTGCCGCGGCCCTTGTGATGGACACCACCCCATCCTCCAGCGGCTGGCGCAGGGACTCCAGCACGTCCTTGGAGAATTCCGGAAATTCATCTAGAAACAACACGCCGCAATGGGCAAGGCTGATTTCCCCAGGCATCGCCCGCTGTCCGCCGCCCACAAGCGCAGCGGAGCTAGCCCCATGATGGGGCGCGCGATAAGGCCGCTGCTCCACCAGGCCAGGGGCGGTTCTGGTGGTGCCTGCAACGGAATGAATTTTTGTGATTTCCAATGCTTCTTCGAATGTCATGTCCGGCAATATAGATGGGATGCTTCTGGCGAGCATTGTTTTCCCGGAACCGGGGGTACCGATCAGCAGCAGGTTGTGATTGCCCGCCACCGCGATCTCTGTGGCCCGCTTGGCGGAATGCTGGCCGCGAATTTCTGAAAAATCGGCGGGATACTGGACAAGCTCCGGATTCCAAATGCGAAGCGGTTCCGGCTCGATCGCTATCCTTCCGGACAAATGCTCCACTGCGTCCCGCAGCGACTGCACGGGGAATATTGTAATCCCCTCCACATACGAGGCCTCCGCCGCGTTCCCCGCCGGCAGCAGGATTGCGGTTTCCCCTTTCATCCGAGCGTCGATCACCATGGGCAAAACCCCCGGTATGGGCCGCACCGCCCCGTCCAGAGCCAATTCTCCCAACAGCACCGGCATCCTGGCTTGTGTCAGCGGCAGCGTACCGCCGGCCCCCAGGATGCCCACCGCGATAGGCAGGTCGTAAATCGGCCCTTCCTTGCGTTGCCCGGCAGGCGCCAGGTTGACGGTGATGCGGTTAATCGGAAATTCGTACCCGCTGTTTTTGATGGCGGCCCGCACCCGCTCCTTGCTTTCGCGCACCGCGGCGTCGGGAAGTCCTACTGTTTCATAGGCGGGCAAGCCGTTTGAAATGTCCACCTGCACCTGCACCTGAAACCCGTCGATCCCCGTCAGGCCATAGCTTTTGATGTTGGCAAGCATGCTTCGCTTTTCCCCTTTTCCCCCATGATCCCCCTTAGTGCCCTGTATCGTTTTCGTTGATAGGGCACTAGCGCGGGCGTTTTTTCGGCGTCTCCGCCGTTTTCGTCTGGATCATCAGCGGCTTCATGGGCCGCATGGCTTCTTTTTTCTCACGCTCCGCCTTTTCCTTCGCGGCTTTTTCAGCCTTTTCCTTGGCGGCTTTCTCCTTCGCCGCCTTCTCCTTGGCGGCCTTTTCCTTCGCAGCCTTCTCCTTGGCAGCCTTTTCCTTCGCAGCCTTTTCCTTCGCAGCCTTCTCCTTAGCGGCCTTTTCCTCTTCCGGCAATACCTCATAGGGCGCGTCCTCAGGCCGTACCTCTGTTTTGGACTCCGCCGCCCATACCTCCTCAGGGCTGATCTCGATAACCCCCGTACCGGACCAATCATCCAGGGCAGGCCCAAGCTGGATGGCGTTGACCACATATTTCTTCAACGTAAAGCGGAAGCTGGTACCTTTGCCGATTTCGCTTTCCACCATTATTTTCTCTCCCAGCTTTTCGATGACGAACTGGGCGATGGAAAGTCCAAGGCCGGTGCCCCCCTCTTTTCTTGATTTATCCACCTTATAAAACCGCTCGAACAAATGGGGAATGTCCTCAGGCGGGATGCCGTAGCCGGTATCCTCCACCGCTATGTTGACCCTGGGGCCATTCTGCGCCCGGATGGTGATGGTGCCCCCCTCTGGGGTGTAGCGCATCGCGTTGTCCAACAGGATCACCAGCACCTGCTCCACCCGGTCCGGGTCGGTTAATACGCTGGGCAATGGCGGCGCGTCCAACCTAAGCTCCACCCCATGCTCTGACGCCTGTTTGCCATAGCTTTGCACGATATCGCTCAGCAGCCCGTTGACATCCACTTCCGTCATTTCCATATAGCCGGTGCCGGACAGCAGCCGGCTTAATTCCAGCATGTCGGTAATCAGCCGGGACAGCCTTAAAACCTCGCGCAGCATGATTTTATAATACCGCTCCCGATCCTCCTCGGTTTTCACCATGCCGTCCACCAGCGGCTCCAACAAACCGCGCACCGCTGTCAGCGGCGTGCGCATCTCGTGGCTGACGTTCGCCACATATTCCCTTCTGGTGCGCTCCAGCCGCTCCATCTCCGTCATGTCCTTAAACAAGCCCACAACCCCTGTGCGTATTCCGTCCTCAGTGGTCACCGGGGAGATTGTAATCCACAGCATCCGGTCGCCTGGCAGGGGATATTGCATGCTTTGCCCCTCGCCGCTTTCATACACCGCGTCAAAGGCAGCCCATATGCTTTCATCCGGAACGAGGTCCGTCCGGGAGTTGACCCGCACCGCGCCAAACAGGCGCATCAATGCCGGATTATAGTGGGTCAGAAAGCCAAGGCTGTCCGTGGCGGCGATGCCTTCTGTAAAGCTCAGAAGAATCTGGTTGAGCTGGCTTTTCTCCGCACGAAGCTGGTATATGGTCTTTGACAGATTATCGCATAATGTGTTCAGCGCCCGGGCAAGCAGCCCCACCTCCCCCGCCTCCGTCTCGTCTGCCCGTATTTCAAAGTCGCCCTTGCTCATTTCGATGGCCGCCTCGCCCATACGGTGCAGCGGGTTTGTAACCTTGCGCAGGCCCACAGTAGACAGGATCAATGACACCGGAAACACCACCGCAGCCGCCATCATCAGCGCCAGGTTCAGCTGTCCGGTGGTAGCGTTCACCTCCTGAGCGGACTTCAAAAACAAAACAGCTCCCGCTACCTCTTCGCCATACTCCACCCGCTGGCCCACGCCCATGGCGTTGCTTCCGTCGGGCAGCATCAGGTTTTCACGATGAACTTTATATCCCGCCAATACATCCGATATTTCCCGCTGAAACAGCCTTTCGATTTGTTCCGCATTTACAACCGGAATGGTTTTGTCGCAATAGTAGTTGACCACCTTGCCATTTTCGTCCAGCAAAACGCACATGGAATTCGACGAGTCCACCATCCGCGCCATCATCCGGTCAAACCCATATGCGGAAAGGTCGCCTGAGCGCCGCTCGCTGAGCATTTGCACAACCGTCTCCACGTCCGGCATCAATTCTGAAAGCTTGATGGCCCGATAAGCGTCGCGGCTCAAAAACAGATAGCCTCCCATCATGAACAGGGAGGCGAAAAACACCGTTATCATCAAAACAATCAGCAACCGCCAGAGAAATACGCTGCGCATATCTTATGCATCCACCTCAAATTTATATCCAACGCCGTAAATGGTTTTGATACTCCAGCCAAGTCCGTTGTTCTCGAGCTTGGCGCGAATGCGCTTGATGTGGGTGTCCACCGTGCGGGTTTCCCCCGCGAAATCATAACTCCAGACCCGGTTTAAAAGTTGCTCTCTGGTAAACACCTGCCCTGGATTGCTGGCAAGCATGTGCAGTATCTCGATTTCCTTAGGCGTGCACACCACGGGCTGCCCCTTCAGGGTCACGGTGTAGCTTTTTAGGTCAATTGTCAGTCCGTTGAAGTTCAGCACCCCGTCGCTGCTCCCTTCCTGCTGCTCTTGGGTGCGCCGAAGCACAGCCTTGATGCGGGCCACAACCTCCCGGGGACTGAAGGGCTTGACGATGTAATCATCCGCGCCCAGCTCCAGCCCGATAATCCGGTCAACCTCCTCGCCCTTTGCCGTCAGCATGATGATGGGCAGCTGGGTGGTTTTTCTAAGCTCCTTACAGACCTCAATACCGGTTTTTTTCGGCATCATGATGTCCAGCACGCAAAGGCCGACATCCTGTTCCGCGGCTTTCTCCACCGCGGCCTCCCCGTCATAAACATCCAAGGGCTCAAAGCCTTCCGCCTTCAGATAAATCCCCAGAGACTCGTGTACAACCGGATCGTCATCCGCAATGAGAATACGCATTGGGTGTTCCCCCTTTTTTGTATTGGCGGGCGTTACGCGCGCCCTTCGCGATATGCTTGCTGCACGCAGGCCTGATGACGCGGGCAGGTTTTGCTGGTTTCATGCACCTTGGAATTGAGCAGGTGGATGCAAAAATGTCCCGGAAAATTATTGCTTTTGGTGGGGTTCGCCATATGGGGCATGCAATGCATGCTGGCCGCCGCCGTCACCCCCCGGTAACGCACCCAAATTGGCCGCCTGTTCCAGGACCATTTTCCGCCCGCAATCTTTTTCATGATTTCGGTATCCTTTGCCGTCAGCGGCTCGCTGTCGGCATGATACCAGCCGCCAAACCGCCGCGCCTGGAACGACAGCCCGGTCTTAACGTCGATCACCTCAAACTTGCTGTATCTCGCCAGCCATTCGTTTCCGCCCTTAAACCAGTCCTTCATGATCACGGAACCCTTAACCTGTGTAGCGGAAGCGGTGGCTTTCGTGACCTTGTTGGCGCTGTCGTACAATGCTTCAAGGGTGACCATTCCCGCCACGCCGTCCGCGTCAAAGCCGCAGGCTTCCTGAAAATCCGACACAGCCTCCCGCGTCTTTCCGCCGAACACGCCGGTAACGTTCGCCTTTGACAGAAATCCCTTGTCGTAAAGCTTTGTCTGCATCCGTTTGACTTCCTGGCCTTCCATACCCGCCTTCAGTAGGATGCTCGCGGTGTTTGTAGCCTTCGTCATGGTAAGATAATTTCGGTGCACATATCCCGCGCTGTCACCAGCCACCACGAAATACCACTCGCCCAGCATCTGCTTGACCTTGACCCCTTGGGATGCGGACAATTCCGCCACGGCATACGCGGTCTGGTCCGGGCCGCCCCTGAGCTTTACGCCGTCCTCCAGGACATACGCCGCCCGGCTGCCCATGGCGCTGGTAAAGACATAGTCCTGCCTTACATATCCTACATCGTCCCCGTACATGATCCGGTACCATCCGCCAGTTTCGTCAAGGACTTCCACGCTAGCGTTCAAAGGGAGCTGCGCAATGACCTCGCTTTCGGTATTCGCTTCTTTGCGAAGCCGCACATCCTGCCCCGTCACCTGGCCAAACTGCCGGGCGGCGGCCATGGCCGCGGGCACAAACAAGGCCAGCAGCACGACGCTGATCATCAGCAGGAGTATTTTGCGCTTCATTCAACTTCCCCCTTTGGGGACAAGCGGGTCATTCAGGCTTGTCCATAGTATAGCATAATCTTCCATTCCATCGGCAAAGGCGTGGGCTGTTTCACGATTTCTTCACAGCGCTCCCAATCCCTTCGCGTCCAGTTCACAAACGGGCAACAGCGCCCGGTTATAGATGGTGCTGGCGGGGTGGTACAGCGGGTAAAGAATGAGCTCCCGCCCGCAAAGGCGCACCTGCTGCGGTATGCCGTGCACCGCGCCAACTGTCGATTTGGGCATATTCACGATGGCATACAGGGCCATCAGCGGTACATTTCCAAGTGTTGCCACTATTTCCGGCTTGAGTATTTGGAGCTCTCTTTCCAAAAGCGGCAGCCCCTCTACTATTTCTTTTTGACCAGGCGTACGGTTTTTCGTACCCCGGGCGCTTCTGGCCTCCGGGCGGTATTTTACGACGTTTGTCACGTATAATTCCTCCCTGGACATTCCTGCAAGCGTTAAAAGCGCGCTTAGCTGCTGACCCGCCCGCCCCACAAAGGGCCGTCCAAGCCTGGTTTCCTCCGCGCCGGGGGCTTCGCCCACCAAAACCAGCCGGGGCAAAGCATTTCCCTCACCAAATACCGGCGAAGCATAGGCTCCCATCGGCGCATCCGCCTGCTGCGATACTCTTTGCAGGCGCAGCCGCTCCGCTTCATACAGTTCGTTTAGCTTAGCCTGCGCTGCCCTTTCATTGCCCATCCACTGCTACCTCTCGCTTCTAGCCTAAGCAACATCATCCGAAGACTCGCTATCTTCTTCAGCCTCTCCCGTATCGTCGCTATAGCGGCTGACCGCCTCCTTGGCTTTTTCCATGGCTGTTTCAAGTTGCTGATACCGCCCGGCGGACAGCGCGTTTGAAATCTGCATTCGAAGCTGCCTAAGCTGTTGGCTTTCCGATTGGGACAGGCTTTCGTTTGCAATGATCTCATCCAGCTTCATGCCCAATTCTCTCGCTTCCCTTTCCAGGGCTGAGTCATCGTCATCTCCGCCGTCCTCGCTACCGCCGCCGTGAAGGGCGCAAACGCTTCGCGCGCCGGCAAGATAGCTTTCGTATTCCTCGAGAGTCATGCTGGTCCGCACGGCCATTGTAAAGCCGGTGGCCAGCTGCTCATCCGTAAACTGGTCGTAATAGTTGCCGGGGCGGATCAACACCTGCGCGCCGGAGGTCACATATGATGCTGGACAATCCTCTGTGGCCAGCTGGCCGGTTTCGCTGCAGACATGAACCGCCACGTGCATGTCGCAAAACTCCGTGGGCGCGTTCTCATACAGGAACCAGTCCTCCACAGGCTCATGGCCGTCGCTGTCGGCGGCGCAAGCGTCGGTGGCTAGCAGGCCCGAAACGCTGCATACCGTCTTTTTCACAAGTCCCAGCTCCGACACGGACGCATCGATGATATTGCGGTCTGAAAGCCCCGTGTGAATTTTCGACATAAATGCCTGCCATACGGGAGCCGCGTAGGTTCCGCCGCTGGAACCGCTTTTAAGGGGATTGCTGGGCTGGTCATGGCCAATCCAGATAGTCCCCACATAATAGGGCGTCATGCCCGCAAAATATACGCTTTTATTATCGGCATTGGTGCCGGTCTTGCCCGCAACGCTCATCCCCTTGATCTTGGCGTTGGTGCCGGTGCCGCTATCCACGGCATCCTGTAACATGTCCACAAGCAGCCATGCGGTGGAGGGCAAAAATACCTGGCGGCGCACCCGGATGGCTTCCGCATCGAGTATAATGTTTCCCGCGCCGTCCACCACCTTTGTAAAGCTCAGGGGTTCCTTATACTCGCCACCGCCTGCGATGGTCCCGAAAGCCCCCGCCATCTGGATGGTGGTCAATCCCGAGGTGCCCAGCGCGAGGCCAGGGCCGTCCACATTGATTTCCGAGGTGATGGCGCCCATGTTCACCAGATACTCAGCCGCCACCTCCGGGGACACGTATTCAAACAGCGTCCGGGCCGCCACCACGTTCAGCGAGGAAACGATGCCCCGCCTTACGGTCACCGGGCCAACCCATTTGCTGTTGCCGATGGCGGGATATCCCTGTTCCGTCCCCCAGCCCGAAATGGGCGCCGCCAGGTTCGCGATGACAGTGGCGGGGGAAACGCCGGCATCCAGCGCCGGGCCGTACACCGCCAGGGGTTTTATGGAGGAGCCCACCTCCATATAGCTTTGGCGCGCACGGTTGAGGCTTTTGCGGATTATTGGGGTGGTGCGGCTGCCTACCACAGCCCGCAGTTCGCCCTTGCGGTAATCCAGCACCACAGCCGACGCTTGGGGCTGCACTGTTTCAATGACGGAATTGTCCGAAAGCGTTCCCACGGTCTTCCCCTTGTCGGGGTTGGCAAGCGGCGGATATTTCTCCCAGGTTTCCAGGGTTTCCTGGACCGTGTTCTGGATTTTAGGATCCAACGTGGTATAGATCCGATAGCCGCCGGTGCGAAGCTCGTTTTCCACGGTGTTTCTGTTGACATTCGTGTCCGGAAGCCCCCGTTGCTGCAGCAAATGCGTCACCACGTCATGGATGGCGTATTCCACAAAATGCGGCATCTGATACATCTGTTTTTGATGGGAAATCTCGACGATATACACGTCCTCGGCCTTGGCAGCCTCGTACTCCTGCTGGGTAATAAAACCGTTTTTATACATCAGCATCAGGACCGTATTGGTTCGGTCCTCCGTGTACTTCCAGTTTGTGCCGCCGTTGGAATACTTGTTCAGCCGGGGGTTATAGCGGTACGGATTTTGCGTAAGGCCTGCCAGCATTGCGCATTCCTTGATTGTCAACTCGTTCAATTCCTTGTTGAAATAGTCCTTCGCCGCTGTCTTTACGCCATAGTTTGAGCCTCCAAGGTGAATATCGTTGAGATATGCCTCAAGAATATCATCCTTGTTGATTTCCTTTTCCAGCTCCAGCGCCAGATATGCCTCCTGTATTTTACGCTTGTAGTTGCGCTCCGCCGTCAACACCTTGTTTTTGATGAGCTGCTGGGTAATCGTGCTGCCGCCTGAGGAGTTGGAGTTGCCCAGCACCTCAATGGCAGCCTTCATAAGCCGCTTGATATCCACGCCCTCATGCTTGTAAAAGCGCACGTCCTCCACGGCCACAAAGGCATTTGTCAGCCGGGCTGGAATGTTTTCTATGTCCACCCAATCCCGGTATTCGATGTCCGCGATGCTGGTGATGAGATTGCCGTCCTTGTCGTAAAGGTAGCTTGTCCTGTCCGACTTCGTCAGCTGCGCGCGGTCCAGCGTCGGCGTGGTCTCCACATATGCCTTCGCGATACCAACCGCGGCACCCAGCACACCAAATCCCAACAACGCCACCAGGAGAAGCATTAATTTCACGCTTGAAAACAGGATGCTAAGCACGAACGGCCGGGGCTGCCCACGTTCTGTGAACAATGCTTCCTCCTGCTCCTCTTGCGCGTATTCTTCGCCATTGACCGGGGTAAACAGCCTGGTTTCTCCATCCTGATACGTCCCGGCATCAGGGCGAACAGAGGTTTCACGGGTATTATCAAACAGGGTCCCGCTCTTTTGTTTGCCGCCAAACAGGGCCGACAACCAGTCCTCAAACCGGCGCCAAGCCTTTTTGACGCGATATTTTAATTTCAGAAAAAAAAGCTTTATTTTCTGCATACCGCTCCATGGGGGCAGATTTTCGCCCACTGTCCATATTTTTTAATTAAACAACAGTATACCACAACTAAAAAATTAGGTAAATCCCCACCCCAGCGGCCCCGCCAGGAAAAGCCTAAGGCTTTGTGGCCCAACTTACGCAAAAGCCCGGGCTCATGCCCGGGTTTTTGCAAATCGCGAGTTCCCAATCCTGCGATTATTCCTCACACGTTCCAGCTGCCAATCCAGAGCGTGGAGTTTGCGCTGTTTCATATCAATATCATGATAATTTCATTTTATCACGCAAGATAGAAACTCGTGTGAATTATCTGTAAAAATTCAAAAATATGCCCCGCCGACGGGGAGACCGGCAGGGCGGCACTGGACAAAAAATCCAGCGTGTTGGGGGGGTGTCATCAGAATTAACCTTTGACACCATTACTATACAATCCCTTCATGAACCACCCATGAACGCAACGTGAACTTTCCTTGATATTTCCCTGTAACTCTTTGTCACAATTATGGTTGCGGCTTTTGCCGCCTTTGTCTATACTATATGCTATGCGAAAATGGTGGCGAGATACCGCACCGCAAGGGAATATCCGTGGCCTGCAAGCCCCGCGATCTGCCCCAGGCATACAGGCGCAATCACGCTCTCCCGGCGAAACGCCTCCCGGCAAAAAACGTTTGACAGGTGCACCTCCACTGTGGGGATGTTCACCGCGGCGATGGCGTCCCGAAGGGCGTAGGAATAGTGGGTGAACGCGCCGGGATTGAATACGATCCCGCAAACGCCCTCTTCCCGCGCCAAATGAATGCGGTCGATCAACGCGCCCTCGTGATTGGACTGAAAACATTCGGCACTAAACCCCAGGCTCTGTGCTTCGCGCACAGCCGCGTCCTCGATGGAGCGCAGCGTTTCACAACCGTAAACGCCGGGCTCCCGGACGCCTGTCAGGTTGAGATTGGGGCCGTTTAGAATAAGTATTGTTTTTAAATTTTTCATCTTTCGCCTCCGGCATTATTCGGGCTAGCCTCTATCATACTCCAGGCGAAACAAGAAAGGAAGGGTATTTTTTTGCAATTTGCCGTAATCGGAGACCCCATCGGTCACAGCCGGTCTCCCCTCCTCTACCGTACGCTATTTGAGCGGCTCGGGATTGACGCAAGCTATGACGCCATCACCGTCCCGGAAAATGCTCTGGCCCTTGCGCTGCCCCGGCTGCGGACTCTCTCGGGGTTTAACGTGACGATGCCCCATAAAGAGACCATACTCCCCTATTGCAAAACCCTGTCCCCCGACGCGCTAGAAGCCGGCAGCGTCAACACGGTTCTCGTGGACGGGCAGGGCAATTTTCACGGGTACAGCACCGACGGGGAGGGCTTTGCCCGGGCGCTGCAGGAGCTTGGGCATGAGTTTGCAGATAGGCGGGTCATACTCCTTGGCGCTGGCGGCGCGGCTAAAGCCGTGGCGCTTTGCACGGCGCGGAAGGCCAAATCCCTCACCATCGCTACGCGGGATCAAAAAAAGGCGGAGGCGCTTTTGAATGCCCTTCCAAATGGGAATTGCGCGCTTTCCTGCGGCGATATGAAACACGCAGGTTTTGAGGACTGCGACATACTCATCAACGCAACGCCGCTGGGCATGCGGGGGCAACCGCCGTTTTCCGACATCGGATTTATCAGCTTGCTTCCTTCCCACGCCATCGTGTGCGATATGGTCTATAACCCTGCCGATACAGAGCTTCTTACAGCAGCCAAAATGGCTGGCCTTGCGGTCATGCCGGGGCTTTCCATGCTGCTGTGGCAGGGGGTGGCCGCGTTCATTCTCTATACAGGGATCGTCCCTGATTTTAGCGCGGTGGCTGCCGCCAGGCGCGCCATTACAGCAATGTAAATATGTTGAAGTTTTCGATGTTGTTGAGGTACTGAGCCTGAGAAATCACCACGCTTAACTCCGGCATCAGCTGCCCTAGATCCTGGGCTCTGGCGAGGGCGACGGAGCTTTGAAGCCCCACCTCCAATTCCAGCACCTCCTCATGGTCGAGAAACAAATGTAGATAGTCCTGAACGCGCAAAAACCTGTCATAAGCGCCGGTAAGACCCTCATACACCTGTCCCCAGTCGTCGTCGAGAGCCGCCTCTATGGCGGCTTTCGCTGCCGTCACAAGCTCAGTCGACAGCTGCTCTAAAAAACGCGCCGGAAAAATAAACAGGAACAACAGCGCAATCAACACGAATACCGTAAAAATTCTTTTAGCCATTTTGGGCCTTCCTTCCCACGTCAAGTCTGATTACCCGGGGGGCCTTTTTTGTTTTCCTACCCGTTCCTGGGCGTTGAGCGTACCTGTGGCTGCGTCATAGCTTAAAAAGAACACTTCTTTCTCTGTTTGAAAGCCCATGGTCTTTAACTGCGCCGTAAGCCATTCTCCTGTATGCCCGCTTTTTTGCAGCGCTCTTTCATGTACCTTTCCGTCCAATATCAAAAGATCCGGCAGCGCCACTTTGGGCGCCTTGATATTCATGTCCTGCATGGAAGGCTGCTGAAACTTACCTTTTTTCAAAACGCTGAGGCTTCCGTCGGTCTCGATGATGGCGTACTCCACCTCGCTTATGTGAAACACATCCTTTGTGCGCAGCTGTTCCAGGAGATCGTTCAGGGTATAACACCCCTTGCGCATGGCGTCCTCTTGAACCACCCCTTTTACCACCACGATAATAGGCTTGCCCGATAATATTCCCCGCACCCGCTCGCTTTTTAATGACAGCCAGCTCATGAGCTGCTGCATGAGATACAGGGCAAAAATGGGCATGATTCCATAGATAAGCGGAATGCCTGTGTCCGTAATTGGGTCGCTGGCAAGGTCCGCTATTAAGAGCGTCACCACCAAATCAAAGGGCTGTAGGTCGCTGACCTGCCGCTTCCCCATCAGGCGCATCACAACAAATACCAGCGTATATAGAAAAATTGCCCTCAAAAACAGGATCAGCATATCGTTTTACTCCCCCGGTTTCATGGCGGTAAAAGCGCCGCCGTATTAATGTTACTGTTTCCAGGGGATGGTTTTGCTATGCGCCTGAAAAGGCCCTATGGCGCACGCAAAGGCTAACGAGCATATAGTGAAGTATTGAATTTCGCTAGGAGGGAACCCCTTTGCCTACCATCTATCTGAGTCCTTCCACACAGGAAAACAATCTATACGTCACAGGCGGCACAGAGGAATATCACATGAATATACTGGCCGATGCTATGGAGCAATACCTTAGGGCCAGCGGCATTGAGTTCACCCGCAACACCCCGGACATGACCGCGGCCTCGTCCATCCGCGCGTCAAACGCCGGAAATTACGACTTGCATCTGGCGCTTCACTCCAACGCCGCGCCGGATGGGGAGTATGGCACCGTCCGGGGCTCGGACATCTATTACTCACCGGTAAGCGTTGGCGGGCAGCGGGCTGCACGGATATTCCAGGACAATATTTCCGACATTTACCCAGGGCTAGTGCGCGCGTTGCCTACCACCAGAATAGGAGAGGTCACCCGCACCCGGGCGCCGTCGGTATTTCTGGAGCTGGCGTATCATGACAACCCTCAGGACGCCCAATGGATCACCGACAACACAGACCTCATCGCCCAAACGCTGGTCAGGGCGCTGACAGAGTATTTCGGCATCCCATTTGTGTGGCCCCAGGGGACGAAAACCGGTACAGTCGCGGTGAATACCGGAAGGCTGAATATCAGAAGCCTTCCCTCCACCGCCAGCAGGATCGTAGCCCAAGCCCCGAACGGCGCGCAGCTTTTAATCGTTGGCGACCCGGGGGGCGACTGGTATGTTGTAGAATACGGCGGAAACACCGGCTACGCAAACAAGGCATACGTTCGAGTGTAAACAGAGCGGCGGGTTTTACGCGCCAACAAATTTGCATGTAAATACCTAAAACAGGAGGTTATTATGGAACAATCCCGCGCTTCTTCGCAAAACGTCTTTCCTGACAGCACGATCGCCATCCCAGAGGAGGGCTCTTTCACTCTGTCCCCTCAACAACAGCAATCTGTGAACGACATCCTCCATGGCACAATGGGCAAGGTCAGCCCGACAAATTATCATGAGATTATTTCGGCATTGATCGGCCGGTATGTGATCTGTGAGTTTCTCATCGGCACCAACAGCATCCACACCCAGGACGGAATTCTCACCCAGGTTGGGCAAAACTATTTCCTGCTGTTTGATGCTATCAATGAAGCATTTGTGTCTTGTGACCTGTATGCCCTGAAATTCGTAACGTTTTTCCCAGCTGGCAGCTACTCAAAGCAGCAACAATTGGAGCGGCGGGAACGGGTAAAAAGACAGCAGCAAAACCGGGTATTCACGTCCATCCCCACCGGCCCCAGCACATTGACAGCGCACACGTCATCGTGGCCTGAGCCGTCAAATTACATGGCATATGGATCAGCCGAAATAAGCGGGCAGGAGGACGGTGAACCCTGGATTTTACCGGAGCAATTCCCAAGCGAACCCAGTGTTGATTTCCCGTTTGCGCCGCTGTCCCCTGAATTCTTCACACAGCAGCAAATGCAGCGCACAATGCAAAATCCGGATCAGCCATCCAATCCGTAGCGCCTAAGGTAAGGACCTTCCTCCCCGCGCCTTGCAGCCGGGGATTTTTTAATGCTGTTCAGCCATTGCCACCCCTGCTGCATTTTCTCCTCCTATGATTTGTAAAATAAAGCGAATTGTTTTATAATATTATTCGTCAGCCCATGATATGGGCAATATGTTTCCTGCAATAAATTGAAAGGCTGAAAAATAGCGTATGCGTAAACTGTTTGAAGTATTACACAATACCATATCGGCGGGGAAAGATGCGGTTTTATGCAGCGTCATCGCGTCGAGCGGATCCACACCCAGGGGCGCGGGCGCAAAGATGATTGTGCTTTCTGACGGCACAAGCTATGGCACCATTGGCGGCGGCGTGGTGGAACACGCGTGCATCCTGCAAGCAGCCTCTGTTCATGTCTCACGGGCCTCTCTGGTCAAGGGCTTCGACCTTTCGGCAAACGACAAAGCGGAGCTTGGAATGATCTGCGGCGGCAGAGCGACGGTATATTTTCAGTTTCTGGGCGCTGCAGACGCAAAAACCAGAAGCATGCTCACATACGCCATGGAGCTATTTTCCCAGCAGGAGGACGCCTGGTTGATTACCGTCATTCAGGAGGACAGCCTGGCCCAAATGGGAATTTATGCAGGCGGAGCGCTGCATTTTCTTGAAGGTAGAGAAAAATCGGACATTCTCCCCCATGCATGCGCCAACGGTATCCTGGTGAATGGCGAACCTGCCTATTACATTGAGCCCCTTGTTTCATCAAGCCGCACCTACATATTCGGCGGCGGGCATGTAGCACAGGCCCTGGTTCCCGTCATCGCCGGGGTAGGCTTTGCGCCTGTGGTGTTTGACGACAGGGAACGGTTCACGGATCCGGCACTGTTTCCAGGGGCGCAAGCCACCATCCTTGGGGATTTTTCTCGTATCCACGAGTATCTGACCGTGAAGCCTCACGATTATATCATCATCATGACCCGGGCGCATGGGGCGGATTATATCGTGCTGGAACAGGCGCTTAGGACTGACGCCACATATGTGGGGATCATAGGCAGCCAGACAAAGATGGCGGCCACTCATGCAAAGCTGCTGGCAGCTGGGATTGATCCAAGCAGCTTCGCCCGCATTCACAATCCCATCGGCCTGCCGATCCTGGCGGAGACACCGGCGGAAATCGCCATCAGCGTAGCGGCGGAGCTCATCGAGCACCGGGCCAGAGTAAGAAGGCAATAAAAGCAACGGGCGCTGCGGCAGCAGCGAAAGGAGACGTTCAAAGCATGAAGCATATATTGATCAATGGCGAGCGGGGCGTAGGGAAAAGCACCATAGCGGCCAGGCTTCTCTCTACAATCGCGCTTCCCGTGTACGGGTTTATTACGAAAAGCCTTCCTGCCAATGACAATGGCTTTCACCCTATCTACATCCATCCCGCCGGATCGTCTGCGCGGGCATACACGGCGGTAAACCGGATCGGCCTGTGCAATCAAAAGATACGGGAGGTCAATCCCGCCGCGTTTGATACATTCGGCGTCCAGTACATACGATCCGCAAAGCCCGGTGGGGTTATTCTCATGGACGAATTGGGATTTATGGAGACTGGCTCCCCGGAATTTCTTTCTGCGGTATCTGAGGCGCTTAACGGGGAAATTCCAGTGCTTGCTACGGTGAAGGCCCGCTACGACATTCCCTTTTTGAATGAGGTGCGTTCCCACCCGAATGCGCTGGTATTCACACTAACCCCCGAAAACCGGGACGACCTCTATGAGGAAATACTGTCCGCGATGAAAGCTTGGTAAATGCTATTCCCGTTTTTTTCTCGTGCCATGGAGTCCGGCCCCAGGTATTTTTCCCTTTTGCGCTTCCTCCCGCGCCTCCAATGCCCGTAACTTTTTCTCCCATTCAGCCTGCAGCGCGGGTTCTACCTCCTCAAGATATAATGTGGCGTCCCCAATGCCAGGCTCAATATCCTGCGCGTGTAAGGCCGCCAGGTAGGCCTCCGGCTGCTCCATCACAACGTCCAGCACGGAGATTTTCGCGTAATCCTCCTCCGGTTGCTGGATGCATTTGCAGCAATTGTCGCAGATTTTGTTGGGATCAAGGTCGCAGCGGTCGCACGCGCCGCACTCGTCGCAAAGCTTTTCGCCATCCAGCACGCAATACTTCATCATGTCCTCCAAGTTTCGAAAAAAATATGCGAACGAACGTTTTTAAATTGGTTTTATTATGTTATACTACATATAACAATTGAGGTTTGGGAGGAAAGCCCGCATGAAAAAACTTAAAAATTCGCAACAGGTGATTTACGAATTCATTATTTCTTTCTATGAAGAGCATTCCTACCCGCCCACCGTGCGCGAAATCTGCAAGGCGGTTGGGCTAAGCTCTACCTCCACGGTGCATGCCCATCTAACCAAACTGGAGCAACGGGGGCTGATTTCCCACAAGCCGTCCAAGCAGCGTTCCATCGTCGTCAACAGGCCCCAGTCCTCGGCGGAGGCCCAGCCTGTGCCATTGGTGGGTAATGTGGCTGCGGGCCTGCCCATCCTCGCCGTAGAGAACATCGAAACGGTGCTGCCGCTACCCCGGGAGCTTTTGCACGGCGCGTCCAAGGACGAGGTGTTTCTCCTTAGGCTCACCGGCGACAGCATGATCGACATCGGCATGTTCACGAACGACTATATTATCGTCCACAACGGTCTGGATTACACAGACGGGGATATTGTTGTCGCCCGGGTTGAGGGGGAAGCCGCCACCGTCAAGCGCATTTTCCGGGAACAGGGCCGGGTGCGGCTGCAACCGGAAAACGCCAATATGGAGCCGATCTACACTTCCTATGAAGGCCTCACCATCGTGGGCAAGGTCATCGGCCTGATCCGCAGCTACTAGGTCAAACTGTACATTGCGCAGGAACCTATAACGCTGCGCAATTTTTATCGACCCTATAGGCGATTATTACCTCGCTAAAGCTTTATTACCTGCGCCCGCACAAGCGCGTCTAACGCCAGCATCGCGGCGATCCTGCCATGGGCATATGTTAATGAGCCCTGAACGTAGGCGATGTACGGCTCCCGGATGGGGGCGTCCGCGCTCAATTCTATGCTGGAACCCTGTATAAACGCACCGGCGGCCATGATCACCTGGTGGCTGTAGCCGGGCATGTCCCACGGCACCGGCGTGACAAAGCTGTCCACCGGGGCCGCTTTTTGTAAGCTCTGGCAAAAGGCCACAAGGGCCTCTGCCGATGGAAAGCGGACGGACTGTATGATGTCGTTGCGCGCTTCGCCACTGGCTGGAAGGGTTTGCATCCCCACAAGCTCAAACACCCGCGCAAACAGCGCGGCGGTTTTCAAGCTTTGATTTGTGACATGAGGGGCCAGAAATAGGCCCTGGTAAAAGGGGATATAGGATTGGGCGTAGGAGCCCACCTCCCGTCCCATTCCAGGCACCGTCAGCCGGTTGGCCGCCCGCTCCACAAGATCGGGCTTCCCCGCGATATACCCGCCGGTAGGCGCGATCCCGCCGCCAGGGTTTTTGATGAGCGAACCCACGATGAGGTCTGCGCCAAGGCTGGAAGGCTCCCGGTCTTGCGTGAACTCGCCATAACAATTGTCTACGATAATGGCGATGCCGGGCCGCGCATGGCCGATCGCCGAAAACGCCTCTTCCATTTTCGTAAGGTCGATGGCTTGCCGCCAGGCATAGCCCCGGGAGCGCTGTAAATACGCAACCCGCACCTTGGGGTCGCGCAGGCCCTCCAGGATAGCTGGAATATCCAGTTCTCCCCCGTCCAACAAGTCCACCTGCCGGTAGCCAATTCCAAGTTTTTTTAAGCTTCCCGGCGCGTCCCCGTGAATGCCGATGGCCTCTTCCAGCGTGTCATAGGGTTTTCCCGAAATGGACAGCATGTCCTCACCCGGCTCCAGTACCCCCGCAAGCGCCGTATACAGCGCATGGGTGCCGTTGACAAACTGCGGCCGCACCAGCGCGTCCGCACACTGCAGCGCGTGGGCAAACACCCGGTCCAGGGTATCCCGGCCGATGTCGTCATAGCCATAGCCCGTGGTAGGCGAAAAATGCCGCTGGGCCACGCCCTCCGCCTGAAACGCCTTGAGAACCCGCTGCTGGTTCACCGCCTCGATTTCATCAAGCCGCGCGAACACCGGCTGAATATCCTTTTGTGCCGCGAGAACGATTTGTTCTACTCCCGGCAAAAACCCAAATCCCTGTTCCATTGAACCTCCTATTTTTCCGGCAGGCAGGATACGCTCCGCCCTGGCGTCAGGGAGGAGATGGCATGCTTGTAGAGCATCATCTGCTTCTCCCCTTCCGTACTCACCAATATGACAAAGTTGTCAAACCCCTCTACAATGGCCGACTTGATCTGAAAGCCGTTTGTCAGGCGAATGGCGCAGGGTATCTTTTCCTTGCGCAGCTGATTGAGTACGGTATCCTGAATATTACTCGTTCCCATCCTTCCCCTCCATGATCATAGCGATTTTCGCGCCCAAAGCCGCCGCGTCCGAATTCTCAGTTACCGGTATCCATTGTATGCGCCCATCCCGGCGAAACCAGGTCATTTGCCGCTTGGCAAAATGCCGGGTCTGCTGCTTGATGGCCTCTGCCGCCTCCAAGAGCGTGCAGTCCCCGTCAAAATACCGGTACAGCTGCCGGTAGCCCAGGCCCTGGATGGCGGGCAATGTCACGGGCAGCCCCGCGTCGTACAAGGCTCTTGCCTCGTCCACAAGTCCCGCCTGCAGCATCATATCCACCCGGCGGTTAATGCGCGCGTATAAAAGCTCCCGCTCCATACTTAGCCCAACGATCACCGGATCGTATGGCGCTTCCCGGTTGCTTTCGTTTGCGAAATCCGTGCCAAAGCTTGACATCGTCCGCCCGGAGCTAAGATATACCTCCAGCGCCCGGATTGCCCTCTTCCTGTCATTTTCGTGTAGGCGGCTGGCACTCACCGGGTCAACCTCTTTTAACCGCGTGTAGGCGCTCCCAGGGGCCGCCTCCTCTTCGCGCTCCAGCGCCTGGCGGATTTCAGGGTTGCCCGGCACGGCTAAAAAGGCCAAAGGATAGGTAAGGGCGTTGATATACAGCCCCGTCCCGCCTACCACGAGAGGAAATTTCCCCCGGGCATGAATATCCCTAATACAAGCTGCGGCAAACCGTTGAAACATGGCAACGCTAAAATCCCCCTTATCCGGATCCGCTACATCAAGAAGGTGATGGGGAATTCCCCGCATTTCCTCCTTGGTGGGCTTTGCGGAGCCGATGGACATCCCCCGATACACCTGAATGCTGTCGGCGGATATGATTTCCGCGTTTAAGCGACCTGCCGCCTGAATGGCGCAGGCGGTTTTCCCGGAAGCCGTCGGCCCGAGAAGGACGCCGATCTTGATTTTTTCTATTTCTTCCATCCTCACAGCACCCGCTTAAACAGCTTCTCCAGCTCCCTTTTTGTCATCTGCACCATCACGGGCCGCCCGTGGGGGCATGTCATGGGCGCGCCCTCCTTGGCAAACTCCCGCAAAAGCATCTCAATCTCCTCTGCGCTTAGCGCATCCCCCGCCTTCACCGCATGCTTGCAGGCAAGCTGTACGATGGCGTCCTTTCTAAGCTCCTTCGTGGCCGCCCTGCCCTGCCGGGCGATCAGATCCAGGGCCTCGTGGATAAGGCTTGCCACATTGCGCGACTCCAATATGGAGGGTACGGCGGTGACCCTGATGCACAAAGGGCCGAAGGGCTCAATCACAAAACCGATTTCCGAAAGCAAGCTCCCCTGCCTGTCGAATGTGTCCTGCTCCGGATAGGTTAATGTGATCGTTTCGGGCAACAACAGCTGTTGGGACGCCGTCTCTCCCGAGGCGCCCATGAGCCGCTCATACAGCCTGCGCTCATGGGCGGCGTGTTGATCGATAAAAAACACCCGTTCCCCCTGCTGCACGATCCAATATGTGTCAAAGACCTGTCCCGCAATGGCATACGGTTCTATGCCAAACTTCGCCTGCTCTTCCTCATGAAGTTTCTGCTTCGCCGCGCCAGATGGGATTGCGATCACAGGCGGCTTATCCAAAACCGGCGGCGAATTCGGCTTGTGCCTTCGCTCCGGTTTGTCTGTATCCTGCTCCGCTCTTTCCGGCTTGACAGGCCCCGTCCAGTCCGGGGTCATTCCGGCATGGGCGGCCTCCCGCAAAGGCGGCGCCGCTGCCGGCGGCTTCGTGAGGTCCGGAACAGTCCGAACCCGTCCCTCAGGAGAAATCCGGGCTGGGAATTGCACCTCACGCGGGGAAATTTTAGGCTCCAGCCCTGTGGGAGACCATTTAACGCTGGGGACGGCGTCGCCTAAAAGCGCTTTCGCAGTCGCGCTGCGCATGGCGTCTTGTATGCGCCCTTCATTGATAAAGCGCACCTCAAGCTTATTGGGGTGCACGTTTACGTCCACTTCAAAGCTGGAAATCCGTATCGCCACGACAGCGAAAGGAAACCTTCCGCCCATCAGCCTGGTGTCGTAGGCCTGCTGAAGCGCGCTTGACAAAAGCGCGCTGCGGATGTAGCGTCCATTCAATAAAAACGACTGATGGCTCCGGTTAGGGCGTGCAAGGTTAGCGGTTCCCACAAACCCCGACAGCATCACATACCCGTCGTCAAAGCTTATGGGCCGCAATTGGGGGAGCACCTCCCCGCCGTATACGCAATAAATGGCGTTTTGAAGGTTGTTGTCCCCTGGGCTGTGATACTGGGTTTTGCCGTTTACGATAAGCTTTACGGAAATATCAGGCCGCGCCAATATCATCCGCGAGAGGTATTCCCCCACATAGCTGGCCTCCGTCCGGGGGGCCTTCAAAAACTTGCGCCTGGCAGGAACATTATAGAATAGGTCGCTGACCTCGATGGTGGTGCCCTCGGGACAGGCCACGGGGCCGCTACGCTTTACTTCGCCCCCTTCTATGACCACCTCCGTACCTGTTTGCGCGCCGACACACCGGGTTTTCAGATGCATCCGCGTCACCGATGCGATGGAGGAAAGCGCCTCACCCCGAAAGCCAAGGGTTTCGATATGGGTAAGGTCGTCGGCAACTCTGATTTTGCTGGTGGCGTGCCGTGTAAATGCAACGAGACAGTCCTCCTCGGGAATACCGCCGCCATTGTCCGTAACCCGGATATAGTCGATGCCGCCATTTTGGATTTCCACGGTGATGGCGCTGGCGCCCGCATCGACGCTGTTTTCAAAAAGCTCCTTGACTACGCTTCCTGGCCGCTCCACCACCTCGCCCGCGGCGATCTGGTTGGCAACAACCGGCTGCAATACGATAATCCTGCTCATGCTTTCCCTTTCTCCTGGGTAAATGGTTTGGTTACGGCTTGCATACTTTTGCCCGCTGATGCAGCTCGTTCAATGTATTGAGCGCCTGCAGGGGCGTCAAGGCGTCCACGTCCAGCTCTCCGAGCGCCATCAGCACCGCCTGCTGCTCGTCCGAAGCGAACAGGGACATCTGGTGCTGGGGGGCCTGCCGAAAGCCGCCGGAAGGCCGGTTGATGTCCGCGCTTTCAAGCTCGCGTAAAATCACTCTGGCCCGCCCGATGACCGCCTGGGGCAGCCCCGCAAGCTGCGCCACCTGCACGCCAAAGCTCTTGTCCGCGCCACCGCGCATGATCTTGCGTAAAAACAGGATGTCGTCCCCCATCTCCTTGACGGTGACCCGGTAGTTTTTAACCCCGGGAAGCCGGCCCTCCAGCTCCGTCAGCTCGTGATAATGGGTGGCGAACAGGGTTTTCGCCCCGCACAGGGTCTTGTCCGCGATGTGCTCGAGCACCGCCCAGGCGATGGACAAGCCGTCAAACGTGCTGGTGCCCCGGCCGATTTCGTCTAGTATCAAAAGGCTGTTTTTCGTGGCGTTGCGAAGGATGTTGGCCATCTCGCTCATTTCCACCATAAAGGTGCTCTGCCCAGCGGCGAGATCGTCCGACGCGCCCACCCTGGTGAAGATCCGGTCTGTCACCGGGATGACCGCTTCGTCCGCAGGCACAAAGCTGCCGATATGCGCCATCAGCACGATCAGGGCCACCTGGCGCATGTAGGTGCTTTTTCCCGCCATATTGGGGCCGGTGAGGATCAACAGCCGGTTTTCCTCCAGGTCAAGGAGGGCATCGTTGGGAATAAAACCGTCCTTCAACGCCTGTTCCACTACCGGGTGCCGCCCGTTTTTGATGGAAAGCTGTCCGTCCTTCACGATCTTTGGCCTGCAATACCGGTTGGCGGCAGCCACCTCAGCCATGGATTGAAAGCAGTCCAAAGCCGCCAGCTGCCGGGCGTCGTTTTGCAGCCGGGTGGTACAGGTGATGAGTATTTCACGGATCTTGACAAACAGCGCATACTCAAGTTCAATGCGCTTTTCCTCCGCGCCGAGTATGGTTTCTTCCATGGCCTTTAATTCCGGCGTAATATATCGCTCCGCGTTGGCCAATGTCTGCTTTCGCTGATAGTGATAGGGCACCAGATGCTGATAGGATTTGGTCACCTCGATATAATAGCCAAACACCTTGTTGAAGCCGATCTTGAGGTTTTTGATTTTAGTCTGCTCCCGCTCCTTCGCCTCGAGCTCGCTGAGCCATTGCTTCCCATTCATGGACGCGCTGCGAAGCTCGTCCACTTTTTCATCGTATCCCTCCCGGATAAAGCCGCCCTCCTTGACGGACAGCGGAGGGTCATCTACAATAGCCCGCCCGATCAGCGCTTCAATCTCTTCCATGCGGTCGATGCTGTCCGCGATTGAGGAAAGCACGGGGCAGTTCAGGTTTTTTGCAGCCTCGATCACAGCCGGAAGCCGTTTTAGGGACGCGTTTAACGCCGCGCAGTCCCTGGCGTTTACAGTGCCATACGCGATGCGGCTGCAAAGCCGCTCAATATCATATATGCCATGAAGGGCGTCGCGAAGCCGCCGCCGTTCCACAATATTCTGATGAAGGGCTTCCACCGCCGTAAGGCGTTCCTCGATGGCGCTAAACTCCGTCTGCGGCTGGTCAATCCAGCTTCGAAGCATACGCCCGCCCATAGCTGTTTGCGTCCTGTCCAAGAGATACAGCAGGGTGTTTTTCTTGCTTCCGCCTGTGCGAAGCGGGCGGGTCAGCTCTAAATTTCGCCGGGTGGACGCGTCCAAAGGCATAAAGCTGTCCCGGTTGACCCAGGTAATTTGGCTGATATGGGTCAGAGCGTTTTTCTGCGTCTGCTCAAGGTATGCCATCAGCGCGCCGGCGGCCATCACTCCATAGTCCTTGCCGGCAAGCCCAAATCCGTCCAGCGACGCTACATGGAAATGCTTATTCAGCCGCTCCTTTGCCCCCTTCAGGGCGAACGCTCCGCCACCATAGGGGGCAATATAGTATGAAGCGCTCAAGGGTCTCACGAGTCCTGCCTGCAAAAACAGGGCGTCGTTTGCGATGATCTCCGTGGGCTCGATACGGGACATTTCATCCATAAGCTTTGTCCCAAAGTCCTCCGACGTAAGTTCGCCTACAAAAAATCCGCCAGTGGACACGTCCGCATAGGCAAAGCCGATGCGGTTTTCCTGATAAAACAAAGCCACGATGTAGTTGTTTTTGCCCTCATCGAGCATGTTCTCCTCGATGACGGTGCCAGGGGTTATGATGCGGATGACATCCCGCTCCACAAGCCCTTTGGAGAGCGCCGGATCGGTCATCTGTTCGCAGATAGCGACCTTGTATCCCTTTTGGATCAGCCGGTTGATATAGCCGTCCACCGAATGGTACGGAACGCCGCACATGGGCGCGCGCTCCTTAAGGCCGCAGTCCCGGCCGGTGAGCACGATTTCCAGCTCCCGGGAGGCGGTCTGGGCGTCTTCAAAAAACATTTCATAAAAATCGCCCAGACGGAAAAACAGCAGGCTATCGCTGTATTTTTCCTTCAGGTCGAGATACTGGCGCATCATGGGCGTGATGTTGCCGGGCATAAGCGGTTCCCCTCTCTAACGCTTATTATGAAAAACTCGGTTCAGTGGCAGCCGCCGCAAGAGCCGCAGTCGTGGGAACAGCCATCCGCATGCTCATGGGGCATTACGCCGATGCAGACGCCGATTTCCCTATTCACATTCGTCATCAGCTGTTGAAACGTGTTTTGCGCTTCTATCGCCTCCATAAACAGCGGGTTTTCCATCAGCTGCCCCTGCAACACCTCCACATCCGAAGAAAGGGTGGCCACCATTTGCCTGTCCATTTCGTCCGCGGATAAGAGCTCTATAATCTGCTCCTGCTTTTGCTGGTATTCTGAAAGCATGGCGCTGACCGCCTCGTTTTCCTCCAGCGCGGCCCGGGCCGACGCCATATGGCTGAATTCTTCGCTTTCGCTCAATGCCACGCCAAGAGCCCTTGCTTTTTCTAAAATCACTTTCTATACCTCCGTATGTTTTATACCAATCTTCCGATCAGCGAGTTTTTCTGCGTGTTTTCGACCAAAACCTCGCGATACGTGCCGATCATGTCGATGGTTCCCGGGAAATACACCATCTTGAAGCTCCCAAGCTTGCCATAGCATAAGGGCGTCTCCCGCTCGTCAAAGCCTTCCACCAGCACACAGCCCCGGCGGCCGATGTATTTTTCATTGTTCAGCCGGGTCTGCTGCTCCTGGAGGGCGTTGAGGCGAAGAAGCCGGGATTTCTTTTCCTCATCCGACAACTGCTCAGGCATGCCGGCTGCCTTTGTCCCCGCCCGGGGCGAATACATAAACGTGAACGCCGCCGCGAAGCCCACCCTCTCCATGAGATTGAGTGTTTCCTGAAAATCAGCTTCGGTTTCCCCCGGAAAGCCCACGATCACATCTGTGGTCAGCTCCACATCCGGTACCCGGGCGCGAAGCTTGTCCACAAGCGTGAGATAATCCTTTGTGGTATACACCCGGTTCATTTCCTTTAATACCCGGTCGCTTCCCGACTGGATGGGCAAATGAATGTGGTGGCAGACCTTGGGCAGGGACGCCATGGCGTCGATGAGCTCGCCGCTTAAATCCTTGGGATGTGAAGTCATAAAGCGGATGCGCTCCACCCCCTCCACATCGTTTACCCGCTTTAATAGCCCGGCAAACGTGCAGCCTGGAATATCCTTTCCATAGGAATTCACGTTTTGCCCAAGGAGCGTTATCTCGCTGTAGCCCGCCGCAACAAGCCCGCTAATCTCCTCTATGATCTGTTCCGGCGCCCGGGATCTCTCCCGCCCGCGTACATAGGGCACGATACAATAGGAACAGAAATTGTTGCAGCCATACATGATGGTCACGCTGGCGCTGACGCCGGGGGCGCGCTGCACAGGCAGCCCCTCTACCACGTCCCCTTCCGTGTCATGCACAGAGAATGCCCGTTCCCCGTTTAACGCCTTCTGCATCAGCTGTGGCAGCTCGTACAGGCTGTGGGTGCCGAACACCAGATTGACGAAGGGAAACCGCTCATACAAGCGTTTGGCCACCTGCTGCTGCTGCATCATGCAGCCGCATACGCCGATCAAAAGCCCGGGATTTTCATCCTTGCGCTTTTTAAGGGCGCCCACGTTTCCAAACACCCGCTTTTCCGCGTGATCCCGCACACAGCAGGTGTTGAACAATATAAGGTCCGCTTTTTGCTTCTCCTTCGCCGGGGCGAAGCCCATGCTCAGCAGCATGCCGGAAAGCTTTTCGCTATCGTGGGCGTTCATCTGGCAACCGTAGCTTTCAATATGATATGTCAAATTCCGGGGCGCAATCTCCCCACGAAGGGTGTGTGCAATGCGCCGCTGCTCCAAAAGCGCCTGGGAATTCGGATCCATTCGGTTGATCATGTCTTTCCTTTCTCGCTTAAGCCTTGTAATTCAAACCCGGATGATATTGCTTGGACTTGTGCATTCCTCCTGGGCAAATAATGATCCATACAATTATAGCGGGTAATTGGCCCCTATGGCAAGTCCAAAGCTTGGGCCGTCAGCCCGTGGCTAACGCAGTAAAGGTACAGTTTTCCGCCGTGCTCCAAGGGAAAACGCACCGCCGCGTCCTGCTCGGGATACATCCGCCGCAAGTACACGCGGTCGCTTTTGACAAAGGCGGCGAAAAGAATGTAATGCGCCCTATTCATCTCGTGATCGATTGTGATGTAATACTCCCCGTCCGAGAACAGAGCCTGTGTCCTTGGGGCGTTATCTTTGGGGATGAGGGCCTCCATCTTGCGCCCGCAGCAGAATATGGAGGCGCTGCCCGTGCTCGTCAATACATTTTGGCAGGTGGGGCACACATAAAACCTTACCCTGTCGATGTTTCCGGCGTCGGGACGGTTTTTCGTGATCTCCCCTTCCAGCATCTGGGCCATGTCCACGCCCAGGATTACGGAAAGCTCCGGCCAAAGGGAAACATCGGGGCAGCCAAGGCCGCATTCCCATTTGGACACGGTTTTGTTGCTGATATTGAGGGCGTCCGCCATGTTCTGCTGCGTCAAGCCCTGTTCCTTGCGAAAGCCAGCGATCAGCCGCCCGATTTTTTGGCAATCCATTGTAATCACTCCTGCCCAGTATAGTACCATATCCTATGGCCAAACACAAAATGAGAGTAGCGTATAGAACCCATTCGCTTCAATATGTTCCCGGGCCCAGGCAAAAGAAAGCTCCGGGAAACATCCCGGAGCTTTCAGACCACCAACAAAGTAAGTGGCAAAATGCCCCGCCATTTTGCCCTTTCAAAAGATGCAGTGGTTGGAGTAAAATCCGTCAAAATCAGCGACATGCGCGGTGATTTTGACACCTTGCATGGGGCAAGACCGACAGACGATGCAATCGTCCGAGGTCGCAGCTGCATGGAAAACCCACCGCAGTGACCCCATCGACAAAGCCAAGGCTTTGTCGATGGCATAAAAGCTCCGGGATTTCCCGGAGCTTTGCATCCATTGGCGAATTAACGCTTGGAGAACTGGGGCGCGCGGCGTGCGGCCTTCAGGCCGTACTTCTTACGCTCCTTCATGCGCGGGTCGCGGGTGAGGAAGCCGGCCTTTTTGAGGGCGGGCCTAAGCTCAGGATTAGCGACGAGCAGCGCGCGGGAGATGCCATGACGGATGGCGCCTGCCTGGCCGCTGATACCGCCGCCATAGACATTGACCTTCACGTCAAACTTGCCAAGATTGTCGGTCAGCACCAGAGGTGCGCGCACGATCATCTTGAGTGTTTCCAGTCCAAAGTACTCCTCCACATCCCGCTTATTCACGGTGATGGTGCCGCTGCCGGGAAGCAAGCGAACGCGGGCGATGGACTTTTTGCGCCTTCCGGTGCCAAGATATTGCGTTTGTGCCATTTGCGTTTCTCCTTCCCTATTATTACTTCAGCACGAGCGGCTGGGGCTTCTGGGCTGCGTTTTCATGCTCGGGGCCAGCGTAAACACGCAGCTTTTTGAGCATCTGGCGGCCCAAGGGGCCCTTCGGCATCATGCGGCGAATGCTTTCATACACAGCAAATTCCGGCTTGGTGCTCATGAGCGTACGATACGAGGTCTCCTTTAAGCCGCCGGGATAACCGGTGTGACGATAATAGATTTTCTGGTCCAGTTTCTTGCCGGTCAGTACGACCTTCGCGGCATTGATGATGATCACATGATCCCCGGTATCTACATGGGGGGTGTATATGGGCTTGTGCTTTCCACGGAGGATGGCGGCCACCCGGGAAGACATCCGGCCAAGAACCAGATCTTCCGCATCGACCACATACCAATTCCGTTGGACAGTTTCGCCTTTTGCCATATAGGTTTTCATGGCGTTCCTCCAATTGGTAGTAAATTTCGTCGTTTATGCTTGTACGCAGGCTTCCGGGGCTAGTGGCCGCACTGCACCAATCATATCGAACACACAAGGATCATTGTAACAAAGCAAATCCCCACTGTCAAGGGAAAAACGGGCGAAATCGCCCGTTTTTTCCATATCTTTTGTCTTTGCGCGTTTTAACTGCCGCTGCTGCGCCAGCGGACGATGCGTTTTTCCAAAAATGCCACGGCATAGTACATGAGGGCTGCCAATACGCATAGCACGATGATGCTTGCCATCACCAGATCCAGCTGGAACACCTGTCCGCCATACACGATCAGATACCCCAAGCCGGCCTTGGAAGTCAAGTATTCGCCTACGATTACCCCAACCCAGCTCATGCCGACGCTGATTTTCAAAGCGGCGATCACTGTGGGGACAGACGCGGGCAGCACCACCTTAGAGAATATCTGCCATTTGGTGGCGCCCAGCGTTCGCATCAAAAGCTGTTTTTCCTCGCTGATCTCCAAAAACCCGGTTAGAACGGTCATGATTGTCACCACCAGGGAAACCAGGAGCCCCATGGCGATGATGGATTTGCTGGACGTGCCAATCCATACGATCAATATTGGCCCCAGGGCGATTTTCGGCAGCGCGTTCAACACCACCAGATAGGGGTCGAGTATTTTACACAGCGTTCCGCTCCACCACAGCAGCACCGCCACCGCGGTTCCCAAAAGGGTTCCTAATAGGAAGCTAACCACGGTTTCATAAAGCGTCACAAATATGTGCATAAACAGCGTCCCGTCCCGGTACAGGTTCAGGATTGTTTTTAGAAACCGGCTGGGGCTGCTTGTGATAAACGCGTCGATCCAGCCGTATCTCGCCGCCACCTCCCAAAGAATGATAAAGAACACCAGCAGCGCGTACTGCATGGCGGAAACAAACCGGTCTTTTCTTTTCAGTCCCTTAATATATTTCTGATGCTCCAGCGACCCTGAAATCTCATGTTTCTTCATATGTATCCAGCTCCTTCCAAATCTCGTCGAAATACCCGTGAAACTCCGGTGCGTTGCGCCTGGAAATGGGGTTGCCCTCCGGCGCGGTAAGGGTGATCACATGCTCGCATTTCACCCGGGCTGGACGGGCGGAAAACACCAGTATCCGGTCGGCCATAGAAATGGCCTCCGCAATGTCATGGGTGACAAGTACGGCGGTTTTATTCTCCTTCTTGATTATTCCGTGGATTTCGTCCGAGGCCCTAAGCCGCGTCTGATAATCAAGGGCGGAAAAAGGTTCGTCCAACAACAGCAAATCCGGATCAAATGCCAGCGTGCGGATCAATGCCACCTTCTGGCGCATGCCCCCCGAAAGCTGCCGGGGATAATGGTCGATAAATTCCGATAATCCATAGGTTGACACCAAATCAAGGGTATGTCTTTTTGTTTCCTCGTTCAGCATGCGCTTAACCTCCAGCCCTAAGAGCACATTCCCCTCAATGGTGCGCCAGTCCAGCAAATGATCCCGCTGGAGCATATAGCCTACGTTTTGCCCAGGGCCCTTTACGGGCTCCCCCAATATCTTCACCGTCCCGGCGGAGGGCTTTATCAGCCCCGCTAGAAGGCTTAGCATCGATGTCTTTCCACAACCTGAAGGGCCGACAACGGCCACAAATTCCCCTTGGCGGATCTCCATACATAAGTCATCTATTGCCAGCGTTTCCGCATGCGGTTCGTGATAGGTCAGGCAAACGTGATCGAATTCGACAACAATTGCGTTCATATCCTGCCTCCAATACATGAAGTATTCTATAAATAGGGTATTCGAATTCGCCCATTAAGGTGAGAAGCGCACATTATAATGCAGGGACGCATATATTGAAAGAAACCCGGTCTTTTGGGCCGTGAAAGGAGAGCCAGCGATGCATCACTCCCGCTCCAAGACATGCCACCGCAATGTGCGCACATACCCCTGCACCCGGCGGCGGCTCAGGACGGCCAAGCCGGTGCTCCCCTGCTTTCTCGGCCTTGGGTCGTTTGTTTTGTTGATCCTGCTTCTGTGCTGCCCGTTGTGGTGTATGGTTCTCATGTGCCTTGTAGCCCTGGCCGTGGCCGCGTGGCTATGGTTGAACCATTGCTAGAATAAAATTTAATGCTTGCAAAACACCTCTGTGCGTGGTAGAATGCATATGTTTGATTTTCTGCCGTTAGCTGTAAGGAGGTGTTTTAAGGATGGGTAAGTACTGCGAAGTCTGCAAGAAGGGCACCATGTCCGGGAATTTGGTGAGCCATTCCCACCACAAGACCAAGCGATCTTGGGCGCCCAACATCCAGCGTGTACACGTGGTCGTAAACGGCACGCCGAAGAAAATGGATGTTTGCACCCGTTGCCTCCGTTCCGGCAAGGTCGTCCGCAGCGTCTAACCGCCCCATAAGCGGACGCATACACGAAAATGAGCCCGGTTTGGTTTGATCCAGACCGGGCTTTTTTATTGCAAGGTTATGTCAGCGGAAACCGGATGGTAATGGTGGTCCCCCGGTCAGGCGCGCTGTCCATCTTTACCCGCGCGCCGTGAAGAACAGCGCCGTGCTTGACGATGGACAGGCCCAGCCCCGTGCCCCCTGTTTTCTTGTTGTGGCTTTGATCCACCCTGTAAAACCGCTCAAACACCTTTTCGTGATACTCCGGAGGGATACCGATGCCCGTGTCGGATACGGTGACCACAGCTTCCTTCGGCGTTGCGCTAAGGTTGACCAGTACCGTACCGCCGGCCATGGTATACTTAATGCTGTTATCGATGAGGTTATACAGCATTTCGTTGACAACCTGGGTCACGCCCAAAATGTCCGGCGCACCCCCTTTTGCCATAAGGGCAATCCCCTTTTCTGCGGCGAGGGGCATAAGCCTTAAAACCGCGTCCTCCACCTCGTGGAGGAGGGACACCTGTTCCTTGTTCAGGGCGTCTGATTTTTCGTCCAGCTTTGACAGTTTTAATATGTCCTCCACCAGCGCAATGAGACGCTTGCTCTCCAGATGGATGCGTCCTGCAAAAGCCGGCATGTCCTCGGGCTTGGCAAGGCCGTTTTCCATTATTTCAGCATAGCCAGCAATGGACGTCAGCGGCGTTTTGAGTTCGTGGGACACATTGGCGCTAAACTCACGACGAAGCCGTTCCGCGCTTTCTTTGTCCGTCACGTCCAGAATAAGGATCACTGCCCCCGCCACCTCCCCATTCCCGCCGGGTACCGGGTTGGCGATCAGCTGATAACAGCGCTCCCGCCAGCTCAACTGTTCCTCTGCGTACCCGCCCTTTTTCGCCTTTTCCACCAACGTTTGCAGGCTTTCACTGCGGTTGAGAGCGAGAATGTTTTTACCAAGACAAGTTGACTCGTCAGCGCCAAAGAGTCGGGACGCGCTTTTGTTGATCATCAGCACATTGCTTTCGCCGTCAAGAAGCACCATGCCCTCGCGCATGTTGTCAGCTACCGCGGCGAAGGCGCGCCGCTGCTCCGTGAGAGCCGATACCTGATGGGCAATGCGCCGTTTCTGGTGTTCCATGCGAATAAGCAGCGGTGACAGCTCGTCATACACCTGATTCTCCAGCGGTTGTTCAAGGTTGAGATGGTTTAACGGCTTTAGCACCCGGACGGACATCCGCCCAGCCATCACCGCGCTTAAGATGCCAATCCCCACCAGTATCAGCACAAACGCAGTGATCATGCTGTACAATAACCCCAGGACGCTTCGCTGGGTATTCGCAAGCCGCAGTACCCTTCCATCCGCAAGCCGCTGCGCGTAATACAGCGTTTTTTCGCTTAACGTGCTGGAATAGCGGGAGCTCTCTCCCCCGCCGACGTGAAGGGCTTTCTCCACCTCAGGGCGGTCCAGATGGTTCTCCATATTAGCGGGATCCGCGAGAGTATCAAACAGCACCGTTCCGTCCGCCGCAATCAGCGTGAGGCGGGTTTCATATGCCCCCAAGCTGTTAAGGTATTCCTTGGCGTCCGGAACCATCGCTATCGCCTTGGCGATATACTCGGCCTCCCCGCGCATGATGGCGGCTGTTTGTACATGAAAGGAGCGATACAGCACCGCGATGATCAGGGCGCTTGTGGTGAGCATGGCAACCATTGCCGCAAGAAAAACACTGCGGAATATTTTCTTTTTCATCCCGTTACTCTCCAAACCGATAGCCCACGCCCCGCACGGTTTCCACATGGCTCCCGTTTTCGCCAAGCTTCTGCCTGAGCGTCTGGACATGCACGTCCACCGTACGGGTACCCCCGTCATAATCGTACCCCCAGACGATTTTCAAAAGCTGCTCCCGGCTAAACACAGCGCCCCGGTTTTCCATCAGACAGCGCAGCAGTTCAAACTCCTTGTGGGTGAGGGGCGCTTCCTGGCCGTCCACAAACACCGCGTAACGGCGGGTGTCCATCACAAGCCCGCCCGCACGCATATTCTCCCCGTCCTTTGGCGGTGCAGTCCGGCGCAACATGGCCTTAACCCGGCTGACAAGCTCCATCATGCCGAAGGGCTTTGCGATGTAATCGTCAGCGCCGCTGTCCAGGCCCAGCACCTTGTCATACTCCGCGCCCTTGGCCGTGACCATGATAACGGGGATGTTTTTGAAATCGCTGTCCTGCCTTAGCTTTTTTAAGATGGACATCCCGTCTTCCCCAGGCAGCATGATGTCCAGCATCACAAGCTCCGGCTTTTCTGCGTTCTTGTCCTTGAGCGTTTCAAAAAGCGCGTCCCCACGGTCAAGACCCATGGCGGAAAACCCGCTCTGGTTCAGGGTGTAGATCACCAGCTCTCGGATATTCTCATCATCCTCCACGTAATAAATCATCACAGCACCTCCCCTTGATACAGCCCGGTCATGGCAAACTCTGCCCACTCCGCAATGTTTTCCGCGTGGTCACCGATGCGCTCGAAATACTTGGCGATCAAAAGCAGGTCGATGGCCTGCCCGCTGATGCTTTTATCGCCACTCATCAGCACCACAAGCTCCTCCCTAATCACGTCGAACAAAGCATCCATCTCATCGTCCATCTTGATTACGCTGTGGGCAATCCCCACATCGTTTTTGACAAACGCGTCGATGGCGCCCGTGACCATTCTCCCGGCGGTTTTCGCCATTTGGGGCAGGTGCACAAGCTCCTTGATATGTTTTTTCCCCATAAGCTGCAACACGATTTCCGAAATATCCGCCGCCTGGTCGCCAATGCGCTCCATGTCCGTGATCATTTTCAAGGCTGCGGAAATCAGCCGTAAATCCCGGGCCACTGGCTGCTGCTGGCGCAGCAGCTTCAGGCAGAGGCTTTCGATCTCCCGCTCCTTTTGATCCACCTCCCGCTCAAAGGCGATGGCTTTGTTGGCCTCCTGCGCGTCCTGTAAAACCAGCGCGGCGGAGGCGCTTGAAATGGCCCGCTCAATCAGCGCACCCATTGTAAGCAATTCCGTGTTCAATAAACTCAATTGCTCGTCGAACCTCATCCTCATCAGCCGAACCTCCCCGTGATATAGTCCTCGGTGCGCCTGTCCTCTGGGCGGGAGAATATCGCCTCAGTATGCCCATACTCCACCACTTCCCCTAAAAGGAAGAACGCCGTCTTGTCGGAAATGCGCGCCGCCTGCTGCATGTTATGCGTCACAATAACTATAGTATAGTTTTCCTTGAGCTCCACCGCAAGGTCTTCAATTTTGGAAGTGGAAATTGGGTCGAGGGCGCTGGTGGGCTCATCCATCAGCAGCACCTCCGGCTCTACCGCCAGCGCCCGGGCAATACAAAGCCGCTGCTGTTGCCCGCCGGAGAGCCCCAATGCGTTTTTTTTGAGCCGGTCCTTCAATTCCTCCCAGATAGCCGCTTTTCTCAAAGACCGTTCCACCAAATCGTCCAGCTTTGCCTTGCCACGCATTCCATGGGTGCGGGGGCCGAAGGCCACATTGTCGTATATGCTCATGGGAAATGGATTGGGCTTTTGAAAGACCATCCCCACCCGCTTTCGAAGCATGTTCGGATCAAGCTTCCCGTAGATATCCTGTCCGTCGAGTTGCACCTGTCCTGTGATGCGGCATCCCTCCACGAGATCGTTCATCCGGTTCAGGCATTTTAGCAGCGTGGACTTTCCACAGCCGGACGGGCCGATGAACGAGGTAATTGCCTTCTCGCCGATGCAGAAATCGATGGACTTGAGCGCCTGAAAGGAGCCGTAGTATAAATCAAGGTTCGCGATTTCAAATTTCTCCATCTGCATTCATCCCTTCGAGATTTTTTTCGCAACAATGGCGGACAGTGCGTTCATTCCGATGACGATCACAAGCAGCACTACGGCGGTGGCATAAGCCTGATCCACATGCAACCCCTCGTTGGAGAGGGCGTACATATGCACCGAAAGAGTGCGCACGGAACTAAATACGCCTTTGGGCAACTCCGCCACCGCCCCCGCCGTAAATATCAGCGCGGCGGTCTCGCCGACGATCCGGCCAATCCCCAGGATCACCCCTGCGAGAATGCCTGGGATTGCCGAGGGCAATACGATGCGAAACACCGTCCGAAGCCGCCCCGCGCCAAGGCCAAAGCTCCCCTCCCGGTACGCGTCCGGAACAGCCTTCAATGCCTCCTCCGTGGTGCGCATAATCACCGGCAGTATCATGATGGACAGTGTGAACGCCCCGGAGAGCAGGCTTAATCCCCAACCCAGCGCCAGTACGAAAAACAGCGAGCCGAACAGCCCGTATACAATGGAGGGAATTCCTGTGAGCGTTTCCGCGGTGATGCGTACCACCTCCACGAATTTGTTTCCCCGGCGCGCGTACTCCACGAGATAGATGGCCGCGGATATCCCCAGAGGCGTCGCAATCATAAGGGACAACAGCGTCATAAGGATGGTGTTAAGTAAAGCCGGCGTCAATGACACATTTTCTGATGTGTAGTTCCATTGAAACAATTGAGGCGACAGGTGCGGTACGCCCTTTACCAGGATATACCCCATCAGGAACAGCAGCATAGCCATTGTCAGGCCAGCTGAAACTCGGACAGCCCAACGCTGAAATCCTGCGCCGATGCGCCGGGAAATTAAAGTGGCGTTTTTCATGTGTTCGACCTCCTTTTGATGATGGAGAACAGGAGGTTGATGATGAGAATAAATACGAACAGCACCACGGCGGTGGCGATCAGCGCCTCCCTGTGCAGGTCCGCCGCATACCCCATTTCGATGACAATATTGGCGGTCATTGTCCGAAGTCCCCTCAATATGCCCTCCGGCATCCGGGGCTGGTTTCCCGCCACCATGATCACAGCCATGGTTTCGCCAATCGCCCTGCCAATCCCAAGTATCACTCCCGCCGTCACCCCGGAGCGGGCGGCGGGAAATATCACCCGAAACACGTTGCGCTCATGGGTGGCCCCCAGAGCCAGCGCCCCTTCATAATAGCTTTCCGGCACCGCCCTGATTGCGCTTTCGCTCACGGTGATGATTGTGGGCAATATCATGATCCCCAAGAGAAAACAGGCTGCCAGCATACTAAAGCCCTTGCCTCCAAACTGGTTTCTTATAAAGGGCACCAGCACGACAACGCCAAAAAAACCGTACACCACCGAGGGGATCCCCGCCAAAAGCTCCACCCCAGGCTGCAGTATCCTGCGCATTTTCGGCTTTGCGAACCTTGCCAGATAGATGGTGGTCAATAGGCCGATGGGCATGCCGATGAGGATTGCCCCCGCCGTCACATAAATGCTTCCTACAATCATGGGGAATATCCCATAGAGATCGTTGCCCGGCCGCCAGGTTTCGCCAAGGAGGAAATTCCCAGGCCCGATTTTCCCGATGGCGGGAAGCCCGTTGGCGAATAGAAACACGCATATGAGTCCCACTGCCAGAATGCTGACGCAGGCAGCCGCAAGAAATCCGATTTGTGCGATTTTTTCCCAGGTTTGTTTTTTCATATCCCATCCTCTGTTTATCCAGCTTCGTTTATGGCAGGGCCATAGGTGGGCTTTACGAAAGCTCGCTCCAGTTTAGGTTCTCGCCAATGTACACGCCCATGACCTGCTGTGTTGTCAGGCCCGTTAACGGGTTATCCTTGTTTACGATCACGGCGATGCCGTCCATTGCCATGACGGTGGGGGTGAGACCCGCCTCAAGCTCGCTGTCCTTAAGCTCCCGGGAAGCCATGCCGATGTCGCAGATGCCGTCGATGGTGTAGTTCATGCCGGTGGAGGAGTCGGACTGCTGGATTTCAATTTCGGCGCTGGGGTTAACGATGAGATACGCTTCCTTCAGCTTTTCCATAACTGGCGTGACTGAGGACGAGCCGGCCACCACCACCTTGCCCACAACCTGTTTTCCCCCATAGGCGGCGCCCTCGGCTATGCTAATGTAGCCGCTGTTCTCGATGACCTTCTGGCCGTCGGCGCTCAAAATGTAATCGATAAACGCCTGTGCGGCTTCGCTCCCCTCCCCCTTGGTAGCGATGTTGAAGGGCCGGGCGATCGTGTAGGAGCCAGCCTTGATGTTCTCCACCGTAGCGTCTGCGCCATCAATTTGCAGGGCCTTTACCGTATCGTTTAAGGAGCCCAGGGAAATATAGCCAATACCATACAGGTCGCCGTTGACCGCGCTCATCATGACGCTGGTGCTGTTGGTGATGCTGGCCTCCAAAGTAGTCATGTCCACCTTGTTGCCTTCTGCGTCCTTTTGCTCTACCCCGAACAGCTCGATAAACGCACCACGGGTACCGGAGCCATCTTCACGGGAGTTGACATTGATTTCCCTGCCCCTGTCAAAGCTCAAAGCGGGCGCAGCCGGTTCTGTGGGGGTGGCGGCAGGTTCCGTGCTGTTGGCGCAGCCAGCCGCCAAAGTTAAAATCATCACCAGTGCGAGTGTAATTCCCAATACTCTCTTCATTTTCTTTCTCTCCTTCATTATTTAGCCTAAGCAATGTAAACCGAACCCGCTGAAAAACCACCATTTGGCGGATTGCTTACGCTCTTATCATATCGAACCCTTGTTATGACCAAATACAGGCAGGATCAAATTCTTGTAAAATTTGTTTATCCCAAAACCAAAAAAGGATGTCTGCGTAAATTTTCGCAGACATCCTCAGGTATTTTCCGTACTTTTTATTTGGCCTTTTTCTTTTTGCGCATAACAACCACCGCTATCACCACACCTGCCGCCGCCAATATGATGAGCGCAACCCACAGCCCGGCATTCCCCTGCTTCTGTGTTGGTTGCTCGGTATTCACGGGCTGCTCAGGATCGTTGACAGCGGGGGCTTCAGCCTCCATCCTGCCAATCACCCCGGACTGGTTCTTCGTCAATGTAAAGGCATCGATCACCTGATACGAGCCCCAGTCCCCCGCTTCTCCCAGCTCGTACACGCTCACATCAATCCCATTGTCACCAAATGTCAGCCATGTGAACTTCTGCCGCTCATGCTCCTCGCTGCCGGAGCGCGCCGCAACTTTGTCGTCTATAATCCCTTCCACAAAATCATCGAACTTGATACCCATGGGGCTGGTTGTGAGGTAATTCGTGCCCTCGCCAACCGCAACCGCCTCGTTGCCCTTTGCGGTAACCCGAATGTAGCTGTGGTCGTGTCCGTTCAAATACAGGTCAACTCCCAGCTCATCGCAAAACTCGACCATTTCCGGCACATCCAACAGGCCGTTGTGGTTTGTGGTATAAGGCCCCCTGTGGGTCAAGACAACCCGCCAACGGCAGCCCGACTCCTCAAACGCCTCTTTCGCCCATGCCTTTTGCTTTTGGAAGTATTCCGCCCTGTCCTTCAAAAGCTGGTCTCCATCCGCCGCGTCGGTGTAAATCTCAGTGGACACCATGACAAAGCACGCGTCGCCAACGGTAAACCAACCCGTATACTCCCCGATAACAGGATCGTCATAACCATTGGGCAGGTTGGTGCGGGCGGTGAAATTCTTGTAGAACAGGTCCCCGGAATACTCGTGATTGCCGGGCAGCAGAATTGTAGGCACTGACGTGAATATTTCCTCACATTTGTCGAACAAATCCGCCCACTGGCCGGATTTATATCCGTCCTTCACGTTATCGCCCGTTGTTACGATAAAGTCCACCCCTCCAAGCTTCTCCTGAATAAATTCCCCGTAGGTCGCTACAAACGGGTCGTATTGATCCGCAGTCTCTGCCTGCAAATCAGACAGCACCATGACGTTGAACGCAGCTCCCTCAGGCAGTGTGCTTACGGTATATTGTTCCCCCTGGAATTCCTCGTTATTGGCAATCCCCACAACCATGTATTCATACGCCGTTCCAGGTGTCAGCCCCTCGACGTCCACGCTGTGGCTGCGCACCTCTTCCCAGCCCTCTTCAAGATAGGACCGATAGGACGTGCTCTTGGCGCTTTGCCATTGGCTCTCCCCCACCAAACGATAGCGAAGCTCCGCCTCCTCGGCATCCGCATCGGTCAGCCAGTTAAAGCCGAGGCTTTCACAGTCGCCGCCAGGCGCCACGGTGACCTGATACGGGGTAGCGTCCACAACGGAAGTTTTTACCACATAAGGAATTGCATTGCTGCTGTCCGTGGGATATGTCAGCGTCTTTCCATCCACAACCGCCTTCAGATAATACCCGTACTCGCCCTCCTCTTTTAGGGGGAATACAGCCGCATACCCGTCCCCGGCAGCCTCCATGGGTACGCTTTCACGATATGCCCCAGCATCAGGCCCCTCGCCGTAAACAAGCGAAAGAGTCGCTTCCTTTGCGGTTCCCGGTAGTATCAGCCGGGCGCTGATCGTCACGTCCTCGTTTGCGTTGCCTTCGCGCACCACCGGGTTATCCGGCAATAGCACAGGCCTTTCCGCCGTCAGGTTGCCCTCGATATCCGCCAAATAATTGAGCTTAAGCGCGCCAAATCCGGCGGGCAGCGGGTGCCCATGATTTTCTTCGCCGATCCATTCCCAATCCTTTGAAAAATCCCAGTTCAGCTTTTCGAGGTAGGTGCTTTTCGCCATCAGCTCGTCTGCGGTGGCATAGGCCATCAGCCTGCCCTTTGCGGTTTCTAAGCTGGGGTTTCCTTCCACCGTCATGCCTTCCCACACCAGGTTGCCGGATATAGACTGGCCGCTGTCCCCCTCCATGCTGCCAACAATCCGGTCGACCTTCACGCCACCAGCCTTAGAGAAAATACCGTTGAGCGCAACAGCGCTGTTGCCGATGCCCATACCCGCTTCATACAGCCCTGCAATGCCGCCCACGGTGTCAAACGGCTCATCTCCAGCCGTCACGGAGCCCGTAACAAAGCAGTTGCGTACAAGACCCGCTACTTCGCCGGTCAACCCGCCCGCCACCAGCGTGCCGTTGACAGATACGTTTACAAAACAGTTTTCGATGAGGCCGTAAAAATCGCCTCCAGCGGATTTCACGGAGGAGCAAAGGCCGCCAACCGCCTCATAGCCGAACACTTGGCCGGTGAATACACAGTTGGAAACCGTCCCATAGCAGCCGCCGGACAGCGGGGACACATCCTTAACGCCGATGACGGTAATGTTGAGCAGCGCCAGATCCTTGATATAACATTTGTTTGTTTTATAGCCAAGGTAGCCGAACAGGCCCGCGTACTTGCTTCCATGCCGCTCCACGCGATGGTTGAGGATGGCGTGATGGTTGCCATCAAAAGTGCCTATAAAGAACCCGTCCTCTTTGTCGGCGCTTTCTTTCTTGTTACAGCTGATGGGTGGCATATAGCCCACCGTGGTTTTTCCGGAAAGCTCCGTGAGCGTATCCCCGATCTCCTGTAGTACATCGGTCATGTCAATATCCGCCGTCAGGATATAATAGCCGTCCCGTGGCGCGTCGCGCATGCCGTCGCCATTTGTGTCCTCCGGCTTCCATTTGCCGGTCATAAACAGCAGCTGCTTCGCGTTGCTGATCTCATATTGGCCGGTAGCCGCATTGTACGCCGGCGGCTCCGCCCCCAACTCCAGCAGGCGCTCAAGCGGCCAGATATCCGCTTCCCACCAGTTTTCCTCCTCCGCCATGGCCGCCCCCAAACAGAGTGGAAGCAGCATTGCCATCGTCAGCAACAACCCCAATATCCGCTTTGTTTTCATCCCCTAAACCTCCTTTTTATATTGAAACAATTTCCGCAAACGTTTGCGTTAATAATTAAAAAAAATACGCTTTTATTTGAAAATCGAGCAAGGAATTACAGGGCTGTTCTTTCACTTAATGGGACGGATAACCGTAAAAACTCATAAAATTGATATGTCGCGATTAATACCATCATCATTATATTCCGTAAACGCTTGCGTGTCAATCCAAAAAAGCTTGAAATAGAAAACGGGCCCTGCAAATCATACAGAGCCCGTTGACATTTCGTCTGCTATTTCTGCCGCCGCCGTTTGAGCAGGAGGCCGCCGGATGCCGCCAGGACGAATGCGATCATGGCATATCCGATGAATTCCATTCCGGCGCCGCCCGTACTGGGAACGATGATGGTCCCCGCCTTGGCGAACAAAACGTGCAGCGTATGGCTGCCGCTGATATCCCGGAATGTGTAGCTCTTTGTGGCGCTGACCTTTTTGCCGTCTACAAATACGGATTGCACCACATACCCGCTCTTGGGTTTGAACGTGACCTTCAGGTCGTCGCCCGCCCTGACGTCCACAAGCCCGCTTACACTGGTGCTGCCCTTGCCCTCGGAGATGATGTTTATGGTATACACGTTGGGGTACTCGGTTTTGACCCACTTCGCGTACAGCGTCATCATGCCGGTGACACGGTCTTTCCTGAAGTTCCAGGGTTTTTGCAGCTTGCTGTCCTCATACCAGCCGCCAAAGGCATAGCCCGCGCGCACCGGATCGTCAGGCCTTTTTACAAGCTCGTTGCGCTCCACGCGCTGCTGTTTGACTCGGGTGCCGCCATTGCTATCAAACCATACCGTGAACTCGTCCGGGTCGTCCGGGGTTGGGCTAGGCGTTGCGGTAGGTGTCGCCGTCGGCGTCGCTGTTGGCGTGGCCGTGGGCGTTGCTGTGGGTGTCGCGGTTGGCGTGGCCGTCGGCGTCGCTGTGGGCGTCGCTGTTGGCGTGGCCGTGGGCGTCGCTGTCGGCGTCGGCGTAGGCTCGGCTTTTGTCTTGAAGTAGGCTGCTAGGTACTTTTTCCCACCCGCTTCCATTTTCGTTATGACATATTTGTCGTTTTCGTCAGCCGCTAGGGGATCGTTTTCCCCCACGTCTTTGCTCGCGCCAAATGTTACCCTGGACAATGTGGCGTCGCTGCCGCCGTCAATTGTCACGCTGGGGGTTTCTGCCGCGCCATACTTCACCTTTTCCTTGGCTTTTCTCTCGCCATCCACATAAATCTGATACGTTACGGACGCGTCCTGCTCGGAATTGGCCAATTCGCTTTTTTCATACGTAATCGAGACACCTTCCGCAGTGATCGTGTTTGTATCGGCCGCAGCCAGGGCAACCATGGGCATAAGCCCCAGGATCAGCGCCACAATCAAACCAATGGCCAGCGCCCTGTTCCTGTTTGTGAACATTTCAATCATACCTCCTATCCATCATGCAAGCCCTTTTTGCTTGCCGCACCCTCATTTTCGGTGATTTAGATGAAAGGAACAATGGTTATTGACCGGTAAGCGGACCTGTTTTTCCCAGCAAATTTCTTGGAACCAAAACAAAAACCTCCTGTTTAGGGGGTTTTATCACCCATGCAATACATCTGTCATACGCTGTACATATAATATTTACTCTTTGGTCATGAGAATGAATGGTTCATTTGGGATTTTTTTCATATAAAAATGGCGGTGCAACGCAAATTATCGTCGCACCGCCGCTTTTTTGTTACTGTGCCGCAGCCTCCTGCGCATACACGCTGACCTGCTTGCGTTTGTTGTGCTTGGTCTCAAAGCGAACCACACCGTCCACCTTGGCAAACAGGGTATCGTCCTTGCCGATTCCCACGTTGTTGCCGGGGTGGAAATGAGTGCCGCGCTGCCGAACCAGAATGTTGCCTGCCAGTACGAACTGACCGTCCGCACGCTTGGGCCCCAGACGCTTCGACTGGCTGTCCCGGCCGTTACGAGAGCTACCAACGCCCTTTTTGTGAGCGAATAGCTGCAAATTCATCATCATAGCGTTACACCTCCCTTTCCGTAATGTCGAGGTATTCTTTTCCATAAGACTCTTCTAAGGATCGAAGGCCCAACTCCATGGTCGTGAGGATCAAGTCCGCCTCCATAAGGCGGGTTTCCCCTTTCTCTAGGACGCAATGGATGCCGGTCTCTTCATCGATGGACAGCGCCAGGTTAACTCCGATGCGCTCTGTCAGTCCCATCACCGCCGTTTGCGCGATGGCTGAGGCCGCGCTGCAAAGGATGTCCGCGCCATACTCACCGTAACCCGCGTGCCCCTCCATGTAAAACCCCACCGTCAGGCCATTTTCCCGGAGCATACACACCTTAATCATGGTTTTTTACCCAATGGACAGGATTTCAACCTTCGTGAAGGGCTGGCGGTGTCCCTGCTTTTTGCGGTAATTCTTTTTGGGCTTGTACCTTAATACAACAATCTTCTTACCCTTGCCATGCTCCACAACCTTCGCGTTTGCCTTTACGCCGTCCAGGATGGGCTTGCCCACCTTTACGCCGGCATCATCGGATACCAACAGCACATCAAAGGCGATTTCCTCGCCGGGTTCCAGGTTGATCTTTTCAACGATAACCTCGTCACCGGCCTCCACCTTGTACTGCTTGCCACCCGTTTGAATGATCGCATACATACGTTTGCTACCTCCTCTTACCAGTCTCGCCCATGTCCGGCCTGTGCAAAATGCACATGTTAAAACGCCGTCACAGCGCGGCTCACCGGATGAGTTTATCACAAACGCCCTGCTCTGTCAAACCGGAATATCAGAAAAACGTAGAAATACTGGGCATCAGCGCTGAAAAGAAACCAAAAGGGGCGTAGCGCTCAATGCATACAAAGAATAATTATAAAAGCACTGAGCGCTACAGCGATCCGACGGCGGTTTTTTGCCCCCTATTGCGGCATCATAGTATTGTCCCTGGTCATTCGCGTCCCACAATACTCACTGATGTTCGGCATGCCCGCAGGATACACGCTCCATGCCTTTAGCGAATAGAAATCAAACGTGGTTTTCACATTCGTGCATGGGTCATTCAGCGTTAAAAAGCTGTTCCCTACCGTTTCCAGTATCCCCATCGCGCTTTGCATCGCGCTGGTTCCGATTAAAAACCACACCTGGATAAACCGCCCGGTAGCCTCGGCCAGCGCCTCCGGCATCTCCCGGCCGTCCAGTTGTGGGCTTCGCCTCGCCGTCAGCTGGGGCATGTTCCTCATCGGCTGCTGTCCCATCATGCCCCGGGCCGTGGTTTGTGGGGTTTCTTCCGGAAATTGCCAGATTGACCTGCCTCCCGGTGTCGTATTTACATTTTGTTCCATGCGGTCGCCCTCCTACATATGACATTTCCTATCATAATACGCTGTTTTTCCCAGCTGGGTGCTTGCTTTCTCCCTGGAATGCGCTATGATAAAAATATGTACCTGATCTATTATTCTGATCTATTATAAGGAGGACTTCTTTATGGACGCTTTTACCATACACCCTGATTGCGCGGCGTTATTGGATCAGCAGGACGCGTTAAGTCCGGTACGCGACCGTTTTTACATCCAGGAAGAGCAGATTTATATGGACGGCAACTCCCTGGGCCTTTGCTCAAAGGATGCGGAGGAAGCGGTATTAAGGGCGCTGTCCGACTGGAAAACCTACGGCATCGGCATATGGAGCGGCGCTGCCACCGATTATTTCCTGTATCAGGATATTTTAGGCGCAAAGCTCGCCAAGCTCATCAACGCCGATGCGGATGAATGTACCGTCTGCACCAACACCACAATCAACATCCATCAATGCGTAGCCACGTTTTATCATCCCACCAAGGAGCGGTATAAAATACTCGTAGACGAGCTGAACTTCCCCACCGACCGCTACGCCGTGGCAAGCCAGGTACGCCTGAAAGGATATGACCCGGCGCAAGCCGTCAAGGTGGTAAAAAGCCGGGACGGCCGCATGATCCTGGAGGAGGATGTGATCGCCGCTATGACGCCGGACGTGGCCCTCATACTCCTGCCCGCGGTGCTGTACCGCAGCTCCCAGCTATTGAACATGGCATGGCTGACCCAGGAAGCCCATAAGCGCGGCATAACAATCGGGTTCGACCTTTGCCACTCCATCGGTGCGGTGGATCATGATTTCAAGGCCATCGACTGCGACTTTGCAGTATGGTGCAATTACAAATACCTTTCCGGCGGCCCCGGAGCCATCGCGGGGTTGTACATCAATCAGAGGCATTTCGGCGTTATGCCGGGACTATCGGGCTGGCAGGGCAACCGCAAGGATACCCAGTTTGATCTTTTGCCGGAGTTTGAGCCTGTGATGAACGCGGGCGGCTGGCAGACCGGCACCCAGCCTGTGCTGAGCATGGCCGCGACGGAGGGGGCGCTCAATATTTACGAAGGGCTTTCCATGGCGGATGTCCGGGCAAAGTCACTGAAAATCACCAGGTATCTCATGTATCTCATCGATGAGCGGCTCTCAAAATACGGGTTCACCGTGGGCAATCCCCGGGACGACGCCCGGCGGGGCGGGCATGTGGCGCTGGAGCATGACGACGCCATACGCATCAACGAAGCCCTGAAAACCCGTAACGTGGTGCCTGACTTCCGCGCGCCCAACGTCATCCGTTTGGCGCCGGTGGCGCTCTACTGCAGCTATACCGATGTGTACAATCTCGTGGACATCCTGGTGGATATTATGCAGACCAGGGCTTACGAGGCCTTCTCCGGCGAACGGGGAACCATAGCGTAAGGGAATAGGACAAAAGCGCCCCCGCATAGGTTACTGCGGGGGTGTTTTTATGTCCATCGCCATGTATGAGGAAGCAGGTTGCGTCATCACGGTGGAACGGGAATTCCTGCCGGAGGAAACCAAGCTCCATCTGCTGCACATGATGATGCAAGCTTTATCAAACGCCGTAGATCAGGTATGATGCCACAAGCATACCGTGCCGCCCTTTACCTGCGCCTGTCAAAAGATGACGATGCGGGGGGCGAAAGCGAAAGCATTCAAAACCAGCGCGCCCTGCTCCAGGCTTATGCCGCGCAGCATGGCTATTTGGTGTATCAAGAATACGTGGACGACGGCTATTCCGGCACCACGTTTGACCGGCCCGGCTGGCAAAGGCTCATTCGTGATGTTGAAGCCGGACGGGTCAATCTGCTGCTGACAAAGGATCTTTCCCGGCTGGGCCGGGACTATATCGCCGCCGGACAGTATACGGAGCTATATTTTCCCGACAAAGGGGTGCGGGTCATCGCCGTAAACGACGGCTTTGACACAGAGGGCCCAGGCACGGCCCTTGCGCCTTTTCAAAACATCGTCAACGAGCTGTACGCCCGGGACGCGTCAAAAAAAATCCGCAGCGCCCTGCGCACAAAGATGCTGGAAGGCGCCTATATCGGCAATTTTGCCCCCTACGGCTATCAAAAAAATCCGGAAAATAAAAATCAGCTCATGCCCGACCCTTTGTCTGCGGCAGTGGTGCTGGATATATTTCAGCAGGCAGCGAACGGGCGCACCACCGGGGAAATCGCGGGGGATTTAAACTTTCGGGGCATTCTGCCGCCGCTACAGTATCGGGCTGTCACGGGAGGGCCGGCTGCTCCTGTAAAAGCCAACGCTGGCTGGACAGGAACCGGCGTGGCTAAAATACTCAGAAACCCCGTGTACCTTGGTCACATCGTCCAGGGAAAAACCACGAAGCTTTCCTTCAAAAGCCCTCAGGTAAAACGTAAGCCCCGGGAGGATTGGATTGTGGTGCCCGATATGCATACGCCCCTCGTAAGCCAAGCCTTGTTCGACCGGGCAAGGCGGGCGGTGGGTGTGCGCAGGCGTCCGGCAAAGGGTACGTTTCAAAATGTGTTCGCTGGGCTGGTTTTCTGCGCGGACTGCGGCCGCGCCATGTCGCTGAGCGCCTCCAACAAAAAGGGCGCCCGGTATAATCTCGCATGCGGACAGTATAAGCTCAACGGCCGGGATGCATGCAGCAATCATTTCATGGATTATGATGCCCTGTACCAGGTTGTGCTACAAGAGCTGAATGTACTGCTTGCGCCCAGCGACCGGGAGCGGCGGGCCCTTTCCCAAGCGGATCAAACCGCCCAAAGCAAAACCGGCGATGCCGCCCGAGGTAAGCTCCTTGAGCGCTTGCGCCGGGTGGAACGCATCGTGGAGCGCTTGTATGAGGATCGCATCGGCGGACAATTGGAGGAAGCGCAATTTCTTCAACTGCTCAGAAGGTTTCAGGCGGAGCAGGCGGACTTAAATGCAAAGATAACCCTTCTCACGCCGCCCGCCCCAGAGTGTGATTTGTCAATGGCGCTCCCCCTCCCCCTTGCCGCCCTGACACCCGCCATTTTGGCGGCCTGCGTGGACAAAATCGAGATTTCCCAAGGCCATTATAAAGATGGCCTGAAATACCAGAGGATCAAAATCCGGTATCGGTTTAATCCGGCATGATTGTGATAGACGAACCCATGGTTGGTAAATAGAAATAAGACCCTTTATGCGCTTACTATTTCATTTTGCATTTCAATCCTGTTATAATACAAGTATCATTTCATTAAGGAGATTGCAGTGAAGAAATATCATCATCATATAACGGCATTCTTGATCATTATTTTCATTTGTTGCATACTGTTTGCCTGCGCTCCAACACAGATGAAACCGACACCACCCGTGAAAGACGCAAAAAACGCCCAGGAAACCCCCGCGCCGGGCGCGTTTCCATACGGGACGAATGCGAGGGCCATTACGGCATATATCTGGGACATTCCAGACAGCGGAATGCATAAACTGCCCATTGATCAGGCGCTGCAGGACTATTTTGCGGACTATATTAGCAGAGCGCAACCTGCGGTTTTCGATAAGGAAGATAAAATTTGGTCCGGCGGGTGTATTCAAGTCCATTTCGATGATCAGACACTCAGCTATCTCGTCTGGTTTGATGAAGAGACGGAGCTTTTCTGTTCCGCGTTATTCAATGAAGATAACTATGAGGAATGCTGGAAATTACCTGCCCAGGTGGAAAACCCGCTGGTGTTTGAGATAAAGAACCGCAATGGAGAACTGCGCTTTGAGATGCTGCCGCAAGGAAAATTGCTGCAAGCTTTCACGTGGACACGCCGCGGGGCAGCAATGGATGTAGAGCTTCGGTATACCGGCAACCTGGAAATTTGGATCAACGATACAAAGCATGTCATCCGTAAAGATTATCTTCGTTATAGCTATCAGGGGATGCCGTACGCCGGGTTGGATGAACCGAGTCCATTTTTACGGCGTGTCGTTGGCAGAAACGGGGAAGGACGTGAAACAATGCTATTTCTTTCCCATCAGACAGTAACCAATGGCATTGGCACATGGGAATCCTGGGAACTCTATCGGATTCACGAAGACCGGCTCGAGGAGCTTTATATCGCCCCCGGCCATGAGGAAGATTTGACCATGATGGTAAAGGTTCGCAAAAAGGAGTTTTTTTTGACATTCCCAATTCTGGAACAAGAACTGCCCCTGAGTGTAGACGATTTTTCCTGGTGGTACGAAACCACCGTGGGGGACGTCCTGGATTTCATTAAAAAAAATGAAACGTCCGGCGAGCTTGCAACGATGTTTCAGCTGTGGGATATGCCCGTTTTTATCGATTACGCGGAATATTGGAGCGATCGCGGTCCGTCCACCGATCAGATTACCTTGTGGTGCGGGATAAACGGGCCAGCGCACTATTATCAGGGGTATATCAAGGTAACGTATGACATCACCGTAGAAGGTCTGGTGCCCAAGTGGGTAAGCTGGTAATCAAAAATAAAAACGGTATCCTTATTTCCCCTGCTCATGTGCATGGGGTTTGGATGCAACGCGGCAGGGATCGTAGGCTGCCGCATTATCGATAGCCCCAGGGAACGGCTCATCGCCATCATTACAAACAACTTCGTGCCCTGCAACGGCCGCTTTCCCATGATTTTAACCCTCATCAGCCTGTTTTTCGTGGGCAGCATCACGGGCCTTGGCGGTACCCTCATATCCGCCCTTTTATTGACCGCGGTCATCGTCCTGGGGATCGGCATGACATTTCTCATGTCTCTGCTGCTTTCTAAAACCATATTAAAGGGCATTCCATCCTCATTCGCGCTGGAGCTGCCCCCATACCGGCGGCCCCAAATCGGGAAAGTGATCGTCCGCTCTATCGTGGACAGGACGCTGTTCGTGCTGGGCCGGGCGGCGGCGGTGGCAGCCCCCGCCGGGCTTCTTCTGTGGCTGATGGCAAACCTCAGCGTCGGCGGCACTACCCTCCTCTCCCACTGTGCCGGATTTTTAGACCCCTTTGGCAGGCTTCTGGGCATGGACGGCGTGATACTCCTGGCGTTCGTTCTGGGCTTTCCCGCAAACGAAATCGTCATCCCCATCATCATCATGGCCTATACCATGAGCGGGAGCCTCATGGAGCTAAACAGCATGGAGGCCTTACGCACGCTATTGGTAGATCATGGCTGGACATGGGTGACAGCCATCTGCACAGTGCTGTTCTCCCTCATGCACTGGCCCTGCTCCACCGCCCTCATTACCATTCACAAGGAAACCCAAAGCCTGAAATGGACCGGGATTTCCTTCCTCGTCCCAACCATCATGGGCATGCTGTGCTGTTTCATCGTCGCCACTGCCGCAAAGCTGCTGGGTCTTGGATGAATGTATTTTTATGAATATAATTGACATGTTTATGCATCTGTCATATAATTGGAGTACATTTTTACCAAGGGGGAACCGATTATGCCGGTCAATATTCGGGGAAGACATTTTTTGAAGCTGCTGGACTATACACCCCATGAAATGCGCTATTTGCTGGACGTTTCCCGGGAGTTTAAGAATATGAAGCGCAATGGAACGCCCCACCGCTATCTCGAGGGGAAGAACATCGTGCTGCTGTTTGAAAAAACCTCCACCAGGACCCGCTGTGCTTTCGAGGTGGCGGGCATGGATCTAGGGATGGGGGTCACATATCTCGATCCCGGCAGCTCCCAAATGGGCAAAAAGGAAAGCATCGCGGACACCGCACGTGTTCTGGGCCGGATGTATGACGGCATCGAATACCGGGGCTATTCCCAGGAGCTTGTAGAAACCCTGGCGGCGTATGCCGGGGTGCCCGTCTGGAACGGCCTCACGGATCAGTTCCACCCCACCCAGATACTGGCCGATTTGCTCACAATCGAGGAAAAGCTGGGCCGCCTGAAGGGCGTAAACTTCACCTATTTCGGGGATGCCAGAAACAATATGGGCAATTCCCTTATGATCGGCTGCGCCAAAATGGGGCTGAACTTCACCGCCTGCGCACCCAAGGCGCTGTTTCCGGCCCGGGAGCTCGTCAATACCGCCCGGGCCATTGCCAAGGAAAATGGTTGCACCATCGCCCTCACTGAGGATGTGGACGCGGGCGCCGCAAACGCAGACGTAATCTACACTGACATCTGGGTGTCCATGGGCGAACCGGACGATGTTTGGCAAAGCCGGGTGGAGCAGCTAAAGCCCTATCAGGTCAACGCGACTATCATGGCGAAAGCCGCGCCCGGGGCGATATTTATGCATTGCCTCCCCTCCTTCCACGACACCAAAACCACAATCGGGCAAAGCATATTTGAGAAATTCGGCATGCCGGAGATGGAGGTCACGGACGATGTGTTCGAAGGCTCGCAGTCCGTGGTGTTTGACGAGGCTGAAAACCGCATGCACACCATCAAGGCGGTCATGTACGCGACGCTAAAATAAACGGGCTCCTTGCCTGCGTTCAAATCCATATTCGTTTCTGCCGCCAGGTAACCGCTGATAAAATGAAGGCGGTACGGATTTGTGGGGGGAAAAAACCACAAATCCGTCGCAAAATTAATCAGCGGTTACCTAGAACGGTGAGTTATCGTTTTCCGGCATTCCCGTTTGCGATATCCTGGGCCAATCCCGCACCGTGAGCGTACCCAGCGCCGCCGCGTACGCAAATGCCGCGTCATAGAATTGAAGCTCCGTTTGCCGCCAATCGACTTGTTCGGCAACGCTTCCGGTGTCGTTCCCGCCGGAGGCCATGTACGCGCTGGTGGCAACCGTGTACTTACAGTCAGGCGCAATGGGTTCCCCGTCCGGTAGCATCAGGCTTAGCACCTTGTGTCCCGCCGGTCTTGTGTGGTCAAGCACCGCATGAAACCCGGAAAATAAAAGCGCCGCGTTGTTGCCAAAGCGTTCCGGCTCATAAACCGCCTCCAGCAGCGCGTACAACTGCCAGCCCGTCATAGTTCCGGTAAATATCGGGTCGTTAAAGCCCGCCACCTGGATAATGGACTCCCGGGTAACCACACCAGGCGCAATCTCGCCGCCTGCGCTGGTGGCGTTCATATACGCAAGCTGGGTTTTTCCGCCAAACCTAAGGCAGTCCGCCAGAAAATCCCCCAGCTTCGTTTCCGTAGCCAGCCGCAGCCGCCAATGCTCCTTCGCAAATGCGATTGGCTCTTGAAAAAACGCCTCGAACGGGCCGATGACCGCTTTCACATACGCGTCCACCTCCGGCTTTCCCGTCCGCCCAGGTTCCGTTTTAATTACCGTGCAGCTTTTTTCAACCACCCGCCCCGCAAGCGGATCGAATATCAATCGGATGTGCGCGAGGCTCGCGCCGCCAAAGCCCGCCTTGACCACGCATGCGCCATTGGCCTCGCCCGCGTAATCTCCCGGGATGTGCCCGCCAATGCAAGCGTCCACCGCCGGAATTTGTGAGAGAACATCCACCATCTCACCGCTGATGTTCCCGTCCTCGCCAATATAGAACGCGCAATGCGTGAGAGCGATGATGATATTAGCGCCCTCGCTGCGCATCTTGGGAATATAGCGCTGCCCCGCCGCGACGGCGCTGCTCACCTCGAACGGCGTGAACGCGCTTCGTTCCACCATGTACGGCGTATACTCTGTCGTCAGTCCCAGAACACCAATCTTAACTCCCTGCCGCTCCAATATGGTATACGGCTGAACGCCCCGGATCGCCCCGCCGCCTTTTTTGTGAATGTTCGCGCACAGCACGGGGAATTCACAAGCGGCAACGCAATCCATCAGAAAATCCTCGCCCCTGTCAAACTCGTGATTGCCCAGCGTCATGGCATCTGTGCCCATGCGGTTCACCGCACCGACAACCGGCCTGCCGCCCCAGAAATTCACGCTGAACGCATCGCCCGCGTCCAGCAGCAGCGTCCCCGCTGGGTTTTTCTCACGCAGCGCCTCCACCGCAGCCGAGAACGCCGACAGCCCAACGTTGCCTGCCGATGCTCTGATCCGCCCAGAAAAATCCGCATGACAGAGAAAATCAAAGGCAATCCCCATACCCTTCATCCTTTCAGCCCGCCGCGGGAAACGCCCGTCACGATGCTTTTGCGGCAGAAAATAAACAGCACGATCATGGGTGCCACAACAATCGTGGCCGCCGCCATCAATCGCTCATAGCGAATGCCGCTGGACGTCATGAACGCGTACAGCCCGAAGGGGAGCGTACGCACGTCTACGCTGTTGGTGGAAATGGCGGCCCACAAAAACGAGTTCCAGCAGGTGATGGCGTTCAACAGCCCGATGGTAACCAGCGACGGCTTTGCCAGCGGCACCATAATCCGCCAGAGATAGCGCCAATTGCTGGCGCCGTCTACCCGCGCCGAATAATAAAGGCTGTCAGGGATGGATAGGAAAAAGTTTCGCAGGATATATGTGTAGAACACGCTGGACGTAAACGGCACAATCAGCACCGCCAGGGTATCCATCAATCCCATATCAACCACTGTGGTGTAATTGGTAATAATCAGCATCTCAAAGGGCACCATCATGAGCGAAAGCAGCAGCGAGAACAATAAGTCGCGTCCCGGAAACTTCAGCCGGGAAAACGCGAACGCCGCAAGAATAGTGGTAAACATGGTAATCCCCACACAGCAAATGGTCACGATCACTGTGTTTCGAAAGTATATGCCAAAGGGCGCTTTGGAAAACGCGAAGCTGTAATTTTCAAACACCGGAACCTGCGGCCAGAATGTGGGCGGGGTGGTGTTCACCTCGGCGGCGGTCTTGAGGGATGAAATAATCATCCAGAAAAACGGCAACACCATTATGAGCGCCCCCGCCGCGAGAATAACGTACAATATCGTGCGCTTTGCGGTCTTCATTCTGCCACCCCCTCAATAATTCTTCCATTTGCGCTGTATGGCCAATTGCAAAAACGTAAACACCAACACGATCACAAACAATACCACGGCGCTTGCCGCCGCGGGTCCCAGCGCCCAACGGTTGTAAAACATATCATAGAGGTAATACACGACTGTATAGAGCGAGTATGCCGCGCCGGGCTTGCCGTTGAAGAGCGGGAACAGCTCAGAAAATACTTTGGACGCGGAAATCACGTTCACAATCATTGTTAGCCCCAGCGTCGGCGCCAGCAGCGGCACAGTAATTCTAAAAAAGATCCGTCCCTGCTTCGCCCCATCCGCCCTGGCGGCCGTGTAGTACTGGGGATCGATGCTCTGATACCCAGCCAACAGTAAAATGATTGTAAACGGCATCATATTCCATACGCCATATATAATGAGCGCCGGGAGGTTAAAGGCAGGGTTGTTCAGCCAATTGATGGCGTCCGCTCCAAGCAGGGACAGCCCGTAATTGATCAGTCCGTAATCATAATTAAACATCCATTTCCATACAAGCCCGACCGCCGTAATGGACGTTACCATGGGCAGGAAATAGCAGGTTTGAAACAGTCCCTTCAACTTGATATCCGTGTTCAGCAGCGACGCTATCAAAAGGGACAGCGCCGTTGCGATGGGCACCACGAAAAGCACATACATGCCCGTGTTTTTAAGCCCGCTCATGAAATTCGGGTCAGCGATGATCTGCCGGTAGTTTCCAAGGCCGATGGCCGAAAACTCCCCGGTCATGACGCTGTACCCCTCCTGAAACGACATGAGGATCACGTTGATGAACGGGTATATTGTGAATATAATGAGCCCGATCATAAACGGAAGCAGAAACGCCGCCGGCTCAAGGAACGTCCGGGGGGTCAGCTTTTCGCGATCCTCACGATATGTGTTTTTCACTGCCTTTCGTTTCATGCGTATCGTTCTCCCGAATTCGCGTCAAACAGGAACACGCCCCGGGCTTTCAACCCGATGGGCAAATCCATGCCCTCGCGCACCGTAAGCTCGCTGGGAATAAATCCGCGAATTTGCTGCCCTTCTCCCAGCCGCAGCAGCGTCAGTTCATCCTTGCCCATGGAATACCGCTCCATAACATACGCCGCGCACAGAGGTTTTTGCGGCATCGCATCCACGCTCTCGGCGCGCACGGCAAGAATGACCGCAAGCCCGTCCTGCAATTCCCCTGCGGCGGGAATAGGAACATATATCTCGCTTTGGTCAAGCACAATCCCTTCCCCGCGCACCCGGGCATGGAGCTTGTTGATGGCAGGCGCGCCTAAGAAATCCGCGACGAAAAAATTCTTCGGCTCCTCATACAGCTTTCGCGCGGTATCCTGTTGCTGTAACACACCGCCGTTTAAGAGCACGATCTGATCCGCAATACTGCTCGCTTCCTCCTGATCGTGGGTAACGAATATGGTGGTAATCTTCTGCTCGCGCTGAATGCGGCGGATCTCCTCACGCATTTCAACCCGCAGCTTCGCATCGAGGTTCGAGAGCGGCTCGTCAAGCAGCAGCACGTCCGGGTCCTTCGCCAGAGCACGCGCGATGGCAACGCGCTGCTGCTGCCCGCCCGAAAGCTCGGAAGGCTTGCGCTTCATCAATGGCGCAATATGCACCAGCTCCGCCAGCTCCGCCGCCCGCCTCAGGCGCTGCTCCTTGGGTATGCGCTTGATCTCCATAGGGAAGCAAATGTTTTGCAGCACCGTCATATGAGGATACAGCGCATAGTTTTGAAACACAAGCCCGACGCCCCGCTTTTCCGGCGGCAGGCTTGTAACGTCCGTGTCGTCAAAGCGCACCGTCCCCCCGGACACCGGAAGGATACCCGAGAGCATATTCAAAATGGTGGTTTTGCCGCAGCCCGACGGCCCCAAAAGCGCAATCAATTGCCCGCTTTCGAGGGTAATGGATAGATCGTCCACCGCAGTCACGCCCTGAAAGCGCTTGGTCAGATGTTGTGTCGTAATTTGCATTGGCTCACCTCAAAATCTCTTTGATCGCAACCCCGTCCACGTCCTCCATGGCGAAGCCCAACATGTTCGCCATCGTCGGCGCTTCATCAACCATGGGCCGGTGCCCTGGGACCACTGTGTGCCGAACGGACGGGCCGCATGCGAAGAATGTGGTCGTCTCCCTGCGCGTTGGCGTTCCGCCGTGGGTCGCCGCGCCGATCTTATAATCCCCCGGCTGGCGGCTGCCCCAAATCTCATCGGATTTAAGGTTTTCGCCAAACGCGATGGGCAGCGCGCTTTGTATGACAAAATCAAACGGCCCAGCCACGGCAAATGCTCTCTCGGCCTCTTTAGCGTCCATCACGACATCCAGTTGGATTTCCGGCACGTTCCGTAATCCCGTGAGGAATTCGAGCACCCGCCGGCGCAGCTTAGAATCGCTGGGATCGCCAAGCTCAATAAACGCGCTCAATCCGTTGGAATGGCAAAACGCGTCAAACGAGGTCATTGCCCCTGTGGCGTCGGTTTGAATAAATCCGTTCTTTTTTAACAGCACGTTCATCAGCAACACATCGCGAATGTCCGTCTGCCCGTGATCTCCCAGCACGACAATATTCGTTTGAGCAAGCGTCCCCTTGCGGCGGATGCTTTCGATGAGCGCCCCCAATTCCTCGTCATGTTTGCGCAGCTGTTTTTTCGCCTCTTCCGTGTACACGCCGTAGGTGTGCCGGACAAAATCAAGATCGCACATCTTCACCAGCATGATATCCGGCTGCTCAAAATCCTCTAAAATATCCAGCGCCAGCGCCATCACGAACAGGTCTAGGTTGCGATCCGGCCCCTTCAAATGGCGGCCATGCTTAAAAAAATACCGGTCCATTAGATTTTCTGTGGCCGTCCCCGTGAGCCATTGCTCCGGCTCATATCCCTCGTAGCGGTATGGCACGATCATGGGCAGGTTCATGTCATACGCCGCCCCGCCGGATACCGGCCAGCCCAGAGAGCAGGTGGTCAATCCCCGATCATGTGCCTCGTCTAAAAGGGTTTTTCCCTTGACCAGCGACTTGCGGTCGTACCACGGCGCGCCGACTCGGCCGCCCCGCTCCAGCCGCTCGTTATGAACGATCCCGTGGCGGTTCACATAGGTGCCCGTCAAAATGGAGGTGTGGCAGCAATACGTCAGCGCCGGAAACACCGGATCGATTTCCTCTATAAGCGCACCGCTTTCCAGCATGCGGCCAAAGTTTTTTAAAGTTTTCATGTACGCAATATCCGATGCGCACAGCGCGTCAATGCAAAACACCAATAATTTGGGCATTCCTGTTTCCTCCATATGATTACCAGTTTAGGCCAAAGGAAGCGCATGGTCAAATATTTACACGAAGACACGCGGGGTGTTCCCTGCAACCCGCGCGTGCCTCATTGTGTCATGGAAATTTCTTAAGGGGTCAGTATTATTTCACCAGCGCGGCCTGGCTAGCCTCGATGAACGCAGCATAGGCCGTATCCGTATCCATAACCCCCAGCGCAACGTTTTGCACCAGCTTGTCGATTTCAGTGCGCACGTTATTGGCTCCCAGCACGCTGGGCAGCATGCCCACATACGCCGCCTCCTCGGTGAGCGCGCTCACCGCGATGCTGCTCTTGGCGAACTCCTGGAAGCGCTCATTCTGCATCGCTTCCTCAAATACCGGAACGCTTCCGAACGCGATCGCCCAATCAATCACAACCTCGGTGGAGGTAAAGTACTTTAGGAATTCATATGCGCCGCGGGCGTGCTCCAGGTCCTTGCTCAGGCAAACCGGGGTGTTGCCCCACTGGGAGATGTACTTGACCGGCCCTTCCTGGGGAATAGGCGCACAGCCCACCTCAAACGCGCCTCCAACCGCCGCTTCCACATACCCGGCGCCCGCACTCGATCCAATGTAGGAGGCAATGGCCTGGCTGCCAAAGGGATTGGAGAAGTACATATCCTCGCCAACGAGGCGGAAATACCCTTCCTTCACGCCGTCCGCAAACCAGTTGAGCTTCTCCTTGGCGATCGTCTCGTCAATATCCATGGTCATAGTCTCAGCATTGATGTATCCGCTGCCCGCCTGCGCGATCAGGCACTGGTATGTGTCGGTCACGGAGTCGGTGCCAAAGCCGGGAATGCCCTCCGCCTCATAAATGATCTTGCTGGCTTCCTCCATGTCGGTCCAGGTCTTAGGCACCGGGATCCCGTGCTTATCGAACATGGTCTTATTGTAGAACAGCACCTCGCCGACCATCGTGCAGGGGAACAGGTAAATGCCGCCGTCGCCCCATTGCGTCAGCATCGCGTACTGCCCTTCAGGGATGCTCTCACGGAAGTTCGCAATGCCGATCTCGGGATCATTGATGAACTGCCCCAGATCCACCAGCAGGCCGTCGTTGACGTAGTTGATGGCGTCCGACGGGAACATGTTCACGATGTCGGGTCCTGTCCCGTTGCGCATCGCCTGCATGAGCTTGCCGTCAAACTCGCTGTATGGCTGCTGCTCAGCGATGACCGTATACTGCTCCTGGGACGCGTTGAACCCATCGATGATGCTTTTCAGCGCCTCCTCGTGATGATCGGTGTAGGTATGCCAGTAAACGACCTCGATGCGTTCACCGCTGGGCTGGGCCTGCGGCGCGGCGCTGTCTAGGCCGGGTTTATCGGCCGACTGCGGTTCCTGCGGCGGGGCGCAGGCAGTCACCGCCGTCAAAACCAGGGTGAGACAGATTAGAACAGCAAGTACGTTCCGTTTCTTCATTGTTCTCTCCTCCATAATCATATTTTCAAGCGATCGTGTTAAGATATTTTGCCAAATCGTCCAGTGTCATCAGCACGACATCGCACGCTGGGTGCGCAACATTCTGATCAAACCCGTTGATCCATACCGTGCGTCCGCCCATTTGCGAAACAGGCATCAGGTCGTTGTATGCGTGATCGCCAATGCTCCATACGGTTTCCGGCTGATCGAACATCCTCGGGTTAAAGTCCTTGAGTATGGCAATCATGTCAAACGGTTTATTCGCGCTATAGCGAATGTGCTCAAATACCCCGTCAAAGCCAAGCTGCTCTAAAAACGCCCTCGCGGTATCCTCGTAAGAATTGCTCAGCAGTATTACGTCACACCGTTTGGAAAGCCGTTCAATCGCCGCCTTGAGCGCGGTGTTGCCGCGCATTCCTTCTTGCTCCATCCCAGCGCGCACCCGGCGGTAGATCTGGTCCCCGCGCCCGTTGCCAATTAGCCCCAGCGTGGCGCCAATCAGCGCCATCACTGCCCAAGCATCACCCAGATAGATCAGTCCCCTGCTGTCTCGCGCCTGCTCATATGTCATGGGTGGGCAAATGCCCGCAGCAATGGTCAGAAATAGCTCGTCCAATGTTTGGGGGTTTCCCGCCTCTGAGCGGTAAAACCGGTTCATCACAAGCTTTTTCCCCGCAAACACATCGTCGGCAAACCCGATAAGCGCCTGCGCCCAGTCCGCCCGGTCGGTGCCTTCCACCAGATAGCGCAAATAATCGCGGTGAAACGCTGTGTTTTGATAGATGGTTCCGTCAAGATCGAATATCACTGTGCGCACAGGTGTTTTCATTGCTTACTCCAATACCAACAGCATTGCACCATCAGTATAGCATGGTGAAATCCCAAAAAACTTTCCAAATGCGTGTAATTATTTTCATTGTGACAGTCCTTGGTCACAGCCTTGCTTAAGAACGCGCGAAAACACCCGGCCAGTTCCAGCTTAAGCTAGGTGAATAGCCGGGCGTTTTATATAGGCAAATTATCCGTTATCGAAAATATTCCCCCATGAGCTCCTCAAACGCCAATATGACTTTTCCAAAAAACGGATTGGGAACTCCGCCGATGAGCGTCTGTTTTGATGCGTCGATGATAAAGGAGAGGTCCGAAAGATTACACAAAGTCGAATAGGGGCGCCGCGAAAACGAAATCACCTGAAACCCCTTTTTTCGCGCCAATTCAACGTTTTTAATCACCGCCTCGGACTCGCCGCTTTGGGAAATGGCGATGATGAACGACGGCTCCACATTGGAGGCCATGCGCCCCTTCGTGTTTTCTCTAAACAGCATGTAATCATAAAAGTGAACGCGGTTAAACGCCATAAACCCGCATACGGCAAGCCGTTGCACGATATAATCCGCAACCAGGTCCCCAAACCCCGCGCCTACGGCATATATTTTACGCTGGCGGTTCTTTTGCAATATATCACAAAAGGCTTGCGCTTTCGTGTCATCGTATTGATCGATCAGGCTTTCCAACGAGCCCTGCCTCGGCTCATTCGTGGTCTCGCCGGTGTGTTGCGCCAGATTGTAAAACAGCTCGCTGTAACCGTCAAAGCCCAGCCGCTTGCATAGCTTCATGATAAAGGCGGTGGAGACATAGTTCTCATTGGCGATTTGTTGGATACCCACCTTGCCGGAGTTATTCTCGATGTGCCTGACAATACTGGTGATGACCTTTCGCTCATCCTCTGAGAGAAGATTGGTCATCAGGTAATAATAATTGTTGTTCATTGCCTATCGCCTCCGCTTCGCAACATGATCGCCGCTTTCTATTATTTTACCACGTCTGCGCCCCTTTCGGTATTCTTTTCTATGTTCTGTAAAAAATGCGCTTGCCGCTAGGCGGTTTATCCCCTGGCTGGCTTCAGCGGCCTTATTTTAAGCGCCGTCTACCTGCTGTTCTTTGAAGGCTTTTTTGACCAGTGCGGAAGTTACCCACGCCGGTTTTTTCATATTTTCGTTCCATTTTGTTTGAAATCATTTTCCAGCCCGCCCTTGCAATTCATACTGAAACTACTATAATAAGTATTAGCACTCAAACGACCCGAGTGCTAATACTTTACAACAGCAAAGGTGAGGTACAATGGCTCTGCAACAATTTCAGACGGAAAGCAAACGAATTTTACACCTGATGATCAATTCCATCTATACCCACAAGGAAATATTCCTTAGGGAGCTGATTTCCAACGCCAGCGATGCCATCGACAAGCTGTATTACCGAGAGCTGCAAGAAGGCACTGCGGGCATGTCCCATGACGAGTTTACAATCCGCATCTGTGCCGACAAGGAAGCGAGGACGCTGACCATCTCGGACAACGGCTGTGGCATGAGCGAGGAGGAGCTGACAAAAAACCTTGGCACCATCGCCGACAGCGGTACCCTCCGCTTCAAAACCGAGAACGAACTGACGGACGAGACGGCGGTGATCGGGCAATTCGGCGTGGGCTTTTATTCCGCGTTCATGGTCGCAAAACATATTCTTGTGCGAAGCCGCGTCTTTGGCGCGGACGCCGCCTTCTCCTGGGAAAGCGACGGGCCGGAAGGGTTTACGGTTGCGCCCTGCGAGAAAGACGGATTTGGCACTGATATCATATTGACTCTCAAGGACGATACCGAGGACGAACATTACAGCGAATTTTTAGAACAGTTCCGCTTGAGCCAGCTCATCAAAAAATACTCCGATTATATCCGGTATCCCATCCGCATGGAGATGGAGCAAAGCCGTCTCAAGGAAGGCAGCGAAACCGAATATGAAAGCTATACGGAGGAACAGACCCTCAACTCCATGACCCCGCTTTGGAGGCGGAACAAGTCCGAGCTCACCGACGAGGACTATGGCGGCTTCTATCAGGACAAATTCTTTGATTATGAAGCGCCCTTGAAAACAATCCACACCAGCGCCGAGGGCGCGGTGAGCTACAACGCACTTTTGTTCTTCCCCGCCCGCACGCCGTATAATTATTACAGCAAGGAATTTGAAAAGGGTTTGCAGCTGTACGCCAACGGTGTGCTGATCATGGACCGCTGCGGCGACCTGCTGCCGGATTATTTCAGCTTCGTCAAAGGACTGGTGGATTCTCCCGACCTGTCCCTCAACATCTCCCGGGAGCTGTTGCAGCACGACCGGCAGCTGAAGATCATCGCCGCGAACATTGAAAAGAAAATCAAAAACGAACTGGCCTCCATGCTGAAAAACCAACGGGAAAACTATGAAAAGCTCTGGAAAGCCTTCGGGCTGCAGTTGAAGTACGGCGTGTATGCGGGCTATGGCCAGCACAAGGATACCCTCAAAGACCTTCTGCTGTTCCATTCCATGACCGGGGAAAAGCTCATTTCCCTCCAGGAATATGTAGACAGCATGCAGGAGGGTCAAAAGGCCATCTATTACGCCAGCGGCGAAAATGTACAGCGGCTTAGTCAGCTGCCCCAGCTGGAGCTTCTCAAGGAAAAGAATTACGATGTGCTGTTTCTGACGGACGATGTGGACGAGTTCGCCCTGCAGATGCTCCATGATTATCTGGACAAGGAGTTTATGTCCGTCACCAGCGGCGACCTGGATCTGTTGGATGATGCGCAGAAGGAAGCCGCCAAGGAGCAGGCCACCGCCCACAAGGACATGCTGAACTTTTTGAAGAACGCCCTTGGCGATGAAACGGTGCAAGAGGTGCGCCTGTCCGCCCGGTTAAAGAGCCATCCCGTGTGTTTGAGCGCAGAAGGCCCCCTGTCCATCGAGATGGAAAAGGTGCTCAACGCCATGCCGGTTGAGGAAAAGGTAAAGGCCCGGCGGGTGCTGGAGTTAAACCCCGCACACCCGGTATTCGAAACCCTGTGCAGGCTGCACGAAGAGGGTCAGGAGGAGAAGCTTTCACGATATGCGGGCATCCTGTATACCCAGGCGCAGCTCATCGAGGGAATCCTGCCCGACGACCCCGCCGCCTTCGCCAACGCCGTATGTGAATTGATGTAATTACCCGGCATCATATTAAAAACCGCAGGCTCCATAGCTTGCGGTTTTTTCGTCTATATCATATAATTATCAGCGCCCTGCTCCTGATGTTGGTCAAGTAAGTCTTGCAATGAAATACCATCGAGATAATCGGCGATGGCTTTATCCAGCCCTTTCCACATGCGCAATGTCTTGCAAGACTCAGCGCGGTCACATTGGTTGATTTCATCGCCAAGACAGGCGACGGGGGCGAGATTGCCTTCGGTCGTACGCAGTATTTGTCCTACCGTGTATTGAGAAGGTTCTTTCGCCAGCATATATCCACCCTGTTTTCCCCGGTTTGCCCGCAGCATATTGGATGCATGCAATAACGAAACGATCTGTTCGAGATATTGCTTGGATATATTCTGCCTCTTGGCAATTTCTTTTAGGGATATAAAGCCATCGTCCTTATGCTCTGCTAAATCCAGCAGCATCCGCAACGCATATCTGCCCTTCGTCGATACTTTCAAAAACTCCACCTCGCTATCACGTTATGCATTATAATAACATATGTTTACTATGTTTTCAAGTAAGATGTTCTCCTTTTCCCACAGATAAAGAATAAAATGGTATTTGGCAGCTGCGTGGATGCCGTAATATGATGAGATTTTTTAGGAAAAAAATAAATAAAATAACCTCTTGACAAAAGAGAGAGGTTGTTCCATAATAAAGCCTACTAAACATATATGAATAGTAAAAATGAAAAAACGGAGGTGCATCATGGCTGTACATCAAAGCATAACAGACCTGATCGGGAACACACCAATGCTGGAGCTTAAAAACACAGCGGATGCTCATGAGCTGTCCGCAAGGATAATTGCAAAGCTCGAATACTTCAATCCCGCCGGAAGCGTGAAGGACAGGATCGCAAAGGCGATGATTGAAGCTGCCGAAGCAAAGGGCTTGCTTAAGCCCGACTCGGTCATCATCGAGCCGACCAGCGGCAACACGGGAATTGGGCTTGCGGCAGTCGCCGCATCGAAACAATACCGCCTGATCCTGACCATGCCGGAAACCATGAGCATTGAGCGCCGCAGTCTGCTCAAAGCGTATGGCGCGGAGCTTGTGCTCACCGATGGCGCTCTGGGCATGAAGGGCGCAATCGCCAAGGCGGAGGAGCTTGCCGCAGCAACGCCGGGCAGCTTCGTGCCGGGGCAGTTCAAAAACCCTGCCAATCCCGAAGCGCATAGATTGGCCACCGGGCCGGAAATCTGGGAGCAGACCGGAGGGAATGTGGATGTTTTCATTGCGGGCATCGGAACGGGGGGGACGATCACCGGAGTGGGTGAATTTCTCAAAAGCAAAAACCCTGATATTAAAATCATAGCGGTGGAACCCGCAGGCTCCCCCGTCCTGTCGGAGGGGCGAAGCGGCCCCCATAAGATACAGGGCATCGGTGCGGGGTTTATACCGGAGGTTCTCCACACCTCAGTATACGATGAAATCATCGTCGTGGAGAATGAGGAGGCTTTTAAAACGGGCAGAGAGATTGCCCGCACCGAGGGCGTTTTAGTGGGCATATCCTCCGGCGCCGCGGCTTGGGCGGCACTCAAAGCTGCCAAACGGCCTGAAAACGCAGGCAAGAGTATTGTTGTCATATTCCCCGATACGGGGGAACGGTATTTGTCCACTCCGATGTTTTCGGAATTACCATAAATAGAGGCTAAATTATAAAAGCGGAAAGAGGTAATTACAATGGCTGACAAAAACTACAGATTTGAAACACTCCAGCTTCACGTGGGACAGGAGCATCCCGACCCGGCAACCGATGCCAGGGCAGTGCCGATTTACGCCACCTCCTCCTATGTTTTCAAGGACTGCGCCCAGGCTGCGGGGCGCTTCGCGCTGACCGAGGGCGGAAACATATACACGAGACTGATGAACCCCACCTCGGATGTTTTTGAACAGCGCATCGCGGCGCTCGAGGGAGGCGCTGCAGCCCTCGCCACGGCATCCGGCGCTGCGGCGGTCACCTACGCGATATAGAATATAGCAACTGCCGGAAACAACATCGTATCCGACAAGCGCGTCTATGGCGGCACCTATAACCTATTCGCCCACACGCTCCCGGACCTGGGAATAACCACAACATTTGTTGACGGCGCAGACCCCGAAAACTTCGAGGCAGCCATCGACGAAAACACAAGGGCTGTATTCATCGAAACACTGGGAAATCCCAATTCCACGATCGTTGATTTAGCCGCTGTTTCTAATATTGCCCATAAACACGGCATTCCTCTGATTGTGGATAACACATTCGCCACGCCATATCTGCTGCGGCCTATTGAGTACGGCGCAGACGTGGTGGTTCATTCGGCCACGAAATTTATCGGCGGACACGGCACGTCCATCGGCGGCGTCATCGTGGACTCTGGAAAATTCGACTGGGCGGCAAACGACAAATTCCCAGGGCTGTCTGCACCCAACCCAAGCTATCACGGCGTTGTGTTCACCGAAGCGGTGGGAAACATTGCGTATATTTTGAAAATCCGCACTACTCTCATGAGGGATACCGGCGCCACAATCAGCCCCTTCCACTCGTTCTTGTTCCTCCAGGGCCTTGAGTCTTTGTCCCTTCGGGTTGAGAGGCATGTATACAACGCATTGAAGGTAGTTGCGTATCTGTCGGATCATCCGCAGGTGGAAGCCGTTAACCATCCCGCCATCAAAACGCATCCCGACAATGCCCTGTATCAGGAGTATTTTCCCAATGGAGCGGGTTCCATTTTCACATTCGAGATAAAAGGCGGACAGGAGGAAGCCAGGGCTTTCATCGACCGGCTGAAGCTGTTTTCGCTGCTTGCCAATGTAGCGGACAGCAAGTCCCTCGTCATACACCCCGCAAGCACCACCCACTCCCAACTTTCAGGAAGCGAGCTGCTTGAGCAGGGCATAAAGCCGAATACCGTGCGCCTTTCCATCGGAACGGAGCATATTGACGACATTATCGCCGATTTGCAACAAGCCTTTGCTTAAAACAGAGGAAATGCGGCCTACAGGCGGAGCGCACCAGAATTTTATTAAGGCTGGAGTACCGGGAAACGGCATTCCAGCCTTAATTGCACCAAAAAAAGAATGCGGCCACTCAAAACCGCATTTTCCTGCCCTTTACCGCCAGACCTTTGAGGCGTTCTCCAGTTCTTTCAGGCATTCTTCCCGGAGCTTTGAAACCTCCGCCTTGTGATCCGCTAGGGGGTCCTTGGGCTTGTACTCTTTTAGCACCGTCATTTCAAACCCGTCCTCGCCATGCTGGTTCCAGAGCGCCTGCATCCGCTTGTTGGGATGCCCGTTAAACCTAAGCTTTGCCCGGTTGCTGTTAAACGCCACACCCACATCCGTCACCGCGTCCAGGAACTGCTCTCCAGTCTCCACGCATTTGATGGAAATGACGCCCATATCGCGCTTCCTGTTTTTATATTCCTCCAGAAGTTCTTTTCTTCTATCCATGTTCATGCTCCTCACCTCCAGGACATTGTATCGTGAGGGGCGTTGAAGCGCAATCTACGCTTCGTAGACTACGCCTGAAGTTCCTTCCTGGCAAACTCCCGAAGCATTTTCATGGATTTCTGCTCCCGCTCCAGGATATAGGCGCAGTATTCCTCCAAATGCCGAATAAGCTCCAGGCGAAGTTGAGGCGGAAGCTTCACCCTGTCCATCTCGCCATCCTCCAATAACAGCATCCGCCGAAGCGCTTCCAGAGCCAGGGGCTTTATGCTTCTGCCGCCCACAGCAGCGCAGCTTTCGCACACTGCGCCGCCGGACGCCGGAGAAAACCGCAGCCCATCCATGGCCCGAAGATCCCGCCCGCACACGCCGCAATGGGTGATGGCGGGACAAAAGCCAATGCAGTCAAGAGCCCGCACCAGCACACAGATTGCCATGTCCACAGGATGGCTTTGGCCATAGCATAAGAACGTCAGCCCATGGTATAGCAGGGAAAACAGCTTTTCGTTGGGGTCGCCGGGCTGAATGGCAGACTGTACGACAGACAGCATGCTGGCTGCGGCGGCAAAGCGCTCCACATCCTCCCGGATGGCGAAAAAGCTTTCCCGCACGTCGCATTGATCCACGGTGACCTTATCCCCGCCCATTTGAAATAACTGAAACTCACCATACACACATGGCTGGCAAGCGGGCAACAGCGGACTTTTCGCCCGCCTGCATCCCCGCGCACGTGCGTCCACCCGGCCCTGCTCTCTTGTGAATATGGTGAGTATCCTATCGTTTTCTTTATAGTCCACGGTGCGGGTCACGATGCCCGTCACGATCAAATGCTCCATCGCCGTCTCCCGCCTGCTCTCTTCGCAGCCGCGCGGCCACGGCACGATAGGTCAGATATGCGCCCACTGTGCCGGAGCCCGCAAATTCATTCCACGCCTCTTTGGGGTCAAACCGTTTTGCCATGTTATCTCTTTCTCCTTTTGTGGGATCGCCTATATGATTAGGCTAGGCTTATCTTTCCCCCGTTGACTCCATCCATCCGATATTCGCTGTTTATGGGGCAAATATTTTCCCACCAGAATAAGAAAAAAATGTCACTCGTAGCCAAGCTCCTTGATAGCCCCGGCTGAATTGCGCCAGTCCTGCCGCACCTTGACCCAAAGCTGCAAGTTCACCCGGCAACCCAGCATCCATTCCATGTCCCGCCGCGCCCCCTGGCCGATTTTCTTTAGCATGCTGCCCTGCTTGCCGATGATCATGCCCTTGTGCCCGTCACGCTCGCAATAGATGGTGGCCCACACGTCCATCAGCCCGCCTTCCGGCCTGGTTTCCATCTTGTCTATATACACGCCGATGCCATGGGGCACCTCGTCGCGCAAGAGCTGCAGGGTCTTTTCCCGTATCAGCTCCGCACACACCACCCGTTCGGGCTGGTCAGTGACCATGTCATCCGGAAAATACTGAGGCCCGTCCACCAGGTAATCCCTTAGAACGCTCAAAAGCTTCTCAACGCCGTCCCCTGTCATGGCGCTGACGCTGAGCGTATGGTCAAAGCCCCCCGCCTCTTCTATGAAAGCCCGGGCTTTTAACATCTGATCCATGCTCGCGATGTCGGACTTGTTGATGACAGCGATCTTGGGCGCTTTCGCCTGCTTCACCCGGGCAACCAGCGCTTGATCCCGCTCCCGAAGGCCGTTAACCGGATCGATGAGCAGCATGACCGCCTCCACCTCGTTTAAGGCCTCATACGCCACGCTTAGCATATACTCCCCCAGGCGGTTTTTCGGCGCGGCCACCCCGGGGGTGTCAAGAAACACCATCTGATAGTCCTCTTGTGTCAGCACACCGGTGATCTTGTTCCTTGTGGTCTGGGGGCGGCTGGACACGATGGCGATCTTTTGTCCCACAAGCCGGTTGAGCAATGTGGATTTGCCCACGTTTGGGCAGCCGATTATGGAAATAAATCCGCTTTTGTAGCTCATTTCTTATCCTTCAATAAATCCGACGGCGTAAACGCCAGGGGCATCAGTTCTGCCATGGAATACACCTGATACCGGCCGCTGCGGTTGGCGCAGATGACCGGCATGTCCGGGTCGCAAAACTCCACCAGCGCCTGCCTGCACACGCCGCAGGGCGGGGTGCACCGGTCGCTTGTGGAAATGACGGCCAGGGCGTCAAATGCCCGCTCTCCCTCGTACACGGCCTTAAACAGCGCCGTGCGCTCCGCGCAGTTGGTGGGCGTATACGCCACGTTTTCGATATTGCATCCGAGATAATACGCGCCAGACGCGCCCTTTAGGCAGGCCCCTACCTGGAAATTGGAATAGGGGGCATAGGCCCTGTCCATGGCCTCGAACGCCATGCGCAGCATATTTTTAATCTCCAAATCGTGGATGGTTCGCATCATCTTACTATCCCGGTCCCTTCCATAATGTTTTTTTGCCGGGCGAGCATCTCCCTCTCGTCCGCCTGCTCCATGTGGTCATACCCCAACAAATGCAACACGCCATGCACCGCAAGAAAGCAAAGCTCTCTCGTGAGGCTGTGGCCATATTCCCGGGCCTGCTCCTCCGCCCGGTCAAGGCACACCATGATGTCCCCAAGGTATCCCGGCGGCGCCACGATATCCGCGCCCTCCAAGGCGGGAAAGCTCAGCACGTCCGTCACCATGTCCATACCCCGGTATTCCCGGTTCAGCCGTTTGATTTCCTCCGGCCCGCAAATGCAGATGGAGATGTCCCCCGCTGTGTCCTCAGCCATCAGCGCGGAATTCGCGGCGTCCGTCATGGCCGCCTGCAGGGCCTTGGCCAGTCTTCCGGTGTCGTCAATGAGCTCAATCATTGCGCTAACCCCGCTTTTTCTTTGCCTGCCCCGGATACTCCACCCGCCCATGCATCATTCCGTTGAATGTGCGCAAAAAGCTCATTTCGATCTGGGAGATATCCGCAAATGTCAGCGGGCTTAAAGCGAGCTGCCCGTCGTCCAGCTTACCCTTGATGACCTTGTGCACCATTTCCTCCACCGCTTCCCGATTGGGCTCCTGCAGGGAGCGCACCGCCGCCTCGCAGCTATCCGCCAGCATGACGATGGCGCTTTCGGCGCTGCCTGGGCGCGCCCCGGGATACCGGAATGTTTTTTGATTGAGCTCCCGCTTGCCCCCTGCCTCCTGCAGTGCCTTGTGATAAAAATAGGCCACCAATGTATTGCCATGGTGCTCGAACGCGATCTGCGCCACGGCGGAGGGGAGCTTATGCTTATTGAGCAGCGTGACGCTGTCCTTCTGGTGGGCAATGATAACCCCGGCGCTTTCCGCGGCAGGCAGCGTGTCGTGAATGTTCTCCGTAGGCTTTTGATTTTCCGAAAAATACATGGGCCTGCGCAGTTTCCCCACGTCGTGGTAATACGCGCCTACCCGGGCCAGAAGGGGGTCAGCGTCGATGGCCTGCGCGGCGCTTTCCGCAAGGGACGCCGTCATCATTGAATGATGATAGGTGCCGGGCGCCTCTGTCATCAGCTGCCGTAACAGCGGATGGTTGGTATTCGATAGCTCGCTAAGGCGCGCGCTCGTTGCCACATCAAAGAGGTTTTCCCACAAGCTTAGGGTGCCCACCACCAAAATAGCCGAGATTACGCTGCTGCCGAAGGACCATGCCGCGTCCACCAGCACAGCGCTTGCACCCCTATCGGTCATCACATACGTGGCGGCGATCACCAGCGCTCCCGCCACCCCAGCCACCGCGCCCGCGCCGATGATGGCGCTTCGCTTCTGGTTCAGCTTCAGGGCGTAAATGGCCATCTGTCCGGAGGCGAGCATGGATGCCATCATGGTAAGCGAGCTAAAGCCAAGGGTATTGCTGCCCCGGCCGCCGGAGAGAAGGCCAATGCACAGCGACAGCACCACGTTCACCGCCATGGCGGTGGTTCCGTCCAAAAGGATGGCAACGATCATCACCGCATACAGCCCCGGCGTTATCCGGGCGTTAAAGGAGTTGACCAACAGCGCCATCAACATCACAAGGGAAACCTCGATGCCCATGATGAGCATGCTTTTATTGTTTTGAAATACCCTGGGCCGATACAACACGAGATACGCGGCAAACAGCCCATACACGCACAAAAGGTATGCGGCCACCCCGAGATC